>DIWV01000009.1 GCA_002435865.1 Cloacimonetes bacterium UBA6097 | reverse complement strand
ATATGTAATCTGGGCTATGTTATTTCACTCTTGCAGAGCTTTTCTAGTATAATAGATTATAATTATGTTTGTTGCAACAAAAGTGCTCATATATAACAGAAAAACTTTTATTAATATCATTTGTTTGATTTTTATATATGCATTTTCTCAACCGATTATTGCCCAAAATACAACTCCTAATCAACAACAACTGCCTGAACTGACTGAACTTAATTATGATAATCTGGAATTGCAGAACTGGCAACCCTTAGAAGAAATCACATATTACAAAAAGACAAAATCTAATATCGAATCCAGATTCAACTGGCTGCCTGATAAAGAGCAGCTTGTCTCCCGCTTGCTATTTTCCTCAGGAACAGCCTATCAAATGGGCGTTCCTTATATCAGCGGCATATTTTACAACAAGGTTATCGAAAGAGAAAATCCTGTGCTGGCAGGACAAATTGGTTTGATTACCAATTTCAACAAATTATTAAAGACTTTGGCATTAGGCAATTTCAGATTGCAGGCAGGAGAGGGATTATGTTTAGGGAGCTATTCCTCCCAATCAAGAGGTCAAAACTCATACATCCAACCTGCTCATAGTCTGTCTCATCCATCTCTGACAGGTGCTGCAGCGCAGTTGAATATGAATAAATTTAATCTAATAGGCTGGATCTCACAAACACAAAGAACAGCTAATCTGCGGGATGATAAAATTACTTATCTATATGAATCCAACCTGTATGCTGATAACGTACAAGACCGTATCAATGAAAATACTAACGGTATTATTGCATTATTTATCGGGTCAGATTTTCAATTAGGCAGTTACTATTATCATCAATCTCATGAACACAGTTTTGCCGATTCAACCTTTACTCCTGTAGAGGATGTTTATGGATTATTTACATCCTATAATACCAAATCCCTGGGGCTGGGGACGGAAACTACTTTAGCTAATGATAAGTTTTCCAGAGCCTTAAGATTTGATTACAGGCAAAAAAAGATAACCAACACAATTAGATACTTTTACAGACCAAACATATATCCTTTACCTTATGCCAAAACAGCGC
Organism: Cloacimonetes bacterium UBA6097; assembly: GCA_002435865.1. Taxonomy (GTDB): domain Bacteria; phylum Cloacimonadota; class Cloacimonadia; order Cloacimonadales; family Cloacimonadaceae; genus UBA5614. Next base: position 46,868 of record DIWV01000009.1, on the reverse strand, counting down.
TAATTTTCGGACAGAAAACAGGAAGTGAAGAGCTAAGCTGGGATATAAGCTATAAACCTGTTACGCACCTTAATCTAATAAGCAGAATAGCAGCTGTTAAGGATTTGACTGGTAAAACAGACACTCATTGGAAAGAGCGCATCATCCTATCTGCCAAATGGAGCGAAAAGGACTGGCAGAGCGGTATTATATACTACAGATTTAAGAAAGATGCTGTCATTTTGTACGATTCTCTATTCACAGATATTCTTCCTACCCAGAACAGATGGAGAGCAAATTGGAAGCAAAAAATCACGAGCTCTTTGGATTACAGCTTGATTTGCCAATATCAGCATTACCTGGACCAAAAGGTTTCCAAAAACGGCATATCTCTTCAGCAATCAGTAGCTTATGATATAGATAAAATCAGCGCAAATCTAACTTTTCTCATCTGGTCAAATCAGAAAAGCGTACTTCAGGCGGAAGAACTCCTAACCGGTGAAGATTACCTAAGTCAATCAGATACTGATTCCGCCTTCAGAATTTCGGTTAATTACAAGTTCTCCAATCTCCTGAAGCTCTATTGCAACTACTACAGACCAGTCAAACACCAGGAAAATCAGTCTCTCTGGCTGAATTGTATGGCAGAATTGTAATATTATTTTCCTTTTTTCTACCTCAGTCAATCTTTGGGAGATACAAGGGAGATGCTAGGGTGATGTAAGGGTCGCACCCTTAGATGACCCTAGGATCTCCCTTCCAAAACTGATGGATCTTCTAAGTAAAGTATAGGGCAATTATTGGCTAGAAGTGATAATTTGTTCTGCGACGGGGGTAGAAGTTATCTGATGAGTTGCAGTCAGCTGATAGTATGGCAATCTCTCCAGGTAGAGTTGTTGAATATCTGTGTCTGTCAGGTTTTGCAAAAGAGGACGCTCATTGTTATGAATTCTCTCCAGTAAAAGGGAAAAAGGTAAATTGAGCCAGATTATTGTGTGTCCGGATTGACTCAGGAATTTTCTATTTTCGGGCAAGAGCACACAACCTCCGCCGGTTGCAATAACTGCGCTTGGTTTATCAGAAGAAATGAGGAAGCCTGGATATTTGTTTTGCAGTTTCTGATGTGTATTGAGCAGGATTTCGGACTCCAGTTTGCGGAAAGCCGTAATACCTTTCTGTTCAATAAAAGAGCTGATAGAAATACCGCTTTGCTTTTCCAGTTCTGCATCCAAATCCAGAAAAGGAACTATTAATATATCTGCTGCGGCTTTGCCGTCGGTAGTCTTGCCGCTGCACATGAAACCTGTGAGGAAAATAAGCATGTGTTTTTTAATATCCCAAAGCAGTCATTCCCGCGAAGGCGGGAATCCAGGCTCAGCGACGGTAGGCGCGGCTGACAATTTTCTTCAAAACAGGCTGGATCCCTGCCTGCGCAGGGACGACGTTTTGTTGCATGGGTTGTTTATCTCAACCTGTCAGAAATATCCTGCTCGACTGCTGCGGCAAGGGTTTCTATTTGTTTTATCATAGCTTTTGAACTGCTGAGAATATCATTTTTGAAAGCTTCGTCTGTGATGCCTTTGATGTTAATCAAAATGTTATAATAAGCGGCTTTTGCGCCTGTAAGTGCTGTCAGGGCTGCCACACCTGCATCGGATAAAGCATTGGTATTGCCTACTTTTGCCACTTGCTGAGCCAGTTCTACGGCTGCCAGGGAGAGTTCCAGAGTCTCAAACGGTGCCATAATAGCTTTTTGAGTGGTTTCTTCTATCCTGGCATTGCGGATGGCTATTTCTTCATCTGTCTTTTTGGGCAGGCGCATCGCATCCATCATCAGATAGAAAGCTTCTGTATCTTTATCAATGCATTGCAGTGCTTTTTCTTTGATAGCCTGGGCTTTTTCAGCTAAATCAAGAACTGATTCCTGTGCACCTTCATAGCCTTTCTTGCCAACCGTAAGATTGGAAACCATCGCTGTCAGTGCACCGCTCATGGCAGTACACAAAGCTGCAACGCTGCCGCCACCGGGAGCCGGAGCATCAGTTGAAAGCAAATCACAGAAATTATTCAGGTTCAGATTGACCAAAGCATCTTGCTTAGCGATTGCATATTCTATCACCTTTATGTCCAAATCAAACGGACCAAGGTCAGTAAGTCCCATGCTTTGCACTGCAGTTTCCAAAATCATGCGTTCGGGAATACCGGCACTTTCATTCATGCGCTTAAGGTAAAACTTACCGGCATCCAGCAAGGCTGCCATAGGAATCAAGCCGACAAGCTCACTGCCTGTGATACCAATGCCCATTTCCAGGGCAAGCTCTCGAACTTTTTCCAGAACAAGATGAGGTGGTGTTACTTTATAATTAGTCAGATTAATACTTATTTGCGCACGGTTGTAGCTGTCTATATACCAGCCGACTGCTTTACAGAACTGGAATAAACCGGGCTCTATTACTTTGTTTCCGTCTTTATCTTTTAAAAGTTTGCCGTCTGCATCCCTGGCAGGACGTCCGCTTTCACGAATCATCAGAGCCAGGTCATGGGCTTTCTTTTTGTCGCGTGTATTTAGATTTATGTTATAGGCAATCAGGAATTCGCGTGCACTGATGGCGGTTGCTCCGCTTTTGGGATTAAATTCATGAGGTCCGAAATCAGGTTTCCAATAGGGGTCTTTGGCTTTTTCTGCCAGAGCTTCGTATTCTCCCTGACGGACTGTTGCCAGGTTTTTCCATTCAGGTTTGGAAGCCGCATTTTCGTATAAATAGACAGGGATGTTGAGTTCTCTGCCAACTCTTTCTCCCAGAACTCTTGCCCAATCTGCACATTCTTCCATACTCATGTCCGAAATCGGAATAAAAGGACAGACATCAGTAGCGCCCATACGGGGATGTTCGCCATGATGCTTGCTCATGTCTATCAGCTCAGAAGCTCTTTTGATAGCCTGGAAAGCAGCTTCTACGACAGCTTCCGGTTCTCCTGCCATGGTAAAAACTGTACGGTTTGTGTCTGCACCCGGATCAACATCTAAGAGAGTGACGTTGTTTACAGAGCGAATTACATCTGCAATGGAATCAAGGACTTTGGTGTCTCTGCCTTCACTAAAATTGGGCACGCATTCCATTAATTTCATTGAATTACCTCTTTATATGATTTATTTTTCTTCTTTTTCATCTGAACTGGAATCATGGATTTTTACTTTGATGATTTTCTTTTCAGTAGATTGCAAAACCTGAAGCCTGTAACTGCCGAAATGCAAAATCTGTCCCTGGTGGGGAATGCGTTCCAGCTTGTCCAGAATCAGTCCTGCAACTGTCTCAAAATCTCCTTCAGGAAGGTCCATATCATACTCATCGTTTAGAGTATCAATTTCTACGTCTGCAGCTACAATCCAGGTGCTGGGTCCTACTTGCTCAACATCGTCGTCGCTGTCTTCCTCGGTGTCATATTCGTCTTCTATTTCACCCACGATTTCTTCCAGAATGTCTTCCATTGTAACGATTCCGGCTGTTCCGCCAAAGGAATCCACGATAATAGCCATACTTTTGTGATGCTTTTGCATATCCTTAAGCAGTACATCAACATCTGTGTTCTCAGGAACAAAGAACGGCTCGTGCACAAGCTGTCCGGCAGTCAGGTTTTCACTTCCCTTTTTTCGAAGTACATCATAAATAATCAGGACACCGATAATATTATCAAGCGTGTCAGTAAAGACGGGATAGCGGGTAAAACCCTCTTGCTTTGCTACTTCCAGCACTTCCGGTATAGTGGTTTCTGCATCAATAGCAACTACATCTGTACGCGGAATCATGACATTTTTGGCTTTTTGTTCGTTAAATTCCAAAGCATCTTCAATCATTTCACGGTGGGGCTCAGAAGCAAGGTCTGTGGATGTCTGAGATAATAAAAAAGCCAGGTCGTCACGGGTTAGGTACATCATATCAAATTTGCTGTCTATTTTTAGCATTTTCTGCAATTGATGGTTAATCCATGTGACTGCAGCAACAAAGGGTTTGAGGATTGTGTAAAAGAATATCAGGACTGGAAAGAGTCTTGGTACAAGAGTGTCTGCATGGTCACGGAATAAAGCTTTTGGGATAATCTCACCAAAGACCAGGACAATTCCACCTACTATCAGGGCAGTCCATCGGGGATCAAAAACCGGGGAGGAATTTATGTTTACAATGCTTTGTGCAATATATGTGGATACAGATGCTATAATTACATTGGCTATATTGTTACCGATGAGGGTTGATCCGAGGAATTTATCAGGTTGCTGGATAAACTTCAGCAGGTGTTCATACTTTTTATTTGTACGGGCAGCATTCTCCAGTTTTAAACGGTTTATGGAGATTAAACCGGTTTCCAAACCAGAAAAAAGCGAACTTAAAAACAGAAAGAATATAACGATCAGTAACGCAGGAACTATTTCCATATAACTTATGAATTTACCTTCTCATGACGCCATGCTATTTTGAGAGCTTCGATGAACTCTTCAATCTCTCCTGCCAAAAATCCATCCAAATTATAGGTTGTCAAGTTAATTCGATGGTCTGTTACCCGCGATTGTGGAAAATTATAGGTGCGTATCTTTGCAGAACGGTCACCCGTACTCACTTGTGCTTTACGGTTTGAAGCTATTTCCTGTTCCTGTTTGCTGATTTCCATATCGAGCAATCTGGAGCGCAAAACCTTCATAGCTTTGGCTTTATTTTTAATCTGGGATTTCTCATCCTGGCAGGTAACAACGATTCCTGTGGGAATGTGTGTTATACGAACTGCGGAATCAGTGGTATTAACACTTTGTCCGCCATTTCCGGAACTGCGGTAAACATCAATCCGGATGTCATTGTCGCTGACATCAATGTCAATATCTTCCGCTTCCGGCAAAACAGCAACCGAAACCGCAGAAGTATGTATGCGTCCGCTGCCTTCTGTTACCGGTATTCTTTGCACGCGATGTACTCCGCTTTCAAAACGCATTGTGCCGTAAACATGCTCACCTGATAGTTGGAATACTACTTCTTTAAATCCGCCCAGACCTGTATCACTGGTATTCAGGACAGCCAGTTTCCATTTCTTTTTGTCAGCATAATATGAATACATTCGGTAAAGGTCTGCCACAAAAAGAGCTGCTTCTTCTCCGCCTGTACCGGCACGGATTTCTATAATAGCATTCTTTTCATCATTAGGGTCGCCGGGAATCAGCAAATCACTTATTAACAAGTCAGTTTTCTCCAGCTCTTCTTCCAGAAGCTTTATTTCATCCCGTGTCATGGCAATCATGTCTTCATCTGTTTCTGAACTGAGCATTGTGTTTGCTTCTGCTAATTGTGTTTCCAGCTTGGTATAGAGATGCCAGCTATCCATGATTTCATTCAGCTCTTTATAACGTCTGGCAATTGTGCGGTATGCTTTGGCATCTGCCATATTGGCAGGATCAGCTACTTTTTCCTTAAGTTGCTGAAACTCTTCGTTCAGGGAATGAAGTTTTTCAATAGGAATCATTATTTTTCTATCCAGTTAATCTCATATTCACTGACGTCCATATCGAGTGATGCTTTCATAGCAATAAGCGCTGTTTCCACCATCTGATTGTCAGGGGGTTGCGTGGTGATTCTCTGCAGAGCCATACCCGGAACAGTCATGATTTTTACCAAAGGATGCTTCAGGTTACGTCCGGAAAAACGCAGGACTTCATAGGAAATTCCAGAAATCAAAGGTAGTAACAGAATGTGATAACCTAACCTGATAAAAACAGGGACAGGTTTGTGTAAAATAAAGGCAGACACGATAGTATCAATTATGGAAAAAACCAGGATTGCAACCAGCAGCACGAAAAAGATAAAACTTGTTCCGCAACGGGGATGCAGAGTAGTCCATTTTTGAATCTCGGATACCTGCAAAGGAGTTTCATGTTCATAAGCATTAACGTTTTTGTGTTCTGCTCCGTGGTAACGGAAAATCCGGTTTATATCCTTCAGTTTGCCAATCAGAAAGACATACAACACGAAAAAGATTATACGTACAGCACCTGCAAACAGGTTAAAATAAAAGTCTTTTTTACTTAGATTGAGCCAATCGCTGATTTTATAAGGCAGAAGTCCGAACAGCAAAAAAGCCAGTCCGAATGCTACAATAAAAGTTATGTATTCTTCTGCTTTTTCACGCCGGGCAGATTTAGGTTTGCTTTTTTCATCTTCTGTCAGGTCCAGTTCAAAACGCTTAGCAGAGAAAGACAGAGTTTCCAAACCGATAATCATCATCTCTATCAGCGAGACAAACCCCCTGATAATGGGCAGACCATAAAACTTAACCTTGCTTGTTACAGTTACAAATGGTTTCTTCCACACTTCGATTGAGCCGTCTTTGCGGCGTATTGCAGTTGCCAGATGTTCGGGTCCGCGCATCATTACGCCTTCTATTACGGCTTGTCCACCCACGTAAATTTGTTTCTTTTCTTCCATTTAATCTTGCATCCTCAAATTAGTTTCATGTATAAAAATTACTGCTTGTTAATATATATGCAAAAACGCCATTTCTCCAGGGAAACGGAAAAATGGCGTTAAATTAAAAGCGCTCTATTTCTTTTCTGAAATATTATATTTACGGTTGAATTTCTCAACGCGTCCGGCTGTGTCTATTATCTTTTGCTTGCCTGTATAATAAGGATGGCAAACATTGCAGATATCCACGTGTAAATCGGTTTTGGTCGATTTGGTTTCAAAAACATTGCCACAGGCACAATGGACAGTGACAGTTTCGTATTTAGGATGTATTCCCTGTTTCATTATCTATCTCCTCTGAGGTATTTACTATCTTACAATGTACCAATGTTTTTCCTGCTAATTATTTGTCAACTCATAATTCTTTCTTGACAGCAATGATTGCTTTGTAAGATTTATCGTTAATAGAATTCAGGTTTTATATATGTGCCGGACAGAATCCAAAGTGTAATGCTTATTAATATATTCCAAGGAGGCAGAGATGAATGCAAAGCGTTATCTCATAATTATTTGTCTTATATTTTCCCTGGTATTGTTTTTTGTTATTACTTCATGTGCTGAAAAGGATAACGAAGAAAAATTAACTCCTGACCGCGATGCAGGAGAGACAATTGCCGGTGCTATGGCTTTATCTACTGGTGGTGCTATTGACCAGATGGCGGATTTGTGTGAGTTCCTTGTTTATGATTCTACCGAAGTTGATAAAGTAATAATGAGCCATTATAATACCCGTGATTACCAGATGCATAAAACTTATAATGAAGCATTAGGTCAGTGGAATATCACAGTCGAAAGAACCAGAGGTATTGTTGGCGTCATACCTTATGCACATACCACCCGCAATTATATTCTTAAATACCTTGATGCAGACGGCAATCCCCAGCATTACTATGTTACTGATTCAGATACTGCCAGAACGGTGAATTTCAGGATTATGCACGGTACAGGTCAGTTTATGACACGCAGGATTTCACATGATCTCGATTCACTCGGCGCAAGCTGGACTATAACAAATGCAAACCAGGAAATGGTTACTATCAACGGTGGTTATCACCGGGCGGCAACTGACACTATCCGCGGTTGGAACAGGATTCGCGCTTCCAATCATCAACTGGAGCTAAATTTTGAAGACGTTGTTGCTCCCAGAGGTCCTCATCAACTGTTTTACCAGGCGGTAAGCGGACACGTAACCGGAACATTTGATGCAGTTGTTACCTTTATGAGTGGTACTGCCTATAACGAGACCACAATCCACAGGGATATCGATATAGTATTTGGCAACGGCAGGGGCGATGTTACTGTCGGTTCAAAACATTACACTGCAGACCTTTATTTGGGAGAGTTGATAGACTGATTGGATAGATCTATTGTCTGCAATACGTTTACAGACATAAAGTACAGATATTAAAAGACATTGCAGGATAATTGATGAAAAATATAACTGTTAACGGAAATACAGTAGAGTGGGAAGAAGGTCTTACCATTACAACCTTACTGAAAAAGATGAATTACACATTCCGGATGCTGGTAATAAAGCTTAACGGCAATCTTGTAAAGAAAGACCAATACGAATCCACAATAGTTCCTGAAGGTGCGGATGTGGCTGTAATTCATTTGATTAGTGGCGGATAACTTATTTTAAATATACAGACTTAGGAGAGAACTATGCTAAAGGTAAACGAGTATTTTGAAGGGCAAGTCAAATCTATCGCTTTTCACAATGAAGAAGGTGATGCTACCCTTGGAGTTATGGAACCCGGCACATACGAATTCAACACAACTGCCATTGAGTATATGACAATTATCAGTGGAGCAGTTTCTGTCCTGCTGCCTCATTTTGCTGAATATCAGCTTTTTCATAAGGGAGATATATTTACTGTTCCTGCTAATTCAACTTTTAAGATTGAAGTCCTGGAAGTTACAGCTTATCTCTGCATTTACAGATAAGACTAAATAAGCTACTAAATCAAACTTAATAAACTTTGGGATGGTGTCAGGTTAAAACCTACACATCCCTTTTTTTATCATCTCGATTACTCATCAGTTGTATAACAGTTATCAAATCAAGAGCAAGTATCAAGAAATAGTATAGTTAACATCAACATAAATGAAATAGTTAGAGCAAATTAGCAGTCAAGCAATTAGATTGCTAATTTTTTACTTGACATTTTTCCTGAACCGATTATTTTATCTGTGTAACGATAAACATTAGGAGGAAAAAATGAAAATCGTCCCTTACAACAGGAACCACGAGTTTAAGCCAATGATGAGCATGATGAATTTGTTCGACGATTTCTTTAACCGCTTCTATGAAGAGGAACCGGACAATAATTTCAAAGCCATGGCTATGGATATTGTCGAACAGGACAACGAATTTCAGATGCTGGCAAATCTTCCCGGTTTTAAAAAAGAAGATGTGAAAATCTCAGTACACGACAACCAGCTTGTGATTGAAGCCAAATGCGAAGACAAGAAGGAAGAGAAAAAAGGTACAATGTACAGATGCGAACGTTATAGCGGCAGTTATCGCCGGACACTCTATCTGCCAGATAATGCAGATGTCAGCAACATCCAGGCAAAAATGGAAGATGGAGTATTAAAACTTACTCTTCCCAAGAAAGCAGAAGCTCCCAAGAAAGAAATCACCATTCAATAAAAAGCATTAAACTCATCAAGGTATACTCGCAAGAGCCGGTTAACACCGGCTCTTTTTTATGAGTTAAAGTTTTATTGTTTCAGCACATCTCCATAAGAATAATATGATTTGTTGTTCATTTCTATCCAGTAGAATACCCGGTATAAGCCAACAGGTAAATCCTGCATGTTAAAAGACTGGCTATGAATTCCTCCGTTTTGGTTGCCCTGATAGGAGCGTACTACTTCATATCCCCGATTGATAACAAGGATATTTACCCGGGCACTGTCCAGAATAGAATATAATAGATGGAAGTTATCAATAAAGGGATTGGGGTAGGCAGGATAGATAAAATTCCTTGGAGGTGGGTCAACAGTAACACATATTGGTCCATAGTAAGAGCTATGAGAATCTGTAGAAAGTTTCTCCATCCAGTAATAGTATGTGTGGTTCAGCTCAACTGTGTCGTCAATAAATGTATAAGTATGCTGCTGATAGGGTGGATGGTCTGATGATATTAAGCTGTCGTTAATAACTGTGGCAGAACTCAAATTAACATCATTACTTCTGTATAAATTGTAACCCTGAACATTGGTTTCAGATTCGGTAATCCATATTAACTGCACATGATAGTCATTGGTTACCATAGCTGTAAAGGAAAAGAAAGGGGGTGGCACGAATGGGTCTGCCATACTGAATACAACCTGAACTGTATCAGAAAAAGGGATGTCATCCCAGGAAATTTCAATGGGACCAATTGCAGGATATGAGGGAATTGCATGATTCCACTGATTGTTGTAAAAAGCCAGTGCATACCAATAACCCGCAGGAACTGTTACTGAAAGCTGGGAATGGTCTGTTTGTGATGCAGTAAAAAGCTTAACTCCAAAAGAAAATAGATAAATCGGGTCTTTCAAAGATAATTCCACTGGCGGACTTGGAAAAACCTGATATTCGATAACTGGAGTTGTGGGACAAACATCCAAAGCGGGGGTTTTAAAAACAAAAGGTACATTCAGATAAACACTGTCAGGTATAATAGTTTCTGAGACACCTGGATAAATAAAGCCATGTGCATCAAAGGATTTAATATTATTATTATGGGATAAATTGTTTGTTTCAGGAAAAGATATGCCCGTAATCAGGTTGTTTGTAACAGAGTTTTTACTGCTGTATTCAAACCATTCCCAATCTTTGTCATCGTCATTGCTGCCGTAATCTATATTTCCAAGGACATTGCCATAACTGTCTGTTTGTACATAATCGGCAAAGTGTCCTGCATACACTGGAAAATCATAGCCTGACAGGTTTTCCCAACCTTCTTTTGTGTCATTGTCTGTATTGCTGCAGCCAATCAGCACAAATAAGATTGCAGTCAGAATAGCTAAGGATATTCTCATAAGTCACACCTCTTTTTAACAAGAAGACAGTAAGATAAATCTGTCAATCTTTAAATCAAACTATCATGGATACCCCCCATTTTTATATCGAACCTATTTTTAAGCTGCTAAGGTTCAGTATAATATGATTATTGCTTTATCATTTTCTGCTTATTCCTTAAATAATCCATGGGAGATTAAAGGGAGATGTAAGGGGTATCCAAGGGCTAACCCCTTAGATACCCCTTAGAAATCAGTACAATCTCTGTAGGATCAGGTAAGGAATAAACAGGCGACAAGGAAGGATCATAACTTTTGCATCTATCGCTGCAATGCTTGTTGCTTTATTAAGCGCTTTTTCAAGCCTGTGTATGCTCTGATGTCATTATATGCTGATATGTTATAATACCATCTATGCACCTTTTGGGGGGTATTCTCATATTATTCAGACAATATGGAGTTAACTATCGGCAATAAAACAGGATAATACACAGACATCAGAAATCAGGATATATGCTATTGACAAATCCTGACAGGTTTAAAAGAATTGATTTGCAAATGGAGGTGAATTATGGAAATAATGGAAATACTAAACACCATAATGGAAAAGCTAAGAAAAGTCGGCGGAGTAGAACTTTCTTTCGGCAATCCTCAGACAGTAAACGACCTTACAATTATCCCTGTTGCCAGAGTAGCCTATGGTTTTGGCGGAGGCAGTGGTCCTGCCAATAAGAAAAAAAAGAAAGCCAAAGTGCATGCCATAGACGAAACATCAGAAGAAATGATCGAGACTGCTCCTGTTGAACCTGCTCCCAAGGAAGATATGGGCATGGGTGGCGGTGGTGGCATGAAGACATCTCCGGTTGGCATCTTTGTGTTCAGAAAAGAAAAAATCAAGTTTTATCCTGTCCTCTCATTTAAAGAAGTGGGAGTAACAGCAGCAATATTAATTATTATGCTCTGGAAGATATTCAGAAAGAAATAATTCATGAGGATTGAATGATATACACAGACAAAAAACTTGAAAAATTACCATGGAAACATTTAACCCCTGATCTTGACATTACCAAATGGGACGAAGTAAAATCTGAACTGGAAAAGCTTACTCACCGTGCGCCGGAAACAACTGCTGAATTACTGAACCTGTTAGAACATGCATCAGAACTATCCAAAGCCCTGATGGATGAACTGTCGTGGCGGTATATCAGAATGACAGTCAATGCTGATAAAGAAGAGTTCGCAGAAGCATACAATACATTTAATGCAGAGATTTTTGCTCCCTGCGAACCTTACAATTTTAAGCTTCAGCAGATATTCTACAATTGTCCAGCCAGGTCAGAATTACCTCAAAATCTCTTTGCTCACCTGGAAAAGATTATCGCCAATGAAATAGAGCTTTTCAGGGAAGAAAACGTCTCCTTAAAGGTTCAGGAACAGGAACTTGCAACCCAATACGGAGCAATCTGCAGCAAGATGAGCGCTTTCTTTGATGGCGAAGAGCGCACTCCACCCCAGTTATCGGTATATCTTAAGGATCCTGACAGATCTAAAAGGGAGCAAGCCTGGCAGCTTCTGAACAAATGTTATGCAGATAAAAAAGATGAAATGGACAAGCTGTTTGACGATCTCAAGGCTCTGAGGATTAAAATAGCTGCCAATGCCGGATTCGATAATTACAGGGATTATATGCATCAGGCAATGGGACGCTTTTCTTATACTCCCAAAGATTTGTATAAATTCCATGATGCTGTGGAAAAAGTAGTCGTTCCCTTTGTTGGAGAGCTTAATCAGCACCGTAAAGAAATATTGAAAGTAGAAACTTTAAGACCCTGGGATACTGCAGTTGATTTGGATGGAAAAAAACTTAAACCTTTTGAGACAATTGACGAGTTTGTTTCCAAAGCTATCAAGATTGAACATAAAGTAAAACCTGAGTATGGCATTCAACTTGAAATGATGCATAATACCAATCTGCTGGATTTGGAAAACCGCAAGGGTAAAGCTCCCGGTGGTTATAATAGCAGTATTTACGATTTGGGTTCATCTTTTATTTTTATGAATGCAGTTAAATTACACAATGATGTTACAACCCTTCTTCACGAAGCAGGTCATGCCATGCACGGTGCTGCTTCCAAAGATATAACAATTGATTATTATTGCAATCCCCCAAGCGAGGTTGCAGAGCTGGCATCCATGAGTATGGAAATGCTGACCATGGACTATTGGGACGAATATTACAAAGACGAAACTGACCTTAAGAAAGCTAAGAGAGACCAACTGGAAGGTACGCTTACTTTCCTTCCCTGGTGCATGACAGTGGATGCTTTCCAGCATTGGATTTACCTCAATCCAAACCATACTTCTGAAGAACGCAACAAAGCTTATGGAGATATTCAGAAGAGATTTAGTGCAGAAGTGGATTGGAGCGGTCTGGAAGACTTGCGCAGGATAAGCTGGATGAAGCAGCTGCATATCTTTGAAGTACCTTTTTATTATATAGAATATGGCATGGCACAGCTTGGAGCACTGGCAATATACAAAAACTACCGTGAAAACAAATCCATGGCTTTGAAGCAATACCAGGACTTCCTTAACCTTGGTTATTCCAAACCTGTTCGGGAAATTTACCAGACTGCTGGCATCAGTTTTGATTTTTCGGAAAGCTATCTTCATGACCTGGTAGATTTCGTCAAAGCTGAATTAGCTAATCTGCAATAAAATATGGCTGGATTATGTGGTTTGTGTCATCCTGAGCTTGTCGAAGGGCAAAGTAAGGACACAAATCCCGAAAGCTTGTCTTACATTTCGACTATGCTCAATGTGACAAGCAGATTAAGGATAAATTGATGCTTAGTATTGTCAGTAAAAAACACGATGCCTGGTTTAATCTTGCCACAGAAGAATATATCCTAAAACATAAGAAAGAAAACTGCTTTTACCTGTACCGCAACGAACCGTCCATCATAGTCGGCAAGCATCAGAATACACTTTCGGAAATCAATTACGACTTTGTTAAAGAGAATAATATCAAGGTTGTGCGCAGGATGAGTGGCGGCGGAACAGTCTTTCACGATCTTGGGAACCTTAATTTCTGCTTCATAATGAAAACTGACGAAGCCAACACAGATAACTTTGAAACCTATACAAAGCCGATTCTGCAGGTTCTGCAGGAAATGGGGCTGGATGCCAAACTGGAGGGACGTAATGACCTGACTATCGACGGTAAGAAGTTTTCCGGCAATGCCAAACTTATCTGGCAGGATAAAGTTTTACAGCATGGGACCATCCTTTTTGCAGCCAAAATGCAGGACCTTTCCCGGGCTTTGAAAGCAAATCCTCTTAAGTTCAACGACAAAGCAGTCAAATCAGTCAGTTCCAGAGTAACCAATATCAGTGAACATCTTTCCCGGTCTATGGATATAGAAGACTTTATAAAGAAAATCCGTGACCATGTGCATTCTCTTTACCCCGATGCTCAGGATTATGAATTTACACCAGAGGAAATTGACATTATCAATGAAATGGTCAAAGCCAAGTACAGCACCTGGGACTGGAACTACGGCAAATCTCCCAAATACAACTATTTTAAAGCTATCCGGACTGCCGGAGGTACTTTTGAATTCTATCTGCAGGTTTCCAGAGGATTTATAGTATCGCTTAAGATTTTTGGTGATTTTTTCCCTGTAGGAGATCCGGCTGAACTGGAACAAATGCTGATTGGAGTTCCCCATAACGAAGAAATTCTCCGCAACAAACTTGCATGGTTAGACCTTAGCCTATGGTTCAATAACATAACTGCCGATGATATCCTTTCCGGATTGTTCTAAAACAATCTGATACATTCTCATTATTTGTGCAAATATTTCACTCATTGTATTTCTGTTTATTTTCTTGACTATATTCATCAAATTGCCAAATATTATCTACAGAAGGTACAAAAATTGCATTACAAAAAACAAATACCTCATGGAGGTCTTATGTCTAAGTTTCACATGAGTTTATTACGTTGTTTACTTGTCATTATTTTCTTTCTATCGTGCTTCTCAGGTCTATTTGCCCAGTTTGCAGGAGGCAGTGGAACAGCAGTTGACCCCTATTTAGTCCAAACTGCAGCGCATCTTAATAATGTGCGTCTTTATCCTGGTGCTCATTATAAACAGATAGCGGAAATTGACCTTAATATTGCTCCCTATAATCAGAATTCCGGGTGGGTGCCCATTGGTAATTCTTTAAATGCATTTCTTGGAACTTATCATGGCGGAAATCACACAATCTCCAATCTTTACATAAATTCTTATGGATCAGAAATTGGACTTTTTGGAGAAACCACATCTGCATCAATGGATTCGATTATTTTAGTTGGGGTAAATGTAACGGGCTCTATGCAGGTTGGTGGTTTGATAGGTTTTTCATCGCATACTCATATCAACAAATGCATTGTTTCCGGTACTGTAACGGGCTCTATGCAGGTTGGTGGATTAATTGGACACAGTTTTTACTCAAATATAAGTAATTGTTTTTCGGGTGCAGATATCACATGCTCAGACCCGATATTTGGTGCGGGTGGCTTGATTGGATCCGATATGAACTCAGTAATCAGCAAATGTTATTCTATCGGAGATGTAACCGGAAATGAATATGCGGGAGGGTTTATTGGCTCTTCTGAAGTGTCTGTGATTAGTAACTGCTTCTCATTAGGAGACATTAACTGCATTAATTATTCAGGAGGTCTGCTTGGTTCTGCCAGCCAAGCTAACATCACTAATTGTTATTCTACAGGCAGTGTTCCTGTAGCAGCACACAACGGAGGATTAATAGGGAGTAACAGCGGTTCCTCTATTGTTAGCAGTTATTGGAATACACTAACTTCATGGCAGACAATTTCTGCCGGAGGATTTGGAAGAAATACAATTGAAATGACTTATCCATATGCAGCAAATACTTATGTAAACTGGGATTTTAATAATATCTGGGTTGCAGATGCTGATCTGGCAGAAAACAATGGTTATCCTTATCTGCAGGATATCGGCATGGTTAAAATTGTAAAAGCCCCTACTTTTTCTCAGGCAGGTGGTTTATATACGACACCACTGCAAGTTACACTCCAGACTGAGACAATTGACGCACAAATATATTATACTCTAAACGGAGAAATTCCTGATGAACAATCTCTGCTCTATTCCGAGCCACTTAACATTGATGAAACAACTACAGTAAAAGCAAGAGCTTATAGAAGCAATTGGATTTCCAGTAATATCTCAACGGCAAATTATGTTTTTAAAGTTGAAACTCCAATTATCAATCCTTCAGCTGGTCACTATTCTGAGCCAATTCAGGTAACTATTCATACGACGACTGTTGGTGCCAATATTTATTATAGCTTGGATGGAAGCGTACCAACAATGCAATCAACGGTTTATGACAATCCAATTGTAATAGACACAACAACAGTACTCAAAGCTATAGCTTTCAAAAATAACTGGAATCCAAGTGAGATTGTTGTTTCTGAATTTGATTTTGGAGTTGGGAATGAAGATTGTATATACCCTGGTGAAATTATTAATATCTTTGCCTATCCCAATCCTTTCAATCCCAATACAACTATCAGCTTTGATTTGCCGAAAGCAGGCAAGGTCTCCTTAACTATTTATAATCAAAAAGGACAGTTAGTTCGAACCTTAGCTGATAATTATTACAGCAAAGGAACCAACAGTCTGCAATGGAATGGTAAATCTGATGCTGGCGAACCTGTTCCCAGTGGAATATATATTTACAAATTGCAAGGGGTAGATTTCCATATTACCCGCAAAATGACACTTATGAAATAGTAATAACATAAAATATCCAACCATTTAAAAGGAAAAGAATGAAAGCAAACCTGCTCAGTAGAATAACTCTGATTTTAATACTATTATTCTCTTTTACAGGTCTTTTAGCCCAATTTGCTGGTGGTAGTGGTACAGATGAAGACCCCTATCTTGTTGAAACTGCAGCTCATTTGAATAATGTTCGTAATTACATTTCTTCCAGCTTCAGGCAAATTGCTGACATAGATTTGGGTGTGGCACCCTACAACCAAGGAGTCGGTTGGATTCCCATACTGGGACAAGGTCCATCTTTTTTGGGTTTCCAGGGTAAGTACAACGGTAGCGGGCATGTTATTTCCAACCTAATCATAAACAATACTTCAGCCAGTTCAAGCGGTTTTTTTAAAATAACTGATGGTGCAGTTCTGGACTCTGTTTCTCTGATTAATGTCAATATTGCGGGACTGAACTTAACAGGAGGTTTAATCAGCACTGCTTATAGTACGACTGTCAGACATTGCAGTGTCTCCGGCACTATATATTCTTATGGCATTTACAACGGTGGACTGATAGGCAAAACAAGCAATAACTCGGTTATAACAGACTGCCATGCTTTTGGGATTATACACGGAACAGGAATAACAGGTGGTCTGATTGGTATGAATGAGGACACTAATATCAGCTACAGTTCATCATCAGTTGAGATTAACGGTAATGGAATGGGTTACGGAGGTTTGATAGCTTATAATATTAATAACAGTGCAATCAGCCATTGCTTTGCTACAGGTAATATCAGTGGGGTGACTGCACAAACAATCGGCGGACTTATTGGGTCAAATAGTGGAACTGCACCTATTGATTGCTGTTATGCAACTGGAAATTTAAGCGGATTCACAGATATTGGCGGTCTAATGGCATACACTACAAATGTTCAGGTTAGTAATTGTTATGCCAGGGGAAATGTTACCGGGGACCATGATTTAGCTGGGTTCGTTTTACCGGGTTCGTTTACATTGATAAACTGTTATGCTACAGGGTTTATCTCTGGAAATTGGGGAGGACATGGATTAACCTGGGTCAGCATTAGTAACATTGATAACGTAATCCATTGTTATTATGATATACAAAGCACCGGAATTACCTACAATGGCTATGATTGGGGAAGAACTACAGATGAAATGACCTATCCTTATGCTGCAAATACATATGTAGACTGGGATTTTGACACAATCTGGCTTGCGGACACAACAGGAATAAACGGTGGTTATCCTGTTTTGCGTGCGAATGAAATTATTAATGTTGTTTCCACTCCTATATTTTCTCCGCCAGGCGGGTTATACTACTCTCCCATTATGGTTTCAATTCAATGCAATACTCCCGATGCAGTTATTTATTATACTTTGGATGGTACAGATCCGACGGAACAATCCACAATTTATTCAGAGCCTTTTTTCCCTTATGTTTTAAATCCTTGGGAAGCGGAAGTTAAAGCCAGAGCCTATAAAACAGGATATATACCAAGTGCGGTCGATTCGGTTCATTATTACTATCCAGACAGTAATGAAGATGACAACAGCTCGCTTCATCCGCCGAAAATCAATTCAATCTATCCCAATCCTTTTCATCTAAAAACCGACATAAGTTTTTCAATTCCTAAAAGCGGAAAAGTCAATCTCTCTGTTTACAATAGCAAAGGACAGCTTGTCAAAGTCCTGGTGCAAGGCAATTTTGCCAAAGGCGAGCACCAGGATTTTTGGGATGGCACTTCAGATAATGGCAAATCTGCACCCAGCGGAGTTTATTTCTGCAGGTTAACCGGCAGTGATTTCGCACTTACCAGAAAGCTGATGTTAATGAAGTAAAATATTTAATCATATAAACTTAGACATATAAAAGGCAGGTTTGATGTTAACTCATACCTGCCTTTTTTCTTTGACCTTCCTTAGAAGCATTACGGTAGCATTACGGTAGCAATACGGTANNTTGCTACCGTAATGCTACCGTATTGAATCAAAGGAATGACTGAGTAACAGCTGAGAAATTATTAGTATATAATCACCAAAATCCTGAAGAATCAACTAACAATAATGAAACATTGAGCTGCAACTCAGTTCAGTGGTTTTATCAGATTTTGTATTGAAAAATTGCTTTAATAAAAGGGGAATTCTTTGACAAAAACTCAATATTTATTTAGAAAGTTAATAATCAAATCTAAGGAGCATGATTAATGGGACTGATAACTTTCATTCTGGCTCTGGTAGCTTTACTGCTTACAATAGTTGCTTTCATTCCCCTTTTAGGATGGCTGAACTGGCTTTTTATACCTATTACTATACTAGCCCTGGTCAGCAATATTATCTTTTACTACGTTAACCTGGGTCTGCCAAACTTGGCGAGGGTGGGCGTAATTATCAGCATTGTAGCACTGCTTGTCGGCCTGGTGAGACTGGCAATAGGCAAAGGTTTATTTTAATTATTAATGCAAAGGCTGGTCTATAGCTGCCAGTCCCGCTTCCATAAAGACTTCAGAGACAGTCGGATGGGCATGAACTGTGCGGGCAATTTCATAAACTGTGCCTTCCAATTCCATAATCGTGCAGGCTTCCGATATCATATCCGTGGCATTGTGGGCAATAATAAGCACACCCAAAACCTGTCCGTATTGTTTCTCAGAGAGAATTCTTAAGACACCTTCGGCATTGCCTTCTATCAAAGCTTTACCGTTAGCGGTTAAGTTATGATCACTAACCTTGTAATCAATTTTGGCTTTCTTAAGTTCCTGCTCTGTTTTACCTGCCTGGGCAATTTCCGGTTCTGTATAAACATTGATGGGGTAAATGCCGGTCTTGTATTCAGCTTTCACACCCAGAATGCTGTTTATCAAAAAAAGACCCTGGGCGGAAGACACATGAGCCAGACTGCTGATGCCGTTCACATCGCCGATTGCGTACATATTCTTAATGGAAGTATGGTAGTTTTCGTCCACTTTGATGAAGTCATTCTCAAGGGCAGGCATATCTTTAAACCCTGGTAACACAGCTTTACGCAGACTGCAGTTGATAATGCCGTCGATTTCATATTTATTGGTGCCGTCATCAACAGTGTTGCCAGTGAAAGTCCACTTTTTATTATAGATAATGTTTTGCTTTTCTTTTTTGGCTTTTTTGAGGAGATAATCGTTTACATAATCATCCAATCCCGGCAGGATTGGTTCAGTTGGGATAATCCAGACAGGTTTTCTATCGATGAGTTCAAAAAACTGGAACATTTCGAGTGCGACAGGACCATTTCCGTAAATCAGGGGTTTGAGGGGAATATCCTGCTTTGACATCATGCCCTCTATTTCCAGGACGGGAATCTTGGTATTGAGCTTTATGTGCTCAGGCTTGGAACCTGTGGCGATAATCAGATGTTCTGTCTCGATTATGCGTTTATTGACTTCCACTTCATGGGCAGAGTGAATTGTTGCCTCTCCGGTAATTACTTCCACGGCGTTCTTTTTCCACAGGTATTCTATCCCCTTGGTCAGACGGTCGCGAATGGACATTGCACGTTGCAGTGCAGGCTCCCATTCGAAAGCAATTTTGGCGGGATTAATTCCGCTTATGCCAAATTCAGAAGCGGATTTTATCCTCTTGTAGAACTTTGCGGATTCCAGTAATGCCTTGGTGGGGATGCAACCCCAGTTCAGGCACATTCCGCCTGTGTAACGTTTCTCGATAACCAAAGTCTTGAGTCCTGCCTGTCCTGCCCTGATGGCTGCAACGTATCCCGCAGGACCTGCTCCGATAATTACTACATCATACTTCATGGCTTGCTCCTTTTTATTCGAGAAACATGGATATGGGGTCTTTGAGATACCCGATTAAATCATTCATAAAACGCCCGACTTCACCGCCATCCACAATTCTGTGGTCAACGGACATGGATATAGGCAATACTTTTCCAATGACAATCAGATTATCTTTAACGACCGGTTTTTCGGTAATTCTTCCGATGCCAAGTATGGCAACCTGGGGATAATTGATTACTGGAATGCCAAAATATCCTCCGATTGAACCGTAATTGGTAATGGTAAAGCTGCCGGTACGGAGTTCATTCAGGGTAAGTTTACGATTCTGAGCCCTGCTGCCAAGGTCTTCCAGCTCTTTGGAAAGCTCGATAATGCTCTTGCTGTCTGCATCCTTTATGACTGGGACTACCAGACCTTCGGGAGTATCAACGGCAATGCCGATGTTATAGTATTTTTTATAAATAATCTGCTCATTTTCCATATCAAGTTCGGCATTAAGAACAGGATGTGCTTTTAGAGCGAGAGTAACGGCTTTAATTATGAAGGGCAGATAGCTTAGCTTAACCTGCTGTTCGGCATATTTGAGCTTATACTTATCACGCAGGGCAACCAGTTCACTTACTTCTACCTCGTCCATTGCGGACATGTGCGCCGTGCTTTGTTTGGAGCGGAGCATGTTTTTAGCAATGGTTTTACGGATTTGCGTCAGAGGAACAGCTTCAATCATGACATCAGGCCTGAATTCGGGCAGGGGCTGCTGCTTTGCGTTAGATAAATAGCCTTTGGAATTATGGTACTGCTCAATATCTTTCTTTGTAACTCTGCCTGAAGGACCTGTGCCTTTCACAAGGTTGATATCCACACCCATGTCCTTTGCCATGGCACGGGCAACTGGAGTTGAAAGCACTTTACCGCGTGATTTTGGAGCAGCTTCTTCTACGGGCACAAAACCTTCTCCTGAAGAGGGAAGGTAGGCTCCATCTCCGGCTGCTTCTATTTTACCCACTACGCCGAAGTTCTGTTCTTCTACTATATGTTCAGTCACAGGGGCAGGTTTTTCCTTTGCAACAGCCTGTGCTTCTGAACCTGCCACGCCTTCAATCTCAAGTTCTATTAAGACATCGCCCACCTGAACAGTATCGCCGATATTGCCATAGGTTTTTACAATCACGCCAGCCTTGGGAGAAGGAATATCTGCCACAACTTTATCGGTTTCCATTTCAACCAGAGCGTCTCCGGCTTTTACAGACTGTCCCTTTTCCACATACCACTGGAATATCTTGCCTTCTGTAAGCCCCTCGCCAATGTCAGGAAATTTAAATAAATACTGCATTATTCACCTCTCAGAATGAGACCAGTTTCTCAATTTCATACATTATTCGTTCCGGAGTTATCATATAGAAGTGTTCCCCCATAGGCAGCGGAATCACTGTATCAAAACCGGTTAACCTGGTGGGAGGTGCTTCCAGGGACAGAAATGCTTCTTCTGTGATAATGGAAATAAGTTCTGCTCCTGCTCCGAAACTCTGGGGAGCTTCTGTTACAATCAAAGACCTGCCTGTTTTGCGGACTGACTGGCTGATTGTGTCTCGGTCTATTGGCCAGATGGTACGCAAGTCTATCAATTCAACAGATATGCCTTTGCTTTTTGCCATGACCATGGCTTTTTGTACTTCTCTTATCATTGCGCCATAGGCAATTACAGTGATGTTATCACCGGGAGAGAGCACTTTTGCCTTCCCGATTGGGATAGCAAACTTCTCTTCAGGAACTTCCTGTTTGATGGCACGGTAAATCCGCTTGGGTTCGAGGTAAATCACCGGGTCGTTATCTTCTATGGCAGCTATCAGTAAACCCTTTGCATCGTACGGAGTTGAGGGAATCACCACTTTAACTCCGGGAATCTGACCTAACAAAGCTTCCGGACTTTCGGAATGATGTTCCAAAGCATTGATGCCGCCGCCATAGGGAATTCTGATAACTAAAGGTGCGGTAAATTTTCCACGTGTACGGTTGCGGTATCTGCCAACATGAGAGATAATCTGGTCAAAGGCAGGATAGGAAAATCCGTCAAACTGTATTTCCACAACAGGTCTCAAACCGTTTATGGCAATGCCCAAAGCTGCGCCGACAATGCCTGATTCAGCCAGAGGACTATCGAAAACACGGTTTGCTCCATACTTTTTCTGAAGTCCTTCCGTAACACGAAATACGCCGCCTTCTACGCCGACGTCCTCACCGTAAATCAGTACATTATTATCTTCCGCCAGTTTTATATCCAAAGCATCGTTGATTGCCTGTACAATATTCATTACTTTCATTGGACCTTCTCCTTGTAAAGCAGGAAACTTTCGTAGGCATGCTTTTGCCTTTTCAATTCGTCAGGAATCTGCTCATACATGCTGTCAAAGACTTCATCAAGCTTATATTCAGGAGCATGTTCCGCAGCTTCAAATTCTTTCTCTATCTTTTGTTTAAACTCATCAACCAGTTTTTCCTCATCAATGCCCTTTAGCAGCTTCTTCTTAGTTAAAAAGGCTTTGAGCCTGTTTAAGGGGTCTTTTTCTTTCCAGGAATTATCTTCATCTTTAGTACGATATTTGGTGGGGTCGTCACTGGTTGTATGAGCACCCATCCGGTAAGTAAATGCCTCTATCAGAAAAGGTCCCTTACCATCAGCAGCATTCTTGCGTGCATAGCTGACCGCATCGTGCATAGCCAGGAAATCATTGCCGTCTACTTTTAGAGATGGGATGCCATAGGCAATTCCCTTGACTGCCAGATTGATTGATTTGGTTTGCTGTTTTACAGGTAATGATATGGCAAACTGGTTGTTTTGAATGATAAAAACCACAGGTGTATTCCATACTGCAGCAAAGTTCAGTGCTTCGTGAAAATCACCTTCACTGGTTCCGCCGTCGCCGACAAAGGCAAAAACAACTCCCTTTTCTTTTTTATAATTTATGCTGAAGCCCAGACCAGTAGCGTGAAGAAGCTGGGTTGAAATGGGAACTGACATGGGAAGCAGATGAGGTGCATTTATATATTTTAAGCCATTCTCGTTGCCCTTGTTATAGAGGAAGATTTCCATCAGGCTTGCTCCGGCAGCCAGGTAAACACCAAGTTCCCTGAAAGCGGGAACTACCCAGTCATCAGCTGTGAGAACCTTGCCGACTGCTATATGGATGGCTTCCTGTCCAAGGTTGGGAGGATATGTATTCATTCTGCCCTGACGCTGAAAACTTACTGCCATATTATCGGCAGTACGTTCAAACAGCATATCCAGATAAGCCTGAGTAAGTTGCTTATCAGATAAAGAACCTTTCCAGTCTTTCAGGATAAGATTGCCTTTGTTATCCATCACCTGGTACATTTTATCATTTATCGGTTTATATTTCTCAAACATTATTCTCTCCTTAAAACGCCTTTCATTTCAGAAAGCTATAATCAATCAGGTATTATGAATGAGCTTTTACTATATAGTATAAATGATAAAATTTTAATAGCAAAGGAATTAGTAATATTTATCTATAAACAGGAAATAAAGTTATTTGGAAAATTTGGAGTAAATACTGACCAGCATGGCAACAAAGAGCAAGGTTGCGCCGAGCAAGATTGAAAAAGTAAGTTGTTCATTAAGAAGTAGCCATCCACCCAGCATACCAAACGCACCTTCCAGGCATAAAATAACGGTTGCAGCAGCAGGCGGGACTTTCTTCTGGGCATGTACCTGCAGGGTATAGGCAACTCCAACAGAGAGTATTCCGCAATACAGGATTGGCAAAAGTGCCTGCCTGACAGAATAACATGGAAATCCACCAATACACAGGGTCGGACTTTTAAAAAAGTTCCAGATAAAGGCAGCCAGTAAACTTGCCAGGGCAGTAAAGCCATACTGGTAAAAGGATAAGGTCAGTGTGTCGCCTTCCCTGGTATGTTTGTCCACAAGTTGGACATGCCAGGCAAAGAAAACCGCACTTATCAGGACCAGAAAATTACCGAAGGATGCTGAAATTGCCTGTTTTGAATTAATAAAATATAAGCCTGCTACAGAAAGAATGATAGCTATCAGGATGGTTTTGGAGATATGCTGTTTCCTGAAGATACCGATGATGGGGACGAAGACAACATATAAACCTGTTATAAAACCTGCACTTCCGGCAGTTGTCCAGATAAGACCTATTTGCTGAAAGGATGCAGCTAAAAAAAGTACGATACTCAACATCCAGGGGAAAGGAGTTTTAGTTTGTGAAGCTTCAGGTTTTTTTATAAACAAACCAACAACCAAAGCACCCAAGGCAAAGCGAAGTCCATTAAACAGCATCGGGTCAAGCGACTCCATGCCTTTGCGCTGAGCCACAAAAGCAAATCCCCAGATAATGGCAGTAAGCAGTAATAAGGCTTCGGAACCAAGTTTTTTCATAGCAAAAACTCTCTTTTGATTATATTAATGATAAATCCTTTTGACAGACTTCACCATTGCTTATAGTTAGTTACCAAGCCATTTGTCAAGCAGTAAATAGCAGAGAAAGGTAAGATTATGATAAATGATGAACATCCTGATGATGTAGAAACAATCAAAGAATACAAAGTTGTAATTCTTAAGGACGGACCATACCTTGTGAAAGGCAGTCTGCCTATAAATAAGGTAAAAGTTACCTTTGATGCGGAAAACATGCCGCTTGATTACGAAATTGTGGAAACCTATCCGGTTAAACCTGTGCAGAGTTTGTGCAGATGCGGACACTCATCAACCATGCCTTTCTGCGATGGAACGCATGCTTTGATAAATTTCAAATCGGGAGAAGACTTTAAGTTGGAGCAATTTTATAAAGGTGCCAGGAAAATGGTCGGACGCAACCTGATTCTTTATGATTACAGGGAACTTTGCATGGGAGTAGGTTTTTGCCACAGGGCAGGCAGTACGTGGATTCTTGCACACCTTTCCGATATTCCGTCGAAGCGTCAGCTTGCGATTGAACAAGCCGGATTATGCCCTTCGGGAAGGCTTGTAGCTGCCGATAAAGAAACAGATATGCCGATTGATCCTGATTTTGAACCGTCTATCAGTATAATAGATGACCCTCGCTTTAAAACCCTGTTTCCCATATGGTTAAAAGGCAATGTCCCGATTGAAGCTCAGGACGGCACTTTATACGAAATCAGACATCGGGTTACTTTGTGCAGTTGCGGGAAATCAAGGATTAAACCATTCTGCGACGGCAGGCACTATTTTGCTTGACAAAAAGGCTTGTAATCAGCTTTTTGAACCTGCCTGTGGGTGATTAGCTCAGCTTGGTTAGAGCGCTACGTTGACATCGTAGAGGTCACTGGTTCGAGTCCAGTATCTCCCACCATTTCTTTTTGAGTTACGGGTTATGAGTTACGTGTGACGAGGTTTTGTTCATACCTCGTAACGCATTACCCGTAACTATTTAGGGTGATTAGCTCAGTTGGTTAGAGCACTACGTTCACATCGTAGGGGTCACAGGTTCGAGTCCCGTATCACCCACCACTTCAACAAAGTTATGAGTGACTGGTTACGCGTTATACGGACTCTTAAGTATTCAATCCCAGACGCTGCTGTTGGTAGTTCTTTTCCTGTATCTTCTGCCACCATTCTTTATTATCCAGATACCATTTAATTGTCTTTCTGATACCTGTTTCAAAGGTTTCTTTAGGAGTCCAGCCAAGTTCATTCTGGATTTTGGCAGCATCAATGGCATAACGCAGGTCGTGTCCCGGACGGTCTGTTACATAAGTAATCAGGCTTTCATAAGGTTGATTGTTTTCAGCAGGAATAAGTTCATCAAGAATCCGGCAGATAAGTTTTACTATTTCGATATTCTTAATCTCGTTATGTCCGCCGATGTTATAGGTTTCACCTACTTTTCCTTTATCAATTACCAGTTTAATAGCTTCGCAATGGTCTTTTACATACAGCCAGTCACGCACATTCAAACCTTTGCCGTAAACTGGAAGAGGTTTGCTTGCCAGACAGTTTAATATGATAAGGGGGATTAGTTTTTCGGGAAACTGGTAAGCTCCATAGTTATTGGAACAATTGGTAATCAGCGTAGGCAAGCCAAAAGTTCTTTTCCAGGCACGGACAAGATGGTCGCTTCCTGCTTTTGAAGCTGAATAGGGTGAACTTGGGTCATAAGGAGTTACTTCTTCAAACAAGCCCTCTTCACCCAAAGAACCATAGACTTCATCAGTGGAAACATGGTGAAAACGGAAAGAAGCTTTCTCTTCACTGCTCAGTTCTTTATAATATTTATATGCCTGGTAAAGAAGAGTTCCTGTGCCCATAACGTTGGTCTGGATAAACTCCAGAGGATTATCTATGGAGCGGTCGACATGTGATTCAGCAGCAAAATTAACGACGGTGTCGGGTCTGTATTTATTAAAGATTTGTTTAATGCTGTCACTTTCACTGATATCTGTTTGTTCGAAGTAATATCTTGTTTTTCCGTATCTGGCTTCAAGGAAGGACAAATTATCCGGATTGCCGGCATAGGTAAGTTTATCAACATTAATGACTTTTCCGGTAAAATGGGGGTCGTCAAACAGCATATGGATAAAATTGGAGCCGATAAAACCTGAGCCACCGGTAACAATAACACTTTTCATTGCATCCTCTTCAGGAGAAAGTAATGTTTACTATTCCTGCGTTAGTTTCTTTACGAGGTCGTCAAATTCAGCCTGGCCATTATATTCGATGGTAATCTTGCCTTTGTTGTTTTTATCAGAGATTGTAGTTTTTAAACCAAGCGATTCTGTTAATTGCTCCTCAACAGAAGCAATATATGGGTCTTTTTCTACATAAGCCTTGGCTTTCTCTTTTTTAGCTTTCTTTTCAGGATTGAATTCCCTTGCTTTATCCTCTGCCAGACGAACTGATAGGGAATTGGAGACAATATAGTTAGCAAATTCAGCCTGTTTTTCTTCATCAACTGCTAAAATAGCCCTGGCATGACCCGGTGTTATTGTTTCTGATAAAAGCATGTCCTGGATAGGTTCACTGAGCTTCAGAAGCCTGAGTGAATTGCTGATGGTTGTTCTGTCCTTACCCATGATTTCTGCAATCTGGATTTGGTTCATCTGGAATTCACTGATTAGCTGTTGGTATGCGCCAGCCTCTTCAATGGGATTCAGGTTTTCACGCTGAATATTTTCGATAATGGCAAGCTGCAGCTGTTCTCTTTTTGAAACGCTTCGTATAATAACTGGAACTTCAGATAATCCTGCCAATTTTGCTGCTTCCAGCCTGCGTTCGCCGGCTATTAGCTCATATTCACTTTCTTCGGTTTTAGTAACAATAATCGGTTGAATAATGCCGTTTTGTTTTATGGATTCAGCCAATTCATGCAGTTTTTCGTTATCAAACATCTTTCTGGGCTGATAACGGTTAGGCATTATTCTGATTATGGGAACGGTTGTAATTCCCGTATTGGGATGTTCCTGTTCGTCAATATCCCTTATCAGGGCATCTAAACCTCTGCCAAGTTTATCATCCATCATTTCATCCTTGTGAATAACGTTCTAAAACTTCCCGGGATAAAGCCAAGTAATTGAAGGCACCGGAGGATTTGATATCATAAAGAAATATCGGTTTGCCGAAGCCGGGTGCCTCGGTAAGCTTGATGTTTCTGCTGATAATTGTACGAAAGACTTTTTCTTTGAAATAGCGTTTGACTTCCCTGGCAACCTGAATGGATAAATTCAGCCTTTTGTCAAACATTGTAAGCACCACACCCAGTATATTAAGGCTTGGATTAAGGCTCTTTTGGATTAAGCGCACAGTCGTAAGCAACTGGCTTACTCCTTCTAAAGCGTAATACTCGCATTGTATGGGAATTATCACATCTGAGCAGGCAGTAAGGGCATTAACGGTCAGCAAACCCAAAGAAGGCGGGCAATCAATCAGGATGTAATCATACTTATCAATAATAGGCTGCAGGGCTTCCTTAAGCTTATACTCACGGGCAAATTCCTTTACAAGTTCAATTTCTGCACCGGTCAGATGAATATTTCCCGGAATACAATCCAGGTTATCTGTTTCAGTACTTACTATAGTTTCTTCAATGCCAACTCTCTGGATGAGGGCATCATAAATCTGCAGTTTGAGGTTTTCCTTATCAATACCAACTCCGCTGGTGGCATTACCCTGCGGGTCAAAATCAATCAGCAGTACTTTCTTTTCCATGATAGCCAATCCGGCTGCAAGATTAACTGCAGAAGTAGTTTTACCCACTCCTCCCTTCTGATTGACAATAGTAATTACTCTTCCCATACTTTAACCAAGTTTCCTATTCTTCAAATACATTTCAAAGCTCCGTTTGGGAGCAATAATAATCTGTCGTTTCCCCAGTTCTTCCCGGCTCACATCAAAGACTTTTATCCCGGGCAGAACTGTCACATCCTCTGCCTGATGCGCTTTATAAAATATTGCCTTGCCGTCAGACTTGAGCAGCTTAAACATCGGCTCAAAAAAAGCAGGTTCCATCCTTACTGAACGGCATAATATATAATCAAACCGATTGCCGGGCATTGCTTTGGCATAGTCTTCCAGCCTGCTCCAAACTGCACTGCAGTTCTTTAGCCTCAGGGCATCAATAATATGGTCCAGGCATTTAGCTTTTTTCCCGACAGAATCCAGTAAAGTCATATCCATTTCTGGTCTCACCAGCTTCACAGGAATACCCGGTAAGCCTCCACCGGTACCAAAATCCAAAGCTTTCCCACCAACTAAGTCCATACATTTAAAAATAAGCAAGCTGTCAAGAAAATGGTATTGCCAGTAATCTTCCTTAACCATTTGCCGTGAAACCAGATTAACCTGAGCATTTATTGCATACAATTCATCAAGGTAAAGCTGGAATCCAGGCAGTAATTCCGCTGCCCGTTCGGGGAAGTGCTGTTTCAAAAAGTCAGAGAAAATATCTTTTTTGTTCATGTTATTTATCTGTTGCGGGAAGCTGCCGTACCATCGCCTTAATCAGGAAAGAACTGTCTTTATCCATCTTCCTGAGCAGGGCAATAGAATCTATTGTATTCATTGCTTTTAAGCTCCGGGCTGCCAAATATCTGTATTTTTCTGTATGATGAGCAAGCCAGGGCTTGATTAATTCCAGCGACTGGGTAGTTTTGAAGTGTCCCAAAGCCGACAAAACAGTTGGAATGTATTTGTTTCGGGCAAGAAAGACGGAAATAGAATCAACTGCCAGACTGTCACCTTTTTCAGAAATCAGCGCAATGGCATTTTTAACTTTGAGAGAATCAACATCATGCAGAACTGCATAGAGAAAAGCCTGCATCAGAGTTGATTTTTTGGTAATTTCAGCCAAAGCACGGTATTCCAGGCCTGACTTGGTATCCATTTTCATCTTGATAGCATAAGGAACAGCTTCCGATTCTCTTTTTAGAAGATATTCCCGGGCAAGTTTGACTCTTTTGGCAGCAGAACCGACTTCCCATTCTGAGGATATTCCAAACAGCTCATCTATGGCTGCCAGGCTGTCCACATCTGCAACGGATTCTTCCGCCAGTTCTTCAACTTTGGTTTTAGCCGGCACATTCAGTTCAACATCCCTGCCAATGCCATAAGTGCCTTGCTGCCAAGTCTTGTTGTCAGTTTTGGCAGAATCGGGATAGACATCCTTTCCACCGGCATCAAGGAACAGACCAAGACCGCCGGATTCCCTGGCAGAACTTGCAAAGCCATAGTTGGAAGGATTGCGCTGTTCAAATTTATCGTCACCTTCGCTGTCGACAAAGATGCCTACTGAATTAGCTAAAGCCAGTCCGTTGCCGCCTTCGATAGAATAATGGTCATTGCCTTTTTTATCAATGAAAACGCCAACCGACCAGTCGTGTCCATTACCCTGACCGGGTCCGTGTTTGGAATAATAATGGTCTTCACCTTCCATATCTATAAGTGCACCGTTGGCAAGGTGAATTCCGCTGCCCTGCGGATAATAAACAGCATCGTAATAATCATTGCCTTTTTCATCAAACAATGCGCCGATGGCATACCAATATGCCACGCCCTGAGCATAGACTCCGCCGCTATAACGGTCATTGCCTTCACCGTCATAGAGAATGCCGATTCCGCCTGCCAAGTCAGGACGCATACCAAAGCCAAAACCCTGTCCCATGCTTCTGTAATCAAACGGAGCTAATGGCTTATGAAGATACTTGCCGCCCACATAGTAAACATCATTGCCCTTTCCATCCAAAAGTAAACCAAGCCCTTTTGTCCCACCCATTCCCTGAGCAAATTCAGTAGCTGTATAGGTATCGTTACCTTCGTTATCCTGCAAAACAGAGATTCCGAACATAGCAGCACCCTGAGAAAAAAGCCCGGTGGAATAGTAATCATCGCCCTTGTCGTCAATATTCATCTGTAAACCATTTCTTGCAGACAATGCAAAATCTCCACCTATATACATATCGTTGCCTTCAAAATCATGAAGATAACCGAATCCGTGAATGACAGACATTTCTCTGCCTATGTCTGTATTGAGGTAAATATCATTACCTTTCAAATCAATCACTATATAAAAGGGATGCTTATTATCAGCGTAAAGGGGGCATTCGTATATATCATCTCCTCCCGGTTCAATGATCAGACAGGGAGGTGAATTCTTCAGTCTTTTGTTATTAGGATAGCGGTCATTTCCCATACTTCCGATAATTACAGTACCCCATTCAGACTTTAGATAAATTGGCTTTTTATTCGTAAATTTATAATTAGCTACAAGTCTGGATAGTTTTTCGGCTGAAGCTCTGTAATACAACCACTTTTCAAAAGGTAGTAACGGTTTGCTTGGTCTACCAGTTCTGTAACGTAATCCTTCTGGAGTAACAACAACATTGTCAGTGAAATCATTATCAGGATCGTACATTGTCATTACGTATAGCAGTTTCTTCCCATCTTCCATACTGATTGTATTATCAATCTTCGGATAGGTTTCTTTGTAAAAATCTTTGTACTTTAAAGAGTCCTCATTTTCCTGCCATAATTGGTATAAAAAGCATGACAGGCTATCGTATTGCAAAGGTGATAGCGACACATTATAATTATCAAGTGTTTCTGCATAACTATCTTTGCTGAAATGAAATTTTATATAATCAAGGTAATCTTTCGGTACATTTTTAATCGATCTATCATCAGGATCCCAGATTACTTCACTATCATAGAAGTCATAACTCGGGAACTCATCATATTTAACCTTTAAGAATTTTGCCAATCTGCTTAACAGACTATATCTGGTATCGCTATCGTATTGCTTAGCTCTGTAATCGGAGAAATGATAGTTCAGGGTATCCTTGAGTTTGTCCAGCAGTTTAATATAATTCCACGGATTATTCAGCGCATCAACTTGTGCAGAGAGTTTGAACTTGGTTGAAGCATCCCAGTCTTTGAGAAAATTCACATCAGTAGAGTCAAACCCTGCCGTATTGAGCATATCTACCAACTGGTGCTGTTCACTGGGACTGAGGATTTGAGCGGACAAAACAGAGCAATAAACAAAAAGCAAAAGGCATGCGAATAAGACCAAGGCTAACTTTTTTAAATACATACTTCCCAACACTATATCATATTATTCAGTAACATCATAGCTTTTGTGAGCAATTATATCCTCTATAATTGAACAGAGGGACTATGAAGGAACAACAGGAAAATCTATGATTACTATATGAGAAGGAACGTTTTTCCTGTCAATCAAACATTGCTAAAATGCCTCTTTGATTGCTGTAACAAGTTTGAGGAATACCCCCAAAACGTGCATGTTGCAGCGTTAGATGCAACAGAATTAGTCCATTCTCGTCACTTATTTATTCCTTTCCCGATCCAACAGACATTGACCAATGATGCTAGGGTCATCTAAGGGTGCGACCCTTACATCACCCTAGCATCTCCCTATAATCTTAAATGGATTGTTTGGGTAACAAGTTTTGCTTGACAGCTAGTAAAGCGGCTAAAAGTATGCAAAGTAAGTAAAAATATAAATACGCCTTTACTCGGGAATGGGTTGTGTTCTAATCCCGGACTGGCTTTGAAGATTGTTTGATTAGTATTTATTAGTTTAGATTTTCTGTGTTCTTTAAAT
Organism: Cloacimonetes bacterium UBA6097; assembly: GCA_002435865.1. Classification (GTDB taxonomy): domain Bacteria; phylum Cloacimonadota; class Cloacimonadia; order Cloacimonadales; family Cloacimonadaceae; genus UBA5614. The sequence goes on along the minus strand of DIWV01000009.1, from coordinate 14,653 downwards.
GAAAATATAAAAAACGCCCTGCTTAACAATGGGCAAAAAATTTAAATAAACAACACGATTATTCTGCGGGAAAGGAGATCTTATGCGCAACAATTATTTTAAAATGCTACTTCTCTTGGGATTATTAATTATTACATCCCCGGGCTGGAGTGCAATTACCGACTATGTTTTTTCCAGTTCTATCGGTACATATACTCAACTTGCCGGAGGCAACGTTCTTGGTACAGCCGCCAATGATAATGAAGTTTTTCAGGCTTTACCTTTGGGATTTGATTTTACTTACAATTCTATATTGTATAGTACTATAAGCATTTCCTGCAATGGTTTCATTGCTATGGGTAACACAGTAGCCACTTCCAATACAGCCATAAGCAGTGGAACTACAAATAATGTGATTGTTGCCATGAACAGAGATATTAAATCTCATCCAACCGGGACGCTCACCACCCATAATTATGGCATAGCTCCTAACCGTGTATTTGTAGTACAATGGCATGATTATAGGCGCGTACAAACAGCTACCGCTATCGATACTCTAAATTTCCAGATTAAACTTTTTGAAACTACAAATATAATCACGTATAACTATGGTTATATTGCAGCCGCAACTTCCTCACTAAATCAGAATTTTCAGGTTGGACTACGTGGCGCATCCAGCGCTGAATTCATCAATAGAGTTACCACTACAGACTGGGCAGCTACAACAGCAGGTACCGTAAATACACAAGCTTGCGTTTTGAGCAGTACAGTATTTCCTCCCAACGGATTAACTTTTACATGGTCTCCACCTCAAATCGGAACTCCTCCCAATCCTGCCGTTCTTGTATCCCCTGCTAATAATGCTACTAATATAGCTTTGATTGCAACCCTTAACTGGGCTACAGGTGGTGGTACCATCACAGGTTATAAAGTTTATCTGGGAACAGATAATCCACCGACTAACCTGGTAAACGGATTTATACAAACCGCCACAAGTTATGATCCTACCCCGGACTTTGCCTTTAACACACTTTATTACTGGCAAATTGTGCCGTTTAATACTTATGGCGATGCTCTCAACTGTCCTGTCTGGTCATTTACTTCAATGCCCAATCCAACTGTAACCTCTTTTCCATATCATCAATACTGGGATAATGTCACTGCTCCTGCAGTTCCACCTTCCTGGACTATAGTGAACGCCAATAATGATGCTTTTACCTGGACTACCAGTAACACAAGCTCATTTTCTGCCCCCAATGTTCTGCGCTGCAGCTTTAATACTGCATCTCCTATTCCAATGGATGACTGGGCAATATCACCGCCTTTGGTTTTAGCTGCTGACAGCACTTACCGGATCCAGTTCCGCTACAAAGCTCAAAATGTTAATTTTCCTGAAAAACTGGAAATCAAATGGGGTAATGCTAATAATATTAGTGCATTAACAGAACAGATTTATTTGAATGAAAGTGTTATGAATACCGGTTATGAAGCTGGAGAAGCTTTTATAACCCCGGATGTGAATGGAACTTATTTCTTTGGATTCCATGGCTTTAGTGCAGCGAACATGTATTATTTATTTATAGATGATGTTGATATAGTTAAAATTATTCCTGTCTTTAACCCACCCCAAAATCTTGCTGCCATAACTGGTAACGGTACTGTAACACTTAATTGGCAGCCTCCTGAGCCCGCCGGTCCCATATTAAGAGGTTATCATATTTTCAGAAACGGAGTTCAGATTACTTCTGACCTGGTTATGGCACTCAATTATACAGATAACACTGCGATTGTTGGTACTTCTTATAGCTATAATGTTGTTGCGATTTACGTATCTCCAAATGGTATATCGGTTCCATCCAATACTATAACGATAACTCCAGCCTTTGATCCGCCTACAAATCTGCATGCTGCCGGTGGTACAGATTTGGTCTCTTTAAGCTGGTCTCCTCCAACGAACGGAATACCTGCAGCATACAAAGTATTTCGTGATGGTGAAGAAATTACATTAAATCCAATAACTGCACTGATTTTTGAAGATAGTGATGTATCAGTAGGTTTTGAGAGGGTTTATCATGTTACTGCTATTTACATAAATCCAAACGGAGAATCCGGCCCTTCCAACAGCGTTATAGCAGAACCCTTAAATCCACCAACAAATCTGTCAGCAACACCTGGTAATGCTGCAGTTGCTTTGAACTGGATATCTCCTTTTGTTGCCCGAACAACAGAATATAATCAGGTTTTAACCCGTGAACTATTAGGATTCAAAGTTTACCGCGACACCACATTGATAGCAACCTTAAATAATTCTTCACAAGAGAGTTACACAGATAGCAACCTATTGCCCGGCACATATTATTATTACGTAAAAGCTGTCTATACAACCGGCGAATCAGTGCCTTCCAATACTGCTTCAGCTCAAGTAACAGATGCATTTTTATCCCCAACAAATCTAGTTGCAGTCGGGTCAGTTTTAGGCATTCTGCTTACCTGGAATCCTCCTTCACCATTGCTAACCAATTTTTCCGGTTACAGATTATTCAAAGATGGAATAGCAGTGGGGCATGGTCTGATAGCCGATTCTACCTATTTTGATACTGCAATTATTGGCGGAGTAGATTATACATACTGGGTTGTGGCAGTTTATACAAATCCTACCGGTGTTTCGCTACCTTCCAACTCTGTAGTCGCTCATGGCGGTGAAGACCTTTATCCTGTTACCAATCTTTCATATACCGTTGTACAGGACAATGTGTCCCTCGCCTGGACTCCTCCCGGAGGACCTATTCTTCAGGACTGGATACATTTTGATGACAATTTTAACTATGATGGAATCGGCACCAATGGAGTTATAAACTTTGATATTGCTGCCCGTTTTACACAAACAGAACTGTCCGGTATTCCTGATAGATATCTTACAAAAGTAAGATTTTTCCCCAAAGAAGTGAATTGCGTATATACTGTAAAGGTTTGGACAGGTGGTGTTTCTTCCACCAATCCCGGTAATTTAGTTGTTCAGGTTCCTGTTCCTACTCCCACTATTGATGCCTGGAATGAAGTAACTTTACCCACACCGATACAAGTACCTTCAACGGGAGAGATGTGGGTCGGAGTAAACATAGATACTCAGGCAGGTTATCCGGCAGGATGTGATGATGGACCGTCCATACCTTATAAAGGTAACATGATTTATACCAATGGTGCCTGGGCGATCTTAACTGATTTAGGAACTACACTTGATTACAACTGGAATATCCAAGCTTTTGTAACAAATAATATTTTAAGAGAAACTCAACTCGTTCACATTCCTGAACCAGTTCATGCACCTACTATAACCGCAGTTAATACGGCAGAATTCAAAACTTCCGGTAATCCCAATACTGAAATTATTAATACTTCCAGAAATGGTGACCGTCGTTTAAGCGGTTACAAAGTATACAGGGATGGTATTAACATAGCAACAATAGATACTGCTATTATATCAGTTTATGAGGACACTGAATTACCTAATGGTAATTACACATATACTGTGACTGCACTTTACTCTTCAGGAGAATCACCGCATTGTGACCCTGTAACTGTTCAAATTGATTACAATCCGGTGCCAACTGCCTGGCAGGATACCTTTGAAAATCACGATAACTTTGCCTTGGAAATGTATCCATGGATACTTAATGATCTGGATGGCAGCGCTACTACCGGTGTTACAGGCATAGACTTTACCAATGAAGCAAGCCCAATGTCATTCATGGTGTTTAACCCAAGCGCTACAACTCCTCCCATGACAACTGTGGCAGCACATGGCGGGCAAAAAATGGCTGCCTGTTTTGCCGCAACAACTCCACCTAATAATGACTGGATGCTAACTCCAAGAATGCGTATGGGAACACAAAACCAGATATCATTGTGGGTAAAATCTTTTACTGAACAATATGGCCTGGAGAGATTCAGGGTTGGACTTTCTACAGCAACTGATCCCATACCTTCATCCTTTACCTGGCTTTCAGGACCTAATTATGTGGAAGCTCCTGTTAATTGGACAAGGTTCGAATATCTGGTACCGTCTGCGTTCAATTTAGCTTATGTCAGGTTTGGTATCAAATGTGAATCGAATGATGCTTTCATTTTCTTTGTTGATGATGTCAAGGTTCAGGGCTATAATATTGTTGATAATGACGATGAGATAATGCCCGTGATTGAAACAGCTCTGTTGGGTAATTATCCTAATCCTTTCAATCCTGAAACTAGCATTTCCTTTAATGTTAAGAGTGATGAGCAGGTTTCTATTGAAATCTATAACCTGAAAGGACAAAAGATAAAAACCCTGGTTAACGATAAAGTCAAAGCAGGCAACCACAAAGTGATCTGGAAAGGTGACGATGATAATGGGAAACCGGCAGCCAGCGGAGTCTATTTCTACAGAATGAAATCCGGAAGATACACTTCTTCCAGGAAAATGATACTATTGAAATAACTGCTTAAAATAAAACCAAATATTATAAAAGACGCTGAAGTTTCCCCCTCAGCGTCTTTTTTTATCACTGAGACATTGTTTATTCTGGAGCATACTTAAGTCTGATTCCAAATAAGAACTTGACTGATACAATATCTTGTATTCTAAGGAAACAAAACAATTTCTAAGGAGTAATAATGCGACATCTTATGATTGCCGGAAATTGGAAGATGAATAAAGACCTTTTTGAAACTCTGGCATTTGCTCAGGGCTTGAGAGCTTATGCCCAAAATCATACTGAATCCAAGGTGGAAATGGTAATAGCTCCGGTTTATCCTTTTCTGTTGGTAGCAGAAGATGTCTTAAAAGGAGTTCCGGTTAAAGTTGCTGCTCAGGATGTCAGCTTTAATGAAGATGGTGCCTTTACAGGTGAGGTTTCGGCTACCATGCTGGCTTCACTGCATCTGCCATATTGCATTATTGGGCATTCAGAACGAAGGCAATATCATTATGAAATTGACCATATAGTAAACCTGAAGCTTAAACAAGTACTGAAAAACGGCATTATACCCATTTTCTGCATCGGTGAAAGACTGGATGAACGTGAATCAAACCAGACCAATGAAGTTCTGGAAAGGCAGTTGGAAGAAGGTTTGCAAGACCTGACTTTGTATACCGGTAAAGAGATTGTAATAGCTTATGAACCGGTATGGGCGATTGGTACCGGTAAAGTTGCCACGCCCGAACAGGCTCAGCAGGCACACGCTTTTATTCGAAACTGGCTGAAAGCTACATTCAATGACAAGGTATCCGAGAAACTTCAGATTCTTTATGGTGGCAGCGTAAAACCGGATAATATCAAAGAATTGATGTTGCAGCCGGATATAGACGGAGCTTTAATCGGCGGCGCTTCTCTAAAGCTCGAGCAGTTTATAGCCATGGTTGAGACCAGCAAAGAAGTCGTTAAGCTAAAATAAAGGACCCCAGAATATGTTAGACCTTAAATTTATCAGAGCCAATGTTGAATTGGTAAACCAGGCGATCTGCAACAAAAACGAAAAAGCTGATTTGGGAATTATCCTGGCACTTGATGATAAAAGACGCAAGTTGCAGTTTGACTTTGACCAGCTTAAAGCAAAGCAGAACCAGGTGTCTCAGGAAATAGCCCAGCTCAAAAAGAATAAGCAGGATGCTTCTGAACTTATCAACCAGATGGGCGCAGTTGCAGAACAGATAAAACAGATTAATACAGACCTTTCTGAAGTAGAAAAAGAACTGGAGTCTGCCCTGTTATTTATACCCAATGTTCCGCATGCTTCGGTTCCTGTAGGTAAGGACGAGAGTTTCAACCGTTATGTGAGAGAGTGGGGAACCAAAGCAGAGTTTGATTTTACTCCTCTTGAACACTTGGATATTGCTTCCCAAAATAATCTGCTTGATATGCCCAGAGGGACCAAAGTCACAGGCAGCGGATTTCCTGTTTATACTGGAATGGGTGCTGCTCTGGAACGTTCATTAATAAACTTTATGCTCACTTTCCATGTACAAAAGCATGGTTATGAGGAAATTGCCGTACCGTTTATCGTCAACAGAAAGACCATGACAGGCACCGGACAGCTTCCCAAGCTGGAAAATGATATGTATCACATTGAAGAGGAAGATTTCTGGCTGATTCCTACCGCTGAAGTGCCGATTACCAATATCTATGCAGACGAGATTTTACCTCTGAACAAGCTGCCCATCAAGATGGTTGGATATACTCCTTGCTTCAGAAGGGAAGCAGGTTCATACGGTAAAGAAACCAAAGGACTGCAAAGAGTTCACCAGTTTAATAAAGTGGAAATGGTGCGTTTTGTTCATCCTGATGATTCTTATACAATTCTGGAAGAAATGGTGAACAACGCTGAAGCCATATTAAAGGCACTGGGACTTCACTATCGGGTGATAGAGCTCTGTACTGCAGATTTAAGCTTTGCCAGTGCTAAAACCTATGATTTGGAAGTCTGGGCACCGGGAGCCGGACGATACCTGGAAGTATCATCAGTCAGTAACTTTGAAGATTTCCAGGCGCGCAGGGCAGGCATCAGGTTCCGCGATAACGACGGAAAAGTAAAATTCGTACATACATTAAACGGCTCGGGACTTGCCACTCCACGCACGATGATAGCTTTACTGGAAACCTATCAACAGGCAGACGGCAGCATTAGAATACCCGATACCCTGAGACCCTGGATAGATTTAACAATATAGATATCCATTATGCTTAACTAAGAAATAAAAGGGGAGATTCAATTTCTGATGAATCCACAACAACCAACTCAAAATATCGAAATTAGTTTTTTCCAATTAATGCTGGCAGTTGCCAAAAGAAAGAAGTTTATCATTAAATTTACCTTGTTTTCAATGATATTAATATCGGTAATTTGTTTTATCATACCACTAAAATGGGAATCTAAAGCAACGATTTCACCAATTGCCGATAATACGACTGGAATTCAATTAAATGCAAATTTGCTTAGCAGTTTTGGTAACTTACCATTACTTGCTTCTCAAAAAATGGATATGGCACTTGATTTCCTTACAGTAATGGACAGTCGAACTTTCAGGGAAGATATAGTTCGTAAATTTCAATTGATTGATTATTTCAAAATAACAAATTCTGACTCATTAAAATCCATGGATATCGCCTTAAGAAAATACAATGATAAAATTTTTAGATCTTCTTTAGAACAACAGGTCAATATAATTCGACTATCAGCAATTACATCTGATAAATACTTATCAAAAGATATTGCTGATTATATTTTGAGATCTCTGGAAAAGTATGTTAAATATCAGAGAAAGATTAAAAGCACACTAACAAGAGAATTCCTGGAACAACGGACTAATGAGGTAAAATCCAGAATAGATACTCTTCTGGTTATTAAAAAGGATTTTGAATCTACCGGTAAAGCGTTTGATATAAATGAGCAAACTACAAAAACACTTGAGTTGTATTCATCTATTGTATCAAAAAAAATGCTTAACGATATTGAACTTGAGATTGCGAAGCAACAATTTCTTCCCTCTAACCCAAAAGTAAAAGAACTGGAAATAGAAAACTCTCTTATTAAAGGTAAGATTGAATATTTTGAAAAGGAAAACAGTGGCTTACTTCCAAAATATATGTTGAACTTAGATCAGCTTCCCGATACGAGAATGGAATATGATAAAATTATTATGGAATTGAGTGTAATGAATCAGGTTTATGATTACCTCTATCCAATGATGGAGGCTGCCAAGTTAGCTGAGCTTAAAGATATGCCGGAGATTGAGATTATTGACAGACCTGGTTTAGCCGGGTTACATGCTTATCCCAAACGTTTATTGATAATAATTATGTTAACAATTAGTGCACTTTTAATCGCATGCATGTTAGCTGTTATGGATGAGTTTATCTCCGAAGAGCAGAAAAATTATCTCAGACAGATATTGATTGAAGTAAAAATTATTCGCAAGAAACAGATGCCAATATCCTCAGAAAACAATACTGAGCTTTAATGAACAATCATACTGAAATATCTGCTCCATTAAACATGAACATAATCAAAGCGATATGTTTAGCAGCTATTTTAGTTATGGGATTAGTTTATTTTTATCCGGGCTTTTACTTAATTAATCAAATAGCAGCAACAGCTACCCCATTATTAGTATTGATTTGTGCGATTGTTCTCAATAAAAAACTTGTATTGGATACATGGACAACCGAGGTTTATATCTTTCTCTATTTTTGGATTTGCTACGGGATAATAGGCCTTATCTGGACGAGCGATACACGTATTACACTATATTATATCAGAAACATAATTATTTATCTGTTTTCTTTTGTATTGATAACTCAACTTCTGAGGAATCAGAAATATCATAAACCAGCATTTTTAATCCTTCAATTTATATTCTACAGCTATTGTTTGATTTATTTATGGGAAATTTTTACCCTAAAACATTTATCCAGTTCAAGACTATATGAAATTCAAATCCCGATACCCACAGGATTTTATTTTAATGAAAACAACAGTGCTGTTTTCATGATGCTTCTGGCTCCATTTCTAACTGTAAAGACAGCAATAACCAAAAGCAAAGCCGGAAAGATAGTAGCACTTTTATCGTTTATATTTATGATAGTAATATCTGCTTTTCAATATTCCAGGTTAGCTCTGTTCTTCATGCTGCTTATGGGGATTTATTATTTCATTCGTGCAGGTTTATATCTCAAAATAATATCAATAATAATCATAGCCCTAAGTATAATAATATTTGTTAAAGCCTTTCCCGAAGAATTCAAACTCACTAAGATTATCTTTAATCAGCAGGTTCAAAGTACTTTAAATGAAAGCAAATCTTATTATATGACTTCCAGTAAAATACGCAATCAATTAAACATAGAGAGCATGAATCTTGCAATTAAAAGTAATCTGTTTGGTGTAGGAGCTGGCAGTTATGAAATTTATCTTGGCAATGACAGGTACCACAGAACTTCCTGGGTTTTAAATCCGCATAACTGGTGGTTAGAACTAATGGCAAACTTTGGTTTAATAATAATTTTGGGGATGATTTTCATTTATATGAGATGGTTGTATCGTTTATTTCAACTCAGGAATTCAGTTAAGAATAGTGATTTTGCAATATATGATGCATGCTTTATTTCTCTGTTATTATTTGTTCCTCTTAGTATTGTGCCAAGTTCGATAAAGAGTTATTATAGTTTATGGGTATACTTTGGATTGATTCATTCTGTATGTATTTGCACCCCCCGGAGCTATAGTGAAAACAAAGTATGAATTAGTATTGCATATGAATTATAAACATAAGACACCATAGAGGATAGACGATGGAAAAACGAAACAATCTTTTTAGTCTTCTGCTGGTTTTTGCTCAGCAGAGGAAAATCATTATCTGGATAACTCTTATTGTAGCAATCATAGCCGTTATTTATAGTCTCCTTACTCCTCAAATATGGACTTCCAGTGTTGCTTTTAAACCAGATGCTACATCAAGTAGTGTTTCTTTAAATGTTCCCGACTTGAGTGGAATCATGTCTTCATTTATCGGCGGGTCTTCCAGTGATGCTCAAAGTGCATTAATTATTTTAAGAAGCAGAACTCTAAACGAAGAAATCATACGTAATTTTAAACTATTACAGTATTTCAAAATAGCGGAATCTGATACTCTTAAGGCAATGGATATTGCCCTCGAAAAGCTTAAGGCTAAAATTCTAAAAGTTATGCTGAATGAAGAAAATGGTCTAATCCAACTTTCTGTTTCTACAAAGGATAAAATCCTTTCGAAGAAAATTGCAGATTTCTATCTTAACAGGCTCGATGAATACAATAGAACTTTAAAATTTACAAGAGGAAAGCGCAACCGACAGTTTCTGCAATCCAGGGTTATATCTGTAAGAAAAGATATAGATTCTCTGGCAACAGCACTAAGAGACTTTCAAAAGAAAAATAAAGCCATTGATATGACATCACAAAGGGATGCAATCGTATCTCTATATTCTGATGCAGTTTCTCAGAAAATGATTGTGGATTTAGAACTGGAGATGGCAAAACAAAATTTTGAATCGACATCACCAGTTGTTAAAGATCTTGCCTACAAAGCCAAAATCGTAGCCGGTCGGGTCAAAGAACTGGAAAAAAGTTCAGGACAAATCAAGCCCAGTTATATTCTGGACATTGATAATATTCCTGATATGTCTTTGCAATATTCACAACTTATGATTAACCTTGAAATACAGAAAAAAGTTTTTGAGTATATTTATCCTCAATTTGAAGCAGCAAAAATTGATGAACTCAGAGATATGCCTTCCATTGAAGTTATTGATTATCCCCAGCTTGCGGGACTACGTTCTAAACCAAGAAGAGCCAGAATATGCATATTTGCGACTTTAATTGCTTTTATCTTTTCTTTAATTCTAGCGTATATCAAAGATAAGATAGATCAGAACAAGGAAATTGTTCATCAGATTATTCACACTATTTTTTCAAAAAAAAGCAGCAGAATAGAATAGGTAACTCATATAATAACAGATTTTGTCTGAGAAAAATGCTGAGATTAGTCTAAAATATGACAGCTTAGAGTAAGAAGCAACTTTCTGTTTTTTAATCTATCGGAATTATCTCTTTTCTCCAGCTTATGGTATTTCCATCTCCTGCGGTCAAATCTATGCATGGAATTTCTTGCTGCAAGGGACCATGTTTCCCAATTTAATATACGTTTACCTTGGTAATTATCTACAAACTTTCTTACAGATTCTGAAAACTGATTGTAATCCATAACTTCTGCCCAGAACAGGAAAAGATGTGCAATATCAGATTCAGGAAAAGCCAAACGCAGATCTTCAAAATCTATTAAGTAAAATTTCTTTTCTTTATCGTTCCAGAGAATATTGCGGGGTTGATTATCCCAATGGCAGAGGACTTTACCCTCCACTTTTACCAAATTGTGAAATCTGCTGATTGCCCTAGCCAGTTTTGCTATCATATCATCAGAGAAATCCTGTACATCCAGATAGGGAATTCCCTTTACTTCTGTTAATACAAGAGTATTTGGCTTGCCAATCACAATTAACTCAGATTTATTGGGATAGGCTGATTGATAAACTAGCAATTCATTGGAAAAAGCTCTTTTACTTTTGCATACTTTGATATATTGCTGAGTCATTTATCAGTTTAAGGCTGGTAAATAAACAGGTCTTGCAGGGTTTTTTCATCCATGAGTTTTATCATGGACTGTCCCTCATCTATAACATTCTGGAAAAGGTCGAGTTTACTTTTCTGCAAGGCGATGATTTTCTCTTCAACGGTTCCCTTTGTTATCAGACGAAAGACCTGCACCTTTTTGGTTTGTCCGATTCTGTGGGTGCGGTCAATTGCCTGGTTTTCAATCATAGGATTCCACCAGGGATCAACCAGAATTACTGTATCTGCTGAAGTGAGATTGAGACCGGTTCCGCCGGTCTTAAGGCTGATGAGAAAAACTTTGACCTTGGGGTCGTCATTAAAGCGGTCAACGTGTTTAAGCCGTTCCTTTGTCTTTCCGTCCATGTATTCATAAACGATATTGCGTTGTTCGAAATAAGGTCGGATGAGTTTGAGCATTTCTACGAACTGGCTGAATACCAATATCTTATGTCCGCTTTCAATTGCTTCTTCCACCAATTCCATCAATTGCTCAGCTTTGGCAGAAATCTCCATATCTGTCCTGATATCAGGATTTACCATTGAGGGATGATTACAAACCTGCCTTAGCTTGGTCAAAGCCGAAAGTACATGTATAAAGTTTATCTGAGCAGCATCCTTGACTTCAGAAGGGAACAGGCTCTGCTGCACAGCTTCCAGGATTTGCAGGTAAAGTTTTTCCTGGATTGGATTTAGTTTGCACCAACTTATCTGTTCCTGTTTATCCGGAAGTTCAAACAGGACGTCTTTTTTTATCCTTCTCAGGATAAAAGGCGCTGCCAGTCTGTTTAATTTATTGCGGACTTCCGGTTCTGGAGTTTCAGAAACATACTCATGTTTAAAGCGGTTGAGAGAACCCAGATAGCCCGGCATCAAAAAGTCCATTATAGACCACAGTTCAGTCAAATCATTTTCAATGGGAGTTCCAGAAAGCGCTAACCTGAAGTCAGCTTTCAGTTTTTTGATAGCTCCGGTGCGCTGAGCAGTAACGTTTTTGATGTGCTGTGCTTCATCTAAAACAACCCATCTAAAGTTAATCTTTCCCAGTTCGGCAATATCATTAAGCACCAAAGTATAAGAAATAATAAACAGTTTAACGTTAGGATTACCCAGCATCTTTATTCTTTCTTCTTTAGAACCTTCATAAATCTGGTAGGGTATATTGGTATGGAATTTTTCAATTTCTGCAGCCCAATTGTACAACAGGGTTTTAGGGCAGATTACCATGGACACACTGCCTGTGGGAGCTTCTGCTAAAACAGAGAGTGCCTGGATTGTTTTGCCCAGGCCCATTTCGTCTGCCAGAATACCGTGCAGGTGGTAGCGCATCAGCATCTTAATCCAGTGATAGCCATTTTTCTGATAACTGCGCAAAACGGTATTCAGGTAAGGAGGGAGGTTTTCTTCTTTTTCCAGATGCCTGTTTAGCAAAGACTTAAACATTTGCTCCAGATAGTCGTCGCCGTAAAGACTGAGTGCCGGATTTTCCTCGCGCAGACGCCAATAATAAGGCAGGATATTTACTCTGGCACGATAAACCCTGTCTTTTTCCAGTTCACTCTTTTTCAGCAGGTTTTCCACTTCATCAAAAACCTCTTTCTGAGTGATAAAGACCAGCCTTCCGTCCTGAGTTTTCATGAATTTCTGCTTACTCTTAAAGAATTTGCGCAATTCTTCATGACTAAAGGAAAAATCTTTATACTGATATTTGATTTCGTAACTGAACCAATTTATTTCATCAGCCAATTGTGCAGAAATCTGTGCCTGCAGAGGTACTTTATAGATAAAATCGCGTTTCAGGCTTTCATCAATTTCGATATCCCAGTTAGATTCACTTAAATCGTAAACAGTTTTTTTCAGGATATCGATGTTGCTTTCACCTCTGAAAACCAGTTGCGAATATTGTTCAATTCTGTCATACTCAGGATTTGGCAGCTTTATTAAAAATGAATTAACCTGTTCAAATGTCTGCTCCGGGATAAAGAACCAGGCTTTTTTGCCATTGACTTCATAACGGACGAGAGGTGACTGAAATCTGACAGCAGAGATGGGAATCTCTGTTTCCGGATTGTACCGCAAAGTGCCTTCCAGTAAGACATCTTCCTCCAATCTGTGAATAAGGAAATGCACCGAAGGCACATTATCATAAAAAACAGGCAGCTCTATCTTTTCATCGAAATCAAGATAAATATTATTGCGGTTAAGCTGCTTCCAGACGATGGTTCGGAAGTATATCAGGTCATTTTTATGCAGACCAAACTGTCCCTTGAACAGGGCATTGACCAGCTTGGGTTTAAAGGGCAAGCGCACAGTGCGGATTTCATTGCGGAAAAAGAGCCAGACAGGCTGCCCAACAAACCAGGCACTGAGTTCATCAACCAGAATCGGTCTCAAAATATAGTTGGCAGCATTAACATGTTCGATGCGCAGAGCCAGCTGCATTTCCTGCTCTATAAATTTAAGCGGTTCAAGGGTTTCCTTGATAATAAACTTATTGCATATCAACCTGATTAAAGGCAGCAGATTGGCAAAGTTTCTTTTACTGACGGAGATGAAATTGCTTTTTGCTCCTGCTGAGGAACGGTTAATCTGCAAAGCAGCAAAGAACTGTTTTTCCGCTTCCGTGAAAGCATTAAGGTTAGAATTAATCTCTTCAATCTGTTTCTGGTTTTCATCATCGGTCTGTTTTCCGGCGCAGACCATGCAGAGCAGCCTGGCATCAATGGGAGCATACTGGTTGAAATAAAAGCGGATTTTATCAGTTTCGGGATTGTAAATTCCCTCCACTTCAATTTGCGCTTCCTGCGAAAGCCTTTGCCAACGGGCATTGCCAACCAGCAGATTGTTTTGGTAGGTCTCAATGATGTTATCTTTTAAAATATCGGTCTTCAGGTAATGATAGGCATAGTAAAGCAATGACAGATAGTGTCTGCAGGCATCATCGTCAGGACATTCGGAACAGGTATAACTGACTATTTTCTCATCTTTGGGGTCATAGACGACATTGAGGCTGTTGCAAAAAACCGCTTTTTTGCTCTGTTCAGGGAAAAAGCGGAATCGAATTCGGTTGCTTTCATCCAGGCTTTTCCAAAAAAGCAAATCGCCATTTTGCAAAGGAATTATAGCTTGAGTGAAATACCAGGTGTTGCTATGCTCGTGATAGTCTTTACTAAAAAGTCTTGCCATTTTGCTCCCAACAGATGCCCGATTGTATATACCTAAAAATAGACATCTTACAAGTCTCAGATACTATCATATGTATTTTGTCAATTTAAATCAGGTTTTATTTTCCTTTTTTTACCTTTATTCAGGCTAACTGCAAATACTTGATAAAGGCTGGAACTCAGCCGGTAATCCTTAATAACTTAAATTTACCTCTTATCATTCTTTATTGAAATACGGTATCATTACGGTAGCAATACGGTAGTAATACGGTTATTTACCGTATTACTACAGTATTGCTACCGTAATGCTACCGTATTGCTCTTGACAAAGATAT
>DIWV01000007.1 GCA_002435865.1 Cloacimonetes bacterium UBA6097 | reverse complement strand
CCTGTAAAACGCAAATTTCACGCTTCACAAGCACCGGTTATGCCAATCTTCTTACCTCCTATTTTCTGTCAAGCACATTTCAATATTTTTAATTTTTTTGATTTTATTTTTGCTCCTTGTCAAAGTGAATGCTATTTGAACTTGACAAGATAGGTTGATTCATTATAATTTAGTTATTAATCAAAGTATTTGGAATAGCATGAAATAGCTCATCTGTTGGAGAAGAGGGAATGAAACTTAGTATGAGAAAGAGTATTACATTGTTTATAATCATTATCATGGTCTGCCTTGTTATTCCAGTACGACTCATTGCAATAAATTCAACTGATGGTAAAGGAACACGCGTTGGCAAGTGGATTATTTATCTTGATAAAAACCTTACCACCACCCAGGACAGCATCCATTATCCCTATTATAAGGTCGCAAATTATGTGTCCGGCAGGCCTATCGGCTATGTAAATTATTATTACAAATCCGGAAAACTATATTTCCAGACACCTGTCAGATCGCTTGACCCTGACGTTTATGTGGATGGAGAAGTTAAGTATTTTTCTGAGAATGGTGATAAATTGAAAGTCCTGAATTATTATATGGGGCAATTAGAGGGACCTGCTGTTTATTATTATCCTGATGGAAAACCTCAATTTCAGGGCAATTTCACAGATGGTAAGAGAAGTGGCATCTGGAAGCAATGGGATAAGGATGGAAACTACGGGATTGGCAGTTATGCAAATGATGTGCCTGAAGGTCAGTGGACATTTTATTATGCTGACGGTTCTCTCAAATCTGAGGGCAGGTTTCACAATGGAGTTCAGACCGGAGTTTGGGCTGAATATAGAGAAAATGGAGATATTGCAGAGGGCAGTTTTACAAATGGGAAGCCTGACGGGACCTGGGTATGCCGGTATAAGAATGAGAAACCGTGCTTTATTGGCAGTTATTCGAATGGACTAAGAGATGGTTTTTGGCAGGAATGGGACATCATGGGCAGGCTCAGCAAGGGAAGTTATATAAACGATAAAAAAGAAGGAGCCTGGGTTCTTCTTGATGCCTATGGCAATAAATTGATTGAAGGAAACTATCTCAGTGGCAAAGAAGAGGGCACCTGGAATAGGTATGATAACCTGGGGAACATTATTGAAACTTCTCTATATAAAGACGGTGAAAAGATTAAATAGCCGATGATGGATGATACTTCGAACGATTTGAATTCAGCAACAACACTTTTAGTATTTTTTATACCTTATAATAATAAGTCCTTCCGCCATCTCTTCTCAGATAAACACATCCGGATATCATGAAGTTCTTAAGCAATTTCTTATCAGCCAAATACCACAAGCCACGTCTAATGGGGCTGGAAATCTTCAAGTTTATAGGTCCCGGACTATTGGTTACAGTTGGTTTTATTGACCCTGGCAACTGGGCATCCAATATTGCTGCAGGTGCTCAATTTGGTTACACTTTACTCTGGATGGTCACTTTATCTACCGTAATGCTGATAATTTTACAGCATAATGCTGCGCATCTTGGCATTGCAACGGGCTTATGTATTTCAGAAGCTGCTACACAATATCTGCCCAAATCAATGTCTGTTTTTACTTTATCAAGCGCTATGCTGGCTGCTATATTTACAGCACTGGCAGAAATTCTTGGCGGTGCAATCGCTTTACAGATGCTCTTTCACATTCCCCTGAGGATAGGCAGCATAATGGTTCTGGGACTTATACTCTGGCTTTTATATGCCAATTCTTACAGATTACTGGAAAAGTATATCATCGGTTTTGTATCTTTGATCGGACTTTCTTTTATCTTCGAACTCAGTCTGATTAATATTCCCTGGAATGAAGCAATTGTCGGATGGGTTACTCCGAGTATTCCCAAAGGCTCTATTTTAATTATTATGAGCGTTTTGGGGGCTGTTGTAATGCCCCATAACCTCTTTTTGCATTCCGAAATAATCCAGAGCAGACAGTGGAATCTTAAAGATGAAAAGATTATCAAATACCAGTTGAAATTTGAATTCATGGACACAGTCTTTGCCATGGTTATCGGTTGGGCAATAAACAGTGCGATGATATTGGTTGCTGCCGCTACTTTCTTTTCGCACAAAATCCCTGTCACCGAACTCAACCAGGCACAGGCGATGCTTCGTCCTCTGCTGGGAAATTCTGCTGCAGTGGTATTTGCATTAGCTTTGTTATTTGCAGGCATTTCGTCCAGCGTAACAGCCGGAATGGCAGGAGGCACTATCTTTGCCGGTATCTTCAAAGAATCATATGATATCAAGGACAGGCACAGCAAGGTTGGAGTCGGCATTACCACGATTGTGGCCACCCTGATTATCATGTTTATCTCAGATCCCTTCAAGGGATTGATTATTTCACAGATGCTGCTCAGCATCCAATTACCTATTACAATTTTCCTGCAGATTTACCTGACCTCTTCAAGAAAGATAATGGGAACCCATGCCAATTCTGTTGTTGATAAAATTCTACTCTGGAGTTCTGGTATTATAGTATTCATGCTAAACATCCTGCTTTTCAACCAGATTATTCATTCATTTTAATTTTTTATCTTTTTTGATTTTCTCATTATGCTCTTTATAAGTACACAGTTTTTACATAATATATCCAAAGGTTTTACCTGGGTTTAAACCTAAGCAAAGCCTAAGCATACCACAGGTATAACTTATGTATATATAAAGAAGAGAATAAGCAATAATGGAGGAAGCTATGAAGGTCAAATTCAAAAACCTGGTCGGCGGCTATACCGGAAAAGTAGACGGTCTGGTGATTTATCTGCACAAGGAGAGCGGTACTTATGTTGTGCGGCGCGCTCCCAGGAAAAACCTGCAGGAACAGAATCACAATATCACAAGCACCAGTAAGAATCTGTGGAATATCCATCCTTCAGATGCCTACAAGAACGATTTGCGCACTTACATCGAAACTTATAAACGCTCCCGCATAAAGAATAAAAAGGTGTTTATCAGCTGGAATAATGCCTACTACTCGCTGCTTTATGAAATGCAGAGAAGAATGCCTGAACAGGTAGACCTCAAGACAATCACCCGGCAGCAAATTATGGATGAGGATTTACCCTGCAAGAATGTGGCTTCTGCAGTTCAGGCGGGCTTGCTCCCGGAGGTTAAAGGCTGGCAGTTATTGACTTCCCTGATTTGAGCTAACAAAAATTCTTGACAGCGTGGACAGGGTAAATTTCTTATTCAAATTGTATATCCTTGATAAGCAATTTGTATTTTTACCCTTAATCCAAACCTCAAAGATTGACAGATTAAGTTTCATGAGAATAATTGAATTGTACAGATGTATGTGGAGATGTAAATGAGTCAAAAAATAAGAACAGCAATTGAACCCACCCGTGAAGAGAACTATGCTGAGTGGTATCAGCAGGTAATCAAAGCAGCAGATTTAGCTGAAAACAGCGATGTGCGCGGATGTATGGTTATCAAGCCCTGGGGTTATGCCATATGGGAAAATATCCAGAGAATACTGGATGGAATGTTTCGTGAAACCGGACACAAGAATGCCTACTTCCCTATCTTTATCCCCAAGAGTTACTTTGAGAAAGAAGCCGAGCATGTGGAAGGCTTTGCCAAGGAATGTGCAATTGTAACGCATTCAAGGCTTGAAGATGACGGCAAAGGCGGACTTAAAGTAGCCGGAGAATTGACTGAACCATATATTGTGAGACCCACTTCGGAAACAATCATCGGAGAATCTTTTTCCAGATGGGTGAATTCTTACCGGGATTTACCTCTGCTTATAAATCAATGGGCAAACATTGTGAGGTGGGAACTAAGGACCAGATTGTTCCTCAGAACAGCAGAATTCCTCTGGCAGGAAGGACATACAGTCCACGAAACCTATGAAGATGCCATGGATGAAACAATGAAAATGCTGGATGTGTATGCAGAGTTTGCAGAGAAATACCTGGCTATACCTGTGATTAAGGGTGAGAAAACAGAAGGCGAAAGATTTCCGGGGGCAGTAGCTACGTATTGCATTGAAGCGATGATGCAGGACAGAAAAGCTCTGCAAAGCGGAACTTCTCATTTCCTTGGACAGAACTTTGCCAAATCCAGCAATATAAAATTCCAGAACAGGGCTGGCGAAGTCCAGTATGCTTATACAACAAGCTGGGGTGTATCCACCCGTCTGATAGGCGCACTGATTATGACACACAGTGACGATAACGGCTTGGTTTTACCTCCTAAAGTTGCTCCGTCGCATGCAGTGATTATACCTATATATAAGAATGAAGAAGAACGGGAAAATATAATGACCTTTGTCAAAGAAATTCAGCATGCCCTTAAAGCCATCAGCTTTGACGGCAATCCCATCCGGTTGGAAATTGACGACAGGGATATGACTTCCAGTGAAAAAGGCTGGTACTGGATTAAGAAAGGTATTCCTATCAGGATGGAAATCGGACCCAGAGATTTGCAAAACAGAAGCGTATTTATGGGACGCAGGGATAAGGATGCCAAAGATAAACAAACCCTGAACTTTGAGCAGGTCATAACATCGTTGGCGGCAATCCTTGAAGATATCCAGGATAATATCTATCATAAAGCGGTTGAACTGAGGAAAACTTATACTCAGAATATCGATAGTAAGGAAGATTTCTACAAGTTCTTTACTCCTAAAAATGCTGAACAACCTGAAATCCATGCAGGATTTGCCAACTCCCATTGGTGTGAAGATACCGCCTGCGAAGAGACAATCAAAAATGATTTGAAGGTCACTATCAGGTGCATACCGATAAATGCAGAGCCTGAAGAAGGGAAATGCATCTGCTGCGGTAAAGAATCCAAACGGCGAGTAATCTTTGCCAAGTCGTATTAATTAAATTCTATGAAAGTTAAAGTCTGCATCATTAATATAGGCAATGAACTGCTGTTGGGGCAGACTGTGAATACGAACCTGAGTTGGATTGGTAAGCAGTTAGCTGAATTAGGTCTACCTGTATCACGTTCAATAACAATTCAGGATGAACCAGATGCGATTAAATCTACGCTTGCAGAAGAATGGAAGACAAATGATATTGTCTTTGTCACCGGCGGACTGGGTCCAACAGACGATGATTTAACCAAAGCCTGCATTGCTGAGTTCTTTGGAAAAAACCTTGAATTCCGGGAAGAAGTCTGGCAGAGCGTCCAGTTTTTATTTAACCGAAGAAATCTAAAAACTCCGGATGTGAACCGTTCACAGGCAATGGTTCCACAAGATTTTGAAGCATTACTGAATAAAGTGGGGACTGCTCCGGGATTATACTATAAAGAAAATGGCAAATCTTTGTTTGCTTTACCGGGTGTTCCTGTTGAGATGAAACACCTTTATACCGATTATATTAAAGATATTCTGGCTGAATCATATACGCCGGAGCCTGTATTTATCAGGGTTTTGCATACCTGGAATATCACTGAATCTGCCTTAGCTGAAAAATTGAAAGGACTCAAACCTCCCCAAGATATGCAATTAGCCTGGCTGCCACAAACGGGAAGGGTGGATTTACGTATTTATGGTACTAACGAAAGCAGTGTAACAGATTTTATGGGCAGGATTTATAAAATTGCTCAGGATGTGGTTTGGGGGGTTGATGATGAAAAGCCCCAGGATGTCTTGCAAAGGTTAATGATTGAGAGAAATCTTACCTTATCAGTAGCTGAATCGTGCACCGGAGGATTAGTACAAGAATTAATTACAGGCATTCCGGGCTCAAGTAAATATTTTGCAGGTGGAATTATAGCATATAGTAATGGAATTAAAACTGACTTGCTAAATGTGAAACAAGAAACTCTTGATCAATTTGGTGCAGTAAGCATCGAAACCGCAAGAGAAATGGCGTTTGGTATCAGGCAAAAAACAAATTCAACCATAAGTATTTCTACTACAGGTATCGCCGGTCCGGATGGTGGGACACCAGAAAAGCCGGTTGGCACAGTATGCTTTGCAATCTCAGATGAGAAGCAGACAATTTCCAGGATTTTGGTTTTCAATGGAGACAGGAAGTCTATCCGCTGGAAAGCAGCAGAATATGTAATACTATTACTAATTGAACATGTCAGGAGAAAAGTATGAAGATTTTGATAATAGGCAGCGGAGCCAGAGAGCACGCTATTGCAGAAGCATTTCATCACAGTGCCCATAATCCGCATGTAATAGTTTCTCCCGGTAATTCCGGAATTGAAAGAGAATTTGAAACAGTCAAGTTAGATAGCTTCGAAGATATAGAAGATTACTGTATTATTGAAGGAATCAGTTTCGTCTTTATAGGTCCTGAGCAGCCACTGGCAGACGGCCTGGCAGACCATCTGAGAAGCCAGAATATAGCTGTGGTAGGACCTTCTAAAGCTGCTGCACAATTAGAAAGCAGTAAAATCTTTGCAAAAAACCTGATGACAAAACACAATATCCCCACTTCCGGCTATGACACTTTTACTGATATTGACTCTGCTTTAGCGGTTTTAGATAATAAGAAATACCCGATAGTAATCAAAGCAGATGGCTTAGCTGCAGGTAAAGGTGTATTTATCTCCAAGACAAAGGAAGATGCTGCTAATGTTCTACATAATCTAATGATTGAAAAAACACTCAAGGACTCCGGCAGTAAGATAGTTATTGAAGAATATCTAACAGGTTGGGAAGTATCATTGTTTGTTTTTACTGATGGAGAAAATCACTTAACTTCTATCTTTTCACAGGACCACAAACAGCTTTATGATGATGATAAAGGTCCCAATACAGGTGGTATGGGAGCTTATGCACCAGTACCGGAAGCAGAAATATACAGGAATGAAATAGAGCAGAAAATTGTGATTCCTACCTTAAAAGCAATGAAAGAAGAGGGATATCCCTTTCAGGGTATTCTGTACATTGGGTTAATGATCACAGCAGAAGGTCCAAAAGTAATTGAATACAATTGCCGGCTTGGAGACCCAGAAGCACAGACAATACTGCCCTTGCTTGATACTGACTTTGTGGACGTCTGCGACGCAATAATTAATCACAAAATACAGAATATAGACTTAAAATGGCATAATAAAAGTGCAGTTTGCGTATATGCCGTATGTGAGGAATATCCTCAAAGCAAGAGTTATAATGTACCAATTAACTTCTCTGCCCATATGGATTCTCATGCTTTCTACAGTGGCGTGTCCATTAATAATAATGAATTAGTTACAAATGGCGGAAGAATAATTGCAATCACATCTGTCGGTTTATCCAAAACAGAAGCAAGAACAAAAGTATATCATGACATTAACAAGATCTTCTTTGAAGGTATGCACTTTAGAAAAGATATTGGTCTGAGAGACAATAAAATTTGATTTGAGCAATAATATTGAGGTATAAATGTATCAATCCTTAAAAATAGCCCTGATTTTACTATGTCTGGCTGTCTCAATCCACATACTTGCTGCCAAGACTATTGAAGTGATTGAGGAAACTCCTGACTATATAAGAGTTAAATTTATTCTTCCTGAATGGAAATTAGAAGATATATCCAAGAATAAACAGAACTGGAAGCAGATTGCCTGTGATGAGGGTGCATTGTATTCCAGGGAAGGATATCCTTTAATAAAATCATTCTCTGAAGCAGTCGGCATCCCTGTTGACGGTGATATTAGTATCGAGGTATCTCAACAGAAAACCATCAGCATTCCAAATGTGAATTTAATTCCCTGTGACAAGATTGAAATAAATGATTCAGACGTGTCCTACTCGTTTTATCAAGATCTTAATGCTTATAAGAACAATGGGCTATATCCTTCCTTATTTGCACAAAAGGGACAGCCTGCTTTTATAGGTAACAGGCATATGATACCTTTGCAGATTTACCCTTTTCAATATAAAGCCTTTAGCAAAGTACTGGAAGTTACTACAGAAGCAGAGCTGATTCTCTATATATCAGGTGACAAATCTGTTTCGCGGGACTGGCAAATATCAACGAATTATATTGATGATGTGGGTAACAGCTTCTTCCTGAATAACAGAATATCTCAAAACTGGAGAAAAGCAAAGGATAAAGCAACATATATTCCCTATCCGAGAACAAACCGCAATCTGGTAGATGAAGTTCAGTTAATAATAGACGCAGAAGGCATATACAAGATTACTTATCAATATTTATCTGACAAAATGACGCAGATAGCTGATTCGCTTGGTATACAGTATTCCTGGTCACTGAATGATATTGACCCCAGAAATCTTCAGTTAAGAGATGAATACGAACCAATAGCAATCCATTTTAGTGGTGAGTCAGATGGTAGTTTTGACCAAAATGATTATTTTGAATTTTATGGCGACAGGCATTACGGAGATACTCATTATCAGGATGACTATACTGCCGAAAATGTCTATACTCTAAGCTTACTTGATCATCTTGGAGCAAGAATGGCGGTTGAAAACGGAGGTTTAGTTATTTCCAATCCTTCAAATTATATAGTTCCTGATGCATATCAGCATACAATTCACATAGAACAACAATTAATTCCGGATAAACTGGGTAGAAGTTGGAATAATAATATTAATTACTTCCGTGAGGATGTATGGTTTTGGAAGAAAATTACTGCTCCTAATCTGGAGATTATACCTTTTGAATTACAATATCCAAAGGACACTACAATCCGCACCCTTTCTACAAAAGTATCACTTTTTGGCTTAACTTATCTCGAACCAAGTGGTCCAATTGATCACAGAGCCACAATCAGATTAAACCAATCTTTAGTCAGTACTAAGGAATGGGTGGGACAAACTGAACAGATTTTCGTTAATGATTATCCCCTGCCCAATTCATATCTTCATCATGGAACGAATTACTATTATATAAGCATGAATGGAGATACACCTATGGGAGACAGAGAGCAGATTATGCTGGATTATATAGAGTTAACATACTGGCGTGAATATCAAACCAGTGAAGACTTTATAAAATTCTCAAAGCCTTCAAACCAGCCTTTTAAATTGTATCAATTTGAGGTACGTGGCTTTTCAACAGACCAGGTCTCCATTTATAAAATAGGCTCAAGTGTATTCAACAACTTACAGATAGAGCCATTTACACTGAATGGCGGCAGCCCATGGACAGTTACTTTTCAGGATAGTGTAATATCTAATGATGTTAAATATTATGCTGTAACAGAAAACAAAAAGAGATTACCTAAGGATTTCAGAATAAATATCCCTTCATATCTCAGGGCAACTGATAATGCGGCTGATTGCATCATCATTACTCAAAGAGAGTTTTTAGAGGATGAAGGCACACTATTGTTTAAGCACACCTGGGAAAATGCAGGGTATGAAGTTCAAATAGTAGACGTGCAGGATATCTTTGATGAATTTAACTCTGGAATAAGGTCTGCTAAATCAATTAAGGATTTTTTAACTTATGTATATAATAACTGGTCTGAACCACAGCTAAAAAGTGTATTATTGCTGGGTGACGGTACAGATGATGAAAGAGATAACAGTATTTCCAGAAAATACAATATTGTTCCTGTAAAGAAAATCTGGACTAAACAGCACGGTGCAACTGCCAGTGATAATTGGTATGGTTGTATAGTTGGTGCAGATCCCATACCTGACATATCAGTTTCCCGTATCAATGTTTGGAGCAAGGAACAGATTATGCAGGTAGCTCAGAAAAGTCAAAATTATCAGAATCAGCCTAATTTCAATGACTTATGGCATGGCAATATTATCTTGACATCGGGTGGTAAGGCATCAGATAATGGAGATATTTTTGCTCAACAATCAGAGTTTTTACGTAGGAATGTAATACCAGAGTATTATCGAACTTCAAGAGTCTATACCTTTACTCAAACTGTTAGCTCTGATTTCTGGGGATTAACCAACGTTCTGTTAAGTAAGATTAACGATGGTGCAGTTTATGTTCAGTTTATGGGTCACGGTGGCGGTAGAATTTGGGCTGACTACAACTTATTTAATTTTAATAATGTTAATTCTCTCAATAATCGTAACTACCCCATTGTAAGCAGCCTTGCATGCTATTGCTCAGCTTTTGATACAAATGGTTCTGCTTCCATAAGTGAATCTCTGATATTAACACCAAATAAAGGTGCAATAGCTACTATAGGATTTTCAGGATTAGGTTATGAAAACGCAGACGTTAATTTTGGTCTGGCTCTTAATGAAAGTATGTTTAAGTTTGATTTTAATTCTCTTGGGGATGCAATTAACTTCACCAAAGCTAAATTTTATGTTATCAACCCATCTATTGACTCACAACAGGCTTTAACTCAGGGCTGTGCACTTTTAGGTGACTCGAATATAAAAGTTATCAAGCCTCAAAACAAAGTAACAGTAAATACTAATAAAGATAATTATAGTGTAAATGATACCTTAAAAGTTAGTGCCAGTTTTCAAGTAAATGCTACGGCAGCAAGAACATATGTTATGAAATCTACCGAAAAGGTCGAAAATCCTCCCAATCAGCTTCCCGTTATTAATAACACATATAATTACAATTACAAATTACCTGGAAGTGCTACAGATAGATATCAAAGGAAAATATATGTTGCCGGTTATTCTGATGTGGGTGAATATTACGGATATACAAATATTTCTTTTGGAAGGGGATTATTATCTCATATATCAACTATTCCTGAAATCCCTGCCTGGAACGATTCGATTTATTTCAAAGTAAGATCAACAGGGATTAATAATATTTCGAGCCTTATCTGTTTGGTTAAGATTGATTCTCTTTCTTCTAATCAGATTTCATTAAGTATCCCAATGGTAAGATCCCAATCGGATACTACATTGTATCAAACCTCTTATGGGTTAGCTCCTCAAGTTACTGGCAAGGAAATATTCTTTAAATATAGGGCAGCAACTGCCAATAATGCAGTATCAGAGTCATATTTGCAATCAATTGTTGTATCTGGACCAGAGCTGATAATGGAGGATTTTCAGTTTTTACCTGATAATAATAATTTACGTGTGAAAGTGCTTATCAAAAACATCGGAGATCAACCTTCTCCCTCAACTTCCCTGAAACTTTATGCTAATATTGCAGGCATGCCATCAATTTTATTAAAAAACCTGACTTTTGAACCGTTGCAGATTCATGAAGAACGAAGTGTGATTATGCAGATTGACACTTTGTTTACAAACAATGTAACTTTGGAAGCACAAGTAAACATCCCACCATTATTCCCGGAATGGAATACAATTAATACAAATAACAGACTATCTTTGGTTGTTCCTATGAACTATCATGTTTTTAACAGTAATGGAGGTTTTTTAAATAGCCTCGATAATAACTTAAGCTGTGAAATACCTGCTAATCTTGTTCCAGCAAATCAGTCTTCCATGTTTTATATCAATACCCTAACTGAAGTCACGGCAAAAGACCAGCCTGATGTTTATCCTATTGTTTTATCATCCGGATCATATTCCCTGCCATACGAGATTAAAACCTTAGATAACACTCTTGCAGATTCCAGCGGGGTATTAATAGGCGGCAAGAAATTTAAACTTACTTTTTATTATAATAGTGTTCATGCTCAGACACAGCAATATGAAAGTGAAGATTCTTACAAAATCTATAGATGGGAACCCGATTATAGAAAATGGATTTTGCAGGGTGGAAATATTTCCATAACTGAAGATAAAGTTATCTTTGAAGTTAACAAACAAGGCATCTATTCACTATTACGAAATAAGGATAAAATCAGACCCTCAATAGATGTTAATGTACAGGATCAGGAGTTTACTGTTGGAGGTTATATTTCGGGAAATGGAACTATTTCCCTCCTTTTAAGTGATGCAAACGGAATTGATATTTTCGATAACTCTATCAAGTTGTTTCTTGATGGTATTGAAGTATCAGAAAACCAATGGGTAAAGACTATAAATCCTGATGATATTAACCGAATTCCCATTAAATATCAGTTAAGTTTACCCAAGGGTAATTATACTTTAGTAATAGATTGCAAAGATGTAAATGGCAACTTCCATACCCGTGATGTTCAGTTTATTGTTAATGATAAATTTAACATAATCAGACTCGCAAACTACCCTAATCCTGTCCTTGGAAAAACTCAAGATCCAAAAAATGCCGGCCGAACACGTTTTACGTATGTTTTAACTGATGATGCTGATGAAGTAATGATCAAAGTATATACAGTATCCGGCAGACTTGTCAAGACCTTCAGGAATTTGCCTGTTGGAGTTGGGTATCACGAATACCCCAGAACGGTTTACGCTTGGGACTGCACAGATGAACAAGGTTTTTATTTAGCTAATGGAGTATATTTCTATAGAATAATTGCTAAAAAGGGAAACAAAACTATAGAAAAAATCCAAAAAATGGCAATTATTAAATGAGGATTAACATGAAACTCTTAAAAATTATAGTAATATCAATACTGACTTTGATTATAGTAAATTTGAACGCTGGCAGATATGCCGGTGATTTTATGATGATAGGAGCCGGGGTTAAACCTCTTGGTATGGGTGGCGCATTTGCAGCAATTGCCAATGATGGAAATGCAATATATTGGAATGCGTCCGGTATTGCTCAGATAAGGGAATCAGAGATAACGATGATGCATGCTTTTTTATACAAAGGTATTGCAGCTTATGATAATGTATCTTTTTGTCAGCCATTACCAAATGAGGTTACAATCGGATTAAACCTTACCCGATTGACTATTGATGATATTCCTACCTTTAGTGAAGAGTACTTAATCGGGCATAATGTTGATGAAAGAATAAATAACAGTCTTTATCATCTGCCAGGTACTCCGGACGGAACATTCAGAAGCACTGATGATTTATTCCAATTTGCTTTCAGCAAGCATCTGCAATACAAATTAAATATGGGATGGCTTTTTTTTGAAGTTCCTGTAGATGCCTACATAGGAGCAAATATTAAATACATAAAACGTCAGATAGGAAGCAGAATAGGCAATGGAACGGGATTTGATCTATCGTTTATGCTTAAAACAGACATGAGTACTTTGTTTGATATTGATGGATTGGGGGATATAAGCTTTGCAACAAATTTTCAGGACGTCGCGGGAACAGAAATTACCTGGCGGGAAACAGATAACTTTCATAAAGATGAAATCCTCTTTAATTCAAAAGTAGCAATAGCAATTGTTCAACCCATCAATAAATTAAAATCTAATGTTTCACTTGCCTATGATGTTGATTATGTATATGAAACCACTAATCATTTGGGATTGGATTGGGATTATGATTCTAAAGCAAATCTAAGATTTGGATATTATGACAACAATTTTTCTGCCGGTGCATCAGTTAAGGTATATGAGATATATATTGATTACGCTGCCATAACTAATAATCTGGGCTTAACAAACCGCGTTGGTTTGAGATTCAGTTTCTAAAAACGGAGGTTTTTTTATGCCTAAGATAATAACTTTAATACTAATCAGCCTTATCGTGCTATTAGCCTGTTCAGGAAAGGATAAAATAACAGTTGATAATACTCCTCCCAATAGACCAATACTTGTTCCGCATTTAGGTGACTATGGAGATGGTTCTATAGAGTATAACAATCAAACTATTTTTCTGAATGATGATAACAATGGTATTGATGCTGACCCGGACGGCGATTGGATCAGGGTAAGCTGGGAGCATTTTCTGGACACAGATTTAGACTATGCGAGAATTTATAGATTTGACGAATTCAACAATATTCCAACCCTGATTGATTCTATTAGTTCGAATAATGAATATTATCTTGATAGCTCAAGCTCATTGTCAACTTATATAAGGTATTCATATTTCATTGAAGTTGTTGATAATAATGGCTATATGGCAGTTTCAGATACTGTGTCTTACATGTTACTGAGTAAACAAATACTGATTTCTCCAGCTACAGAATCATATGCATATTCAGATAGCATAAAATTTGAATGGCAAAAAAGTGGATTTGTTTCAAAATTCAGGATTATGGTTTTTGATGATAACCATTATTACATGTGGCATTCAGATTTAGACGTATCATTTGAAGAAGATTTTTTTGAAATGGATTTACCAGATAATGTATTGCAAAACTATCTTGGTGAATACATTTATTGGCGGGTTGATGCATTTGATTGGGATTATGAACTGAGTATGTATGTAGG
This sequence comes from Cloacimonetes bacterium UBA6097, assembly GCA_002435865.1. Taxonomy (GTDB): domain Bacteria; phylum Cloacimonadota; class Cloacimonadia; order Cloacimonadales; family Cloacimonadaceae; genus UBA5614. Next base: position 643,901 of record DIWV01000007.1, on the reverse strand, counting down.
TTCAGAATCTAATGAAAGAACGCTATATCTGCAAACACGCAAATGAAGAATTGTTTTGTTTTGCTTTTGGTTAGCCAATTTCCAACAATGACATTATGGTCATAACCTTTTAATAACTATTACTTTTTCCTAACATGATACTGCGGATATTGTTGGGAGATGCTAGGGTCATCTAAGGGTGAGACCCTTAGATGACCCTAGCATCTCCCATTAATCTCCCATGGATCGTTTACAGGGAATGAAAAGCAATTAGCACATTATTTTGAGCCTTGGCAGTGGAATATGAGTTTAGAATTAAAAAAGGAGGCTATCCATAAAGCAGGGAGAAATATCTTGACTGAAAAGTATTTAAGAATATTATTACATAAAGAATTAAAGAGGAAGCCGTGAAAAAGGTATTACTGATTTGCACACTTGTACTTATTACATTTGGATTGTTCGCTCAGGACCAAGGTGGTTTTGTTCCTACTAATAATGCTTCAGCCTATACTTACGAAGGATCCAGAAGTAATGTTGAGAAACTTAAAATAAATACTTACATTTGGGGACAGGTCCTTCGTCCAGGTTTATACATCGTGCCTGATGATACAAACTTGTTAACTCTGCTTTCATTAGCTGGTGGTCCAAATGAGAATGCAAAGTTAACAAAGATTCGCATAGTGAGACCTACTATCGATGGAGACCGAATCATTTGGATAAACATGAAAAAATACATGGAAACTGGTGACGAGAAAATGATTCCTGTGATGCAGCCGGGAGATACAGTTATAGTATCGGGCACAATATTTTATGCTTTTTCTAGGGCAGCGGATTTCTTGTCAAAAGCAGCAATAGCATTAAGCGTATACAGTGTTATTACAAGATTGTAGAATTGGGGACTAAGAATGGATAATATTAATCAACAAACACATACAGAAGATGAAATCCGGTTATCGGATTATTTGAGGATTGTAAACCAATACAGGTATCTGGTTGTAGTTATATTTGTATTGGTTCTTGGTTTCACAATTCTTTATACTGCTAAATCACCAAAGATATATTCAACTTCTGCAAAAATCCTATTAGAAGACACTCAGGGTAAAAACAACCTGATGTTGGTTGCCACTCCCGGTATAGGTACAACCTCCATAAATAACCAGATTGAAATAATAAAAAGCTCTCCTGTTGCTGCCATAGCATGGCAAATAATACAAAAATACAAAGATTCTGACACGTTTCCTATCAGGTCTTCATCCAATCCAATTGCTAGGATTAGATCATCAATGAGAGTGGAATCCAAGAGAGAAACAGAAATTCTTACAATTGCTTATTCTTCATCTAATCCTGTTGAGGCTATGGCTGCTGCTAATTCGATTGCAGAAGCTGTACAGCAACAGAATACTCAATTTTCCCGACTTGAATTTACAAATATTAGGGAGTTCCTGGAATCCCAGCTGGATGCCATTACCCGCAGGTTGCAAACATCCGAGGAAGATTTACGTGCATTTAAAATAGAAAGCGGTATGACAGAATTATCTGAAGAGACAAGATCACTTATTGAGAAATCTGCAGAGAGCGAATCAGCTTATGAAACTTCAAGAACGGACGCAATGGTTAAGCAACGCACATTGAATTTTTTAAATAAGCAATTACAACAGCAAGATACTTTAGTAACTAATATTAACAATATTTTATCTACTCCATATATTAATGAGTTAAGAAAGCAAATTGTCGATACACAAGCCATGATAACAAAATTAGTTACCAAAAATGAATATTCAATGGACCACCCACAGATTGTTCTACTGAACCGGGAAATTGATAATGCAAAAGCCAAATTGAATACTGAATTAAAAAAGATGATTAGCTCATCAACTGAACTAGACCCTTTAGCTCGAAGATCAGATATTATAGATCAAATTATTTCTAATCAAGTCGACTTAGAAATTGCAAATGCCCGGGTTGAGGGATTAAGAGCAATCAGTGACTCATATAAACAAAAAATTGCCATGTTACCAGACACAGAACTAGAGTTAGCCAGGTTAACAAGGAATATGTCTCTTGATGAAAAAATCCATACCATGATGGTTGAAAAATATGAAGATGCTAAAGTAGCAGAGCAAGCCAAAATGGGTAACGTTAGAATTATTGAAAGGGCTGAAGTTCCCGGAAGACCAATAAAACCAAAGGTATCATCAAACATTTTAATTGGTATTGTAATTGGTTTAGGATTAGGGTTTGGTGCAGCGTTCTTAATCCATTCTCTGGATACAAAACTCAGGACTCTGGATGATATGGAGAACTATGTTAAACTACCTATAGTAGGCACAATACCTATTATTCAGGAATCTGAATCAAGGATTGATGAATTTAATAGAATGATTGAACAAGCTGAAGGTGAAAGCCGTGAGCAGCTAACAAAATCACTTCATTATGTTATGATGCAGCTCATTTCTCATTATGCACCCAAATCTCCTGTTGCAGAATCATACAGGACTTTGAGAACAAATGTAATGTCAAAGAAAAGTGAAGGACCTGTGGCATTAATGATTACTTCTTCAGGACCCAAAGAAGGAAAATCGACAACTGTTGCTAATCTTGCCATAACACTTGCACAAATGAATGCGAAAGTTATCCTTGTTGATATGGACTTGAGACGACCAATGATTCACGCAAAATTCTCTACAGATAAAGAAAACGGATCCAGCGATTATTTAATTGATCCGGATATTCATCTCGATATGATAATTAAAAATTCAGGAATAATGAATCTTGATATTATAACAAGTGGATTTGTTCCTCCCAATCCTTCGGAGTTAATATCTTCTCCAAGGATGGATCAATTGATTAGTGAACTTAAAACAAGATATGATTTTGTTCTTTTTGACACTCCTCCAATAATTGCTGTTACTGATGCTTTAATATTGACCAAGAAAGTTGATATGACTTTTATAGTTGTTAGAATTGATCAAACAGAAAAAGGTATCATAAAGCGCACAAAAGAACTTATTGATAATATTGAAGGTAAAATAGACGGAATAATAGTAAATGGAATTTTTGCTCAAAAATATTACAGTAAACAAAGCTATTACTACTACTATTATTACTATTACTATTATTACTATGGTGATGAGGTTCCTGAGAAGCAGAAAAAACGTGTTAATAAATTCTTGCGCAAAAATCAATCTATATCTTGATGTTCTGAAAAAAAGACCTGATGGCTATCATGAAGTTGATACATTGTTTTCAACTGTTTCTCTTCATGATAGCCTTAAATTTGTTTTGACAAAAAAACCTGAAATCAAAATTTTGTCAAACATCCAAGAACTGGCTTCTGCAAACAATTTGGTATATCGTATTACCAAAAGAATTTTTGAAGAGTTCAGCGTTTCTGATGGTATAATAATTTATTTAAATAAGCGTATTCCTGTATCAGCAGGATTAGGTGGAGGTAGCAGTAATGCAGCCATGACAATTCTTGCTTTGAATAAGTTATTTAACCTTTCTATGGAAAAAGGCTATATACAAAACTTGGCTGCAGAATACGGGAGTGACATAAATTTCTTTTTGGTTGGAGGTCTTGCTCAAGGCAAGTCAAGAGGTGAAGAAGTTATTCCTTTACCGGATCAGAAGCCTTTGGATTTATTACTTGTAAATCCAAATTTAAAAGTATCCAGTAAAGAGGCTTATGATCTCATAGACTGGAAAGTGAAAGAACGATCAGAATTAAAATTGTGGTTTAACAGATTGGAATCGGGTATTAAAAACAAATACCCTATTATTAATGGCTTAATAACTGATTTAAAAGAAATGGGAGCTTGCGAAGCAATTATGTCTGGCAGTGGTTCCACCTGTATCGGACATTTTGACTCAAGAGCGAAACAGGATGCTGCAGCCTTATATTTTAAACATAGGAATTTTTGGACTAAGGCTGTAAAAACGATAGGACGGAGTAAATATCAAGAATGTTTTCTAAACTTAAGCTAATTACTGGCAACGCAAACAAACCTCTTGCTGAGGAAGTGGCAAGGTTTGCCGGAATACCTTTAGGAGATATTGAACTTTTTAAGTTCTCTAATGACGAAGCTTTTGTTAAGATTAATGACAATGTCCGTGGTTCAGATGTCTTTATAATCCAACCTACATGCTACCCTGTTAATGATAATCTAATGGATTTACTGATTATTATTGATGCCTTAAGAAGAGCTTCTGCTCAAAGAATAAATTGTGTAGTCCCCTACTATGGTTATGCAAGGTCAGATAAAAAGGATCAACCACGTGTTCCAATCACTGCGAAACTTGTGGCTGACTTGATAACAATTGCTGGAGCTGACAGAGTTATTACTGTGGATTTACATGCTGACCAGATACAAGGATTTTTTAATATACCAGTTGATCATTTGTATTCCATACCGATATTCGAAAGATATTTTAAGAACATGATGAAGGGTGAAGACATTGTAGTTGTTTCACCTGATTCAGGTGGAGCAAATAGAGCTCGTAGCTTGGCAAAGAGATTGAACTGCAGCTTGGCTATAGGCGATAAACGTCGTAGCGGCAATAATGACCAGGCAGAACTGCTAAACATTATTGGTGAAGTAAAAGATAAGGTTGCGATCCTTTTTGACGATATAATTGATACAGGCGGCAGTCTAATCAAGATATCCAAAGTTTTATCAGATCAGGGTGCCAAGAAAGTATATGCAGCCTGCGTCCACGGAGTTTTATCTGGCAATGCTATTGAGAATCTTGAGAATTCACCGATTGAGAAACTCTATATCACAAATACAATTCCGCTGAGCTTAGAAAAACAAAAAAGTAAAAAAATCGTTCAGCTTTCTATTGCAGAAATGCTGGCTATTGCAATAAAAAAAATTCATATAGAAGAATCAATAAGTATTCTATTTAGATAGCATTGAACATGTGGAGGAATAAATGATATTCAAAATTGAAGCCACTCAGAGAGAAACCAAAAACAAGGTAGATCTGAGCCAATTACGCCAAAATGGCTTTATCCCTGCTGTTTTATATGGTCATGAAGTTGAACCCATGAGCATTACACTAAACAAGGCAGAGTTTATGAAGCTTTACAAAAAGAGTTTTCACGAAATTGTATTTTATGAAATACAGTTAGCAGGTAAAGAGTACCACACTTTATTAAAAGAGCGACAAATGCATCCTGTTACCAGAGAGATCTTACATATTGATTTTATGGTAATTCCACCTCACCAAGAAATTGAAGTTGATGTCCCAATTAAATTTTTGGGAACAGCAATTGGAACAAAAACAGGTGGATTTATGGATGTTATCCAACGCACAGTTAAAATTCTATGCGTAGAAGACGCTATACCTGATGGTATTGAAATTGATATAAGTCATTTAGAGGTTGGTGATGTTTTACATGTAAGTCACTTACCACAAGGTAAATGGACGGTAAAAGATAATCCTGATAACGCTATCGTTACTATCCATGCCAAGAAGATTGAAGTTGAGCCTGTTGCTGCAGAAATTGCTCCGGAAGAAACGAAACCTGAGGAAGATCAACAATAATACAGTATATTGTTTTAGCAACTAACCACATTGTTGCGGACCTGACTCAATTATGAAATTGGTAATTGGCTTAGGCAATATCGGCAAAGAGTATGAGCTAACCAGACACAATATTGGTTTTTTGTGCTTGACTCGTTTTGCTGTAATGCATAATCTAAAGATAAAACAAACAAGAAAGTATTCATATATGAAATACGAAGACTGTCTTTTAATTATGCCAAAAACTTACATGAATAGAAGTGGCGAAGCTTATTTGAGTGCGTTAACAAAGTATCGGAAATTTGATGATGTTTTGGTTATTTCAGATGATATTGAGTTACCCTTAGGTAAAATAAGAATTCGCACATCTGGCGGTTCAGGCGGACACAATGGCTTGAAGTCTATAATAGAACAAACCCAGGATATTGATGTTAGACGTATTAGGTTTGGGATTGGCAGATCAGAAAATGCTACTCCCTCAGAACATGTGCTGGATAAGTTTAACAAGTCAGAGTGGGAAACAGTACATAACTTATTGACCATAGTTAACGATTGGTTGATAATATATATTCATAGTGGTATTATCAGTCTTTTAGACGAATACAGTAAATGGAACAAAGACCCTATTCCATCTTCAGAAGATGGAATCAATAGACCAAAGGAGGAAAAGTATGATTAAGGATTATGAAATGATGATAATCCTCAAGCCTCAACTCAGTCAGGATGAGGCTATTCAAGAAAATGAGAAAACTGTTTCTATAATCTTAGAAAACGGTGGAGAACTTATTAAAACAGATGTTTGGGGAAAACGCCAATTGGCTTACCCCATCAACAAACAAACCGAAGGACACTATTTCATTAACTATTTTAAGTTGGACTCTGATAAAGTAAAACTCATCCAGAGACTTTACAATATTAACGAGACAATTCTTCGTTTCATTATTATCGATCGTCAACAAAAAAGAGGTTAATTATGGCTGATCTTAGGTTACCTAAGTTAAACCGGGTATTTATATCGGGTCGCATTACTAATGATATCGAACTTCGATATACTGCAAAAGGTACTCCGGTGGTCAGATTCACACTTGCTGTGGATAAAAGTTTCAAGGATGCTACTGGTCAGTGGCAAAATCAAGCAATTTTTATTGATGTTGTGGCATGGGATAAATGGGCTGAATCGGTTAACAACAACGCCCACAAAGGCAGTCCTGTCATTATTGAAGGAAGAATTGAGGTTCGGACCTATGTTGATAAGGACAATAATAACCGTAAAGTGACTGAGATTATAGCTGAATATATTCAGTTTCTTGAATACAGACCCAAATCAGATGAAGCGCAATCATCACATACTGATGTAAATGATTCAGATGTACCAATTCCTGAAGAAGATCCATCTCAAACACCAGTAACCAATGATGATGTGCCGTTTTAGGTAAGGAGAATAAAATGAATACTTATGACAAAAGAAAAAAATTCACTAAGAAAAAGTACTGTAAGTTTTGTGCGAATGCCGAGCTTGTTATAGATTATAAAAATATTGATGTTATTAGGCAATATATATCTGATGTCGGTAAAATTGAACCCGGTCGTTTAACCGGAAATTGTGCTAAACACCAGCGCCGTTTAGCAAATGAAGTTAAACGGGCTCGCCAAATGGCATTGATTCCATTTGTAGTAGAATAATCCGGAGCTCATTATACCAATAATTATTGGTTTTGTAAGCTTAATTTCCCCTGCCTTGGGATTGATCTTTTCGATAGCATATTGTGGTAAGATATGGACACAATCATCAACAAAGATGATTATAGCTTTGTTAAGTTTTTCTATCACATTAGCAGTAATAGCTTATGTTGAAAATACTGATGCAAGTTGGTTAAATGCAGTTGATGCAATTATTGCAGTAGGATTAGGAACAACGTTGTTTATTATGATATTAAGGCAACGCCTTAATATCAATTCAGCATTTACAATATTAGTCCTTTTTAGCATAGGATATAGCTTCCTGAGAAATTGGATATTTGCACCTACTCTATCTGTGATTTCACAGCAGATGACACCCTTGTATGAAAGTTATATGCAAAGGTTCCCTGCTCTTAAATTTAATAAAGATAGCGTTGCGTGGATTCAGAATTTCATGCAAGTTTATCAGCCTGCAATTTGGGGTTCAATCCAGACATCAGCCGTTTTTTTAGGATTTCTTTTATTCAATAGAACATCTTTGTTAAAACAACAGATAAGAATGATACAATTCCCCTACTATTTGGTGTTCTTAATGATGATTGCTCTTGCTCTTTCTTTGAATCATGCAACCAGAACCTGGGGAATCAATTTGCTGGTATGCATGAGTGTCGCATATCTTATTCAGGGCACAGCTGTTATGAGCTTTGTCTGGGGTGACTTCTTTGCGAAAGCAAAATTGTTGAGGACGTTTTTAATAATGACCATAATTATAAATTATCCGGTATTGATTTTGATTTCTTTAATCGGATTATTAGATGTATGGTTCGATTTTCGTAAGTTAACTTTTAAGGAGGAAAAACATGAAAGTGATATTAATTGAGAACATAGAAAAAGTTGGTTCCAAAGGTGAAGTTATTAATGTTAAACGGGGTTTTGCACGTAATTATTTAGTCCCCAGAAATTTTGCCATCTATGCAACTCCACAGAATATGAAAAAACTGGAAGTTCTGAAGAAGCAATTTGCTGATGATGAAAGTAAAAGATTGGAACACTTTAAGCAAATAGCTGATAAAATTAGTGCCCTGCATCTTGAATTTATACGTAAGGTTGACGAGCATGACAGTATGTATGGCTCAGTGTCAGAAATGGACATCTTGCATGAGCTCAAAGAAAAGAACATTGACATCCCAAAGACTGCTGTTATTATGGAAAAACATCTTAAACAGCTGGGTGATTTCGAAGTTCACATCAAGCTGCATAAAGAAGTAAATGTGATGTTGAAAGTAACAGTACAAAAAGAAGCCGGTGAAAAAGACACTGTGGAACAAGAACAGGTTGAAAAGAAAGCTACCCGCAAGAAAGCAGTAGATAAAGAAGAAGTAAAAGAAGCTGATGTTGAAGCTGTTGTTGCTGTAGAAGATGTCGTTACAGAACCGATCGAAGAAACTGCTGTTGCTGAAGAAATGGTTGAAGCTGAATCAGTCAAAGAAGAAGTGGCTGAAGAAGAAAACGAAGCTGAAGTTGTTGAAGCTGAAGTCGAAGAAACACAGGACAAAGAATCAGTTTAATGGGGAGGTCCCATGAAAGATAAATTGTTTATTCTGGGAAAAATTGTTGGCTTATTAGTTTTTATTCTGGCTTTCTCCCTGATGGGCATAGCATCAGGTAAACCAATAATGATACTTGCTTACGCAGGATTCTTTATTATTGTGATGTTTCTTATCTTTTTATTTGTCAGAAAGAACCAGCGGCATTTTGAAATTATCAGTCAGGGAAACCAGACATTAAGCAAGGTTATTGGTATTGTAATGGTATTAATAGCAGTTGCCGTCCCTGTCCTGGCTATAACCAATTTACAATTTGTTGAATTAGGAATTGAAGCATTAAGCTTTGGATTAATTGCTATCATTCTTGGTGTAACGCTTGCTTTAGTTGCAGGTGGAGTTTTTGCCGTTTATCTGATGAACAGAGCAGGTTCGACCAAATTGCATAAAATACTGGGATATCTGATAATTTTTATATTATCTGCTGTCCCGGCTTTACTTGTTATCCCCCATGACCGTACAACAACAGGTATCGGATCAATTTATTATGTTACTATGTTTGTTGCTATTCTCAGTTGGTGGGGTTTGAGCTTATATCTGAATAAAGATTAATCATGTCTTGGACTTCACTTGGCAATGCTTGCAGAGATATTGTCCTCAGGATTGCCGGTGATAAATATCGCTTTCTGGCGTTGATTGCTTTGAGCTGGCAGGATATTGTCGGCGAACTCTTAGCAGAGCGGTCAACGCCTGAAAAGTATGATCATCATATTCTTTTTGTCAAAGTCAGCAATTCCACCTGGCTGCAGGAGTTAATTCTTATCAAGCCAACAATTATCTCCCGTCTGAACAACAACCTGGATTTGCAGGTAAATGACATCATTTTTATAGTAGGAAGCAAGCATGCAAAAAAATACCGTTAAAATTGCACCTTCTGTCCTGTCTTCTGATTTCAGCAGACTGGCGGAGGAAATAAAAGCCATAGAATCAGCCGGAGCAGATATCATTCATCTGGATATCATGGACGGACATTATGTACCCAATCTGACCTTTGGATTTGTTATTGTGGATACTATATCCAAACTTACCAAACTTCCATTAGATGCGCATCTGATGGTTTCCAATCCTCAGGAATATGTAGATAGAATGGCTAAGCTTAGAGTTTCTTATTTATCTTTTCATCCGGAAACAGTAAGTAACCCTAAGCAGTTGATTGAAGAAATCCAGGAAAAAGGTATGAAGGCAGGTGCAGCTTTAAATCCTTCTATACACGTTTCAGTTTTAGATGAATTACTCCCCCACCTTGATTTTGTGCTATTAATGAGTGTAAATCCAGGTTACTCAGGGCAAAAGTACATGCCGGTTGTAATCGATAAAATACACCAACTCAAAGAAGCAATGCAGAAAAGAATATTATCTTTTGAAATTGAAGTGGATGGCGGTATTAATAATAAAATTGCTCCTGAACTGATTGATGCAGGAGCAGATATAATTGTCTCAGCTTCATATATTTTTTCGCATAACGATTATGCAGCAGCCATCAGGAGTTTGAGAAGTGTTCAATAGTTTATCCGAAAGACTCGACAAGATATTCAAAAACATCAGAGGCAAAGGCTTCCTTACTGAACAAAACATCAAGGATACCATGCGGGAAATCCGCCTGGCTTTGTTGGAAGCAGATGTAAACTTCAGAATAGTCAAAAACTTTATCATAGAGGTAGAAAAGCGTTGCCTTGGAGTGGAAGTCCAGAAAAGCTTAACTCCCGGTCAACAGTTGGTCAAAATCGTCCATGAACAGCTAATTTCTTTAATGGACACAGGTGGATTTGAACTTAAGGTCTATGATAACAAACTCACCACAATTATGCTTGTGGGTCTGCAGGGAAGCGGTAAAACCACTGCCTGCGCCAAACTCGGTTCCTTCTACCGTAAAAAGAAAATCAAGCCCATGCTGGTTGCCTGCGACGTTTACCGTCCTGCTGCTATTCACCAATTGCAGGTTTTGGGCAAGCAGCTGGATATTCCTGTTGTTGCCACCGAAGATAAAGATGTAATAAAAATTGCTGCTACTGCACTCAAAGAAGCGGAGAAAGATTTTACCAATCTGCTTATTTTTGATACAGCAGGAAGGCTTCACATTGATGAAGTTATGATGGATGAAGTAGCCAAACTAAAAGCTTTTATCAAACCTGACTACATCTTCTTTGTGGCTGATGCCATGACCGGACAGGCAGCGGTTACAGTAGCACAGGAATTTTATAACAAACTTGCTTTTGATGCTGTGATTCTGACCAAGCTTGACGGTGATGCCCGGGGTGGTGCCGCCTTATCTATCAAAGCTGTAACAGACAGGCCTATTGCCTTTGTGGGTTTGGGTGAAAAGACCAGCGACCTCGAGGTCTTTTATCCTGACAGAATGGCTTCACGTATTCTGGGTATGGGTGATGTGCTTTCCCTGATTGAAAAAGCTGAAGAAGCTTTTGATGAAAAGGAAGCAGAAAAGCTTACCAGGAAGATGATGAAGAACCAGTTCACACTTAACGATTTCCTAAATCAGCTGCAGAGCATAAAGAAGATGGGACCTCTGGATTCTATCCTCAAAATGATACCCGGACTTGCTCCCAAACTGCCAAAAGATTTTAATCTTGATAACAATGCACTAATACATGTGGAAGCAATTATTCAGTCCATGACCAACAAGGAAAGGGAAAAACCTGAAATCCTTAATGGCAGCCGTCGTCTGCGAATATCCAGAGGCTGCGGCAGAAGTGTTACGGAAGTTAATCGCCTGCTTCGCCAGTTTGAAGACATGAAGAAGATGATGAAGAAAATGTCTTCCGGACAAATGCCAAAAGGCATGCCCAATATGCCGTTTTAGGCTCACAGTGTTAGAGTGGAAAAGTGTTAAGGTGTATGGGTGTGTCATTCCTGCTAAGTCTTGTCACATTGAGCATAGTCGAAATGTAAGACAAGACGGTTGTGCCTAATCCTTCGACTTAGCTCAGGATGACACTTTTTGTTACAAAACCGCATAAATTCGGAATACATACTTCAACTTATTACGCGAAGTCCATAATTCCCTAAGCAATATATAAACATTAACTTTGCATCGGAATTATGTACTCCTGCAAGCTTCCGGGAGTCCTTTTTGCCAACGTTTCCTTTCTTATGCATCCAAATCAATGGGCAAAATGGACTTCGGGCAAACAATAATTTCCTGCTATTTATCTTAGCTCTGCCTTAATCATAATACGGTAGCATTACGGTAGCAANNGCTACCGTAATGCTACCGTATTGCACAAGAGGAAGAATTAAGGAAGAAAAGATGAGGGAATATGGTGTAACACATTCAAAAACAATACTGATATGTCATTCCCGCGCAGGCGGGAATCCATGCTGTTTTAAAAAGAACTGGATTCCAGCCTGCGCTGGAATGACATGGAAAAAGATTCGAGTCTACCATGGGAATGATGAGAGGTCGGCTGAGGGCAGCCAACCTACAGCGCTGTAATGACTTGATTTTGAGTATGGGAGAAATTAGATCATCAGATGTCTATGAGGTGAGTATGTTGATATTGGTCGGCAACATAGAGCTTGGTGTCGCTGTTGATGGTCTGCAGGTATTCCCGCATGGTCTGCTCAGCAAGGCCGGGAAGGTTGTTTACTTCGCTTAAGTGAGCCAGAATCAGGGTTTTAAGCCCGGAATGCATAACCTGGGTTATGACGCCTACAGCGTCTTCATTGGATAAATGCCCGTGATTACTCATAATGCGTTGTTTCAGGTTCCAGTCGTATGGTCCTTCCTTAAGCATTTTGAGGTCGTGGTTACTTTCCAGAATCAGGGTTGAGCAATTGCTCAGATGCGTAGTCAGAAGCCTGGATTGATAGCCTACATCTGTGGCAATGGCAAGTTTTCTTTCCGGCTGGTCCTGGATATGCAGAGTAAAATTGCAGCTGTCAACAGCATCATGGGGAGAAGAAAACGGGTGGATTACGAGGTCTTTGATAGTAAAAGTATCACCTGAATTGATGAATTCTATCCTGTCATACAAATTTCCCAATCTGTGCTTACAGGCAAAATATGTGTCCCTGGTCAGGAAAATCGGCTTTTTGAGCTGGCGCGAAACAGCTCCCGCTCCATACAGATGATCGCCATGCTCATGACTGATTAAAATGCCGTCAATGGTGCCTTTATCAACATTCAGAAAATCAAGAGCAGCCCAGACGCGTTTGGCAGAAATGCCGACATCGACCAGAACAGCGGTGTTGCGGGTGCGGACAAGGACGCAGTTTCCCTTGCTCCCGGAAGCAATTACGGCAGTCTGGAACATGGTTTATTCGTGATAATTGTAATAATAGCGGTTATTCAGTTTGTCAAATTCTGACCATTCCGAATCCGCCGGTGTGATTTCCAGAAGCTGCTGCACTCCGATTGTCTGAGCATCAAGATTATCTGCCATGTGCAGAACCAGGGCTTCCAGGGTTTGGGGCAGGCGGACAGAACCTTTTTCATATTCTCCGTGATGAGCTAAAACAAGGTGTCTAACGAGCATCAGAAGTTCGGATGGAAAGTTATTTATCTGCGCTGCTTTGGTACAAACAAGCTGGTCTCCCAAAGTTAAATGCCCGACCAGGCGTCCGATATTGGTAAATTCTATGGAAGGTTTCTGCTCATATTCGTACACTTTGGCAGCATCATGAAGCAAAGCTCCCGTCATTAACAAATCGTAGCTTACACTGTATTGCTGAGCCAAAAAGGCACATAACCGCGCAACAGATACCGTGTGCTCCAGCAAGCCATGGATGTAGTTGTGATGCCAGGTTTTGGCAGCAGGAGAATATGAGAATTTGGCAAAGAATTCCTTATCTTCAAAAATGGCTTTCAGCAATTTATTCAAATTCACATCTTTAATGCTGTCCATATAAGTAAAAAACTCATCTGCAAGCTGCTTGGGGTCTTTCTGGCTTTTTGCCAGGAAATCATTAATATCATATTCAGACGGATCTGCAAACCTGATTTTGGAAATAGTAAGCTGGATTTGCCCTTTGTAGCTGACGACCATGCCCTTGACTTTGACTATATCACCCTCTTCAAAGCCTTCAGCTTCCTTTTGGGCATTATTCCAGACATTGGCATTGCAGCTGGCACTTTTGTCCTGCAGTCTCACCTTAAGATAAAAATCATTCTTGCCTTCACGCAGTTCTTTCTGAGCAGCCAGGTAATAACCGGTGATTTCTTTTCCCACAAACTGTGAGAACTCTTTTATTTCGATGCGGTCCATTTGGTTTCCTTTATCAATAAACTATGAATTTCTTTGTAGTGGAAAAAGTTTTCCCGGGTTTTGTCTTATCCCCTATTTCAAACCTGATTATATACAAGCCGGAACTTTTAATATCATTTACCGGGATTACATTACTACTCTTTGAGTAAGCAACTATGCCTTTCCTGATGAGCTGTCCCTTGCAATTGTAGAGCTTGTACTCTATAGAACTTTTGTCAAAACTATCCGGCAATATTACTTTTAATTCGCTGTTCAGCCTGACCGGATTGGGAGCTAATCTCAGAGAAAAAGGTATCTCTGAAACCGCATTATCTTCATTGCTGACAATTACATTAAGCTCAATAACCTCGGCATAGATAATCTGTTTTGTTGTTTTATGCTGAATCCAGTAAGTTACAGCATAATCAGTCAGCAAACTATCCAATCCTATATTGTTAACATTGATATTGTAGTCTTTTAACCATGAATTGCCTATTCCAAATGCTGTACCAATTGTATCGGCATATGCGCCCCATCTGTCAAAAACTAATCTCTCCTGACCATGTAAAGTGACTTTTTTACAAAGAGCAGAATAAAAAAGTGATTGCTTTGTGATGGATGGATCAATGGTATTATCAAATACATACGTATCAGGATTGCGAAGCACGATTTTTACCCGGATTGCGCTATAAGGCTCAGGTAGAGTAAGTGTAGCACTGTTTTGTCTGATAAATGTTCTTTGCAGATTGATTCCGTTTATAGCATTTGTGAATAATTGAGAATACAAAATCGGCAGATATCCGGTAATAATTGAATCACCTCCAACTATTGTAACAGGTAAACCCATAAGACTATACCAGTTATAACGTTGAACAACACCAGTGGAATAATAAGGATCTGAAACCAGAGGAAAATAATTGATTGATTTTATAGTCGCACCAGATAACAAATCCTGCTCTGCCAGCAAGCCCTGCATTTGGGTTGAACTCAGGAAGTTTTCTACCAGATGTACAGGCAGTATTTCGCTGAAAACATCGTAATATTTTATTTTGGTATTATTAAACAGCGTGTCTGCCAGGTCGTATTCAGTATGTAAAACTGCCTTGACTTTGAATTGAAGTGGAGATTCAGGAAGCAGATATCTGTAATCCTGAAAATCGGGATCATTAAAGTCTACAATGAGTTCCGAATGAGGTTGAATCGCACGGTTTATAATTATTGTATCCTGGACTGCAAACATTGGATCCGGACTAGTTATATCCAAAACAACAGACGAATTAGAAACTAAAGAATCAGAATTATTATAAACAGTAAATGCCGGATATACATTAGTGTTTAAAGAAACCTGCGGACCAAGTTCAAAAGACGATAACTCGACATCAATGTCGCTTAGTTCAAACCTGCCAACCACACTAAACAGAAATTCACTGTTGTATCCTGCTAAAAACAGATTCTGGTAATAAGGAGAAGGCGCATTTGTATTCCAATAATAGCTGTGAGTTCCTCCACCTATAGAAGCTGAGATATAAGGACCGGTTTGCGATGTATTGCAGGTAACAACTACCCAGGCAGAATCGACTGATACAGGCGTAGTTAACGTAAATTCCGCCCAATTAGAAGTTGTATCTGTAACTGTGGTACCGGATAATAACTGCCCCGGACCATTTACCAAATCATCATTTACTGTAACAGATAAACTTACAAAATGTATACTGTCCGGAAGTACGGGAAAATATACTTTTACCTTGTTTATTACAAAATTGGAAATGTTGTAAGTATCAAATTCTGAAGCAAAATCAAACCTGACAGCCCATTTATGCGGGGTAACGCCAGTATTATACCAATGCTGGTCATCAGTGTTATTGTGATAGAAAAAATCTCTGGACCTGTCAGAATTTGGACCCGGTGATACATCTGCCCCGCTGCCACTGATATACTCAATAGAATTAAGAGAAGCTAAAGCTGCAATCATTATGAATACAACTGTTCCGAGATACTTGTTAACTTTATTTTTCATAATAGTCATAATCTGCTAATTAATTCTCTGCCATGTTTGATGTCTTCAGTTATCGCCTTGCGAAGCTCATCAATAGAAGAGAAAGTTCTTTCTTCTCTGATGAAATCCATCAACTCCAGGCAGATATTGGTATCGTAAATTTCCTGATTAAAATCCAGAATGTGAGTTTCAATTTCTATCTGTGCCATATTTTTCAAGGTCGGACTTGTGCCGATATTTGTCAATCCAAAATACTTCTTGCCGGAAATCAGCAAAGAACTAAGATAAATTCCGTTAGCTGGGATAAGCTGCTCTATATCCATAAGACTCAGGTTTATTGTGGGAAATCCGATTGTTCTGCCAATCTTTTTGCCATAAGTAACTGTCCCGTAAATACGGTAAGGATTGCCCAACATCGCATTGGCATCTCGCAGATTCCCATCTGTCAGCTTTTCCCGGATTAAAGAACTGCTTATAATGTTTTCTTTATAATATACAGGTTCTATTTTGATTGTCCTGTAATCAAATTCTTCTTCAAGATCTTTTAGAAGTTCAGTATTGCCTTCTCTCTGATAACCGAAGTGTGAATCATATCCGGAAATAATTAATCCGG
The DNA here is from genome assembly GCA_002435865.1 of Cloacimonetes bacterium UBA6097. Classification (GTDB taxonomy): domain Bacteria; phylum Cloacimonadota; class Cloacimonadia; order Cloacimonadales; family Cloacimonadaceae; genus UBA5614. Next base: position 627,299 of record DIWV01000007.1, on the reverse strand, counting down.
GCTTAAAGAACCTGATAATAACATTCTTTAAAAAATCTGTGGCACTTGTATGAGCAGTTTCTGCGGTAAAATTCAGGAAATAAACATGTTTGATTCCCATTTCATTAAACATGTCTTTTCTTAGAAATCTGGGTGTTAGAATAGAGACAGGATGCTTGAAATGGATATAATGTCCCGGATGCTCAAGATAGCTTATAACAACCGGTGTTGCCTGCAATTGTCCAGCTTTGTTAATAAGCTCGGATATTACTTTCCGATGCCCCAGATGCATGCCATCAAAGTTGCCCATTGTCAGGACAGTATTATTAAATTCAGGGATTGGCTCATTAAACCATTTTATCATATATTGACTTTGGGGTATATAAAGTTATCTTTACGGTAAGCGATTCCTCTGCATTCCTTAAGAGAATCAAAGATTAAAACCGCATTATTATCTATGCCTTCATTGGTAACATAATTACCATTCCTGATACGATTAAGTTGTTCATCCATGAGGGTTATGCTTTCCAGTTCGGGAAGGATGTCAAGCACAGAAACTAAATGCTGGGCAAGTGTATCCGGATTGATTTCTGTAAGTTGTGAAGCTTTCTGCAAAGTGATGCTGCCAATCGCAGTTCTTCTTAACTCACAGGTATATGCTTTCGTTCCCAGAAAATCTGCTATCCACAGACTGAGACTGCGGATATAGGTTCCTTTTGATACTTTACAGGAATAGACAAGTTGTGGATACTCATAAGAAAGAACAGAAAACTCAAAGATAGTCGATTCTCTCTCAGGTAATTCAAACTGCTCTTCTGCCCTGGCTCTGTCATAAGATCTTTTACCATTTACCTTAATTGCAGAATGTATTGGAGGTTTCAGCTTCTCGATTTTTAAAACTGCTTGGTAGAGTAAGGGTATTTTGTTTAAATCTATTGTCTTGCTGTCAACTGCATTAATTTCACCCTCGGGGTCTCCTGTAGTAGATTCCTGCCCCAAAATCATTGAAACTGTGTACTCCTTATAGGCAAATTCCATTAAAGATAATAGTCTGGTGTATTTATTAACAGCTATTATTAGAAGACCGGTTGCAAATGGATCAAGAGTTCCTGCATGACCGAAAGTTTTAATGCCGGTTTGTCTGCGTAAATGCCTTATCACATCAAAGGAAGTCATACCAATTGGTTTATCAATAACCAGAAAACCTGCAAGTTGTGTTGTCTGCATTGCTATCTTCTAATGAACCATTTTATCCGACGCGATAATATCTTCCAGTATTGTTTTCTTTATTTCAGGAAGCATACCTTCGCAACTGCATCCTGATGCCTGCAAATGACCACCACCACCGTATTTTAAGGCAATAGCATGAACATTGACAGTTTTGGAGCGCAAACTCAGTCTGTACCTGCCAATTTCTTCTTCCCTAAAATACACAACAGTATCAACACCCTTTAAATCCTGTACCCATCGCGTCAGATTGGAAATGGCATCTTTTTCCAGTCCATTCTGATTTAACATATCCTGTGAGCTGTCCATAAACAGAATCCGCCCATTTTCCAAAAGTTCAATGGTGGATAACACCTGCCCCAAGAGCCTCATTTCCATTGGAGTACGTGATATCATAAACTTGCGGTATACCTGGTATGTTTTCACTCCAAGTCTGCAAACGGCAGCTGCCAGTTCATAAGCATGTTCATCTGTATTGGCATTGGTAAAATTGTTTGTGTCGTTTAACAAAGTTGTGTATAAACACATCCCTACATATTCTTTATCCGCTTCGGGCATAGCACTAATAACGTCCGTGAACATTGCATAGAGCATCCATCCTGTGCATACTGCTTTGGAGTCTATCCAGCAATTAACACATTTAATTAAATCATTTTCTACCTCATGGTGATCCAAAATGAATACTTTCTCTGCGTCGTTGGTAAGATGAACCCTGCTGCCAAGTCTTTGATAGTCATGCAAATCAACAATGATGACCAAATCATAATGAAGAGAATCATTATCGAGAATTACATTATCTAAGATTTGTAAATTGTTGTATCTATCCAGTTCAAAATCATCCACAACAAAATCTGACCTGTACCCTAAAAACTGCAGGATTCTTTTCATTGCCAGACAGGTACAAAGTCCGTCACCGTCAGGGTTGATATGAGTAGTCAGGCATATTGATTTTGCTGATTTCACAGCTGACATTAACTGACCTGCAAATTCTTTAGCTTTATCCCCAATTAACATACTAAGTTCCTTTGATAATAGTAACCGGCATAAAAAAAGGGCAGTTAAAACACTGCCCATAATTTCTACAAAAACTGATTAATCTTCGTCTTCTTCTTCTTCTTCGATATCATCAATATCGTCAAAATCTTCATCTTCATCGTCAAAATCAAAGAATTCATCATCATCCAGATAATCATCAATATCAATGTCCGGATCATAATCATCATTATCATCTGAATCATCTTTAACGGAAGCCAGCAAAGCATCAACGCGTGCTGCTCTTTCTTCAGTTTCATCATAGAAAAAAGTAAGTTCAGGGATGGTTCTCATAAGTTTTGCTCCTGCTATTTGTTTTTTAAAAAAACCTGATGCTTTATTTAAAATTTCTTTGATCTGTTCGTGAGTCAAAGGATTGTTGTAATGTGTAAAGTGAATTTTTACATAATTCAAATCTTTGGATATCTCAATGGCAGAAATGATTACCCAGTCGAGTCTTGGGTCATTAAGTTTAGTACTCAGGGCATGATTAAATATCTTCCTAATCTCATTCTGTAATCGTTCTAAACGGAAAGATTTCATTTTGCCTTTAGATTAACTTTTTAGCTATTGATTGGATTGTATAACATTCAATCATATCCCCTTCATGGATATCCTGATAGTTTTCAATCATAAGGCCGCAATCACTGCCTGCCTTCACTTCACTTGCTTCATTCTGGTAGTGTTTTAAAGATGCAAGTTTTCCTTCATGGACAAGAACGTCATCTCTGTACAATCGAACATTACAATTACGCTGGATCACACCTTTTTCCACAAAACAACCTGCTATAGTACCGACCTTTTTAATCTTGAAAATCTGCCGGATGACAACTGTACCCAGGATTTTATCTTCATATGAAGGTTTAAGCATACCTTCTAAAGCGCTGCGTATATCATCGATAGCTTGATAAATAACCTGGTAAATTTTTATTTCAACCCGTTCATCTTCAGCCAATTTCTTAGCTTGTTGATTAGCCCGAACATGGAAACCGATTATTATTGCGTCAGAAGCAGCAGCTAAACTGACATCTGCTTCATTAATTCCACCCACACTTCTGTGAATTATGTTTACGGCAACTTCATCATTGGATTGCTTTTGGAATGAATCTGATAAAGCTTCTAAAGAACCGTCAGTATCTGCTTTGATAATTATCTTGAGTTCATTAATCTGGTCTTCTTTAATGCGTGCAAAGATGTTTTGTAATGATGTTTTCGATTGATACTTTTCTCTTTCCAGGCGAACCTGCTGACGTTCAGAACTTATTGAACGAGCGGTCTTTTCGTTTTCTACCTGATTAAGGACATCACCGGCTTTTGGTACTTCATTAAGACCATAAATCCTTGCTACATCAGCAGGATAAAGCTCCATAATCTCTGTTCCACGCTCATTTTCCATCTTGCGAATTCTGCCATAGGATGCACCACAAACAACGATATCTCCTTTTTTAAGCTTTCCTTCCCTTATTAAAATTGTGACAATAGCTCCCATCCGGTGGTCTTTCTCAGATTCAATAACAACTGCTTCTGCAGGTACTTCCAGTCTTGCAGTCAGCTCTTTCATTTCAGCAGTCAAGAGTATCAACTCAATCAGATTAAGAATTCCTTCGCCGGTAACAGTAGACGTTTTGCACCATGGCACTTCACCGCCATAAGTTTCCAGATAAACGTTTTGTTCCAGAAGCTGTGCAATAACTTTATCAATATTTGCATCAGGTAAGTCTATCTTATTAATAGCGATAATCATTGAAACACCTGCTGCTTTAGCATGATCTATTGCTTCAATGGTTTGGGGTTTAACACCTTCAGTTGCAGCTACAACGATAATTGCAATATCCGTAACATTAGCACCACGAGATCTCATAGCTGTAAAAGCTTCATGACCTGGAGTATCCAAAAAAGTAATCTTATGCTTGTTAACTTCTATCTGATATGCACCTATATGTTGGGTAATACCACCTGATTCTCCGGCTACTATGTTTGTACTTCTAATGTAATCCAGGATAGATGTTTTACCATGATCAACATGACCCATAATGGTAACAACCGGTGGTCTGGCAATAAATTCTACCCCTGAATATTGTTCTTTTTCCTTTTCAAATATTTCAGCTCCAAACTCATCTTCGAATCTGAAAGTAAAACTGAATTCATCACAAATCATTTCCAGAGAATCTTTATCCAGTCTCTGATTCATGGTAACAAGCTGTCCCATCATAAAGAACTTCGTAATGATTTCAGAAGGTGGGACATCCATAATTCTTGATAACTCACTAACTGATGTAAATTCCCTGATTACAATTTCGTTAGAAGTGCGGTCAACAACTTGTTGTGCCTCTCTATGGTACTTCTTCTTCTTCTGAGTCCCCGATAAGGTTCTTTTGATGTTACGGGAAATCTCAGCTTCTTCAATTTCAGTAGGTTCCAAAGTTACAGTTTTGGTTTTCTTTTGTTTTTCTATCTGAGCCTTGCGGTGTTTACTCTTTTCTCCCAATTCATCATGGCTTATTTTAGTTTTACCAAATTTCTTAACTTCAGTAACTTTTGCAACAGGAGCAGGTGTAGCACTATCAACAGGTTTCCTGGGTGGTCCGGAAGGTGCTCCACCTGGTCTTCGTTGTTGAAAATCAGGTCTTCTTCTTCCTTCCTGTGGTTGATCAGAAGGTTGTCTGCTGACACGGGAACCGGCGCTGCCTGATTGTCCTTCTGCTGGCCTTGATGAATTGTTGTAAGGTCTCTGCTGCTGTCCCTGATGCGGACCTCTGCCCTGATAAGAACCCTGCTGTTTATCTCTGTATTGTCCTCTGCTCTGGTCTGGAACTGTTGACGGCCTTGGAGCAGGTTGATGTTGTTTATAAGGGACTCTGATATCTTTTGGAGATTCTTCCTTAGGTTGCTTTGGTACAGGATGCTGAGCAGCAGATTTGTCAGCTTTATCTGAAATTTGCTGTGCATCTGCGGGTTCTGATACTTCCTCTTGTACTTCTTCAATTACCTGCGGATGAGCAGCTGCCTCTGAGTCATGCTTGGCTTTGGCAGCGGCTTGGTGTTTCATTTCGATAAAGTGTTTTCTGTCTTTTTCTGCTTTTTTCTCTGCATTAATCTGCTCATTGAATTTTTCTCTGATTTTTTCTACAATTTCATCTTCAATAAAGCTCATGTGGCTTTTGGTTACTACACCAAAAGCATGCAGATGTGTTTTCAAAGCCATAGTGCTAATTTTTAGTTCTTTCGCCAGCTCATGAACGCGAATCAAAGTTCCTCCATCCTTAATTACTGTTTATGTAATTAAGTATTTTCCCAGCAAAGTTATTGTCAAGGATACCGATTATGCAAGTTAATGGCAAGCCCAGAGCAGTGCTTAACTCCTGTTGAGTACTATACTCTTTAACGGGAATTTCAATTTCAACAGCTTGCATTATCCTCATAATCTTGTCCTTTGTATTTTGAGATATATCTTTAGTCAGCAGTAGTAGTCTTATCCTGCCGTTAATGACATTCTTTTTCATAGCTTCAAAACCATAAACTATCTGCCCCGCTTTTCTGGCAAACTGAATCATAGTTATAATTTTTTTTTCATAGTCTATTACAGGTTCTTCAATATTGAAAACATAGTGTTTTTTTGCATGAGACATAATCACATCTGCTTTGTTCTTCTTTGAGAAGAACCTGTCTTTTTAAGATATTTACTCATCCATTTATCAAGATGATTCAGGCATTCAACCTGATGACACACATATTTCTTGCGATTATTAACCATTCTGTTGACATCAAAAATAACTTCATTGCCAAGAATAAAGAAACCTAATAAAGACCTTTGTTCTGTCTTTTTCCTGCAAATAATGCAGGTTCTGAAGGGTACATGGCCGGCACTTCTGCTTTTATTTGGCATTAGAATAATCGCGCTGCCTCTTTTAACTTTTCTGCTGTTTTTTGTCCTATGCCTTCAAGGTTACATAGCTCATCAACTGATGCGGCATAAACATCTTCCACTGAAGTATAGCCATGGTTTTTGAGAATCTCTTCAATCTTTGGATTGACGCCGTCCAGTTCTTTAATATGGCTGATTGTGCGTCGTTCCTGAGCCATTTTATCTTCATATTCATCCTGGGTATAAATATCCAGTTTGAAGCCACAGAGCTTGGCAGCCAGTTTCACATTCTTGCCCTGTTTGCCGATAGCTGTCACTTTATCTTCTTCAGAGACAATAACCGCTGCTGTTTTACCTCTTTCAATAATAACTCTTTTTATGGAATCAAGTCCCAATGCGTGGGCAATCATTGTCTCGGGTTCATCACTATGTACCACGATATCAATCTGTTCACCATGTAATTCTCGGCGAATAGCATCTATCTTTGTGCCCTTGGTGCCAACACAGCAGGCAATCGGATCTATCTTGGAATCTGAGGTCTCCAACTCTATCTTTGTACGGACACCAGGTTCTCTAACGATTTTCCTGATTTTAATTATTCCCTGAAAAACTTCCGGAATTTCAGCTTCAAATAGTTTTTTAACAAATTCTGGATTTGTTCTGGAGATAATAACTACGATACTGGAATCTTTGCTTCTGATATTAACCACATAAGCTTTCACCATATCATTGATTTTATAAAATTCATTATCAATCTGTTCATCAGGTGGAAGCAGGGCTTCTGTGTAACCGATGTCAACTTTATAGCCGGCGATATCATCAATGCTTTTTACTCTGCCGGTCACAATAGTATGCTTCTGCTTATCAAAATCCGTCTTGATTCTTTCCTGCTCAAGGAATCGGATTCTATCTAAAATAATTTTTTGGGCTGTCTTGATAATCTTTGGTTCAAATTCACTTAATGCCATCTCACGTTTATACTGCTCGCCAAGTTTGACAAATTTGCCAAAGATTTGCTTTGCATCGAGCAGCGATACTTCGTCAAGATTTCTTTCCACTTCAACAATAGTGCACATAAAACCAACTTTAATGGCACCGGCACGCTGGTCTACAATAACTTCCAGAGTATTCTCAGGATTCATCTTTTTACTTAAAGTTGAGGTGATAGACTCTAAAATTATGGTCTGAATTTCGTCCTTATCCAATTGTTTGATGGCAGCAAGTTTGATTACTGCATCTAATATATTAGCACTCATTTCTGCTCCCTTGCGCGGCTATTCGAAAAACAGGTCCTTGCCTTGTGTATAGCAGAGATTGGAATCTCCACAAGTTCATTTTTATCTGAAACTGCAATGCTGTCAGGATTAACTTCCTGCAAAATGCCTTTAGTGGTTATGCGGTTTTCACCTTTTTCCCACTGGATTTCAACTAATTCGCTGATAGCGCTCAAATAATGAATTTTTAGCTTCAAAGGTCTTTCTATACCGGGTGAAGAGACTTCCAGATAATATTTTTCCGTAATGAAATCCAACTCGTCCAATTCTGCACTTAAACTTCTGCTGAATTGTGCACACTCATCAAGATTGATTCCGCCTATCTTGGTTAGAAAAACAACAATTACCATGCCTTTGGCAGTTGTCTTTTCTTCAATGTCGTACACTGCAAAGTGCATCTCTGCTGCAATTCTTTTGCTGATTTCTTCAATCTTAGACCGATACTTTTCCATTCTTTCACCTGTTGTTAGCATATTTTAAGCAATCTTACGCTATTCTTTTAATAATAAAAATGCTGACATTTCTGTCAGCTAAAAATCTAATAGTCATAATTTTTCCAGGCTTTTTTCAGTCAAGGTTTTTATCTGTTTTCCAATCTCCTTGAAATACCCAAAACAGTTACCTTCATCTTTTACCCAAAGTAAAAGTTAATTATTAATAATATTCGTTGGCAAAAAGAACTCCCGGAAGCTTACCAATCTCGCTTTTAGAATGACAAACTCCTGCCTGACATTTGTTAAGAGAGAGCGTGACAATCCTCTGTGTGCTAAATTCGAGGTGAATGTAGTTACTGTTGTGTTTGTAGCAACAGGCGTCTCGCCTGTTAATGATGCATGCGGGACGCATTGAAATCAGACATGCGGGACGCATGTCACTACTTATTTGGCGCTCTTTTGTCTCTTTTTTACTTCAATAAATCTAATATATATTTACAGTATATTTAATGTATAGTTTCTGTATCTCAGCATACAGAAACTATACTGCAACTATACAGAAACTATGCTGCAGATATACTGCAGATAATAAGAAGAAAGAAAGGGCTAATAAGGGAAAAAACTCTGCCTGACAATACACTTCCTTTATAAAATCAGCAAAAAAAGCAGGTAGCCAGATTGCATAAACAATTTACTTGACTTTTAAGCATGAGTATAAAACTTATTTAGAAAATATTATTACTAATCTGAGAGGTAAAAATGGAGAAGAAACAACTTTTAACATTTATGAATGCTGACCTGCGAGATAAAGTGGTTTTGGTCAGGGTTGACCACAATGTGGTTAAAAAAGGCAAAGTTAAAGACACTATGAGGATTGATGCCACTATACCGACAATTTTACACATCTACAGAAAAGGCGGAAAGCCAATTCTAATGACTCATGTGGGCAGACCTTATGATAAGAAATCCGGGAATTACACAATTTCTGAAGATGAATCAGTAAAACCAATTGTCGAATATCTGGAGCAGAAACTTGCTCTTAAGATTGAAGTGCCGGCACTTCCAACAACTGAACTTAATGGAATTACAGACTTATCAAAATTGATGGAATCCGTGGTTAAGCTTAAAAAGGGTGAAACCCAAATGCTTTATCTTCCCAATACCCGCTGGTTTAATGGTGAAGAAACTAAGAATGAAGCTTCTGAAACACTGGCTATGGAAATATCGAGGCTTGGGGACATATTTATCAATGACGCTTTCGGTTCATGGCAGCCTCATGTCTCTACCTACAGCATCACGCAATATCTGCCTTCTTATGCAGGATTACTAATGGAAAAAGAAGTTAAGCATCTGGAGCAGATATTTGAACCTCAAAAACCTCTTGTCTCAGTAGTAGCCGGTTCAAAATTCGACACTAAAATCGGACCTCTCAGTTCATTAATAAAAATGAGCGATAAGCTTGTCTTGGGAGGAGTACTCTACAATGCTTATCTGGCTGCAAAATATAATATCTCCATAGAAGGTTTAAGCGCTGAAGATGTAGAATCTGCCCGCAAATTTATCGCTGATTCCGGAAGTTATGCCGACAAAATTGTGGAATTGCCTTACATAGTTGAGTCGGATTCCTTCGAAGAGTTAAGTCAGGGTTCCTGCCGCACTCATAAAGTATCGGAATTAGTACCAGGTACTCAGTTAAAGTACATACTGGATGCTGCAGTTGAAACATTCAATGATGAACTGATAAGATCCGTTTTTGAAAGTGCCGGAACAATATTTGTCAATGCTGTGATGGGATACACAACTTTGTTCAAGGACGGAACAAAGTCCATGTATTCACTAATTGATAAAAACAAAAAAGCCGTGAAACTATTTGGCGGCGGAGATACAATCCAGGAATTCAAAGATTTGCTGCCTGGTATCTGGATGAAAGCGCATAATGATACAAATTATTATTTCTTTACCGGCGGAGGTGCTATCCTGGACGCCATTGAACAGGGAAGTCCGTACAGTATGAAAACAGTTCAGGTCTTGCTCAGATAAAGGCTTTGCTCTCATTGAAAATATCTTAGATAAAAAAACAGCTTGTAATCCAAAAGATAACAAGCTGTTTTTGTATGATATTTTAAAAACTTTTAAGGAACGATATTATAAATCAGGATTCCTTTATCACGGCTTGCAACTAATGCCTTGCCATCATAAAACATAACATTATTGACATAGCCGCAGTCTGTGATATGATCTTTCAGAACAGGGTCGGCAGGATTGGTTATATCAAATAAATAAACTCCACCGCCACCTGAGCCGACAATAGCATAATCATTCCATATGTCTACATTGGTAGCATACCCTGATGTATCATAACTGCTGACTTTAACCGGAGCAGCAGGATTGGTAACATCGACAATCTGAAGACCATCCTGTCTGCAAGGAAGATAAGCATAATTGCCCACAACCTTTACTTTTTGTGCTTCGCCGGGCAGATCGCAGACTCCAACTTGTGTTTCATTATAGAAATCAAAAATAGCTAATCCCCTTTGTTCTGCTGCGACATAGACATATTGATCAATAAATGCTGCGCCATTAGCTTCGGGCAATTCATATGATTTCGTTACAGACCAATAAGCAGGGAATGATGAATCGTGAATGCCAAATTTACCATAACTGACATCTCCGCCTAAACAATAGTAACCTTCATATACAAACTGACTTCCGTTACCTGAAACATCCCTGAATTTCATGTTTTGAATATCGGCTGTTCCACCGGTTATTCTATCAACTAAAAATAAAGAATCTAAATCTGTTATATCAACGCTCCTGATTTCATCTGAACCTTCTCTCTCATTAATAAATAACCTGTTAAGGGAAGGCACAACAGATATCCTGCTCGTCTTTATAAGCGGCATAATATTCCCTGTTTCATCATATATCTGGGTATACCATTTTTTACTGTAATCATTCAGATTAATTATGGAAAGCCCGCCCTGGTCTTCTGCTACATATACATACGAACCGGCAGCATCTAAATCCAAAGGATTACCTACTACGGGTACAGTAACAGCAAGATCCAATGTATGCTTTTCTTTCCATTCGGTACTTTTCCTGGCACAACCGAATACAATTAACATTACAATAATCAGAGTTATAATTCTTTTCAACATGCATTTCCTCCACATGGAACCAATTTTAATAACAGTGTAGTTTTTATCAAGTGCAATTATTATTCCCGAGATTTTTTTTTCTTGCAGAACACATTATATTATTAAAAGGTAATATTAGTATTTTTTCGAAGTAAATCAGTAACCATTTTCTCGGAACCGGTTATTGATGTCAAAGACATGGGAAAGTTACTTGTTGACAAGAAACCGTGGTTTACGGGATATACATCTATGGGATATATGTACCCTTTTTTAAGGAGATTGAACGTTAAATGAATAAATTCAGCTCGTTACTTTTTTTGATTTTGCTAATTGTAGCATTATCATCTTCACTTTCTTCAATGATATACGAATCAGGAGTATTCTATCAATTCCTTATGGGACATGAGACGGGAAGTGATTATGATAATTGGGTGTCTCATGTTTCTGAAGGAGTAGTAATACCCGGTTTCAATGCTTATCCACCCTGGGACAGACAGACTAATGGTTTCGGAGCATTTACACTGCCGAATCCCACTCAGATACAACAATGGAATTTGATCTGTGATTATTTTGTTAATCAGCAATGGGATCAGCTTGAACAAGAACTGGCTGAAAGCAATTTACCTTATGACCTGGTTTCGTTTTTTGACACGGAAACGAACAGAACTTATTATATGCTCAGAGAAAGGCTGGATGATACTTATTATGACGATAATGGAACCCCTGAAACTGATGATGATGAATTCGGAAGTTTTAACCTGGGTTGGGGATTAGCTGTATTTAACCCTGAAGCCATAAATCCGATAGTTATCATGGTACCTCATCCTAATGATGATTATATTTCTGTCCCTTTGGCATGTAGAGCCTTTACACAATTAGATGCCCGGTTTCTTTTCGTTAACGGAGCAGGAAGAGAAGTGATGTGGACTGGTACAGGTGTTTATACAAATTCTCAATCTATTAGTGATCCCAGCCGATATTCCGGACATCCTTTACATAAGGCATATATGAAATCCTGTGATGAAATCAGAACTTTATTATCAAATTCTCCAAGCATTATCAAGCGTGAGTTTTCTCTGCAGACTCACTCTTATGATACAAACATGCATATTGGTTATCCAAGTTGTCAGGTTTCTGCAGGTAATGGAGAGATTTGTCCTAATTTACCAATCAGGGATTTGTCGCAAACCTTAACTGATATAATAAATGCTGCACCGTATATTATTCATGCTGCTAACACAATCGGTAATAATGCAGAAGTTACAACCAATTATTTCTGGGGAGTTAATTACTCTGTACACCCTTTTGATTTTGATGATGGTGTTAATCAAATACCTGTCTCAAATCAGGTTGATTTACCCGGATATGGATATAATAACCAAATGCTATACTCAATAGCAGGCTGGAATAATTATGATGTTTATGATCCTTTTTTTCATATAGAAATGGATGAATTACCCAATTGTTATCCTCAAAATGATTCACTTTTGGCATGGTTTTATGGATGGGACTATGTTACTCAAACCTGGAATTTTGCAGACAGGTATATAAAAGTTATGCAATATTATCAACCTTGGATCGATGCTTTACACACTAGTCTTTATCACACTTTGGTTATGAATGACGGTCTTGCACCTGAAATGACTGAAATAATAGAAGCTACAATTATCAATACCAACGTTTTAAGATTAAACTGGTTAAGATCATATGAATATGACTTTGATACATGGATTATGTCTCTCGTACGCAGAACATACCAGGGAGGAGGCGTTTATACCATTGTAGATACCTTGATCTTTGACAGAAATAATGTCATAGCTCTTGCAGACCAAGCCCTTGATTTGATTGAAATGGAAAATATCCCACTGGGCTATCATTACATTTTTAAAATGGCTGCAAGGGATAAATCCAACCGCATGTCTGATTATACAGCTCCGATCAATCTTATAACATATGCTTCTGACCCTGCAGTGACAAACTTGAGTTACATCAGTCAGCAAAGTGATGCTAGTCATATATCAATCACCTGGACCCAGGTACCAGCCGATGTCCTTATAGATGGCTACCGGATTGACCGCAGAGTAGCAGGTTCAACTATATGGGAATCAATTGCCACTCTACCGGATAACGCATTTCAATACACAGACGGTGATTTTCCACTTGCAGATTCTCTGGTTTACAATTATCGGGTTACTGTTTTAGGTGCAAATCAGCAAGTATTTGTTCCTACATCATACTGCACCGGATACTTACGGATCTACCAGGCACCACAAATCTCTTCTTTTGATTTTTCGACTAGTTTAATCAATATTCACTGGGATAATGTTACAACAACATTAAGCGGTCATTCTGATACTCCTGATTATTATCTTGTTACAAAATCAAATTCCCTTGATTTCAGTGGCCCTGATACGCAAACCTTTTCTGTGTATACTACTATGTTCACTGATACGTATTCCGCAGCATCTCCTTATGCTGAAAAGTGTTTTTATAAAGTAACCGCTATGGCTGCACCTATAGGTTCAAGATAATTATTTTCTGATAATATACTTGTTTTTTATCCTGATTATAATCATCAAATTGTTTTTTTTAATTTGACAATTAGCTAGGAGTTTCTTCATAGTCTTTGTGATTCAAATAATAATGTATCACTCAAGGATTTGATATGCGCACATTAGATTTATCAGTTGAGATTGATAATATCTCAGGATTTATTAAAAGATATGTTAATGAAAACGGATTTGAGAATTTGGTTATAGGACTCTCCGGAGGAGTTGACTCTTCTTTATCAGCAGCTTTAGCTGTTCACGCACTGGGTAAAGAACATGTTTACGGAGTTATGCTTCCTTACAAAAACAGCAGCCCAGATAGTTACAATGATGCTTTATCAATTGCAACACAACTTGATATCCATTATGAAAGAATTGATATCACTCCCATGGTTCAATCTTACTTTGATAAGTTCCAGCCAGATGCAGATAAACTCAGATTAGGCAACTGGATGGCACGCACCAGAATGTGTGTGTTATATGACCTGTCAGCTAAATACAAGGCATTGGTAGTGGGTACTTCTAACAGGACAGAAATGATGGTGGGTTACTTCACACAACATGGAGATGGAGCCTGCGCATTTGAACCTATCGGTCATTTATATAAAACTGAAGTATGGAAAATGGCTGAACTGCTCGATATCCCAGAGAATATAATCCACAAAACACCAACTGCAGACCTGTGGTCAAACCAGACCGATGAAGGCGAGTTGGGGCTTAAATACGGTGAACTGGACGAAATTCTCTTTGCCTTAACCGAAGAACTTAAAGATAAAGAAGCGATACTTAAATCAGGTTTTACAGAAGGACAAATCAACAGAGTGATTGATTTGATGAACAGAAGCGAATTCAAGAGACAACTTCCGCCCTTGATTATGGATTTCAACAAATAGGTAAAACATGTTAGATTGGCTTAAAAAAGACAGATGTAAAGCTTGCGGAGAAGAAAGGGCTATCAGATATTGCCTGCGCAAAAACAAAGATATCGGCTGGAAATGTTGTAACGGATACCGGGCTGATAGCAAATGCCCGGAAGCCTGTCCCTATACTCCCAAGAAAACAGATTCATCTTCTCCACTACCTCAGATTAAATCAGATTCCAGAACAGAATTTATTGATTTTTTAGACAGATATATTCAATTCTGGATTTATATGAAAGTTGAATCTTTGGACAATAAAACTCCTCATGAGATATCCCAAAGTAAAGAAGGAAAATCAAAGCTTAGAGAATGGCTTACGGGATTTTCATATCCGGATTATGGGATAATATCCCTCTTAAATTCAAACTTAAACCTGGATTTAACAACACCAGCAGAAACAGTTTCCAGTCCTGAATCACTGGCTTCTGATTATCTTGATGCATTGATAGCGCTGGATTGGGATAAGGTAGTGAGCTTTCATTCAATTGGCAGTGATGTTTCTCCGGAGATTTATTCTCTGCTTTTATCCGAATTGTCAAAACATCTTATTCTTAAAAGAGTTAAGAGCCACTCCATTATTAATGCAGGTTTTACTGAAGACAGAAAACAATCTTTTGTTTTTTGTGAAATCAACAGCAAGGAAAACTGGACTTTTATCTTTGTGCAATCAAATGAAACCTGGTATTTGTATCAGGTAATATGGGGTACTTTACAGGATTATTATGCCCAGAAAACCATTTTCCGTCAAATTGCTTTGGCAATCAGTAATAAAGATAAATCCGCTTTATTCAAACAGCTTGAGAATGCTTCTGCTAAGTTTCCTCTCTGTTCCGATATCCAGTATTATTACGGCTTATATTATCTGATGTGTGCGAGAACTGATGATGCTAAGACTGCTTTCCAAAAAGCAATAGCTCTGGACGAAAGCTGGCAGGAACCGGCTTTCCAACTGGCAATGCTGTATATGAATAACAAAGAATATAAGACTGCCCTGCTTAAATGGGAACAGCTTGCAAAACAGAATCCTGAAGATATCAATGTACAGAATAACGTCGGCATCTGTTATCTGGGACTGGGACAACCTGATAAGGCAAAAACAGTCTGGCAGGATGCACTTAAGATAGATCCCAATTCCGAAATATTAAAGAAGAACCTGGAACACGTGGACAATGGATAATCACAGCCAATACATGCAGAAAGCCATTGAACTGGCTGAACAAGCCAGAGGAAAATGCTCTCCCAATCCTTTTGTAGGTGCTGTTATTGTCAAAGATAGCATTATAATCGGAGAAGGTTTTACTCAGGAATATGGCTCTGACCATGCAGAGGTACAGGCTATTAAAAACGCAACTGCAGATTGTTCAGGTGCATCAATGTATGTAACTCTGGAACCCTGTTCTCATTTCGGAAAAACACCTCCCTGTGCAAAGGCAATTATAGATAGCGGTATAAATAGCGTTATTGTAGGTATAAAGGACCCAAATCCTCTGGTTTCGGGCAAGGGTATCCAAATGCTGGAGGATGCCGGAATAAAAGCTGAAACCGGACTCCTTGCTGATGTAATTACCAAACAACTGGAATATTACCTGACTTTTATTACTAAGAAAAGACCTTATGTTGTATTGAAAACTGCAACTACCCTGGGTGGCAGAATTGCTGCTGAGGATGGTTCATCCAGGTGGATTTCCTGTGAAGATAGCCGTAAAAGAACACATGAACTGCGCGAGGAAGCGGATGCCATTATTACTGGTATCGGAACTGTTTTAAACGATAATCCAATGCTGAATGTGAGACTGGATAATCCTTACAAACAACCTTTGCGTGTAATTCTGGATACAAAGTGCCGTTTACCCCTGGATTGTAATATAGCTTTAACATCTGACAAACAAAAGACCATTCTTTTCTCTGCAGCAGAATATGTTAAACCGGAGAAAGAAAAGAATTTGGCTGCTCTTGGTGTTGAGATTGTCAAAACAGAAACAAGCGGAACTCATCTTAATATTGACATGATTTTGAATGAGTTATATAATAGAAACATATCTGCTATTCTGCTGGAAGCCGGCAGCAACCTTAATTCAGCATTTTTAAATGCCCGGCTGGTAGATAAGATAATCATGTTTATTGCACCCAAACTGCTGGGTGGCAACAATATGGCATGGCATAATATTGGAATTGACAATATAGAAAAAGCTATATACCTGACTGATATGGGGATAGAAAAATCAGGTTCTGATTTCGTTCTTACCGGATATCCGGTTTATAATTAATGTAGTTACAGGAGTCTCGCCTGTAGAAAGCATGGGCACAATCGGGACGAATGTGCCTGCGATATAATAAAAAATGCTCATTCCTGCGCAGGCAGGAATCCTGGAAAGCCTTTTGCGAAAAGGCGTTACGATAACCGAAGGAGAGAGTTATGCTGAAACAACTGGTTAAAAAGAACCGCAGTTACCGCAGATTCGACGGTACGGTTAAGATAACTAAGAAGCAGATAAATTACCTGATAGACATGGCAAGATTATGCCCCAGCGCTGCTAATCTGCAGAAACTCAGGTACTTCTTTTCAATCACTAAAAAGACCAATGAAACAATCTTTAGCCATGTGGGGTGGGCAGCCTATTTAAAAGACTGGGAAGGACCTCTGCATGGCGAGAGACCCACAGGTTATATCCTGATACTTGGACCCGCAAAAGTCAGCAAACATCTTTTAATTGACACCGGTATTGCAGCACAGACTATTCTGCTGGGCGCAACAGAAATGGGATTAGGCGGCTGCCAGATTGCTTCAGTTAAAAAAGAAGAACTACACAAGTCACTTGAACTTCCTGATAAACTGGAGATAATCCTGGTTATTGCCCTTGGAAAACCGGTGGAAATAGTCAAGATTGAGAAGGTCATCGACCCGGATGATATAGAATACTACCGTGATGAATTTGGCATTCACCACGTCCCTAAACGAGCTTTAAAAGATATTATTATTTCAACCAAGTGAGGATATATGGAACGCCCGGAATATTTACCTGCAGACCCTGTCTACCGTAAGAAAGTATTCATCCTGGTTCTCCTGATAGCACTGGGAGGAATTCTATGCCTCACTGTATTAATACCACGGCTGGAAACTTACCTTGCTCAGCAGGAATCTGATACAGCTTTAAATATTGTCAAATATATACTGTTGATTATCCTTTTGATACCTGCATTATTTTCATTGCTGATGGTCAGGATTGCCATCAGGACTATTAAACAAGGGCAGTTCCCGCCTGAGGGTTTTAAAGTTATCAAAGATACACGGATACTTTATGATGCTGCTGCCAAAGCCAAAGCCAGGATAATTATTGCCATTGCCCTGTTGCTCTTTATTATGTGTATCTCTACTGCTGTTTTTGCGTATGTGTTTTTCAATCTGCTGGCTTGATTTCCCCGGTGTTAATTTAGTTGACCAGCAGAATTCCACTGACCATAATTTATCTTTCAATTTTATAGAAGTATATACTATCTTAAAAAACTAACACTTAACTCCCTGGGATATTTAATCCTATCACGATTCCCAAATGACTAAAGAGTGTATGATTACCAATAAACAGCTTCCTCAGATTAAAATTTAAGCCTATAGAGCTATCTTACTTATTTACCTGGAGCCCAGTCACATAGACAAAAAGAAAACACTTGACAACTGATTAAACATTTAATTAAATCAACTACAGATAGGGGGTTCTGATGGAAAAAAAGAAATATTATTATGGACCCGGTTATTTCACTGCCACCTTCTATGTGGCTGCAATTCTGTTTTTAACCTCAATTGGATTGATTTATTCCTGCTTCTTGCACCAATCATTTGTTTATCTTGTAGTAGGTATCGTGGGATTTATCATCGGTTTATTCGGTCTGATTGAAGTTATCAGCAAGAAAAAAATCTTCCCCGTTAATTCGATGCACCTGCTGCGGGAAATAGTCGCCCTGATTATTCTTGTGTTTGGTGTATGGGTTCTTCGTTATGGAGCTCTCTCTCATACGATTAACTGGCGTGAAAAGATGGTTGTCATTATCTGCTTCATATTGGCTGGACATTTATTGCACCTTAGAGGATTCATTAAGGTAGAAGAAAAGAAAAACTAAGACAGAAAGTCGCTCTTTTACAAAAGATTGTAAATTTTAGCAATCAACAGATTTCTATTTAGAGGTGTATACAAAATCAGTGGAACCAATTGCACTGTATACACTTAGCTCTTCAAACGTAATAGATACTCCTTTAATCCTTCTTAGATGCAATACNNGCTACCGTAATGCTACCGTATTGTGTTTAAGGGACAAAAGAGATAGCTCTATGGAAAAAGGAGTATAGGTTAGAGTGAAGAGAGCAGAGTGGACTCACCTTTTATTGTATTGTAGGCACATTCGTACCGATTGTGCCAAGCTTTTACAGGCGGGACGCCTGTAGCTATATAAAAAAAGGCTGTCATTACCTTGGCCAAACTAAGGGTGACAGCCTTTTGGTTTATAGCTTTATGTTTTAATCTGTTATAATTATAATATTTCGATGACCAGGAACTTGTTCTTGCGGAACAGTTCTTTGTTTGTAACTTTTATGATATAGCTTTCCCCAACTTTGCTAACTTTATATGAGGCAGGATTTTGACCGGAGAGGATTGAATATCCCTTCTTGGTTGCAGGGAAAGAGATTCCGTCCACTTCTTTTAAATCGAAAGTTTTATACTTCATCAGGTCTGATACCTTTTGCAGGGTTGTAACTCTGCCAATGCCCAGCAAACCACCTTCACGGGAGATTATCTTGTCATCAATCAGCTCATCACGGGAACCAAAGGTATAAAAGATAGTGTTAATATCTTTGTCCTGAGCTTCAATAACAGCCTGTTTAGCAGCTATTTCCTGATCACGTTTGTAAATCTCTTCCTTGGAAAGCGCTTTTTCTGCAACTAAAGTTTCTTCCATAACACCGAGTTTACCTGAAAGTTCAGCCACAATCTTTTCTTTATCAGCAATGGAAGCCTTGAGCTTTGTAACCAATGTCTCCAAGCCTTTGATTTTGTATTGGGAGCCGGCAAGTCTTTTTTCCAGGTCAGCAATACGCTTTTTATCAGATTCAATTTGCTGTTTCATGTTCCTAATAGAATTGATAATCTGAGATCTTTTATCATCAGAACTAATGGGCATTTCCCTATCTGAAAACAATTGTCCGGAAAGACCTGTTTCTATTGAATCCAAATTGGTTTGGATTTCATTGATAGTTTTGGTTGCATTATCGAAAGAAGTCCTGATGCTATCATTTTGTTCAGTAAGTTTAGCATTTTTGGTATTCGTAGTGAACCATAATACAGAAACAGCAATGGCAATAACAGCCAGGACTATACTGATTAAAGTTGAAATTTTCATAATTAGAATCTCCTTAAAAGTCTGTTAGATATAAAGTCTTATAAAATAGATTATCTTTTTTTTAACATTTACATTGATCCGGGCATCTTCCTTTAAAGTTTGTGTTGACAAAACAACTTCTCTTATAATATTCTGAAACATAAGTTACATAAAGAAAAGCACTGTTGGAATTTGTCAATGAAATATTTCTTACTAAAGCAATGGGTTACAGAAAACAGAAAACAGAATCTGATTGTAGAGAAAATATATTTGTCAACACAATCACTGGAAATCTGCTTCAAAAACAGAAGCAGCCTTATCTTCCTGTATAAAGGCTCCAATCCTCTTTTATACTTTTCCGATAAGATTAATAAACCATCAGACAAGCATTCTGCAATCTGGGCTAATCTGAATAATGCAGATCTTTACGATATCGATATTGCAGATGCAGACAGAATCCTGACCTTTAGTTTAAATATTAAAGATATTTACCAGATGATTCAGGAATACAGGTTAATCTTTGAGTGTATGCCTCCGCAGGGAAATCTAATCCTCTGCCGTCCGGAAAATAACAAGCTGATAATAATTGATGCTATTAACAAATACACTTATGCTGATAATCCGCAAAGACAAGTTCTTCCTGGGTTACCGTATGAATCACCCCGTACAAATTTTAATCCCCAGCTTGAGAAAGTAGATTTCCCGATAACTTTAATTCCTGCTATTAGCAATGAACCTGTCCTTTGTACGAATGTGAATGAATATTTCCTAAAATATTGCCTGTTGGTTATTGAACAAAAAGAACAGGCTCAACAAAAACAAAAACTGCTTGCTCACTGGCAGAAAGAACTTACTAAAACAGAAAAAAAACTGCATCAGCAACAAGCTGAGTTAAAGGATGCAGAAAAGGAAAAGACCTGGCTTATCTATTCAGAAGCAATTAAAACGAATTTAGGTAAAATCAAAAAGGGCGATGAAAAGCTTGAAACTATAAATTATTATGACCCGGAAATGCAATCTATCAGCATTCCATTAAAAACGGACAAGAATCCTCAGGAAAACCTGAAATTCTATCTCAGGAAGTACCAGAAAGCTAAGCAAGGCAAAGCAAAAATATTGGTTCAGCTGGAAAAAACCCTAAGTGAAACAGATAAGATAAAAACTATCCTCAGCTATTTTGAATCTGACAAATGGATACTGCTTGATCTCGATGTAAAGAAACCTGCTGATGCTTTAGGCAAGATAAAACAAACTGAAAACCTGTTCAGACTACCGGTAAATGATGACTGGGAAATTATTATCGGACGCAAGGCTAAAGAGAATGACCTGATATCTACACAAATAGGAAAACCTAACGACTGGTGGTTTCATACCAGGATTTATCATGGTTCTCATATCCTGCTCAGAAACTATCATAAAAAGGAACCTCCTCACATACTGATTGAGCTTTGTTGCAGCTTAGCTGCGGGATTCAGCAAAGCAAAAAGCTCTGAAAATGTACCGGTGGATTATACCCAACTCCGGTTTGTTCGTAAGCCTCGTAAAAGTGCACCCGGCTTTGTAACTTATTCCAACCAGAAAACCGTATTTGTAAATCCGATAGATGTCTCTGCTGCCAAGGAAATCATTTCCAATTATGTCAAACCAGATTAAGACTAATTGCATCCTGATAAAGAAGCAGCCTTATACTGAAAGCAGTGTACTGATGCAGGTGTTCTCTGATACCCTGGGAATGACATCGGTTCTGGCAAAAGGAATCCGCAAAACAAATGAGCACAAGGATTTTTTGTTAAACGTTTTAAATGAATATGAATTAGTCCTGAGTCAACCCTCTCAATCGGGAATTCACATTTTAAAGGAATTTACACTTATCAGCGAGTATCCCACTGACCTGCCTTTGGCAACGTGGTTCACAGTCCAGGCAGGAGCAGAAATGATCTCCAAACTTATTCTGCCTGTTGATGAAATACCCCAGTTTTATCTGGGAATCAGCCAATACTTAAATTACCAGAAAACTGTAAAAACAAATGCAATTGCAATCTTCTGGCGTTTTCTTTTGCATATCTATAAACTTTTGGGTATACCAATAAATCTATCAAACTGCTCAAACTGCCAAAAAAGTATTGAAAAAGCCTCAGGATACGCTCCTGATACAGGACAGTTGTTATGCAATAAATGTCTTAAAGAGTTGCCGGAATCATTTGTCTTTTCACCTGAAGCAGGTTATATAATTTCGATACTGCCTGTTATTGGAAACTATCTGAACGATCTGGAGATACAAAAAGAAACAATAGCACAGGTTAATAACTTCTTTTTGCGTTATATCAGCCTGCAGTTTCACAAAGAAATCAAATTAAATAGCCTGCAGTTCTTCTTATCTGAATAAAAAAAAAGGACTGCCCAATAAATCAGGACAGTCCGAAAGTAATATGTAATTAACTATATCTTCTTCACGACTCTAAAGCCATAAAGCAGGGTTTTTGTAGATGGATAAATCATGTTTCGGTAAGCTACCCTTATTAACCCGTTATTACTGTTAAAACTGGCACCTCTGGTAATCTTCAGGCTTCTGTTGGCAGCATTTAGCACAGTAGTGCTACCGGGATACATTCTGTAGGAATTCCAGCACCATTCCCAAACATTACCCGTCATATCATACAATCCCCAGGCATTAGGAGCTTTGAGCCCTACTATATGTGTTTGGTAAGGACTGCCACCATACCAGGCATATTCTACTAACTGCGAAATATCACTGGTTCCGCTGTAAATTGAATTAGTTCCTGCTTTGGCAGCATATTCCCATTCAGTTTCTGTCGGCAATCTATAACCTGATGCATCAAAATCACAAATAACCTGATACATACTGGTGTCCGGATAAGCCGGTTTCCAGTCTGGAGGCCATGAAGCAGGATCTGTAATACCAGTATACAATGAGTCATCAATAGTATAACAAGGAGTAAGATTTTCCCTGATACTTCGTTTGTTGCAATATACTATACAATCATACCAATCAACATTCTCAACCGGAGCATAGATTTCTCCGTTCAGGGCGAAATATGCCGGATTGTTTCCCATATCTGTTTGCCATTCTGCCTGGGAAATCTCATACTGAGACATGTAAAACGAAGCTACATCAACTGTGTCTAAAGGAGCTTCATTAGGTAAAGATAAGGGAGTTATTGATCCCATAACAAAAGTCCCGCCGGGAATTACTACCATATCATTAGCAGCAGGAATATTATAAACTTGAAGTGGAGAAGGAGTGTTATACCAGACAGAAAGTGAATCCAGGCTTGATTTTGCCTGTATTTTAATCTGAAACTCTCCTGAAAGATTAAAGTTATGTGTAAAAGTATGTACTACACTGGGAATAGTTAAATCTGACCAGGCAGATATCATGCCGTCGCCCCAATCCACTCTGGCCTGGACCTGAAATCCTGATATATCTTCAGGAGTAGCAGTTACGGTAATCTGATTACCCACAACCATTTCTGTCTTGCTTTGTGTTATTCCCTGTACGTAAGGTTCTCCGGCCTTTAATACCTGAATTCTTCCTGCAGCAGACCAACCACTACTCATAAGATTAGACTCGTTTTTAGCATAAGCTTTTACATTAAAAAAACCGGTTTGTGTATATATGTGTTCTGCTATGATTGCTGCTCCACTGTCTACGAACCCAGAATAATCTGATATAGTACCATCACCCCAGTCAAATTTTGCAGATACCTGTAAACCTTTTGGATCAATAACAGTAATACTTGCTGCAATATTGTGATCTTTTATACCTATCTGAGCAATTTGAAGTGCTGATTCAAAATAGGGGAGCTTGGATGTAGAAGTCGTATCGTCCTTGCTGCATCCGATTATTAATATACCCACAAGCACCAATACAATCAGTATCCGATGGATTTTCATTTAAACCTCCTACCGGGAATATATATTTATTATGCTATTATTTTAACTTCTCTAACTAAGAATTTTACTTATTATTTCAATTTATCTCATTCTTAAAACTGTCAAGTAAATAATCTTGAAGCAACGTCTGACACTTATCATTGTTGAAATTGTTGACAAAAGTAGCTGATAGAAAAAGCTCCACTTAAAATAAATTTGGAAACTAAATGAGAAAACGTATACTGTTCTTATACCTGATTTTAATGTTATCTCTGCCTTTGCTGGCAAATCCCGGTGTCCGGACTGATACTATAGCATGGCTTTCAAAACACAACATTTCATCTGAATGGATAGTTGTTATTATTTCCATGCTTCCGATTATTGAACTCAGGGGAGCAATTCCCGTTGGCATATTTCTGTTTAAATTCAGCTGGCTCAAAGCAGCGGTCTTATCTGTAATAGGGAATATGTTGCCAATTCCTTTTATACTACTCTTTATGGATGGTGTCGTTGCAGCGTTAAGGAAAACTAAAATCGGGCGCAATTTTACTGATTGGCTGTTTGCCAGAACTAGAAGTAAAAGTAAGATTGTAGAAAAGTATGAATCATTAGGACTAACAATATTTGTTGGTATCCCTTTACCCGGAACAGGAGCCTGGACCGGTTCTTTTGCAGCTGAAATATTCGGGTTGAGGTTCTGGAAATCTCTCTTTTTTATCTTTCTGGGTGTCTTATTATCGGCTTTTGCTGTTACAATTCTATGCCAAATGGGTGTTATCGTATTTAAATAAAAAAAGTGCCTGAAACAATCAGGCACTTTAGATTAATATAAAGCTATTATTTATTCTTTTGCTGAGTCTTCTTCAGAAATGTTATCCTCATTCTCTTCTTCGGGCATTTCAGATTTCTCGAATATTTCAATAAAAATGGTGCTCTTTGCCAATTCAGGATAAAAATCATCAATATACTCACGGACAGTAGTTTCTATATCATTGTGCTTATCAAGTATAGCCTGTGTAAATCCCACTTTTATGGTTGCAGTTTTGAGATTGTGATTAATGTGGAGAGTAGGCTTTTCGCCATAAACATTGTTAAGAAATTCAGGTAATGATTTATGAAGTCTTGTAATATTACTGACAATCTTGTATAATTTTAATCCAAAATATCCAGCAACAGCAGTCCCGCCTACTAAGAAAAGTGTTTTAAAAAATTTCATGACCTTCTCCTTAATTTATTTGTAAATTGACTTGATTCTACCCCATGAACGGTTCTGATTGAAAACTGGTACTAAAACAGAGATGTCAGCCTGATTTCTGGGGTTTATGGAATATTCTCCAAAAGCGTAGCAGACAATACCTGTAATTGAAGAAAACAACTGACCGGTTTTGTAATTGGCGATCTTCTCTGAAATAAAATTATCAGCTACTATGCAAGGACCCGAGCCATCATTAATCGTGTATTTATATGAACCGACCTGATTCTGGATATATGTGCTGTTCTGTACCTTTACCAATGTGCTTTCATAAGCTTCTGCCTGATCTGGAGTTGTAAGCTGACCGGAAGTAACCTGGTTGGAAAAAGGAATTGTATGATGAGAATCTTTTATAGACATACTCATAACATCCTGAATCACAGTCATCCCAAAATACTCATCAACTGTACCTTTTAATACAATTTTATCACCAGGTTTTACACCGGTATTATTGGCTTTGACAAATATGCTGCGCCATGGTCCTCCGGCTGGTTCACTCATAAAGAAACCACCACTCTTGTAATTTGCCGCAGTTACAATGCCTTCGATGATAACTGATTTTCCTACATACCTTGACGGATAGGTATTATCTCTGCCTGGATTGCTTGTATACTGAATCTCATAGATAGAAATACTGTAGAGAAACATAAATCCTAAAAGAAGCAGGACAGTCAAAACACCTTTCATTCAAATACCTCTAAAACTAATCTAATTAATACTACTTCTAATGTCAAGCAAAAATTAAACCCAAATGTATTTATTTTCATTCAAACATGTTAACTAAATAATAAATCATTATCAGGGGTATGTAAACCAAATTTTTGTATCTGCTTTGCCAAGTTCTTTTTCAAGCCACTTATCAAACCATTCCGGATTTATGTAAGCAAAATAATACTTCTGGACATCATCCTGGGAAAACAGAGGTGGATTGATGTTATATACCTTGGTGACTATTGGTATTAATACAACGTCACCAATAAGATACGGATCTGCTGTTTTTTGGTCATAAAAATTATTCAGAATGTCCACAAAAAAACGATTTATAGGTTGGGACATAACTGTTGTTTTAGAATTAACAGCTTTTGTGTCTTCAATTGAAAGTCCTTCCTTGTTTGCAGATTCGATAGGATTGCTTTTATTATTTTGTATCCAGCGTTTAGCATCTTCCAGAGTTTTACTCTGTTGCCTTTCCCATCTGATTATGGAATCTATTTCATCACTTACAGATATAATCGGCTTATTATCATATGGTTGAACATCTATAACCTGAGCAACTATCCATGATTGTAATGCGTAAGAATAAACCGGTTCTAAAATAGCTCCTTTTTTCTGTGTAAAAGCCCTGTCATTTAAATATATACTGATTTTACCATCAGCCATCCACAGAGAATCTTTGCCTACTACGCCACTATTTTTAAAGCTTAAGCTCATTTCCTGGGCTGCTATTTCCATACCTAACTGCTGGGCTAAATCTCTCAGGTGGATAGCAGTTTCTTTTGTGTCAGCTTTGTTTTTAACTCCGGGAACAATATTAATAACAAGTTCATTGAGTTTAACCAAATTCCTGGTTCTTTCTACCAATTGGTATATCACGTATGAGTTATCAATTTTAACTGGTCGGGTAAAACTCTCATTCGCCAAACCTGCCAGAGCATCATTTACGACAGTTGGAAGGTCGGCATTTCTTACAAAGCCTATTGCCCCTCCGGTGATTGCAGAACCTGACTGAGAAAATCGCTCAACAAAATCAGCAAAATTCCTTCCATTAGCAAGTTGATAATAAACAGAGTCTATTTTTGTTTTGGCATACCATTCATCTTCCACATTCAGTTTCACAGGAATTTCTGCCCAGATAAAGCTTGCATAAGGCTTTACCCTGTATTCATCCATGTGACTATGGTAATAGTTCTCAATGTCGGATTGGGTAACATTGACTGTGCTTTTTGAGGGATCAAAAACAATCCACTCAATATCAGCAGAACTATTTAATACTTTGTATATAGCATTAAAATCCTTTTGTTGCATAACTTCATTATTCTGCAATTCGAGTTTCAGCTTTGCCAGGGGGACATAATAATCATAATAATATCTTATCAGCCAGTCAAGCCTATTTGGTTTTTCTGATAATAAAGCTTTGACATAAAGAGTTTTATCAAATTCTCCATTTGTCTGAAAAACCGGGGCATATTTCATGCTTGCAGGAATATTATTGAGAAGAGTGTCTAATACTTCTGTTTGTGAAACCTGAATTTGATACTTTTTGAAATAATCTTTTAATATTACATGTATGGTAATGTCTTTCCAGGTTTTCTTGTATAATTCGCGCTTCTCTGATTCTGAGGGTGTTCTTTCTTTTTCCAAACGGAAACCTGTAAAATGTCCTCTCAGGGAATTCATGAAGTCTTGTTTCTTGATATCAACACCATTAATTCTGCCGGCAATATTTTCTTTTTGCATTGCACAACTGAATATCCCGGTTAATACAATGCTTAAGCTGATTAGAATAACAATCCTGTAGCTGATTCTAACATTCTGGATATTATTTTGTAATGTCTTCATTTCAATGCCTTCTCTTTTGGTCTAAATCCTGTTTTGCAGGTCTTTCAGATACTGCCATGCCTGTATAGGAGTTATCTCGTTCAAGTCAAGGTTTTTTATTTCCTGTATAAAGGTATCTTTCTCTTCTGTTTTGTCCAATAAAACTTCAAAGATTTCCATTTGTGGAATACCCATTTTTAGCTTTTTTCTGATTGTGTTGGTAAGCCCCTGTGGACTTATTTCATGCTCTTCAAGATTGTGCAGGATATCTTTTGCTCTGCGTACAACTTTATCAGGAATGCCTGCTAACCGTGCAACCTGTATGCCATAACTCTGGTCTGCCCCACCTCTCTCTATTTTCCTGAGAAAAATCATCTGCTCCTGCCATTCTTTTACTGCAATGTTGTAATTCTTTACTGCAGGATAAAGGTTTTCCAATTCCGTCAATTCATGATAATGTGTAGCAAACAGGGTCATGGCAGCCACATATTTCTCTATGTATTCCACTATTGCCCAAGCTAAGCTTAATCCATCAAAAGTAGATGTTCCTCTTCCGATTTCATCTAATAAAATGAGTGAATCAGGAGTTGCTGAGTGCAATATATTGGCAGTTTCGATCATCTCTACAAGGAATGTACTTTGCCCCTGAGCCAGATTATCAGAAGCACCTACCCTGGTAAATATCCGGTCAAAAACCGGCAGTGTTATACTCTCTGCCGGGACATAGCTGCCCATCTGAGCTAAAATAACAATCAAACCAATTTGCCTGAGGTATGTGGATTTACCTGCCATGTTCGGACCTGTAATTATTGCTATACGGTTATCTTCATTATTCAGTATTGTATCATTGGGAATAAACTCTTCGTTGTCTAAAAGCTTTTCTATTACTGGATGCCTGCCATTATTAATGTTAAGAACCCGTTCTTCGGTAAACTCCGGCTTGCAATAATTATTTTGATGCGCCAGAAAAGCTAAACTACTAAAGACATCTATAGATGCAACTGTTTCTGATAAAGCCTGCAATCGGGTAATCTGCTCTGAAAGATAAAGCCTGAACTCTTTAAATAGTTCGTATTCCAGACTTTTAATTCTCTCTTCAGCACTTAAAACCTTTGCTTCGTATTCCTTAAGCCTGGGGGAAATAAACCGCTCTGCATTTACCAATGTCTGCTTTGCTATATAATAGTCAGGAATCTTGCTTCTATGAGCTGTTGTTACTTCTATATAATACCCAAAAACCTTATTGTACCCGACTTTTAAAGTAGGAATCCCTGTCTTTTTCCTTTCATCATCTTCTAATTGGGCAATCCAGGATTTTCCATCATGACTTAGAGACAGAAGTTCATCCAGTTCACTGTGATAGCCTCTTTTAAAGATACCACCCTCAGTAATGGTAAGGGGAGGTTTTTCATTAAATGCTGCATCAATTTTATTAAGAATATCATCAAAAAAAGAAATCTGTTCTACCCATAGTTTCGTAATTTCACTGTCAAAATTTTGTAAGACAGGGCTTATTTCTTTAAGTACAATCAGATATGATTGCAAAGCCATTATTTCTCTTGGATTAATTCTTTGGGAACCAATCTTGGCATTCAATCTGCTGATATCCCCTATGTCTTTAAGTTTATCCCTAAGGTCTTTCAGATAGGGAAAACTTGTTAAAAGAACAGCAATTATTTCTTGTCTCTGAGTTATCTCTTTAATATCCAGTAAAGGATTAAGCAGCCAATGCTGCATTAATCTCGAACCCATTGGTGTCTGTGACAGGTCTATTATGTCAATCAAGCTGCCGCTGCGGTTACCGTAACGCATAGAGCGCATTAACTCGAGATTACGTCTGGTAATTTCATCCAGTTGCATAAAACTGCTTAGAGAATAATAATGCAGGCTGGCAATGTGTTTCAAATCATTTTTATAGAGTGACTGCACATAAGCCAAAGCGGCACCGGCAGCAACTGCGCCGATATTTTTATTATGAGCACCGAAACCTTCCAATGACTTAACTTGAAAATGTTTTTTAAGCAATTGGATTGCTTCTGAAGGCTGGTATTGCCAACTGTCAAAGATAGTAATTGTTGGTTTAAAGTCTGCCAGCTTTTCTCTTAGCCATTTTTCCGTATTCGTGTTATTAACAATAACTTCAGCCGGATTTTGCCGCATCAGTTCGCTGGCAAAATCATCAGAGGCTGCTTCAGTAAACCTGAATTCTGCAGTTGAGATATCAAGACATGCCAATCCTATTAGTTCTGCATTTTTTTCAAAATAAATGCTGCACAAGAAATTATGTTCGCGCTTATCAATCAGATTTTGGTCAAGAATTGCGCCGGGAGTAATTATTTCAGTGATGTCTCTTTTTACTATTCCAACGGCAGTTCTAGGATCTTCTATTTGTTCACAAATAGCAACTTTTAAACCAGCTTTGATAAACTTATCCAGATAATTATCCAGGGCATGGTAGGGAAATCCGGCTAATGGTACGGGGTTATCATTGTTTTTATTACGTGTTGTCAGTGTTATGTTCAGCACTTTTGAAGAAGTATATGCATCTTCAAAAAACGTTTCGTAAAAGTCACCCATCCTGAATAATACAAGTTTGTCAGGATGTGCCCGTTTTACTTCCAGGTACTGTTTAAGCATCGGAGTGATTTTTGCATCCTCAAAACTTACTTTTTTCACTTTAAGACTCATCCCCCAATCTTGGGGGAGTCTTAGGGGACAAAGTCCCTGATGACTCCCTGATGACTCCCTGAAAACTCCCTGCGTAGACTTTGGACAAGATAAGAAAAAAACAAGTAATTAGCATGCTAACATCACTACATTTGAATGATAAAACTATCGATACCGTTTTCTGTGAGCAAATTCTTGGCGTTTATAGCTTCTAACTGAGTCTGATATGGACCGACTAAAACCACCCAGGAAACATCTTTGAATTGGGTTGATTTATAGTATTGGGCTACTAATCCCAAACCGATTATTCTTTCACACAGCTTAAAAGCATTATTTTGCATACTAAACCGACCTGCCTGGAGAAACAGACCTTGTTGCTTTGTAACGTCAATTTCTTTGGGCACTAAATCCTTAACTGCAGAAGTAGTATCAGGATTAACAGGTTCCATAACTTTATCCGTTTTATTTTGCTCAGCCAAAACAATATCCGGTAATGGGCTTGCTGTATAAGGATACAGAAAACTCAAATCAATGGATGCTCCATATTTGGCACGCATCTCGAACAATCTGTCCTCAATCAGATAAGCCAATTGGGAAAAACGATCTAATTCATACCCCTGCTGATATTGGCTTAAAGCTTCGAGCTTGTTGCCCAGAAGCTCAGACGCATAACCATAGCGGTATCTGAGATATTGCTCTTCCTGAATGCGGTCAGGATAGGTCAGTAGCTTTTTCAGAGTATTTATTGCATTGTTGTATTGATTTAAGTTGATATAAGAATCTGCAATAAGATAATAGATATCTTCTTGTTTTTGGCTTGGTTTTGATAGTCTTAAATATTGGTTTCCCGAAGCTATAGCATTGCTGTAATCACCTTTTTGGAAATAAACATTAGCTATCCAGAAGTGTTTTTCAGAGATATCAGGCTCTGTTACTTTATTATAGAATGACAACGCTCTGTCATATTCTCTATCCAGTAAAAACAGATTTCCAAGCTCCAATAGTGCCATTTGAGAGTAGTGGGTTTTGGGATAAGCATCTATCAAAGCCTGAAGATTTGTTTTAGCTGTTTCCACATCACTTGTGAGCATAATCGTATAATAAAAAACAATAGCCTTTTCTTCGTGGTTTTCAGCCTGGCTTTTCTGGATCAGTGAATTGCATTTTTCAAACTCTGCCTTCTCGTAACTGTCTATTATTGATTGTATATCGGATTTAATACTGGCTGAGAATATTGGAGTAAGAAATAGAAAAGAAATTAGTATAAGAAATAAAAGAGACTTTTTTACCATTGTTTTTTAATTTGCTCC
Source organism: Cloacimonetes bacterium UBA6097 (assembly GCA_002435865.1). Taxonomy (GTDB): domain Bacteria; phylum Cloacimonadota; class Cloacimonadia; order Cloacimonadales; family Cloacimonadaceae; genus UBA5614. The sequence continues at coordinate 595,851 of DIWV01000007.1, read as the reverse complement.
TGTTTCAAGTTTGCGAATCAAGCCCCATTCATATCTATCGGTATCTATCGGAAATGCAAAACTGCGGTTGGGTTTTGTCATACTTACCAGATTATTTTCCTCGTCATAGATTTTATCGACTAATATGTTGACATCATCTTTTCTTTGAGGGAAGATTACCTGGACATGATCGCCTTTCTGCACTTTTGACAAACAATCAAACCACAACAGACCATTCCCTGCAGATGTTGCTTTACCGCAATATTGCCAATCCTGAGTATTTTGATTCACATCAATATCAGCAAGTTGTTTTTTTATCTCTGATGAATTCCCGGAATAGAAGAAACCAGTGAAATACGGTCTGTGATTTACCTTTCCTGTTTCTTCGGATAATTGTTGCCAGTCTGTTTCACTATTGACCTGCAGGTTGCTTGCTTCATGATAGATTCTGCTCATTAAGGCAGTATAATAAGTGCTCTTCATCCTGCCTTCTATTTTGCCTGCAGACAATCCTGAAGCAGACAATAAAGGCATTTCCTTCAGAAGACAAAGGTCTTTTGAATGCATCAGGTAACTTCCCCTTTTATCTTCTTCAATGGAGAAAACTTGTCCGGGTCTGGTTGGTTCAGTCAGATTCCATTCCCAGCGGCAGGGATGAGTACACTCTCCCTGATTAGCGCTTCTGTCATTCAACAGAGCACTCATTAAGCAGCGTCCCGACCAGGCCATACACATAGCACCATGGATAAAAACCTCCAACTGCATTTCAGGTACCTTATCTCTGATTTCGAGCATTTCAGCATAAGTGACTTCTCTTGCTAATATTACTCTTTTTATGCCCTGTTCCTGCCAGAATTTTACTGCCTGCCAATTAGTTGTGTTTGCCTGCGTACTGAGATGAATCGGATAATCAGTGTATTTTTTTACTGCTAACAGTGAGCCCGGTTCTGATACTATGATTGCATCCAGCCCGATTGAGCTGATTTCCTGCAGGTATTCCGGCAATGATGCTATATCTTCATTTCTGGAAAATACATTGAGAGTGAGATATGCTTTTTTATTAAGCTTATGAGTATAACGTATACCCTCTTTCATCTCATCTAAGGAAAAATTACCTGCAAATGCTCTCAAACCATAATTCTGACCTGCAAGATATACAGCGTCAGCATTATACGCAAGAGCATAATGCAGCTTTTCAAGGTTGCCGGCCGGAGCTAAAATTTCCATTTATGCAATAGGTTAATTGCTCATAGAATTAAGCAGTTCGTAGTTGGTCTCAGTGGTAGACATCTTTTTACGCAGAGTTTCAATGCCCTGAATCGGACTGACTGTCTTGAGAAACTTACGCAGAACATACATACGGTTGAGTTCGTTCTTGGTAAGCAACAATTCTTCTCTGCGGGTTCCTGATTTAACCAAATCTATGGCAGGATATAATCTCATATCACTGATGCTTCTATCGAGTTGCAGTTCCATGTTTCCAGTGCCTTTGAATTCCTCAAAAATAACCTGGTCCATCTTGCTGCCTGTATCCACCAATGCTGTGGCAATAATTGTAAGACTACCCGCTTCTTCTGTGTTACGGGCAGAACCAAAGAATTTTTTAGGTTTAATCAATCCATTAGCATCTATACCACCGGATAATACCTTACCGCTGGAAGGCATCACGCTGTTGTAAGCGCGAGCCAGACGTGTTATACTATCCAAGACTATCACTACGTCCTGGTTCATCTCAACCATACGTTTTGCTTTTTCCAGAACCATTTCTGAAACATTGGTATGATTCCGCGGAGATTCATCAAACGTGGAACTTATAACTTCCCTGTTTCCAGGTTTAAGGATTTTCTTCATTTCAGTTACTTCTTCCGGACGTTCATCCACCAAAAGCACTATCATATGCACTTCCGGATGATTTGTTAGTATGGCATTTGCAGTATCCTGCAGTAAAGTTGTTTTACCTGTCCTGGGCGCTGCAACAATCAGGCCGCGTTGTCCTTTGCCAATAGGCGTAAAGAGATTGATAATGCGGGTGGAGTAGTTGCTTGGGTCAAATTCGAGGTTCAGCCTCTCTGTGGGATAATATGGAGTCAATTCATCGAACAAGCGCATATCCTGAGTGGCATTGGGTGAACAATAATTGATTGATTCCACTCTTAACAGCGCATAGTATTTCTCACCTTCCTTGGGAGACCGCACTGGACCTGAGACCATATGCCCCTTTTTCAGATTAAAGCGCCGGATTTGTGTCAGAGAGACATATACATCATCTCTGCCGGGATTGTAGTTATTACCCGGGAAACGCAGGAAGCCAAATCCATCATCCATGATTTCCAGGCAGCCTGTAACAAAAGCGAGCCCTTCCTGACCGGCACGAAATTCGAATATGCTGAATATCAGGTCATTCTTGCTCATGTTAGAAGTACCCTGCAGTTCGCAATCCTTGGCTATTTTATTGAGCTGGGTTTGATTTAATTCAAATAAATCTTCTTCGAGAGTAATCTCCTCGGTTTGTTTAGTTTTCTTTTTCATATTGTACCTCTATTTTTTATGACCGGTAATGAATAATCTACTGGCACTAACGCAGCCATCTTTTTTTATTTTTTCTATTATCTTTTGTCCCTCACAGCAGATATTTTCTGCTTCGGGTATTGTTTCACATTTTTTAATCCATTCCTGGACGTTTTTGATCATTGGTTCAATTGACTTCGGATCAGTGGGATTATCAACAGGAATATAGAAATCTTCCACAGAGATATTTTTAAGGGGCAGATTTTCGATAAGATTAAGTAAATCTTCCCTCTTAAAAGTTTCCCAATGGTATACATTGTTTAAAGTATCAATCCTTGCAAACCAGTGATGCATTGCTATATGAGTCTGTTGTGCCAGGGTTTGTTTTCCATCTTTATACATCTCCACAACTATCAGCAATCCGTTTTTTTTCAAAACCCTTAACAACTCAGCAAAGACAATATCTTTGTGCTCTATATGATGTAAAGAGTTGGAAATACATACTGTATCAAAATAACTATCAGCAAAGGATAGCTTTTCCAGATTCATCTTGTAAAGTTCGATATCATTTTCAGGAAATGATTTCTGGGCTTGTTTAACTGCAGCGTCTGAACTATCCACGCCGATAATCTGCTCATAGGATTTGAAATTCTGTTTAATAACATTAATAAAATCTCCCCGCCCGGTAGCAGCATCAAGTACCTTTCCAGCATCCAAATGCGACAGCTTTTTGAAAACGTCTTTCATGGATTGATTCCTCGCTTGTAATTAATTGGTTGTTATTATGTTAATGCAATCCGTTTCTACTATCAACCTATAAAATCTATATTATTTGGTTGTCAATTGAAGTCAAGAAAAATGTCAGTGTTAATATTAAAAACAGGCAGCACTATAGTAGCGCTGCCTGCATAAGTTAATTACAGGTATGAACCTGCTTCAACAGTTTAGATTAAGCCTTGGGCAAGCATAGCATCGGCAACTTTCTTGAAGCCGGCAATATTTGCACCTTTGACGTAATTGATGAATTTGCCTTCTTTGCCGTTGGCAACGCACTGCTCATGAATTTTAATCATGATCTGGTGCAGTTCGGCATCGACTTTTTCACGAGTCCAGGCTGTATGACAGGCATTCTGCTGCATTTCAAGACCTGATGTTGCAACGCCACCTGCATTGGCAGCTTTACCAGGACCATAGAGAATTTTCTTAGCTAAGAATACATCAACAGCTTCATTGGTGGAAGGCATATTTGCACCTTCAGCCACGCAGATACAACCATTCTTAACTAATGTTTCAGCATCTTTCTTGGTCAATTCATTCTGAGTTGCACAAGGAAGAGCTACATCGCATTTTTCACCCCAAGGGGTCTTGCCTTCATAGAATTTTACGCCGTCTTTCTTGAATTTGTCAGCATATTCTTTGATACGACCACGTTTAACATTCTTGAGTTCCATAAGGAAATTCCATTTCTCGCCTTTGATACCTTTGGGATCAACTATGTATCCACTGGAGTCAGAAGCTGTAATTGGGATACCACCAAGTTGGTTTACTTTTTCGATGGCATACTGAGAAACGTTTCCTGAACCAGAGATGACAACTTTCTTGCCTTTGAAATTAAGTTTACGGGTTTTCATCATTTCTTCTGCAAAATAGACTGTACCATACCCTGTTGCTTCCGGACGAATGAGTGAACCACCAAAAGATAAACCTTTTCCGGTTAAAACACCGCTATGCTCATTCCTGATTTTTTTGTACATACCGAACATGAAACCTATTTCACGTCCGCCCACACCGATATCACCGGCTGGAACGTCTGTGATGGGTCCAATCAAACGGAAAAGCTCAAGCATAAAAGATTGAGTAAAACGCATAACTTCGTTGTCACTTTTGCCTTTAGGATCAAAGTCACAACCACCTTTACCACCACCCATAGGGATAGTTGTAAGGCTGTTCTTGAATATCTGCTCAAAACCCAAAAACTTGAGGATACCCAGATTTACACTGGGATGAAAACGCAATCCACCTTTGTAAGGTCCGATTGCATTATTAAATTCAACACGGAATCCACGATTAACTTGAATAACACCTTTGTCGTCCATCCATGGCACACGGAAAATCAGGGCACGATCTGGTTCAACTAATCTTTCAAGGATATTGGCTTTCACATAAGCCGGATTCTTTTCATAAGTTTCCCAAATTGTCGGGATAACTTCTTTAACAGCCTGAATGAACTCGGGCTGACCGGGATTCTTGGCCTCTACCTTTTTCAGGAATTCAGCCATTGCATTGCTCTTCTTCATAACATTCCTCCTGTTATTTTTTGTAAATGCACTTGATTTTATGTATTTTTGTAGATTAAATTGTCTTTATGTGAGAGTAAATAAGCTATTATCATCAATATTTACAAAATCCTTTTTCGATTTGTAAGACGTTTTACAGATGACTTACTTCTCGTCAATTGAAATTTTAAGACCCTGATGTATTTATGAAAAACTCAAATAGGAGCTTTCGGTGTTCCAAATCTGAAATCCTTTCAGGATGCCACTGTATTCCCAAAACCATCTGCTCGCCTTCCAGTTCCATGGCTTCAATCACATCGTCATAAGCATTGGCAACGACCTTAAAACCTTTTCCAACATAGTTTGGATCGATGCCCTGATGATGATTTGAATTTACAACCAGCTTTTCTTTTGGGAATATCTGAGATAACCATCTACTATCTGAAACAGTGATTTCGTGATATTTTTCACCAAAATGATTATCAGTTGTTTCCAAATGCTGGATTAATTTTCCGCCTGTGCAAATATTAAGCAGCTGCATTCCGGCGCAGATACCCAGAACAGGCTTATTGGTTTGCAGGATTAGTTTTACCAGCATAGGGTCTGCTTTAGCACGTCTTTCGTGCATAATATCAGCTTTGGGATGCACTTCCTGTCCATACATATCAGGCGGATAGTCCATGCCCCCGATAATAATAAGACCATCAATTTTATCAATATACTGTTTTAATAATTCTTCATCAGGTAAACATGGTATAGGCAAAGGCAATCCGCCATAATCATAAATCGCTTCAATGTACTTTCCCCTGATGTGAAACTGGTGATAACTCCCCAGTTGCATATAATTCATGCTTAGTCCGATTACAGGTCTGTCCATAACACTGCTCCTTATAGAAAACCCGAATATAGCAAAACTCCCTGCCGTCAAGTTTGTTTATCTGACAGTGAGCCATAATGAAAGTAAGAGTTTTTGTTATTTTTCTATTCTTTTGACTATGTTATCGACAAACTTTTGTAATATCTGAGCCGATTCTGTTTTGCCGAAGTCATAGATAAAGGGTCTGCCTTTGTCGCAGCTAACAGCGATATTCTTGTCAAAAGGCATCTTTGCAAGTAAATCAAGATTGTAATCAATCAGGGCTTTGGGGATTCCTTCTCCCTCAAACAACTCGATCCGTTCTCCACAATGGGGGCATTTGACAAAAGACATGTTCTCAATAATTCCTAATAAGGGAATATCAAGCTTTTGAGCAAAATCAAGGCTTTTCCGCACATCCAGAACGGATATATCCTGCGCAGAACTAACAACAATAGCACCATCCACTTTCTCTAGGAGTTGTGCTACTGATAAAGGTTCATCTCCTGTTCCTGGAGGACAATCAACTATTAAATAATCAAGTTCACCCCATAAAGTATTCTTAACCATATCTTCCAGCAGTTTAATTTTTAACGGACCGCGCCAAATCAAAGCTGTATCGACATTATCAATCAGATAAGCAATAGACAGGGCATGGAAGTTATCATGCAGACGGATAGGTTGGATCTTGCCATCTGCACTGGCAGTTGCTCTTACTCCTTCTGTACCGGTCATTCTGGCAAGAGAAGGACCATGTAAATCTGCATCAAGTAATCCCACTTTCTTGCCCATCATTGCCAAACCGTAAGCAAGATTTACTGATATTGTAGACTTTCCTACACCGCCTTTACCACTGAACACCATAATTTTATGTTTGATTTGTTTAAGTGTCTCAGATATTTTCTTGGTTTCTTCGATTTTTGCTTCAGATGATTTATCCATGATGATGTTCCGTATGTTCACATTCGTGGTCATGGCTGTGGTTGCAGGGTTGTGGGTTTAAAATAAGTTCATTTTTCAGCCAAAGACCTACCAATTCTTTTACCGAGAGTTCCGGAGCACCATAAAACACATCAATGCAATGTGTGTTAAGATTATCTATTGCCGGTTTGCCCAATCCACCTGCTATCAAAGCAGTTACTCCAAGCGACTTCAGCCAGGGTGGTACAGCTTCATGACCGCCCAACTCTGGATGTAATAATTGAACTTCTGTTATTTCCTTGCTGTCTTCATTAACTTCAACTATGGCAAATAATGGCGCATGTCCGAAGTGCGGATACAGGATTGCCATTTCATTTGATGGTATTGCTATTTTAATCATTCTTATCTATTTCCTTTATTCTTTCTTCCAGCCATTGTATTTCTTTTTCAAGGGCATTCTTTCGGTTGATTAATTCTTCAGCAGAATAATCATAGATAAAATTCTGATTTGCATTTGACGTTTGGCAAAAACGTCTGCGCCAGGGATGTTGTGCATTTCTGTGCATTCCGCCCATAAATTGAGCTGAATTGTTGTTTCTTCCACAGGGACCAAATTCCCGTCCCGGCTTTCCTGAACCTTGCGGTCCTGTTCCATCATATCCTGGCATGTCTACCTCCTCTGTGACACCGCCTGCATTGATTGCATTGCTTGGTATAACATTCATCCAGTAAAGTGATATCCACTGAATTACAATACGGGCAGTTGGTTATTTTATCTTCTTTTACTATTATTTCCTGGTGGCATTGGTTGCAAAAGTACAATTGTTGTTGTAATTCTATGTCACCGCCTTCGATGATGAGATTGCTGCCTTCCACCAGGGCTGTAGCAAATTTTATGCGTGCTTTTTCATAGATGCGTGTAAGTGTCGGGCGAGAAATCTGCATCTGGACTGCGGCTTCTTCCTGGTTCATATGCTCATAATCCAAGAGCCGGATTACCTCAAATTCATCGACAGTCAAAAATACATTCTGTCTGCTTCCACCGAACCTTCCAAAAGGTCTGAATCCCTTTATTGCAGGGGCAAACTGCACATGTCTTCTAATGTTGTTACGTCCCATATTTATTCCTTTATTGTGAACATATGTGCAAAATAAGGAGACAGGTGTTTCTTGTCAATCAGAATATATTATGGGAGGAGTTTCTGTACACGGATTGCTATTATAGAGTTAATCAAATGCTGTACTATCTTCTTACGGGCTGGCACAAGACCAGCCCCTACGTCTATATGTATGTTTATTCAGTTGCTATATTGTTGCACTCAGTTTCAGATATGCGCTGGCAGAATTACGGTTAAAATGTCCCAGAAAGTCGTTAGTGGTGGAAGGTTCATCCTGCGATTGCCCGGTTTTATAACCAAGATAGAGAAACCAGTCTTTTTTTAATTCATAACGAAAATTAGAATAGAAAGTCAGATTGGAATATCTGCTGCCGGATTTATAGGTTGAAATTCCAAGCCCATTGCTCAGAGACATGGTATTGGAAAAGTCATAATACAAAGAGAAATTGGCAATCTGGTAGCTGTCATCAAGCTTTATAATCAAAGTATCTGTGGGTGTATAAAGATAATTTACTTTATCATAGCCATAATCATAGTGCGACAGGCTGGCAGACCAAGATAGGTTTCTTTTCAGGCTGCCGCTGAAGGTATGGGTGAGTCTGGTAAAATCTTTGGTTTCATTCAGGCTGTATATGATGGTTTTACCCTTGGCAATATAGAAACTGGGGCGGTAAATCTGCCACTTAAAGCACTGCAATTGTAAAACTCCATGATAGGTATCATGCATTTTGCCATCGTTTTCAGGACGACTACGCCAAATTTGAGTCAGAAGGGAATACTTGGGAAGAAAGCCAATCAGGAAAGTAGAACCACCACCCACATAGTTTAAAGGTTTATTGGCTTCAAGTTTGTTGCTGTAGTTAAAGTTATTAATCAGATACAGCATGCGGATAAATTTCTCTTTTACATCAGATCTCCAGGTTATACCAAAATCATAGTTTTCGTACCCGGTCTCATATAAATATCCCATGTCGAGAGTAACATCCTTCTGCAGGTTAGTGTATTCAGCATTAATGTTCCAGTTGCCGGGATTTAAATCCAGATAAGCGCTCTGGTATAACCCACCCAAGTATTGCTCATCAGTATACAACATCCTTTCATCGTCCCTGAAACTGTATAAATGTGAAGAACCTATGTGCATATTCCTGATAAACTCCCAGTCCCAGTTGCCTAATATAAAATGATTATAATAATCTTTATTCATCCTGCCTGCAGAAGCAAAATGAACCTTGTATTTAGGAGTCTGCCTGGTAACAGCCATTAGCTGGTAAAAATCATCAGTGTTTATGTTATAGCCCGCTTCCGTAATTCTCTTGTCTTTGGCACACAGGTAACCGTAAGTCCAGGTATCCTGCCTGCCTGTGAACTTAACAGCATACTGCGGCTGGACAATATTACGGGTGTAAAAAATATTCGAATCCACTCCGAAAGCATCAATATCCTCAATAAAGAAAAAGCGGTTTTCCCATAGATAGACAGGATACTTGTTGTTGTAGATATCATCAGCATCATCGGGGGGGACATTGGTGAAATCAGGATTAACGGCTATCTTCATCTTGGTCTTGGTGTCGGGATTAAAGCTTATATCCAGACCTACGTTTTCAGGGTCAAAAGTGGAGGTATCATCCACCAAATCATAGCTTTTCACAAAATAAGGCTTGAACTTCCAGTCCGACCTTCTTTTTATCTTATGGGTAAGAACTATTTCTTTTGCCTTATAGTAATAATCTTTGGCTATCTTGTTGTTGTAAAAAGGGTAGACATAGTCATTGCGACTCTGCTCGTGATAGCGGGAAAATGTAACCTTCCAATTGTAAGGAGGATTTGCTTTAAAGCGCATCTCACTAAAGGGAACCGAGAAAACAACTGTCCAGAGTGTGTCATTATAGTCTGTAGTATAGGAATAGGAACTATCCCAATCGTAGGAATTGCCGTTGATATCTCCTGTGCCTTCCATTAATGCACCTGTTGGAGTTGCAGTATAAATGTATTCGCTGTAGGAAACCGGATTGGTCATTATGGTAAAATAAAGATAATCACCTTGCGTTCCACAGTCCCGTGAAGCATACTGACCGATGGTAAAGGTGCTGTCAATGAGGCACTCTATACGGCAATAAATATTGTCTTCATCATACCAAAGCCAGGCTTGGGTGGGAAGAGTTTCCGCCTTTTGGTCATTGGGAGTAATGCGGAGAAATCCTGTAATCAGATTAGCATCAGTCTTTATGGGAGTTGTGGAAAAAGGTACTTCAAAACCTCGTAATATATTCAAAACGAACAACATAACTAAGACAGGATAAATCTTCTTCATAAAGAAACTCCCTGCAGATTTATTACAATTGATATTAATTTATTATTTGATTTATATGTTTATTAAATATCATTTATTGTCAACGTAAATTTGACTCTTCCGCACTTGGCGTGCGGCATTAATTTTGCCATATCTGAACGCTTATTTCTTTGTTCTCTAACATACACACCTTAAAAGGAATACGGAGTCATTACGCTATCATTACGCTATCATTGCGCTATAATAGCGCAATGATAGCGTAATGATAGCGTAATGATAGCGTAATGAATTTAAGATATCAATTGGGATTAAAGAGGATATATCAATGTTATATAAAGACTTATCGCAAACTTACTTCCACCTTTTATTCCGTGTCATAATTCAATCGGAAGTGTAATAAAATTCTGTTGACACATTTTGATATTCTGATTATTCAAAAAACAAAAGTATTTAGATTGAAAATTAAAGAAGGAGATTACAATGAAAAGCTTTGTAATTTATTTCATACTTGTTTTCGTTTTTATTGTACTTTCAGCCGATACAACCATACCAACAGGACCTGTTTCGGGCAGCTGGACATCTGCCGGTTCACCTTATCAAATTATGGGAAATATTAATGTCGCCAGCGGAGATGTGCTGACAATCGGTCCCGGAGTGGAAGTAGTTTTCAACGGAATCTACAAACTGGATGTAGCGGGACAGATTTTATGCAATGGTGTAAGTGATAATATTATTACTTTTACTGCTGCAGATACCCTGGCAGGTTGGTCATCTATCCGTTTATCAAACACAGGCAGCGGAATAAATCTGCCTTCAGAATTTCATTATACTAATTTTTCCTATGCCAAGGCTGTAAACGGGACTACCGGTATGGATCCCCTGAACTTTGGGGGTGCTGTCTGGGCTGATAATGCAGGAACCCTGACTTTTGATAATTGTAAATTTACGCGTTGTAAATCTTCTCAGGACGGGAGCGCAATTTATGCAAAAAATGGAACCAACGTTACTATGAATGACTGTACAATAAAAAGCTGTGAAAGCGGCTTCTTTGGCGGAGTTTTTGTGAAGAACGGTTCCGCCAATATAGATAATTGCATCTTTCTGAATAATGCAGCAACTGTTTTTGGTGCAGGTCTCTATTTCTATGAATGTCCTGCTTCTAACGTTACTTCCTGCCATTTTATTGGCAATACGGCAGGAGCGGTTACAGGAATCTATGGATTTGATTCACCGGTTGTTGTGAAGAATTCTCTTTTTCATGGAAACAGCACAGTTACCGGACAGGGCGGCGGTATAGGCATAATATACGGCACTTTGGAAGTTGTTAACTGCACCTTTGAGGGTAATTCTTCAGCTCTGGGTGGAGGTGCATTCTGGTTAAACAGTCTGGATGCTCAGGCTCAGATTACCAATACAATATTTTGGAACAACGAACCCAGTCCCATATCAGTTACCACAGCTTCATATAATCTTGCTTATTGCTCCTTGCAGTCACTGGAAGGAGACAGCACTAATATAGTCTGTAATCCACTTTTAACTGATCCTCCCAATGGAGATTTTACCCTATCAGCCATGTCTCAATGCATTGATGTGGGAACACCGGATGCAAGTGCTCTCAATCTGCCCCTGACAGATTTGGGTGGTATGCCCAGAATCGTTGACGGTAATAATGACAATATTGCCCGGATTGATATCGGCTGCTATGAATATCAGGTACCAATAGAGAATTCAGACCAATATAATACACCATCAGTCGTTACTGTACAAAATTATCCCAATCCCTTTATCCAATCTACTTCCATCAGCTTTTTCACACCAAAAGCAAGCTATTTAAAACTTGAAGTCTATAACCTCAAAGGTCAGAAAGTTAAAACTCTCCTTAACGGCACTGTTAAAGAAGGCAGTCAATCCATAATCTGGGATGGAAAAGATGAACTGAATAAGTTTACAGGGAAAGGGATATACTTATATAAACTGGAAATTGACGGTCGTAGTCTGCACAAAAAGATGATCAAGTTATAGAAATTTGAACAAACAAATCAGGCAGGTAACAGGATTTCTCGGGCTCAAGAAAAGCATGGTAGCCATGCTTTTGATGGCTATTTTTGTGGGTCTGGGCGAAAAGATGGCAGAACGTTTCCTGCCCATTTACCTGATAGCCCTGGGTGGAACTCCTATTGTAATTGGTCTTTTAAATGGAATGGACAACCTTTTGTCTGCACTGTATTCCTATCCGGGTGGCTGGCTTGCTGATAAATTAGGTTATAAAAAAGCATTGTTTATCTTTAACGGTATGGCAATTTTCGGCTATTTGATTGTAGTTATCTTCCCTGTCTGGTACGCTGTTATCATAGGAGCAATGTTTTTCCTTTCCTGGACGGCTATCTCACTTCCAGCTTCCATGACCTTATTATCCTCTGTGCTGCCGAAAAACAAACATACTATGGGAGTATCTGTTCATTCTCTGGTACGAAGGATTCCTATGGCATTGGGTCCTGTCATTGGTGGTTACTTTATAGTAACATTCGGAAAAGTGCAGGGAGTACGCTATGCCTTTCTGGCAGCTATTTTCTTTGCTTTAATTGCCATTATAGTCCAGCAAAAACTGATTGTTGATAAAACTCCGGAGAAAGAAGCCAGGCCCGAAGGCGAAAAGATAAGGAAATTCAGTTCCAATCTCAGAAATCTCCTGGTCTCTGATATCCTTGTACGCTTCTGTGAGCAGATTCCCTATGCTTTTGTGGTTGTCTGGGTTATGATGAACAATAATCTTTCTGCTGTGCAGTTTGGAGCTTTAACAGCCATAGAAATGGTCACAGCCATGCTGATTTATATCCCTGTGGCTTACCTTGCAGATAAAGGCAGACTAAAACCCTATATCGCTATTACTTTCTTCAATTTCACTATCTTCCCGTTGTTTTTAGTTTTTTGCCACAGTTTTACCATGTTTGTGATTGCCTTTATCATTAGGGGATTGAAAGAGTTTGGAGAGCCGACACGTAAATCACTTATCCTGGCACTAGCTCCGGAAGGAGCTAAAGCCGGTACTTTTGGTACTTATTACCTGATCCGGGATGTCTTTGTTTCAGTGGCAGCTTTTGGCGGTGCCTGGCTCTGGAAAGCCAGTCCACAGATTAATTTCTTTGTCGCATCCGGTTTTGGAGCTTTAGGATTGTTTTATTTTATATTGAGAGTCAAGACGAAATAAAGGAGCAATTATGATATTCAAGGGTATGTTCAGAAAACCGATAGATTGGTGGAGAGTCGTAATCTATATAGGTTTGTTTGTTGTTGCTTTAATTTTAATATCATTAGACGTGTGGCTATTGCATTTTTCAGTGCTTATTAAACTGCTTGATATGGCTTTTCAGATACTTTTAGCAATAATTATACTGAACTGGCTCTGGAATCGTTCCAGAGATATGGACCGTTGATAATTAGAAGCTAACTTTACCAATAATATCTTGTAGGGTAGCACCTTTCTCCGAAAGGTAATTATCCAATCCGTCTATTAAATCAACACAAGCTTTGGGATTTACAAAATTGTACGTCCCGACTGCAATAGCACTAGCTCCTGCATAGAAGAACTCCATAGCGTCCTGCCAGGTGCAGATACCACCCATTGCCAGGATAGGTAACTTTACTCTCTGTGCTACTTTAAAAACATTTGCCAGGGCAATTGGTTTGATAGCAGGTCCGCTGTAGCCACAAACGCCCATCTTAACTCTTGATTTTCCGCTTAATGGGTCAATTGCCATACCCTGAACCGTATTTATCAAAGCCATGGAATCTGCTCCACCCTCCTCAGCTGCATTGGCTATACTGACAATATCCGTTACATTTGGTGTTAGCTTTACAATCAGTTCTTTATTTGTAAAAGACCTTAGCCTGCGGATTAATTCATAAACAACCAGGGCGTCAACACCAAAGGCAATACCTTCTTTTTCCACATTGGGACAGGATATATTGACTTCATATCCGGCAATTCCGTCTGTACGTTCCAGCTTACTTAGTATTGTTGTGAATTCTTCTATTGTGCCACCTGAGAAACTAACAATTATGGGAATTGATAAAACTTCTTTCAGTTCAGGAAGGTTTAGTTTTATAAACTCTTCAACTCCGGGATTCTGCAAGCCGATTGAGTTAAGCAAACCTGCTTCTGTTTCATAAAGACGGGGAGGAGGATTGCCAATTTTAGGTTTTAGTGTAATAGTCTTTGTTACATAAGCTCCCAATCTATTCAGGTCAAAGAACTCACCATATTCCAATCCAAATGTACCCGAAGCCACAGTAACAGGATTTTGAAGTTCCAGCTTGCCGAGTCTGGTTTGTAATCTATTCATTATTATCTCTTTTCTTAACGCAAAGTCGCAAAGCAGCAAAGGCACAAAGGGCTTGTTTCATTACTGTTTACGCAGACGACAAAATTCGTAATTCGTAATTCGTAATTCATAATTGGTACTATTCCCATACAATATCCTTTGCTTCAAAGACGGGACCATCCTTGCAGACTGTCTTGTAGGTAACTCCGATAGAATTATCTGTTCTTACTTTAACTGCACAACCGTAACAGACTCCAATCCCGCAAGCCATATATTCTTCCAGGGAAACGAAAAGGGGAACGCTATTCCGCTCGGCAATCTGATGACAGGCTTTGAGCATCGCTTTGGGTCCGCAGGCATATATGACATCAGGCTTTTGATTTTTAATATAATTGGTCAAACCTTCTGTAACAAAGCCTTTATTACCTGCAGAACCATCATCTGTCCAGATTTCATCTGCAGGAAATATATCAATGGAAGTCTGCCCGCCATGCAACCAGTAGATTGTCTTACCTGCCTGTTCCAACTGAGTTTTAAGATAATACAAAGGAGGATAACCAATTCCACCGCTTACAATTATGGCTTTGTTTCCTTCTGTAATAGAGAAGCCATTACCCAGAGGTCCGATTATATCAAGCTTATCACCTGCTTTCATTACCGCAAACTGTTCTGTAGCTTTACCCAGTTTCTTTATCATAAAAGACACTTTGGTACTTTGAATATCGTAAACACTGATTGGCTTGCGGAGCATAGGATAGCAGCTTTCAGGTTTTTTCAGTTCAAAAAACTGTCCCGGTCTGATTTCTTTAACTGATTCTCCAATATCAACTGAGATTACATAGTATGATTCATTCAATTGTTCTATGCTGTTTATTGCGATTATCCTGTTAAACATTGTATACCTTTCTTAGTTTTGCAAAGCTTAAGCCTGCCAGGTTATTTTTCCATCGCAAATAGTTGTAACAATCTTGCCTTGCAGAGGTTTTCCCAGCCAGGGAGTGTTCTTTGATTTGGAAAGCATTGTTTCTGCTTCCAGGATTACCTTTGCTTTCAAATCAGCAATGGTCAGGTCAGCAGGGCTGCCTTTTTCTAAAACACCTGCTTTTAATCCAAGAAGGTTTGCTGGAGCTGAAGTCATTGCCTCTGTAAGACGTTCAAGAGTCATTTTACCTTTATTGACTAAATGTGAATACAAAGTTGCAAAAGCAGCTTCAAATCCGTTAATTCCAAAGGGTGCTTTATCAAACTCAAGTTCCTTTTCATAATCTGCATGTGGTGCATGGTCAGTGGCGATGCAGTCTATCAAACCCGAATTCACTGCTTCCAGCAAAGCCAGCCTGTCAAACTCAGAACGCAGAGGCGGTTTGCACTTGGTATTGCTGTCGAAATGTACACAGGCTTCCTCATTCAGCAATAAATGATGAGGTGTCACTTCACAAGTAACATTTAACCCTTTTTGCTTTGCCTGTTTAATAAGCTCAAGACTTTTTGCAGAAGAGACATGAGCTATATGCAATCGGGCTTTTGTAGCTTCTGCCAGCATGATGTCCCGGGCAATTATAAGTTCTTCTGAGATTGGAGGAATGCTGCTAAGACCAAGCTGAGTGGCTATCTTGCCGGAATGTATCTGTCCCTTGCCGGCAAAATTGTAATCTTCTGCATGGATTATGATTGGTATCTTATAATTAGTAGCGTATTTCATGCAATTCTGCATAAGCTTACCGTTCTGCACGCAATGTCCATCGTCACTTACAGCTACAATCCCGCCTTCTTTCATACTCGCCATTTCGGAAATTTCTTTACCTTCTATCTTCTTGGTGATTGCACCAATTACTTTGACCTTGCAATAGCCAAGGTCTTTTGCGCGCCTATGGATAAATTCCACCGTGGCAATGTTATCTACCACAGGGTCGGTATTAGGCATAGTGCATACAGTCGTAAAACCGCCTTTTGCGGCTGCCCTTGTTCCTGTGATAATGTCTTCTTTATAGGTTTGTCCCGGGTCTCTTAGATGGCAGTGTATGTCGACAAAACCGGGGAATATGTATTTACCCTTCGCATCTATAGTCTCATCTGCCTGTTCAGTTATTTTATCTTTGATTTCTGCAATTTTGTCTTTGATAATCAATATATCTTTCTTTACGAATGCGCCTTTGTAATAAACTGTTCCGTTTTTGATTAACTTCTTCATTTTATCCTCTTTCTTAGTAGTGTAAGACTCCGTTCTTACAACATATCTTTGTTATGCAACATCGGAGTGTTGCACTACGCTGCCTTGCCGCCCAGAATCAGGAAAAGCAGCGCCATGCGGACTGCTACTCCGTTGGCAACCTGTTCAATAATAATGCTCTGTGTACTGTCTGCAATCTCGGGCAGAATCTCCACACCCCTGTTCATTGGTCCGGGATGCATTATAAGTGCGTCTTTCTTTGCCCATTTGATGGTATCTTTAGAGAGTACGTAGTGTTTGGTGTATTCTTCCAGAGAGGGGAAAAGACCTTCTGTCTGTCGTTCCAGCTGCATCCTGAGACCCATAACGCAATCTGCATCTTTGAGTGCTGTCTTGAGGTCGTATTCAACCTTGCAGCCATAGACTTCTTCCATCTGTCCGGGCATCAACGTGCGTGGACCACAAACGGTAACAGTAGCACCCAGTTTCTTCATGCCTATCAGGTTGGAACGTACCACACGGCTGTTGAGGATGTCGCCGACGATAGTGATTTTTAATCCTTTAAGGCTGCCTATCCTTTCCCATATGGAAAAGATATCCAGCAAGGCTTGTGTGGGATGAGCATGACGTCCATCTCCCCCGTTGATTACAGGTTTGCCTGAGTATCTGTTTACCAGTTGCGGACTGCCGGGACTGCTGTGCCGGATTACATAAAGGTCAATACCCATGGCATTGAGAGTGTACACCGTATCCTGCAGGCTTTCACCTTTGGAAAGCGCGCTCGTAGCTTCCTGGAAACTGACTACATCTGCAGAGAGTCTGTTGGCTGCCAGTTCAAATGACATGCGGGTACGGGTACTGTTTTCAATAAAGAGGGTGCAGACTGTTTTGCCTCGGAGAGTGGGGATTTTTTTGTATTCGCGCAGATTGATTTCTTTCATGCCTTTGGCTGCTTCGAGAATATACATGATTTCTGCTGCGGAATAGTCATCAAGGTCAAAAACACTGCGGTTGATAAAATTGAAGTTGTCGTTCATAAGCTGCTCCTTTCTGCCTCACCGGGCAAGATTAAAGGTAATATATGTAAGTTTATAGATTGTTGGTTTTAGTCAAGGATTTTTTTCATGTTGAAAAGACCGGAGGTCGGTATTATTTAGCCCAGCATTTTGAATGCTGGGAATGGATGCCAGTACAATTATTAGTCCGTAGGACGGCACTGGATACTATAGTAGATTAGATGTGCCGTCCTACCGGACTTTATCTTTTTTTTGCTCTTGCACGGCACTTACGTACCGTGTTACATAGTTGCGTCCTACCGGACTCGATTCTCCTCGACATTTGTACCCAGCAATCAAATTGCTGGGCTAACCAATGACGTCCTAACGGACTGGGGTTTCTGTTGTTTCTGTGTTTTCTGTGGTAAAAGAAATAAGAACTGGATCCCCGATCAGAGCCTGCCCCTGCGTAGGCAGGGGTCGAGGATGACATCGTTTGCTTCACTGTGTCTCTGAGGTTAAGAAAACAGTATGGATCCCTTTCTGTGTTGGAAAGACGTTTTACATTCCACATATCTTCCCTATTCAATCCATTGGAGATGCAAGGGGTTTCTAAGGGGTATCTAAGGGGTTAGCCCTTAGATCACCCTAGCATCATAGGTCAATGTCTCTTGGATTGACTATGGGTGATTTGGTGGATAAAGAACCTCATAAATGCTTTACTGTATTATTCACACTTATCTTTCTTATCATTTTACTCTGTGTCTCTGTGCCTCTAAAAAGAAAAAAAGAAGAGTATTAAATGTTCGCTGTGTTCACATGCTAAGGAATGGATTCCCAATCAAGTTGGGAATGACAACTAGGTTACTGTTGACAAGATAAGCAGTTAAAGGATTTTGACAAAGTATACAAGGCGAATACTTTCCCGACCCAAAAAGAAAAGAGGTAAGAAAAATGGAAATCAGCAAGACCTATGATCCTTCTCAGTTAGAGAAGAAATGGTATCAGTTCTGGTCGGAAAAGGGTTATTTCACGCCGAAACCGGATAAAACCAGGAAACCCTTTACCGTCCTTATCCCTCCGCCCAATGTGACAGGCATCCTGCACATGGGACACGTGCTCAACAACACTCTGCAAGATGTTATTGTCCGATATCACCGCATGTGCGGTGAACCGACTCTTTGGCTGCCAGGCGTAGACCATGCCGGCATTGCCACGCAGAACGTTGTCGAAAAGCAGCTTGCCATGGAAGGAAAGACCAGACACCAGATAGGTCGGGAAGAACTTGTAGGTCTTATCTGGAAATGGAAAGAAGAAAAAGGCGACAGAATAATTGAACAGCTTAAACAATTAGGCTGCTCCTGCGACTGGACGCGTCAGCGCTTTACGATGGATGAAATGCTGTCCAAAGCGGTTAAAGAAGTGTTTGTAAGCCTGTATAACGATGGCTTGATATATAAAGGCAAATACATTATAAACTGGTGTCCGCGCTGCGTGACAGCCCTGGCAAATGACGAAGTGGAACATGCTGACGAGACAGGAAAACTCTGGCATATCCATTATCCTTTCAAGGATGGGAACGGACAAGTTACTATTGCGACAACCAGGCCGGAGACAATGCTTGGTGACGTGGCTGTTGCCGTAAACCCAAAAGATGAAAGGTATACTAATATTATCGGCAAAGAGCTGATTCTGCCTTTAACCGGCAGGACCATTCCCGTAATTGCAGACGATTATGTTGATATGGAATTCGGAACAGGCTGTGTAAAAGTTACACCGGCGCATGATCCCAATGACTTTGAGATTGGCAATCGTCATAACCTTGAACGTCTTCTGATTATGGACGAGCACGGAGTTATTAATGAAAACGCTCCCAAGCAGTTCAGGGGTATGGACAGATATGCCTGCCGTGAACTCATTATTAAGTTATTGGAAGAGCAGAAGCTTTTGCATAAAACCGACAATCATGATTTATCTGTAGGTCATTGTTACAGATGCGATACAGTAATAGAACCTTACCTGAGCGACCAGTGGTTTGTGAAGATGAAACCTCTTGCCGTGGAAGCCATTAAAGTGGTGGAAAGCGGAGAGGTAAAGTTCCAGCCTGAGCGTTGGACCAAGGTCTACATGCACTGGATGAATAATATCAGAGATTGGTGTATTTCCCGTCAAATCTGGTGGGGACATCGCATCCCTGCTTATTATTGTGTTAATTGCGATAAGATGATTGTAGGAATGGATATTCCTGACATTTGTCCTGATTGCAATTGCAATAAATTCAGGCAGGATGAGGATGTGCTTGATACATGGTTCAGCAGTTGGCTCTGGCCCTTTAGTACAATGGGTTGGCCTGAAGAGACGGAAGACCAGGATTATTTCCTGCCGACTAATATACTGATTACTGCGCCGGAAATCATCTATCTCTGGGTGGCACGTATGATAATGTCCACTCTGCATTTTAAGAAGATGATTCCGTTTGATACAGTGCTTTTGCATGGAACTGTGAGAGATGCGCAAGGCAGAAAACTGAGTAAGAGCCTGGGCAACAGTCCCGACCCGATTGATATTATCGAAACTATCGGAGCAGATGCCCTGCGTTTCAGCATGGTATTCAGCACTCCCAAAGGTGCGGATGTCATTTATACGGATGCTATCCTGGAGACCGGACGCAACTTTGCCAATAAAATCTGGAATGCCTACCGCTTTATCATGATGAATGCCGAAACGATAAAAGGCTTGCCCAAAAAGGAAGAACTGGAACTTGAACTGGCAGATAAATGGATATATTCACGCTTGAATGAAGTGATTGCCGAAGCCAGAGCACACTATCAAAACCTGCGTTTGAATGATGCAGCCCAGGTTCTGTTCAAGTTCATCTGGGATGAATTCTGCAGTTGGTATATTGAACTCAGCAAAGACCGTCTCTATGCTGTAGCGCAGGACTCCGTTCCTGCGAAGTCAGCGCTCACAGCCAAGTATATCCTGCTGGATGTGATGCAGGCTTCCATGCGTTTACTGCACCCGATTATGCCGTTTATTACTGAAGAACTCTGGCAGGATATCAAGACACATTTCCCGATGGAATGTAGCGTAGGATTCCAATCCTGCGACAAAGGAATAGAGTCATTAATGATTGCAGCCTTCCCAATATCCGATAAAACGCTAATAGATAAAGCTATTGCTGACGAGATGGCTTTCATGCAGGAAAGTATTGTTGCTATACGCAATCTGCGCAAGCAGGTAAATATTCCGCCTGCCACGGAAGCGGTTATCCATATCAGATTGGCAGAATCAGGTCAGCAGATGCTTTTTAATAGATATGAGTCATACTTTAGAAAGCTTGCGAAAGTATCTGACCTCAAGGCAGAAGTTGATTTGCAGAAGCCACCTGCTTCATTGGCAGCAGTGGTTCGCAATATAGAAATATTCATGCCACTAAGCGGATTGGTTGATTTAGTTCAGGAAAAAGCCCGTCTGACTAAGCAACTGGAAAAGCTGGAAGGTGAACTAAACTGTATTCAGCGTAAGCTGTCTAATGAAAACTTCATCAGTAATGCCAAGCCTGAAGTTGTGGAAAAAGAAAAGGAAAAGCTCGCAGAAGTCAGCACTAAAGTAGAGCTTACCCGCAGTCTGATAGCGGACTTGGGATAAATCAAAACATCACATTCCGATAGTAATAGGAGGGTAATGATTACCCTCCTTTTTTATATTTAGACAATCCATATCAGCTCCGAAGGAGCGGTAGACCATAGCCCGGGGTGTAAACCCCGGGTCAGCATAGATTAATTAATTATCTTTTTTTACCTCACCCACCCCTGAGGACGGTTTAAACCGCCCTCAGGGGTGGGTGAGGATTATTTTATATACGGTATTAACATTGGTGCACGGGGTTTACACCCCAGGCTATGCTATATCACATCTACGATGTTGATTGAAGATTTTTTAACATATAATTAATCTGGTGGAGCTAAGGGGGATCGAACCCCTGACCTGATGATTGCGAACCATCCGCTCTCCCATCTGAGCTATAGCCCCACTCCCGATTTCAACCAGCGGTGAGACTGCTCTTTTGTCAATCTGAATTTCTGCCTGCTTCTTCCCCTTTCACCACAATGAAACTGAAGCAAATCTGATATATATCTACAGGATATCTTCTGTATTAAAGAATACAACAAGTATACAGCAAACCTACTACAAGTATGCTGCAAATATACTTTGGCGGTTAGAGAAGAATTGTCCCGGGAAAAATAATTGATTAAAATACAATGTTTGCATCGCTTAGATTTTGGATTATTATTTTTGCATTGAATGAAAATAAGGAGAAAAAAAATGGCTAAAATCAATGCATATCTCGATTTCAACGGCAATTGCCGCGAAGCTTTTGAGTTTTACAAATCAGTCTTCGGCGGTGATTTCCTTTACATCTATACTAATAACGACATGCCTCCTATGGAAGGTATGCCTCCTCTCACACCTGAGCAGCAAAATAAGATACTACATGTCACCCTCGCTATCGACAAAAATACTGTCCTGATGGGCAGTGACGCCGGAGTTGGCTTTGCCCCTCCCGCGACCTTTGGAAATAACATTTCTTTGTACGTAGACACGGAAAACCGGGCTGAATCGGACCGCATTTTCGCAGCTCTGGCAGATGGTGGTAAAGTAAACATGCCAATGGAGCATACTTTTTGGGGTGCATACTTTGGTTCGCTCACAGATAAATTCGGGGTCAACTGGATGATAAGCAACGCTGAGAGTGAGCAGACTAAACCCTGATTCATAATCAGTAAGTAAATTCAGCAGAATTTGTAAAAAACTGATGAGAAATTAGAAAAAGGTGAGCCTTGGTAGACTCACCTTTTCTATTAACTGGATACCGGCTTTCGCCTGTATGGTTATTTCATTAACATCATACGTTTGGTGGAAACGAAGTTTCCTGCCTGCATTCGATAGAGATAAACACCGCTGGTGACTGCTCTGCCGTTATCATCTTTACCGTTCCACTTAACATTATACATTCCATTGCCCTTGCTTTCATTGACAAGTGTACGGACTTTTTCACCTTTAAGATTATAGATAGTGATGTTTACTTTAGAAGGATTCTTAATGCTGTATCCAATAGTCGTTTCGGGATTAAAGGGATTCGGATAATTACCTGTAAGAGCAGTTTTTTCTGCAGGAATGATAACATGATCATCATTAGCAGTGATATTGACTGATACAGTATTGGATGGAGCAGACTCATACTGGTTGAAATATACATTGGTAACATAATAATCATAGTCACCATTAGGTAAATCTGAATCCATATAATATGCAGGTTCATACAGGATGAAATCAGTGATTGTTGCAATTACTATATCATTACGGTAGACCTTTAATGCTGTAAGGTTTTCCCAGTTTCTTTCTGTCCTGTCAGGTAATACTATATCACCTGGTGCCCATGAAAGTAAAACATCATTACCATTTTGTATCGTGAAATTCAATCCATATGGTGCTTCGATTATCCCAGGAACTAAGTCAGCCAAAGAACGGCTGGTTATATAGTTGCCGTCTGTTCTGGAGTTAGGTATTCCTATGACTGTAATATACCCTGTAGGAATGGTCGTCCCTATATAATCCACATCATAGAATGAAGTGCGGAAGTTCATGGTTTGTGTCAGGAATGATAATGGATAGACAGTACCATTGGCAAAGATTGAGTCTGCTGTATCAAAGGTTACAGGGAAGACCTGAATCAATTCAGATTCATAATCCTCGAAGTTTGCATTAAATTCTGAAATAGTTACAGTCTCAGGAATAATAACATTACCCATGGAACCTGGTATCGGAGGATTAATAGTGGGAACAAACTGAATCATACCGCCATATTCATTCAAAGTACCGCAAACACCTGCAATACCGTCTCCAACATTATATACATTTGTAATAATGCCATTAAAGTCATCAATCAGGATTCCTGCAGAGCTGTCTTGCAGCCACTTCTGGTGACGGTAAGCCTGCTGGAAAGTGAGGATGATTTCGCCTACAACTTTGTAGATGGTTGATCCTGTTGTCTGTTGACGTAGCGCTGCCAGGTTGTTTACTTCAACAGGGAAGGTATAAGTAGCTGAGGATACTGCAGATGAATCTGCACCTAAATAGGCTATTGCTTTAACTGTCTGGGTTGAGTTTACATCAAACATACCTGTGTATAGGGTGGAAGACATGTTTGGTATTGTTCCGTTGGTTGTATAATATATTGATGCTCCTGTTGTGGTGGTTGAGATGGATAAATCAATAGCTTCGTAGTAAGTTCCGCCGATTGGACTGAAAGTGGGTGCAGCAACATTGCCGGCAGGAGTTTGTATGTCTGCAGCATTTCTGGGTGTCAGGTAATTACCATCATTCCTTGAATTAGCAATGCCTGCAATGTTCATTGGAATAGTGGGAACAGGCTGTCCGATATAATCCACATCATAAAAGCTTGTCCTGATATTATAATCAGTTCCATCATTAACTGGATAGACAGTGCCATTCTCGAAATTGCCTGTGGGATTAACAAAAGAACATCCCATAACCATAACGACTTCTGATTCATACGCTTCAAAGTTTGCTGAAAGCTGGCTGAGAGTAATTACTTCAGGAGTAATAATATTTCCGGTTGAAGATGCAGGTCCGGGATTTACGCTTGGCACGAATTCCAGCATTCCGCCGTATTCAGTCATTTTACCGGAAAGACCTGTGATGCCGTCTCCAACGTTGTAAATGGTTGTCACTGTACCGGTAAAATCGTCAATCATAATGCCGGCAGTGTTATCCTGCAACCACTTTTGATTACGGTAAGATTGGATAAATGTAACAATTACCTCTCCGCTAAGAGTATAAATAGTCATGTTATCAGCAGGCAAAGCTCTGAGGGCTGCAATGTTGGTAACTGTGACAGGAAATGTGTATAAAGCAGTTGCAACAGAGCTGTTGAGATAACCATTTGCAGCAGCCATAGCTTTGATTGTGGTCATAGATGAAACAGGGATTGGTGCTGTGTAAACAGTTGAAGATGTGGTTGGTATATCTCCGTTTGTAGTATAATAAATTATTGCTCCAGGTGTTGTGCTGGAAAGAGTTACGGAAATTGGTGAAGAGTACAAGCCTGCAGGAGGATTAAATGTAGGCGCTACTGCTACTGGATCTCCGCTTGGTGTGAATGTATGAGTTCCAAGGTCGGTAAATGTATTTATCGGATACTGAGTCCAGTCTGCAAAATTAAAAGTGGTAGTCGGGCTTAAAATATTACTGTTTCGAACCAATGTAATGTCTATTCCCCAGTTATCAACCTGGTCAATAATTCCAACCACATCAGTCTGTACGCCATTGTGATATAGAGCGACAGCATCATTACCATTGAAGTTGACAACCTGGCTGAGAGTAGCCAAATCTACATACGGTTGTCCCGCAAGGTTTGTTCCACCTGTTGAACTGTTGACTATTACATAAACATCGTTATTAGCCAAGGTTCCGCTAAGAACTAATTCACTTCCAAATGCACCTGCACCGTTTGTTTGTTTCTTTAGAGAATAATTAGCAAGGTCTACCGGAGCACCGGTACCGTTGAATATTTCAAGAGCTTTCTGGTAGGAAGAACCTTCCACATATTCAGAGATAAACAGGTCTGTGGCATAAGTAGGAGGAGTTACACCGGTATTAACCTGTGCAACTATTACATTATTTTTCCCATAAGCAACAAGTTTTCCTGCAGCGCCTGTTATCCCTGTAAATCTTGTGGAATTGAAAGTTAAGGGTAAGAAGACTTCCTGTGTCCAGGTTGCACCGTTATCAACAGATTTAATCAGAGACCAGGAGTTGCCCATATTCGTACTTGTATTGTCAGAGCTGTATCCTGAAGCCCAGAATACATCAAATTCATCACACCATACTCCGTTCATATCATCAAGACAGCTTTCTGTGGCTGCTGTCCAACTTCCCGCTGTTAAACCACCGGTTGAAGTATAAAAGATTTCTCCCGCAGAGTTAACCAAAACTCCCTGATTTTCATTGTTAAACCAGATGTCCATTATCTTGGCAGTAGTGTTTCCAACAACAATGGGAGTCCAGGCAAGTCCGCCATTTTGAGTAATGTATAGTTGCCCGGCATTTGCACCGGCAAAACCTATGTTTTCAGTCTTGAAATAAGCACAGTTAAGCACAGAAGTTCCCAGCCCTGTTCCGTTCAGAAGCGTCCAGGTTACTCCGCCATCAATAGTCTTGGCATTGATATTGGTTGAACCGACCACATAGCCAATCATGTCACTGACAAAGCTGAATTCATAATAAGACTGGGTTGTAGTTACACCGGGAACGGTAAAGGTAGTCCAATCAGTTCCGCCGTTTATTGTGCGGAAGATTTTACCTGTGGTCTTTCCTGTGACAAAACCTTCATTTGCATTCTTGAAGTAACAGGCATAATAAGTATCAAAATTATCAGGAATGTAAAGTCTGTTAAAAGTCTGTCCTGCATCTGTGGTTTTTATAATGTTACCCTTATCACCGGCAAGATACCATGTGTTGGTATTAATAGCTTTAGCACTGTAAATATCTGTAGCATTGGCAACCTTATCAGTCCAGGTAACTCCCTGATCTGCAGAAAGTGCTATAGCTCCATTCCAGCCGGCAGCCATAATATTACCATTTGTCAGTATTTCCAAACCTTCGAAGTAAAGCCCGAAGTTGTTTGTTACAGGAGTAAAATTTGTCCATGAATCTGTTGTCTTAAGTAAGACACCATTCCAGCCGGCAGCATAACCATTTGTTCCGTCTAAAACTATATCCTGCATATTTGTTGATGTGCCACCTGCATTGATATGATGTGTCCAAGTGGCACCGTTATCATAACTAACGCCGATATAGCCAAGACTTCCTGCCAATAGAACAGTTGAGCCATATTGCCTGACTTTATAGAGATGCGGATTGCCTGTAACGGTCAGATTTAGAATACCCCAATTATTGCCATAGTTCGATGTGACAAGGATTTTTGACTGGTCGGGAGTTCCGTTGTTGACAGCGCAAAAACCTACGCCGGCAGCATTGACGCTTATGGAATAAATCTGGTCTGTAATACCTGAGGTTTGTTGTGTCCAGGTTGCACCATTATCAGGAGAGTAGGCAATCTTACCGCCCCATCCTGCAACCCAGATTTTTCCGTCAGGCAAGTATACACATGCATTAACATCATCAGTGCCGAAAATAGTAGGTGTATAAATTGAAGCAGCCCAAGTGATGCCTCCATCCGTTGTAACAGCCACCAGACCGTCAGCGCTTGCCATAACGCCATGCATTTCATCATAGAAATCAATATCATTGATATCTTTATAGGCGGGAGTTACGGTATCATATGCCGGATTAGGCAGGAATGTCCAGGTGTTGCCGTTATCAACCGATTTGGCGAAACCACCCACATATCCCGCAGTCCAAAAAGTGCTATTTACTCTATCCAAAGTATAAAAATTGGTCGGAAACTGTGCCTGCCTTAGAATATCCCAGCTAAAAGCCAGGCTAATTGTTACAAGCAATAATGCGATTAAAAGTGCTTTTTTCATAGTACAACTCCAAGAGTTTATTTTAATTAAGTCTTTTTTTAATTAGATAGACATATTATTGGTATCAGAAAATTGTGCAAGGGAAAAATCATGAATGTATTTTGTTTCATGAAAGTGATTTCTCTACGTCGACCATCTCGCTGTGAAGGTCCGGATTTATAGTAAATCCATGTTTTTTAAATACACTGATCATTCTAAGATTATCTGTAGTAGTCTGTGCTACAACCTTTTTCAAATTCCATTTCTCAGAAATATCCATACAATAGTCAGTTAAAAGGCTTCCGAGTTTTTTGTTTTGCCATTCTTCAGGAACTAAAACTGCATATTCAACTGTTTCATGGTCTGGATCTGCAACTATTCTTCCGACTCCAATCAACTTTTTTTGACCTTCTGTTTCAGCTTCTGCAACGATAGCAATCTCTCTGTCATAGTCTATAAAACAATAGCGAATTGCTACTTCATGAGAATTCCAGAAAAAGAAATACCGGAACCTCTGATAAATTGCTTCTCGTGAACAGCTTCCGAGCATTTCCAGCCAAAGCAGTTCATCTTCAGGTTTTATAGGTCGTAATGTTACCTCAGAATTATCAGCCAGCCTGACTTTTTTAACATACTCCTCAGGATAAGGTCTAAGTGCCAGATGCTGATATGGTTCTCTTTCTATTGCTTCAAGATTAACGACCACTCTTCCGTCTAATGCTACAACTCCGGCAGGTGTAACTAATAAAGGATTGATATCAAGTTCCACTATTTCCGGGTAATCTGCAGCCAGATAAGACATTCTGATTAAAACCTCAACCAGTTTATCCATATTAACGGGTGGTTTTCCCCTGAATCCATTCAGTAATGGATATATATTAAGTTTTGACAGCATTCTTCTTGCCAGTTTTTCATTTAAGGGAGGCAATTCCAAAGTACTGTCATGAAACAGTTCTGCATAAATACCGCCTGTTCCGACCATTATAACTGAACCGAACACAGGATCCTGTTTAACTCCCAGGATTAGCTCCACACCGTTTTCAGTATCAATCATCGGCTGCACAGAAACACCTTCCAATACAGCATTGGGACTGTGAGTCTTGGCATTTTGTATGATTTTTTTAAATGCTGCATCAACTTCTGCTGCATTTTTTAAATTCAATGCAACACCACCCACATCTGTTTTGTGAGTTATTTGTTGCGAGATTATTTTAAGTACAACAGGATATCCGATTTTATCGGCAAGTCTGACTGCCTGCTCAGCAGTTTCGGCTATTTGCGGGAGAGAAGTAGGGATTCCATATGATTCCAGAAGGTATTTGGAAGTTGTTTCTGATAAAGTTGAATTGCCCTGCTTAATAATATCATTAAACTTACTTCGGAATTCTTTTCTATCTACGGTGAATTCAACCGGAACATCTTTGGGAGTTTCATACAGAGCCTGCAAATTCCTGCCATAATCAACTAACGTAATAAAAGCACCGATTGCCTGTTCAGGAGTACTGTATGCAGGGATGCCGCTTTCCGACAGAATCTTTATACCTTCCACCATACTCCCGCCTCCAATCCAGGCAGCAAGAATTGGTTTGGTTGTTGTTTCAGCCAATTTGCTTATTTCTCTGGCAGTACCGCTGGGATTAGTCATTGCTTGTGGCGTCAGAATAACCAGGACAGCATCAACACCCGGGTCACTTATAACTATGGAAACAGCTTTGGCATAGCGTTTGGGGCGCGCATCCCCCAATACATCCACCGGATTACCGTGTGACCAGAAATCAGGCAGGTTCAGGTTAAGGTCTTCCATTGTTTTTTCACTTAATTTTGCAAGCTGCCCTTTTTGTGCTATCAGGGCATCCGTTGCCATAACACCGGGTCCGCCGGCATTGGTAATAATCGCCAGTTTCTGACCTGCCGGTATCTTTTTACGACCGATTAATTCTGCTACATCAAAGATTTTGCCAATATCATATATTCTTACTATTCCTGCTCTTTGAAAAGCTGCATCAAAGACATTATCTGCAGAAGCCATAGCACCTGTATGAGAGGCTGCAACTTCTGCCGACTCAGGAAATCTGCCTGCTTTATAGGCAATAATAGGCTTAGAGAGAGCAAAAGCACGTGCAGCAGTCATGAACTTGCGTGCATCTGAGATCGATTCAATATATAAAATTATACATTTAGTTTCTTCATCCTCACCCAGATAATCAATCAAATCCCCAAAATCTACATCTATAGTATTACCGATAGAGACTAAGTAAGAAAATCCGATTTTTGCTTCAATAGCCCAGTCAAGTATGGATGTACATAGAGCTCCGGATTGTGACACAAAAGCTATGTTTCCTTTGCGCGGCATTCCGTCTCCGAAGCTGACATTGAGTTTATTTGCCGGTGAGATATAACCCAGGCAATTGGGTCCCATTATCCTCATGCCTTTGTACGTATTTCGAATTGCCTCTATTTGGTTTTCCAGTTGTTTGCCTTGTTCTCCGGTTTCTTTAAATCCGGCAGATACTATTATAATGCCCAGTATTCCGGCTTCTCCGCACTGATTTAAATATTCGGGTACCGATTCCGGATCAGAACAGATAATCGCCAGGTCAGGTTTGTTGGGCAGGGATTGAATATTGTGGTAACATTGGATGCCCATTACAGCTTCTAAAGTTGGATTAACGGGATAAACCACTCCTGTAAAACCACCTGTAACCAGATTGCTAAGTATCCTGCCGCCTACACTCTGCGGATTTACGCTGATACCAATCAGAGCTATGCGCTTAGGCTTAAATATGTTATCCAGGTTATGTACGTTCACTCCTCACCTCAGTGCTTTTTTTGTTCACTCTTTTCCCGGCAACAGGCAGGTCAAGAGTTTTTTAATTTACCCTTTTTCTTTTCCAAGGATCTTCAGTATAGTTGCAGTATAGTTTCTGTATACTTGCAGTATAGTTTCTGTATACTTGGATACAGAAACTATACATTAAATATGCTGTAATTATGCTGTAATCCAATATATGTGATTAAGAAGGATAAGAGTCATAATCAAGAGCGGGATTACTCCCTCATAATCGGTAAACTATCAGAATAAAGAGGATGAGATGCTTGTTTAAATCTGAGCTTATAAATAAAAAAAAAGCCGTCACACAATATGTGTAACGGCTTGTTATTAATAAGGTTAATTAATCCGGTATGATCTCTTTTTGTGCATCAGCATGGAGACATATTTTCAGTTCCATACCATCCCAAGCGGGATTCCATGGCACATTATAAGTAAACATGTTGACAGCAGGATCGAAAGTTGCAGTATATGGGAAATTACCAAAAGCCGGTGAACCCATATAATCCGTGAGTTGTACGTTCAAATGACTACCTGTTGCTTCCCAATCATTCATCATATTGCATTGGACAAATAATGAATCACCTGCTTTCCAGATATTTACTTCTCCGGCTTTGTAATACTGACCGGCATAGAAATAGTAAGTCTGGGGAGTCATAACTGGTGTGGTTTTAACATAACCGAACCAGGCATGAGGTTTGCCAGGTTTAACAAACCATCTGTATGTGAAATCTGCAGGATCATCATACATTCTCATCATAGCAGTTTCATATTGATATTCATCATCATCATCAGGAGGTTGTTGGTCCGGAGGTGTAATGATATAATGCATATAGAACCACCAACGTGAGCCGGGACCTTCTTCATCTCCGCCCCAGGCTGTTTCCTGCTGGTAACCGCCGGTTTGGGAATCATATTTTTTAACTGAAGCATGGGCTGCAATAATAATGGTGTCACCATAGGCGTAACCATAAGCTGATAATGGAATCACCTGTGTATAAGTAGTAACCATCGGATTGAAATCCATTATATAGTCAAACTGACCGGGAACAGGTGTTCCGCTGGCATGAATCCATTCGTCTTCGGTTAAATCTGTATCTAACTGTACATGAGTTTGTTCCAGCATCCATCCATCAATCAGATTAAACTGAACAAAAATATTTATGCTGTCATTCCAGATTGCCATAGTGCCGGCATTAATGTTTTGTCCTGCCCAAATCGGATAGATATCAGGATTTGATGCAGAAGCTTTTAACACGTTTGAACCTTTGGGAGCTGTAATATCTTTGTTAGTACAGCTGATTAATAAAAGAGTAAAAACCAGTAGGATTAAAGTTAACTTAAGGATCGATTTCATTTTTCCCCCTTGTCGTAATGTTAGATTTAATTTAATCTAATAATAAAAGTTAGCAAATTCAATTAATAGTGATATTCTCAAACAGAGACAATTCCACAGCTATACTTCTTAAGTTGCTGCGGGTTTTAATTGCGAAGTTATGTGTGTTTAAAATACAAAAAACTAATAAATTAAATTTCAATTTTCTCTAAAACCTCCATTTTTTGTGCTATCGAAAAAAAATAAATCTGCACGTTACATTTTATCAACATCCCATTTGTTTCAATGGGGATTTAATAAAATAACTATCGAAACAATTGTCAAGTAATTTATGATAATGTTGACATTAATAGTATTGTATTCATTAGAATCTTTGGCAGATCCGGCTAAAGTAAGTTACATGTTTAATGTGATGCCAAATGCCTCCAATGTGCTTTCAGAACTGCGCAAGAGTAATTTGTTGATAGAACTTTGAAGACTTGCTTTAGATATACACATACAGTTATATTGACAAAATATCTTTATCCGGAAATAGTTACTTTGTGTTTAGTTTAATCTCAGTAAATATGTATAATTCACTAAGTAATGTTATGCATTAGGGGGATAATTGCTGTCACATAAGTTCTGGGATGCCTTGGCTTTGTTCCTGATATTTTTACTTTCCCTGCTTTTTTTGTTCACTATTGTACAATTCTTATCCAGTGGAACTCTGTTTGCCGGTTTGTCCCAGGTGACTAATAAAGTCCTGAATATAGTCTTTACTGTATCAACTTTTCTTATCATAATTGTTCTTGTAATGGAAAATGGTTCTCCTGTCAGAACCCTGGCATGGATACTGGTACTGGTATATTTACCGATTATCGGATTTATCTTCTATTTATTCTTTGGCAGGAATTGGCGAAAATCACGTATATTCTCCAGAAAAGGAATGGAAGATATACTATATTTACAGGAACACCTTTTAGAAGACAGTGATGCAGAGTATCTTCAGGACAAAATAGAAAATCCTCTGGTTCATAAACTGATAAGACTGCTGGAAAGCAATAATAAAGCATTACTGACTTGCCATAATCATGTAGAACTTATTCCGGATACACAAACTTCCCTGGATAAAATCCTGGAAGGTATCAAAGCAGCAAAGAAAAACGTTAACATAGAATACTTCTCGCTGGCAAACGATGAAACAGGCAAAGAGTTTAAAGAAGTACTCAAAGCCAAAGCCAGGGAAGGAGTAAAAATCAGGTTAATCTATGATGCAGTCGGCTGTTGGAAGCTTCCCCGCAGTTATAAACGTGACCTTAAAAGAGCCGGTGTGGAGATGTATCCCTTTCTCCCATCACCATTCCCCACTATCAGCAGCAGGCTTAATTACCGTAATCACAGGAAACTGGTCATAGTGGATAACAAGACTGCTTATCTGGGTGGACTTAACATCGGGAATAAATACTTCAATAAAAGCAAATATTTCGGCTATTGGCGTGATAGTCTGCTTAAGCTCAAGGGCAGGAGTGTTCTGTCTCTGGAAGCTATTTTCCTGACCGATTGGTACTTTGTAGCGAAAGAAAATATCCTTAAACAGGATATGCGTGCCATCAATGCTGAAATCATAAATTGCGATAAATCTATGAATACCGGCGTACCTGTTCAGATTGTCAGCAGTGGTCCGGACTCAGACTGGGAAAGCATCATGCAGGTCTATTTTGCCTGTATAGCCAATGCAAAAAGAAGTGTGCACATAACCAGTCCCTACCTCGTTCTGAATGAAAGCCTTCTGATGGCTCTCAAAACAGCTTCATTGAGTGGAGTAGAAGTAAAAATTATCCTGCCCTCAAAGCCTGACCACTACATTGTTTTCTGGGGTTCGCGTTCTTATTATGCAGAATTGCTCCTGGCTGGAGTAGAGATTTATGAATACCAGAAAGGTTTTATGCATGCCAAAGTGCTTATTGCTGACGATGAAATAGTCTCCATCGGCACTGCAAATATGGATTTACGCAGCTTTAACCATAACTTTGAGCTCAATGCCATGCTCTATAACAAAGAAATTGCACTGGAAGCAGAATCTCAGTTTCAGGATGATTTGATAAACAGCAGAAAAGTTGTTCTGGAAGAATTTGGCAAACGTTCAATCTGGCAAAGACCCAAAGAATCCATTTGCAGATTGTTTTCACCGTTGCTTTAATAATATTTGGCTGAAAAAGAAAAAACCCTTTCCGATATGGAGAGGGTCTTTTCTTTATATGATATGTTATTTTGTTATGATTTAATTACAGCCAGAACCTGACCTTTGCTGACATTGTCTCCGGCATTTAGAGGAGTTGCTGCAATCACACCTTTGACCGGACTGGGGATATTGTTATACATCTTCATTGCTTCCAGGACAAGGATAGTTTCACCAACTTCAATAGCGTCTCCGGCTTTCTTTTCATACTTAACAAGCATTCCCGGCATAGGTGCATTAATAGGAGTTCCGCCTTCCACACTGGGAGCAGGTTCAGCTGCTTTGGCAGGAGCAGGACTTACCTGGGCAGGTGACGGCGCTACAGGTTTAACCTGTGGAACAGGAGCAGGATTTATTGCCGGTTTACTGCTTACTACACGCGGAGTTCCGCCTTTTTCATTAACTTCCACCAGGAAGTATTCATCATCTACATAAACATCAAACTGCCTGATTCCTTCAGGCTTGGGGGGATTATTTTTATTATCTTTCACAACAAATTCTCCAGCTTTATATTTTTTAATTATTTCCTGTTCATCCATAACCTGTTCCAAAGTAGTCGGCTTTGCTTCATCAGGAACGGGAAATATGCCATATTTCCATTTCAGGAATCGCATAGCTGTTACGTCATACAGTGCAACAATCAGCTCATCATCTATATCTTTGGCTAAGTCTTTACATTCTTCATGAACCTTTGCCATAGCCGGTTCAATCACATCTCCGGGACGTACATTTATGGGTTTTTCGCCACGCGGGTAACCTTTAAGTGCTTTCTTCTGGACTTCCGGGTCTATGGGAAGAGTAGTCTTACCATACAGACCGTAACATAAGTCTTTTACCTGCTCTGTAGTTCTGGAATATTCTCCGTCTTTTTTATCAAACAAGGCATTGTTAACTGCCTGAATACCAACAATCTGACTGGTGGGAGTAACCAATGGAATCATGCCAAGGTCTTTGCGAACCTTTGGTATTTCTGCAAACACATCATCCAGTTTATCCAGTTCATCCATCCCACGAAGTTGATTTACGAGATTGGAAAGCATACCACCGGGGGTCTGGTGGATGATTACATCCGTATCAATAATGCTGTACTTTGTATTATCGGCAAACTGCAGATACTTGGGAATCACCTTTTCCAATTCCTTATCTATCTTATTCAATAGTTTAATATCAAAACCCGTATCGCGGTTTGTCCCCAGTAAAGTATTTACCAAAGGCTCTATAGCTGCATGAGAAGTCCTGTAAGCATATGGTGCCATACAGGTATCAATAATATCCACTCCTGCCTCTACAGCCTTAAGAAGTGCCAAATCTCCCATGCCTGATGTGAAATGCGTATGCAGATGAATGGGAACTTTGACGTTTTCCTTAAGGGCACGAACAAGATTGAAAGCATCATAAGGAGCTACAAGACCTGCCATGTCCTTTATACAGATTGTATCTGCTCCCATTTCTTCCAGTTGTTTAGCTTTATTAACATAGTACTCAATGTTATAAGTATCCCCGCCCATGCGCTGTTCTGTTAGGGAATAGCAGATGGAACCCTGGAAGTGCTTCTTGTTCTTCTTGATGATTTTAACTGCAGTCTGGAAATTGCGGAAGTCATTTAAAGCATCAAATACCCTGAAAATATCAATCCCGTTATCTGCTGCTCTTTGCACAAAAGCTTCCACCACGTCATCTGCATAGTTGCGGTAACCGACCAGGTTCTGACCTCTGAGCAGCATGGAAAAAGGTGTTTTCTTAATCTTCTTTTTCAGAGTACGGATGCGTTCCCAAGGGTCTTCATTAAGGTATCTCTGCATTGTATCAAAGGTAGCTCCACCCCACATCTCCAGGGAGTAAAAGCCCACTTTATCCATATCTTCTGCAACCACCAGCATGTCTTCTGTTCTGCCGCGTGTGGCAAACAGGCTTTGGTGTCCGTCACGGAAGGTGAGGTCCTGAATCTTGATAGGATTAGCCGCCTTGGGTCTATCCGGCTCATACCGCATCTGGGTCATTTCCAGAACGCCATGTTTATCCATGCGTTGTCTCCTTATTTTATCTGTTTTTTCTATTTATAAATCTGCGCTGATACATGTCTCTGTAATTCATGGTCTGCTGCCTGCCGTAAATCGTCCATTCCGTTGGCTGATGCGGAGGGATCTTTTCCGTAAAGGATGATGTCTCCTCACTGCTCATCAGCGAGACTACGGCTGAAATGGCTGCCAGTTTCTTTTTATCTTCCATAATAATTTTCTCCATTTAACTGTATCACAGATTGTTAATCTGTTGGATGGCGGGATTGGTAATCCCGGCATTAACAATACCGGTTTCCAACAGGATACCATCCTGTGTTACACAACTACATAGGAATATTGCCATGCTTCTTGGGCGGCAGGCTTTCACTCTTGGTACAGAGGATTTCCAAGGCATCTATCAGTCTGGCACGTGTATCGCTTGGTTTGATTATGGCATCCACATAACCACGTGAAGCTGCTGCATAAGGATTATTGAATTCGTCTTCGTATATTTTAATCATCTCGGCACGCTTGGCAACTTTATCCTCAGCCTCGGATATTTCCTTACGGAAGATAATATTAGCAGCGCCCTGAGCACCCATCACAGCGATTTCCGCCATCGGCCAGGCAAACACCATGTCAGCTCCTAAGTGACGACTGCTCATAGCAATGTAGCTTCCGCCGTAATCCTTTCTGGTGACAACTGTCAGCTTGGGTACCGTGGCTTCAGAGTAGCACCACAAAAGCTTTGCGCCGTGTCTGATGATACCGTTCCATTCCTGATGTGTGCCGGGCAGGTACCCCGGTACATCAACCAGGGTCAGAAGCGGAATATTAAAAGCGTCACAGGTGCGGATGAATCTGGTAGCTTTATCGGAAGCATCAATATCCAGACAGCCGGCTAAAATCTGCGGCTGATCTGCTACTATACCAACCACTCTGCCATTCAATCTGGCAAAACCTACAATGATGTTCTGAGCATAATAGTGATGAGGTTCAAAGAAGATACCATCATCAACTATGGAATGAATCACGTCCCGCATGTCATAACTGTATTTGGGGTCGTCAGGAATAATGGTATCCAGCTCAGGGCATTGCCTGTGCGGGTCGTCATCAGTGTCTTTCAGAGGCGGTTCTTCCATATTATTGGAAGGCAGATAGGAAAGCATAGTCTTGATTTGCTCAATCGCATCGGCATCGCTTTCACAGGCAAAGTGCGCATTTCCGCTCTTGGTATTGTGAGCCATGGCACCGCCAAGCTCTTCCTGCGTGGTTTCTTCACCGGTCACAGCTTTGATGACTTCGGGACCTGTAATAAACATAAAACTGGTGTTTTTGACCATAAAGACAAAGTCTGCCATGGCAGGTGAATAAACAGCTCCGCCGGCACAGGGTCCCATAATGGAAGCAATCTGTGGAATTACTCCGCTGGCTCTGGAATTACGGAAAAAGATATCGCCATAACCTTTGAGCGCATCAACTCCTTCCTGTATGCGTGCTCCGCCTGAATCGTTAATACCGACCAATGGAACTCCTGATTTGAGAGCTATATCCATCACCTTACAGATTTTGGCAGCATGCATTTCTCCCAGACTTCCGCCCCGCGCTGTAAAATCCTGCGCAAAGGCAAATATCGGACGTCCATTGACCAGACCGTGCCCTGTTACCACTCCGTCGCTGGGGATTTCAATCTTTTCCATGCCGAAGTTATCACAGCGGTGATGCACAAACATATCTATTTCCCGGAAAGTATTCGGGTCAAATAACAGGTCAAGTCTCTCACGGGCAGTCAGTTTGCCTCCGTTATGCTGTTTCTGGACGGCTTTTTCTCCACCCATTAATTTGGTTTTGTTTTCCCTTTCAATCAGCTTCTCAATCGACAGTTTGGTATTGGACATAGTGTCTCCTTATCTCTAAACTCTATAATTCTGAATACTTTATTCCAATTTATGCTCGTGTTTCTTTATTTAAAATTATTGGCTTATCGTCAAGGGAAAAAGTTTTATTTACCTGGCATGCATGATACTAATAATGAACCATTACTTGATTTCATTATGTATAGTTTAGAATGAAGACAACCCGTTTTTTAAAAGAGATTTTTATCTTGCGGTCTATTATGAGTTCTTTTCCGTCTCTGACTATTACAGCGTGACATTTTAACGACAAATCTGAATGTTTTTCTGAACCAATATAGTATGTATTACTCCACATCATAGATTCCGGGTCAAAACGGTAATCATCAGGCCATATAGATTTTTTCCGGATTTTAAGATTTTTACAGGAATCAGGGATATCACTATATGCGAATTTATCAAGTGGGAAACTGACAAAATGATTTGCAAAGTATCCCCTCCACTTGATATCTTTGATGGAATCAGGAAGATCGCTGGATAATAGCTTATAAGTGTATGTTCCATTTCCATCATTGCTAACAATTGTAAGATCGCTTCGTTGGGGAATAATCTCTATATTATCGCTGTCTTCAATTGATAAATCTAGATCTTTAACGTAGATTTCTGATAGTCCCTTGGATTCGATATAGCTTATAAATTCAAGATTTTTCTCATAAACTGGTAAAAGGCAATGGATAACTAATGTGTTGTCCCGATAAATAAATACCCGGTCATCATCCGAGTTGTATTTAGCACTATAGAAAGTTCGGGTCGCAAAACATCCAGCTAAGATCATTGGCAGGATAACCAATACCATTGCCA
Source organism: Cloacimonetes bacterium UBA6097 (assembly GCA_002435865.1). GTDB lineage: Bacteria > Cloacimonadota > Cloacimonadia > Cloacimonadales > Cloacimonadaceae > UBA5614. The sequence continues at coordinate 557,761 of DIWV01000007.1, read as the reverse complement.
TTTTAATTAACCTGTTTAGTGCTTTGTTTTTCATTATTTACCACATATCCTTGTATTAGCTTATTGATGATACTAAAAGCATTTCAAATCAACTGCTACATTTCTTGACTTGGGGCAAGTACCCGGCTTCCATGGCGGTTCTGACTCTTTTGCAGGGCAGATTGTTATCATAAATCTGCTGCAAGGTCAGCTTATTCAATCTTTCAGTCCGCAGGACGCCATTATTTAGCCCAGCATTTCTAATGCTGGGTAATAATGCCATATACATTATTGAGTCCGTCAGGACGGCACATCGAGATTATGTTTTATTATCAAACTACGATATTCATCTTCAAAGCTCTGTTTTTTATGATGTTCTTCCTGGTTTTGAATATATGTTTTGACCGTATCAATCATTGAATAGGAGCAGGAAAAAGCACCATAACCTTCCTGCCATTCAAACCTGGATTTTCTTTCGGGATGGGTATTGAGAAAACGGCTGGTATTGGCTTTGAGAATTTTGGCTATTTCAGCCACAGATAGTTTTGAGGGAATGTTTAACAATAAATGAATATGGTCAGGCATGACGTGGCTGCAATAAAATTTGCAATCGTAATTTTTACAGATTCCAGACATGTAGTTCAAAATGAGATCAGGTTTTTCAACCGTGAGTAAAGGAAAGCGTGATTTGGGTGCGAACATATAATGTATGAAAATCTGTGTGAAACTATGCGGCATTTTTTACCTCATATATCTTTTTCGTGTCGTCCTGCCGGACTCAATAACTTTTTGCCTTTTATACCCAGCAATCAAATTGCTGGGCTAAATAATTACGTCCTAACGGACTAGGTAACTTCTTAGCTGATTTTATATATATAAGATAGTTTATTTTTATATATTCTTTGTCAAGAAATACATATTTCATATGATTTTTTATTCATGCCAAGCAAATTTAAATTAGGACAATACTTAAACATTGGATCAGATTATATAGACCGGAGGTCGGCATTTCTTAGCCCAGCATTTTGAATGCTGGGTATGATATCACACACACATTATTGAGTCCGTTAGGACGGCACATAAATATTGATTAATTACCTTTCAATGTGTCGTCCTAAAGGACTCATTTTCTCTCTTTTCCATACCCAGCACTCAAAGTGCTGGGCTAAATAGTAACGTCCTTACGGACTAAACCTAAATCCCATTATCAAGCAACTGGTAATTCAGGACTGCAGGTAGCAGACCTGCCTGGACGGCGGACTTGACGCTTTTGCAAGGCAGGTTATCATCATAAATCTGCTGTCGTGTAAGGGTTTTGAGGTCAACCATACCCGCTTTCTGCATAGTCCAGAGCATGGAAATATAGAGATTATACCATCCTGAGACGCTTTTTTTGGCATCGGGCAGGTCTTTGTAAAGTGAGGTATAGACCTTAAAGTCATTCTTGAATGCAACAGAAGGTTGGATATCCCTCAGGTTTTGGGCAATCAACCTGTAATCATTGTGCTGGGCGGCTTCCGTAAAATGCACCGGCATGCTCCTCGTAATGGTAACATCGCTATTAGGTAACTTATAAAATATCAGTTTTCCCATTTTACCCCTCATGCCTTGTACACCGAAATCTGTTTTGACTTTCATTTCTTTCTCCTTCCTTTTTTGTTACTCAGTTTATTCTTAATAACTTCAGTATATCATCAGTATATCATCTGTATACTTTCTGTATATCATCTGTATGCTAAGATACAGATAATATACTGATGATATGCTGTCAATATATATTTGATGTATTGAAGTGAATAAGCAAAGAGAAAGTAATAATTAAGGGAGGGAAGCATTATGGAAAAGACCGTGAAATATCCTGCAATATGGATATAATGATGTCTATAATCCCGACGTTTCTTTATTATTGACAGAAAGTTTATCGCATAGAATATGTAATGTATAATTTCATTGAGAGAAGTCCATTTATAAATGGGAGGGAATTATGCGTGCCTTAATCATGCTTATCCTTATTCTCAGTACTGCTTTGCAGGCAGTAAGCATCTCTGATTACTTCCGGGAACCTACACAGCAGGAAGTACAGCAATATTATCAAAACAAGGCAAACAATCCCGGCAGATATACCTATAATCCCCTCCAGGTTGGAAACAAATGGTACTACAGCGGCTGGTATTCAGATTTGGTAGAAGATCATCCTATCTACTCATTTTGTGACCGCCAGGTAACTGCTGACAGCCTGATAAATAATGTTATGCACTATTATGTAACAAGTATGTACACATTTGAACATTTTTGGGAATGCAACCGGGGAGACAGCCTGATGTCCTATGGAGACTTTTACTATCTAAATCCTCCCTATGCAGACACCCTGTTTTGGGTATTTACTCCCGGAGCTACATTCCTGCCGTATTGGTATTGGTGGGAAGTCACCTGTCAGCCTTATGGATTGGCAAACGTATTTGGACAGACTGTCATGGTTGTTTACTATAGTTTATGTGCAAGCAATGTATCTTTGTGGGCAGAAGTGTTCGGTCCTTTATCCCATGGATTTGATTTCGGGGGAATTTATCTGGACGGATGTATTATAAATGGCGTGACTTATGGCATTGTTCCGAACGACGATGAATATTTGCCTTCCCCGATTCCCCTAAACGTGACTTGTTATCCCAATCCCTTCAGCAACAATATTAACATAAAACTGGAAAGCAGCCAAAAGCAATCAGTTACGATTAGCTTGCATAACATCAAGGGACAACACATCCGCACCTGGAATGCAACTTCTCCGATAACGCTGACATGGGATGGCAGAGATTCAGAATCTCACACTTTATCACCCGGTGTATACTTCCTAAGAGCAATAGCAGGAAAGACATGTCTAATAAAGAAAATCCTGAAGATAGACTAGTTTAGCACTTTTTATCAGGAAAAGTATCCTTGTAAGGTAGGATAATATGAATTACAGATTCGTTTCCGGCGTTGCTCGAAATGACAAAACCGATTGTAAGGTTCTATCCGGTCATAGGACTTCTCCCCTTTTCCATATCAACTTTCTGAGACTTTTTATACCGGTTTTGCTTATCACAATTTGTAATACTGCATTTACCAACACTGTATATTTCAAAGGAGAAAAGCCGGAATTGCTCTGTTCCCGGATTGGTAATGATGAAATCGAGATTTATTTCCAGGCGGGAGAGTATACATGGGATGATTCCGGAAATATCCGATTAAACAAATCATGGCAAAAATACCGGATGGAAGAGTCCGGCACACCTGTTCTGGCAATCAACCTTGCCATTGATGATATGGCAGATTATACTGCGGAAATCACTGAAGAAACAGAGATACAGCACAAAGCTGTTGACCTGCAAATTCCGGATAAAAACAATCCCAAGATATCCTTGGGTAAGCCTTACATTTACAGGGATATCAGGGGTATAACTCTTTATATTTCACCATTCAGGGTAAAGAAAGACAGCATATTTACATCAACAGAGATGAAAATAATCCTGACCAAAACAGGTCAAACAGGAGCAAATCCTAAACTTAAGACCACAAGCAAATTAAATCCTTACTTTATAGACAACTACAAATATCTTTTCCTGAATTTTGATGCCCGGTATGAAGACATTGGAGAAGTCGGTTCCATGGCTGTTATATGTTATGGAAGCTTTATGAACCAGATGATTCCCTATGTTAACTGGAAAAGGCAAAAAGGCATCCCCACCCAAATCTATGCGGTTTCTTCAATAGGAGAATCCCATGAGGAAATCAAATCCTTCATCCAAAACCTGTATGATACAGATTCTACCCTGACCTTTGTACAATTAGTGGGCGATTTTGAGCAGGTCTCGAGTCTGATTGCAGGTGACAGCAATAGTTACGGTCCCCGTGACCCTTACTACGCCATGCTGGAAGGTGATGACAATTATCCAGATATTTTTGTGGGAAGATTCTCTGCTGAAACTGTTGCAGAGCTAAATACACAGATTGTCCGTACCCTGGAATATGAACAAGGCATGCATGCCGAAAGCTGGCTTTCAAGAGCATCTGTCGCTTGCTCAAACAATCCGCCCATCACGGGTGACGATGATGAACATAATTGGGACCATTTGCGCAATATCCGCACAAAATTGCTCAACTACACATATTCAGAGGTGGATAGTGTTTTTGCCAACTGGGGAGCTGATACGCAGGACCTGGCTAATTCAATTAATGCCGGAAAGTCGCTGCTTATTTATACCGGCGAAGGTTATGAGACCTATTGGCTTGCGCCAGAATTCGACATCGAGGATGTGGAAAACCTAACCAACGATAACATGCTTCCTTTTATTCAATGCGTTTCCTGTTACGTAGGACAATTCGAAGGCATGACCTGCTTATCAGAAGCTTTCATGCGGGCTGAAAATCCTTTAACGAACGAACCTACCGGAGCAATTGGTGTTTATGCCAGCGCACCAACCCAGACTGTTGCAGAGCCAATGCGGTCGCAGGACCATTTTATCGACCTGCTGGTCAACGGAACCAAGAATACAATGGGTGGACTTTGTTACAACGGTTCCTGCAATATGATTGATGTTTACGGCGATATAGGTGAATATCTTATGTTAGGCTGGAACCTGTTTGGGGATGCGTCATTGGTGCTCAGGACGGCACTTCCTGATAGTCTGGTGGTAACGGTTAACAGTATAATTGTACCCGGAACGACTTCCCTGACTGTCCAGACAAGCAAACAGGACGTATTGGTCTGTCTTACACGTAATAATATCATCATTGCCAGCGGTTTCACAGACAGTAATGGTGCTGTAAGTCTGCAGTGGACAAAACCAACTGTCACCGGAGAGACTTATAAGCTTACCTGTACAGGTTTCAACTGTAATGTTTTCGAAAAGACCATTTTATGCTATGCTGCCGGTGAAGCCTATCTGACAATCCCGGATTATACTTTCTTTGACAATGAAGACGGTATTATCAACAGCGGAGAAGATATTGACCTGAGAGCACGTGTCTATAATTCATCTCTGGTTCCGGCAGAAGATGTATATGTAAAAATGGTCTGCAGCGACTCTCTTTTAGTTATTACAAAACACACTGATAATCTTGGAACTATTAATTCCTACGAATCTGATTATGCTCATTTAGAATTCAGTATATCAAAGTACTGCCCTGATTACAGGTTGATACAGTATGACATTATTACGCACTTCGGAGCAGATTCCTTGGTTTTTCCATGCCAGATAATGGTTAAATCACCACGTCCTGAAATAATATCTGTAAAGACACTGCCTGAATTTAACTGGCTAAATCCCGGTGACGGAGCTGTCATCCAATATGAAATTCGCAATAACGGGAGCGCCAAACTCAAAGAGACTGTCTGTCACCTGGTATCAAACAATTCCTGCGTTCAAATCCTTCAACCTGAAAAGAATATCAGTACTATAAGTCCTGATTCAACTTATGTTTTGAGTTTCTCCATCAGGATTAAAGATGACACAGAAACGAACACCCTGTTCTGTCTGGATATGTTTGCTGAATCGATTTGCGTGCCTGATATCTTATATTCGGAAAATCACATGGTTATACCTGCAGGTGAAATGATGGAAAGCTTTGAATCCGGAATGGAAGAAAGATTTTCCTGGATGTTTCCTTTGGGAAATCAGTGGGAAATTTCAGATAAAAGCTATGAAGGAAGACAAAGCCTGAAAACACCTTGTCTTGCAGTAAATCAGACCTCGACTGCAGAACTGTCATTTGATCTGCAGGAACCTAAAATGATTATCTTCCATTACAAAACTGATATAGTTAACTCAGGCAGTTGTTTAAAATTCTATATAAATAGTGAGTTACAGGATTCATGGAGTGGAATATCAGATTGGCAGGAGGTTTCGTTTAACCTTAGCCAGGGATTTAACACCTTAAGCTGGCGTTTTGAGAGTTCTGCATCCAATCTCAGCAATGAAGATTGTGCCTGGCTGGATGCTGTAAGATTTCCTGCCGGCACTGTCTTTTCTGATGCCATCCTGGAACCAGATATTCCTGCTATTGAGATAACTGTCCACCCTGACCAGATAATACATACTCCTATATTTCTTTCAAGCACTGATGGCAAGTACATTGAATACACAGCTGTTATCAGGAATGTAAATGATAAAAAAAGGGATAATGGCAGTACCTATCTGGTTAGTAACCGGAATGACTTTGTTCCGGGAGATTATGACAGGTATATTCTTACATATTACAATACCCGGCAGGATAGATTAACAAAGCAAATCAGGATACAAATTCCTGAAGGAATAGTTGTCACGAGCGCTTCCAATTTTTCTATGAGTGGACAATCACCTCTTACACTGATTAGTTCAATCGGTTCTGAGAAAACGATAATCTGGTCAAAATTAAATGGAACAGAAGCTGACAGCTTGAGATGTGTACTTACTCTTCTAAGCGATATCAGCCTGGACGAGATTGAACTTGATTTTGAGATAATAACCATAGATTCAGAATACCATTATTTCTATGAAAACAGTATGCTGATATTCTCAGGCAATACCGAATCACCGGACTATTTAAAACTAAGCCCTATATCGGGTTCTCTGATTGAAAGTGAAACTACCAGACTGACTATTTCTTGCAAACAGGAACAATTACCTCAAGATGCTTCTGACTATGTTTTGGATATCTATTATAATGGGATAAATGCTCTTTCCATACCTATTACTATTACATACGATCCTACTCCCGGAATTGATACAAGTAAACCAACAATCCGTATCTACCCTAATCCTTTTTCCAGGTTTACTACAATTGACTATTACCTGCCTGAAGAAGGAAAACCGGACATAACAATATACAATATCAAAGGACAAAAAGTGTTTTCGTTTCCAAATCTTCCTAAATACGCAGGGAATAACAAACTTGTCTGGGATTTAAAGTTAAACAATAATCAAAACCTGCCGTCAGGGGTATACCTGATAAAGTTAAAGACAAATACTGGTAAGGAAAAGATGAAAAAGTGCCTGCTTTTTAAATAGTGAATTTACAAATACAATCAGGCAGTTATACAAAGAAAAAAAACGATAGCCCAGTAAAAACAATATTCTCAAATCAAAGAAAATATCTTGACTCAAAATCCCTGACGAAACAGTTTAACCAAATAGTTAAACCTAAAAGTCAAAGAGGCTGATATGCAAGAACTTAATGATACTGAACAAAAGATTGTGGATGCTGCGGCGAAGGTTTTCCTGAAAAAAGGGATAGACGGAGCACGCACACAAACAATCGCAGACCTGGCAGGCATTAACAAGGCGTTGCTGCATTACTACTTTCGTACGAAGGAAAAGTTGTTTGATATTGTGGCGGAAAGAGTTATCCGCAATGCCATGAACCAGGTTTTGGGCAATATCTCTGTGGAGCAGGATTTTGAGCAGTGGTTACAGAATTTTGTACATAACTATCTTGCCATTGTTTCAGGTAATCCGATGATACCACGCTTTATGCTGTGGGAAGTGGAAGCAGGTGGGGGAAGGATTGCACATATCGTCAAAGACATTCTCAAGATGGATAAAATGGATGATAACCCGCTTTTTAAAATAGTCAACCGTGCCATAGAAGATAAGCAAATCCGCCCTATTGATCCTGTACAATTCATCATCAGTCTGATTGCAGTCTGTGTTGCGCCCTTTGTCGCCAGGCCAATTCTGGAAAAGGTAATCCCTGACCTCAAGGTTAATTCAAAAGAATTCATAGCAAACAGGGAAAAAGCTATCCTTGATTTGTTCCTGTATGGACTTAAGATTCAGCATTGCGGTGCTGAAGATAACGCTCTCAGGGAAAAGCTATCAGGCAGTTGGCTGCTTTGGTAGTATTAATATTGATGACAAAAGTTAATAAAAACAGCATGGGTTCCTGCCTGCGCAGGAACGACGAAGAGGAGTGATAAGATGAAATATAAAAGATTATTAATATTAGGTTTGGCATTATTGTTAGTGCTGTTCAGCTTCGGATGCAAGTTAAATAAAAAAGCACAAACTTACACTACAACACTGGAAGGAATATCCATCCATGTTCCAAGCCTGACAGGAGGAATTATAAATAAACTGATGGTGGATGAAGGCAGATGGATTAATGTTGGAGATACTCTGGCTATTTTGGATTCAAGAGAAATCAGGTACCAGGCAGACCAGATTGATGCTTCACTTACTGAGCTTTCTATCCAGACACAGATAGCCAACAGCAATCTGCAACAGGCACAGACAGACCTTGCCTATATACAGGAAAAACAACAGCGGACACAGAGATTATTAACATCTGAAGTTATTCAGCAACAGAGCCTTGATGACCTGAACAACCTCTTGCAAAAAAGCAGGACAATGGTAAATAATGCCAATGACCAGCTTACAATGCTCAGAGCTACTCAGGAAAAGCTATTAGCGCAGAAGAAAATCCTGCTCAAAAAGATAGCTGATGCAGTGATAATCTCTCCTGCCAAAGGCAAAATTACATCTCTTTATTACCGCCAGGGTGAAGCTTTGGCACCTTATGCCAATTTACTGGAAGTAATCAATACAGCTTCTTTGCAGGCAAAAATCTATGTTTCTGAATCCGAACTTGCCAAAGTAAAAACAGGTCAGCAAGTGAAAGTCATCACTGAATCAGGTCAGAAATATCCTGCTGTGATTGACCATATCAGTAATCAGGCAGAGTTTACTCCCAAAACAATCCTTACTCCTGATACCAGAGCTTCTATGGTCTATGCAGTAACCCTGAAAGTAGAAAACCCGAAGGATACACTAAAAGACGGAATGCCTGTGGACGTTGAATTATAAACATATGCAAGATATTATCCTGGTTCAAAACCTTAATCACACCTATGGAGAGAAGCCTGCTCTAAAGGATTTTTCACTGTCAGTTGCTACAGGTGAATTGCATGGTTTAATAGGTCCCGACAGTGCAGGTAAAACAACCCTAATGCGCATCCTGTGCGGGCTTTTACCTATACAAACAGGTGAAGGTGAAGTGCTGGGATTAAATCTGAAGACAGATTACAAAGCTATCAGGGCACAGCTTGGTTATATGCCTCAAAGGTTTTCACTCTATCAGGATTTAAGCGTTCAGGAAAACCTGATGTTCTTTGCCAGGCTGTTCAGTGTTCCTGCTTCTGAAAGAGATAAACGCATGCCGGAGTTGTATGCTTTTTCCCGTTTGGATGCATTTAAAACCAGAAAGGCAGGTGCTTTAAGCGGTGGAATGAAGCAAAAGCTTGCTTTGTCCTGCGCTCTTATCCACAGACCCGAACTTTTAATATTGGATGAACCTACTTACGGTGTCGATCCGGTATCCCGACAGGAATTCTGGCAGATGCTCAAATCCATTCAAAAAGAGGGCACTTCCATACTTGTTTCCACACCATATATGGAAGAAGCTGAGCTTTGTGACAAGGTTTCACTGATGCTTAACGGTAATCTGATGGCTTCTGATACACCCTCTGATATAATATCTAAATGGGATAAAAGTGTTTACCGTCTGAGTGCAGACAACCTCAAAGAAATGGAAAACAAGCTTTGTTCATTTGAAGGCATTGATTCCTGCCAGCTGTTTGGACATGAACTGCACCTTGTGATGGATAAAACAACTGCTGAAGATACTGTAAAAGCTTTACAATCAAAGTTCGTACATACTGGCTTTACTCTGGAAAAGGTAAAACCAGGCATGGAAGATATCTATCTTTCTTATATGCAAAGCAGTGCCATTGAGGAACAATTTGATGCCTGACAAGAAACTACAAGCAATGGTACAGACAATTGACCTGACCAAGCGCTTTGGTAAATTTACAGCTGTCAATAACCTCAATCTATCAATTAATAAAGGCGAGATATTCGGTTTCCTCGGTGCAAATGGAGCAGGCAAGACAACTGCAATAAGGATGCTGTGCGGATTGCTGAAACCTACTTCAGGAAAAGCTATTGTGGCAGATTGTGATATTATGACAGAAAGTGAATGCCTAAAGCAACGTATAGGTTACATGAGCCAGAGGTTCGCTCTATATGAAGACCTTACCGTTAGGGAAAACGTGCTGTTTTATAGTGGCATTTACCAGGTGAAACAGGAACAGGCACTTGCCACAGCAGAAACTATGCTGACTGAGATGGGAATAGATTTAAAAGACAAAGCTCTAACAAAATCCCTGCCATTGGGCTACAAGCAAAGGCTGGCATTGACCTGTTCCCTATTGCATAATCCACAATTACTGTTTCTGGATGAACCGACTTCAGGGGTAGATCCGCAGGCAAGACGTGCTTTCTGGAATGTGATTAACAAACTTGCAGATGCCGGCAAGACTGTGATCGTCACTACCCACTTTATGGATGAAGCGGAATATTGCCACCGGGTACTTGTCATGCAGAATGGTGAAACCATTGCTTTGGGCAGACCGGGTGAACTTAAAACACAAAATAAAGTAGATAATATGCAGCAGCTTTTCCTAAAGCTGGTTTCATGATGGATTGATAGTTGAAGAATAACAGAATCCTGGCAATTATGCTCAAAGAAACCAATCATATCTTCCGTGACCCGAGAACGCTGTTGATAGTGTTCCTGATGCCGATTATTCAATTGGTGATATTCGGATATGCCATGAACATGGAAATAAAGCAGATTAAGCTTGCTGTTTATGACTATAGTCAATCAACTCTCTCAAAAGAATTAATAAAGAACTTTTCTTCCACTGAGACGTTTGAAGTTACATATCCCAAAACATCGGAAAGCAACCTGAACAAGCTTTTCTTATCGCGAAAGTACAGTGCAGCACTACTTATTCCACACAATTTTGAGCAGGATTTGGTTAGAGATAAGCATTCACAGGTTCAGCTCATTATTGATGCCAGTGATCCCAATGCAGCAACACTAATAAAAAATTACTGCACTGCGGTTGTAGGCATATTTAATCAAATTGAGAAGATATCACCTATTGATATACGCACTAATATCCTCTACAACCCGGATATGAAGAGTGCCTATTTCTTTGTACCGGGACTGATAGCAATGATTCTTGTTATGATATCTGCCCTACTGACCAGTATTGCCATTACCCGTGAAAAGGAACTTGGTACTATGGAGCAAATCCTGGTCTCACCCATCCGCAGTCATGAAATAGTAATAGGCAAGGTCTTACCGTATATCATTCTGGCTCTGATGGATGCCTTATTTATCCTGGTAATAGGCATGACCCTGTTTGGAGTTCCCTTCAACGGCAGTTTTATTGTTTTCCTGGCTTTTACATTATTGTATATTCTGACAGCATTGAGCCTGGGATTATTGATATCCACTGTTGCACCCTCACAACAGGTAGCAATGATGATGGCAATTACCATTACTATGCTTCCAACCATTATGCTGTCAGGCTTCATCTTCCCCATAGCTTCCATGCCCAAATCATTGCAGCTGATAACCTATATTGTGCCGGCAAAGTATTATCTGCAAATCATCCGTGGTATCATGCTCAAAGGCAATAACTTCAGCCAACTGCTGCAGCCAATGCTGGCTTTGATAGTTATGACTGCTGCGATGCTGAGCCTGGCAGTGAAACGATTTAGCCTGAGGTTAAAATAATGCACCGGATATCTCTGAAAGTTGTTATGACCTTTATTAAAAAAGAATTCCGGCAGATGAGCCGCACCCCTGCAATGATATTCCTGGTTTTGGTTGCTCCTCTTATTCAATTGATGATTTTGGGTTTTACAGTTACAAACGAGGTTAAGCATGTAAAACTATTTATCGAAGACAGGGATAATACCCATACCAGCCAGATGCTGAGCCGGAGTTTTACATCCACTGACCGGTTTGATTTGATACAGAATACGCAAAACCTGAAACCGAATGTACTAATCAGTGACTGGAAAGCACAGCTTATAGTCACAATTCCGAGAGGTTTTGCCAAAGAACTGGCTCTGGGCAGAAAACCTGCCCTGCAAATAATGGTGGATGGATTGGACGGCAATTCTGCAGCAGTAGCATTAAGCTATGCACAAGGTATAATTGCCTTATTTATCAATTCCGAACTCAATATCCCGTATAAATACCCTGTCAATGCAGCAATATTAAAAGCTATGCCGGCACAGGCAGATGTTCAGGACAGGATGTGGTATAATGCAGACCTGAATAGTGCTCAATATATGGTTCCTGGGATTGTTGTAATCCTTGTTACCATTATTTCCATGATGGTTGCTGCAATGAGTCTGGTCAAAGAAAAGGAAATCGGCACCCTGGAACAACTGATGGTTACACCGGTGCGTAAAAGTGAACTTTTACTCGGGAAACTGATTCCTTACTGGCTGATTTCCCTGTTCGAAATAAACTTTGTAATGCTGGCAGCGCATTTCATTTTTAACATACACTTTGCCGGAAGCCCTATTACCCTGGGATTTATGGCTGCAATCTACCTGCTGACAACACTCGGAATGGGAATACTGATTTCAACTATGACCAATACTCAGCAGCAGGCAATGTTCTTTGCCTGGTTCATGATGGTTTTTTTGCTCTTACTTAGCGGATTGTTTGTGCCTATCCAGAATATGCCGTTGTCTATCAAGCGACTGACTTTGCTTAATCCCATGAGCTATTTTATGACTATTACAAGGGAAATAGTTATCAAAGGGAACGGTCTTAAATACTTGTGGAAAGAGGCTTTGGCCTTATTTGTCTATGGGATTGGTATCTTTACTATCAGTGTCATTAAATTCAGGAAAGTAACGAAATAGATCTTCCTTAAACAGCAGAATTATCAATCAATCTGGTCTTGCCGATATATACTGCAAGCAGGATACGTGTATTACTATCTGCTTTATCTACCTGCATAAGAGTATCTTTGTTTACGAAAGCGATGTAGTCTGTCTTCCCACCGGCTTTGGTTATCAGTTTTTGCATTTTGTCCTGTATTATAGCAGGATTGGTTTCACCTTTTTTATGCAAATCTACGGCGAGTTTCAAAGATTGTGATAAACAGAGAGCAGATTTGCGTTCCTGTTTATCCAGGTATTTATTGCGGGAACTCATTGCCAGACCATCTTTTTCCCTGACTATAGGACAGCGTACAATTCTGGTATGGAAATTGAGGTCTTTGAGCATAGTTTCCAATACAACTATCTGCTGGAAATCTTTCTCCCCCATATACATGAAATCCGGATTGACAAGGTTGACCAGTTTTGCCACAATCGTTGCCACACCTTTAAAATGCCCAGGACGGCTGGCTCCGCAAAGCACATCTGATACGTGCTCAACGGTTACCCAACTGTTAAATCCCTCAGGATACATGATTTCATTAGTGGGCAAAAAGATATAATCGACTTTATACTCAGACAGAAATGCCAAATCCCTGTCCAAATCACGGGGATATGAACTTAAATCTTCATTAGGTCCAAACTGGGTAGGATTGACATAGATAGATACAACCGTGATATCACATTGTTCATTTGACTTGGCTACCAGGCTCAGGTGTCCCTCATGCAGATAGCCCATAGTCGGAACAAAACCGACCTTTTTGCCGACAGACCAAAGCCTGCTTAGATTGAGCATGTCGTTGATATCAGTGATAAGTTTCATTTAAGGTTATTGGTAAATCAGATTATTTCTGTTTAGGACGGTTCTTTTCATCCACAAGAACAATGATGGGTTTGTGGGTTTTGATTTCTTCATCGTACAGAAGACCATAATTGACGATTATAACTTTATCGCCGGGTTTATTGATAAGTGCTGCTGCACCGTTGATGCCAATTTCCCCGCTGCCTGCTTTACCTTCTATAACGTAGGTGGAAAATCGCTCTGCGTTACTGATATTAAAAATCTCCACCCGTTCAAATTCGTGCATTCCGCTTAAATCCAGAAGGTCTTTATCTATACTGATACTGCCATTATAATTAGGGTCGCAGCTTGTAATTGTTGCCCTGTGAATCTTTGACAGCAACATTTGTCTAAGCATCTTTCCTCCAAAGGGATAAGTTAGTTTTCCAACTGTTTATAGTATAATTTAATAGTCAGAATTGTCCAACCTTAAATGCTGTCAATTGTTTTACTGAATATATGCCTCTTACTTGATTCACGGATATCTCCCGGTATCTTCCCGGTATCTTCCCGGGTTTCACCCGGGAACTACCCGGGAACTGCCCGGGAACTACCCGGTTTGATATAAAGATATGTTTGACTGAATTCAACTCTCAAACCGGTATGAAACAGGGATAATTCTTGACGAATATCTGACAGCTTTTGATAATGTCAAAAAACAATAGGAGCGATTATGTTTCCCGGTGGAAAGAATATGAAAGACCTGATGAAACAGGCGCAAAAGATGCAGCAGGAAATGATGAAGCAGCAGGAAGAGCTGGAAAACCAGATTTTTGAAGCTACATCAGGCGGCGGAATGGTCATAGTCCAGATGACAGGCAAGTTTGAAGTAAAGAGCATCAAGATAGATCCCGAAGCCGTTGACCCTGAAGATGTGGAAATGCTGGAAGACCTGATTGTTGCAGCTTTGCAGGAAGCCTTTAAGAAAGCCAGTGATGCTTCCGGTGAAGCAATGGGTAAGCTTACAGGCGGAATGAAGATTCCCGGCTTGTTTTAGATGACGACCTCTCCCCTTTTAGAGAAATTAATTCAGCACTTTAACCGCTTTCCCGGTATAGGCAGAAAAACAGCACAACGCCTGGCCTGGTTTTTAATCAGCGGTGACAAGAATGCAGCTGATGAATTCGCAGATTGCATCAAGGAGACTATGGATAGTTTTACTGTCTGCAAAGAGTGCCTGATGCTTTCTGAAACCGACCCATGCCCGATTTGTGCAGACACAGACAGGGATGACAGCCAACTTTGCTTAGTAGAAACAACTTCTGAAATCTACCTGGTTGAAAACATGCACGAATATCATGGCAAGTACTTTGTGCTGGGTCATCTGCTTTCACCTCTGGAAGGTTTTGGTATTAATGATTTGCACCTTAATGATTTACTTAAACTGATAGACAGGCGCAAACCTGATGAAATTATCCTGGCTCTGAAGCCTTCTGCCGAAGGTGAAGCCACCATTCATTACATTTCAGAGCTTCTGCAAAAGAAAAAGGTTAATCTTACACGCCTGTCAACAGGTATTCCCTTTGGCGGGGATTTGGAATATACCAGCACCCTGACTTTGGCTAATGCCTGGAAACGCAGGTACAGAGTATAGTATGTTTACCGGTATCATCGAAGCAGTCAAATCCGTAAAATCCATCCGGACCGTATCAGGCAAGACAAATGTCACAATTGCCAGACCGGATAATTTTACTGATTTGAAAGTTAGCAGCAGTATAGCCTGCAACGGTATCTGCCTGACAGTTATAAAACTTGATAAAGAATCATTTACTGTCGAAATCATGAATGAAACAATGAAAAAGAGCAATGCCGGTAAGTGGTGGAACGGAGAGCTTATCAATCTGGAAAGAGCTTTGCAGGTTGGCAGCAGGCTGGATGGTCATTGGGTGCAGGGTCATGTTGATACAACGACACCATTACTGGAAACAAAGACAGTTAATTCGACCTTGTATTTGACCTTTGCCCTGCCTTCCAAAGAAAATGCTCTGGTCGTTAAGCAGGGATCTATCGCCATAAACGGAGTAAGTTTAACGGTTTCAGATCTGAAAACCGATAGATTTACAGTAGCGATAATCGGGCATACAATTGATAATACCAATCTGCCCAAACTTGCTTTGGGCAGTTATGTCAACCTGGAGTATGATATTCTTGGAAAATATATTTTACATCAGAAAGACCGAAATTCTTTAGATCTGGAGTATCTGAATGAGCAAGGATTCTAAGCATTTAAACTGGTCATTATTTCTAATCATCGTTGCTGTATCAATTGTATTAAGCAGTTGCGGCAGTAAACAAAGTCCCACCGGCGGCAAGGAAGATATTGATAAACTGAAGCTTCTGGCAGTATTCCCTGAGGAATTTGCAGAGATAAGTGAGCAAAAAGTGGAACTGAGCTTTTCCAAAGCCATTGACAGAGCTGCTTTTGTTAAAGGGCTTTACATCTATCCTGCTATAGTAAACAAGAAAATTTATTACGAAGCCAACATAATTACTATTAAGTTCCTGGAATCTCTGGAGCCTGATACAAATTATTACATGACTCTTACTACCCGGATTAAAGATGTGAGGGGAAATACACTCGATAAGAACCAGACTATAGTTTTTAAACATGGGAAGCTGCAATCAAACCGTATCTCAGGTATTATCAACTATGAAAAACCGGCTGATAACGGACTTCCGATTATGGTCAATCTTCTTTCAGCGGATTCTGTCTGGGTAATGGCAAAGAATGTTTCGGGTAAAAGTTATGAAATTGAAGCTCTGAATCCAATGAATTATATCCTGAGAGCATATATTGATAAAAATCTTAACGGACGCTATGATGCTGATTCTGAGCCATACAATGAAGCAAATCTGGAGCAAGCACCAATTATTACATATAATCTGAATATGGCATATGCCGATACTGTAAAACCGGTGATAAAATCAATCCAGGCAGTATCAAACAGGGAATACGAGATTATCCTGAATAAACCTATCGTATCCTATAAAAAAATTACAGTGACAGACGATGATAAGCAGAAGAAACTGGACATCCCGATTGTCAATCACATTGCAGACAGGATTACTTTGTTAACTGCAGAAACGGATTCCACCAAATTAAGATTTGAACTAACCAATGCAGCAGATAAAAAGGGAAATATCACCGAACTAAGCTCCAAGATTATCTCAGCCAGCACTGTTCCCGATAAAACTGCTCCTCAGGTAATGACTACGATACCGCGTAATGGAGCTTCTGTTAATAACCTTATGCCAACTTTGGAAGTGACATTCTCGGAGATAATTCCCGCTTCTAAGTTTAAAGCAGCGGTGAAAGAGGTAGAGACGGATAAGAACATCCCTTTCAAAATAATAAAATCAAATAGTAAAACTTATCAGATTCAACCGGAAAAAGAACTGTCAAATTACAAAACCTGCGTTTTGGTAATTGAAGATGAGACCTCTGATATTAGTGGAAACAAGCTATCATCAGACTTTAAGCTGGTATTTCTTCCAATCTCAAGAAATCCAATCCAGGAAAAACCATAGGATTAAAAAAAACCTTCTTAAGTTTAATTAAGAAGGTTTAAGCTTATATCTTAATAATTTTTAATGCTATGGTTTAATCATTGATTGGATTTTAATGCATCTAATTGTGGTTTGATGTATTTAGTATAGCAGCTGGGACAGATACTATGGCTAAACATTGTATCTGTATGTTCAGAAATATACACTTCCACCTCTTCCCAGTTACTGTCTTCAGCACGTATTTTTTTACAATATGAACAGATAGGTAGCAAGCTTTCCAAGGTTCGGATAGTTGTTAAGGCGGTTTCTAAATCTTTACGCTGCTTTTCAAGAAACAATGCTGACCTTACCCGCACATTCAACTCAGTAGCAGTATAGGGTTTGCTTATATAGTCCATTGCTCCCAATTCAAAACTCAGCCTTAAGGGTTCCAAGTCCTCTCCCAGAGGAGCAGCAGTTATCATAATTACAGGAATGTGTTTCATGATATCTATGCTTTTAATCTTCTTCAAAGCATCGTAACCGCTTATACCGGGCATCATTATATCAAGAAGTATAATATCAGGCATTTCATTGTTGATTTCCTTCAACAAATCTGCTCCTGAATATATTAGCTTTATCCTCTCATATTTGTTCTGTACAAGAATTGTATTAAGGAGTTTAAGATTTATCAAATCATCATCGACAGCATAAATCAACATCTTCCTGAGTTCTTTGTCAATATCCATTACTCATCTCCTTCCTTGTTTAAGCTCTCTGCATAAGCAAACATCTGGTCAAGAGTTTTGAATTTATCAAAAAGTTCACTTGCTTTCTGGAATTGCGCATCAAGATTAAGTGTTATCTTGTATGCAGCCTGCTCTCCATATTCTTTACCGACGATTTCACTGGTTAAGGCAGTTCGGATGTATAACGCTGTGCTGTCGATTTCAGCCTGTGTAAATTTGATATCCTGCTTTTTGGCATAATCCAGGAATTGTTCAAATGTTTCATTATTTATTTTGAAATCAGGCTGCACATTATTCTTGTTCTTTACCATGTAATCAACTGCAAAATTGAAGAACGTATTCTTGCGACGAAGCTCTACTCCCAAATTGGTAAGAAAGTCAGGAGCAAATTCAATATCAGGAGTTATTCCCCCGCCGCCAAATACTTTTCGTCCATTAACAGTGTAATATACCTGGTCATGAGCTTTTTTATCACTTGCTTCTTTTTCTGCTTCCGTTACTTCTTTACCTCTTAGAATTTTGTCATTGATTTCCTTGTGAATGCATCTGCCTGACTTTATATAATAATGCGATGTGGTGATTTTTATCCCATTTCCGTTGGATAAAGGGAACAACTGCTGGACAGAACCTTTTCCAAAAGTTGTTTTACCTACAATCAGTCCTGTGTCCCAATCCTGCAAAGAACCTGCAAATATCTCTGATGCACTTGCTGATGCTTCATTAACCAGTACAACAATCGGATAGTCCCTGGTTTTTCTGTTGAAACGGGTGAAGTATTGACGATTGGATTGCTGGATTCTACCTTTAGTCTCAACCACGAGTTTGTTGGGACCGATAAATTCGTTAACAGTATCAATTGCCTGGTCAAGCAAACCACCGGGATTAAAACGTAAATCAATTATCAAGCCTCTTATCTTTTGAGTTTCCAGAGTATCAAGCGCAGTTTTAAGTTCTTTGTCAGTGTTTTCACTGAATTGACTGATTCTGATGTATCCCACACCATTATCCAGTTTAAAGGCATATGGAACACTTTTAATTTTAATCATTTCACGGATAATTTCGAAATCCATTAGATCAGGTGCACCTGGACGGGATATTGTAAGAGTAACTTTTGTACCTACGGGACCACGCATCTTTTTAATAGCGTCATCTGTACTGGAAGCAACAATGTTTACGCCATCCACCTTTACAATTCTGTCACCTGCTGTAAGCCCCATTCTGTAAGCAGGAGTTCCTTCTATTGGAGATACGACCGTTATGTAATCACCCTTTTTATCAATCTGAATGCCTAACCCGCCAAATTCACCTTTGGTTGAAGTTGTAAAATCAGAAAACTCATCTCGCGTAAAATAAGTAGTGTGGGGATCTGTTGAACTTAGCATTCCTTCAATAGCAGATTTAATCAATTCTTCATCATTAGTATCTGAAACATAATTTTGCTTCAGTTTAATCAAAACTTCGTTAAAAAGCTGCAGATTGGAATAGAGATCTGTGTTGCCTGCTTCATTTGCAGCATAAGCATTGGTCGATTTGAAAACAAAAACTCCGCCTACTAACCAAATAATTATAATTAATCCTAATATATAGGGTCTTGTATTGGGTCGAGTCATCACAAACTCCTTATAATTTATCTTATTATACTCTGAAATATGATTAAATGTTTACAGAACTGAGCGTACATTCCAGAATCTTTTGATGGATTGAATCCACCAAATCATCGCCGTCAATAACAATATATCTTGAATGGTATTTTGTTGCAATAAATAAATACTGCTCTCTGACTTTAACATGAAAATCCACATCTTCAAGTTCTAATCTGTCCAATTTACGTGATTTTATCCTTTTCATCCCTACTTCAACAGGAATATCTATTAAAAAAGTTAAGTCCGGATCTGTGTTATAAGTAGCAAAATGAGTTATTGTTTCTATGATTGAATAATCCAGGTCTCTGGCAGCACCCTGATAGGCAATCGTTGAATCATAATATCTGTCGCTGATGACTATTTTTCCTTCTTTTAAAGCAGGTAGAATCCATTCTCCTGTATGCTGACTCCTGCTAGCCATATAAAGCAGCATTTCTGTTTCCGGTAACATCTCGAAGTATTGAGGATCAAGCAGTATTTTGCGAATAACTTCTGATATAACTGGTCCACCGGGCTCCCTGGTCAGTAAAACTTCATGACCCAGTTCCCGCAAAGCATTAGCCAGCAGTAACGCCTGAGTGCTCTTGCCGCATCCTTCCACACCTTCAAATGTTATAAAAAAGCCTCTTTTTTCATTCATCATATTATCGTATCACTTTTATAATTTTTATCATCTCTATCCGGATAATCAATTACACAATGAGCTCCCCTGCTTTCTTTTCTGGTCAGTGCGCTACGTATAACCATCGTAGAAATAACAGCCATATTTCTGGTCTCAACCACTTCTTTACGAACAGTATTATGCTGATAAAAATTGTTAATCTCTGTATAAATGTTCTCCATCCTGGACAAAGCATATTTAAGCAATCTTCGAGACCTGCGTATTCCTACATAGCCCTGCATAATTGTACCAATGATTTCTCTGTTATGAGAAATCACAACCCACTCATTCTCATTAAACTGTCCCTGGTCTCGCCATTCAGGAATTGGCGGAAAGCTCACATCCTTTAAGTTGGATGGCTGCTGACCTGCATGATAAGCTATAACCAGAGCTTCCAGAAGTGAGTTTGAAGCCAGACGGTTTGCACCGTGAAGACCTGTGCAGGCAACTTCACCGGCTGCAAATAAATTTCTGATATCCGTTATTCCATTAATTGTGGAGAGGATTCCGCCACAAAAATAATGTGCTGCCGGTGCTACAGGTATTGGTTCTTTTGTAAAATCAACTCCATATTCCAGGCATTTTTTATTTATAAAAGGAAAATGATTCCTGAGTATTTCTTTATCGACATTTGTTGCATCAAGATAGCAGTATTTGTCACCACGCTTTTTCAGCTCAGCATCAATAGCTTGTGAAACAATATCCCTGGGAGCAAGATTACCCATAGGATGATAGTTTCCCATAAACTCGCTTCCATCCTGAAGCCTTAAAATTGCCCCTTCACCTCTGAGAGCTTCACTGATGAGAAATGTCTTGCTTTCTGCATGATAAAAAGCAGTGGGATGAAATTGAACAAATTCCATATTAGCAAGCCTTGCACCTGCCAGGCGAGCCATCGCCATACCATCACCAGTGGCTATTTCCGAATTAGTATTATGCGAGTAAATACAGGAAGCTCCACCTGTTGCAAGCATAGTTTTTTTAGCACGGAATATATCTATCTGGTTGGTAGAGTTATCCATTACATAGGCACCCCAGCATGTAATGCCGGGGATAAATCCTTCAGTTTGGGGAATATGGTGTTGAGTAATCAAATCGACTGCCATATGATTCTCAAACACTGTAATATTAGAATTATTTTTACAATTCCGAATCAGTGCTTCCATTATCTGATGCCCGGTTGAGTCTGCAGCATAAGCCACTCTGTTTCTGGAATGTCCACCTTCTCTGGTAAGAGACAGATTTTCCATACTCCTGTCGTAATTCTCATCTCTACGGGTGAAATCAGTTCCCATTTCAACCAGGTATTTAATTAAAGCCGGACCTTCACTGATAATTTGTTTGATTACTTCTTTTTTGCCAAGCTCAGCTCCGGCGATATATGTATCATGAATATGCTCTTCAAAAGAGTCATGTGCGTCCAGAACAGCTGCAATGCCTCCCTGAGCATAATCTGTATTGCATTCATACAAACTTTTTTTGGAGATTACTGCAACTGTACCTTGTTTTGAAGACTCTATTGCATAGACTAATCCGGCAATACCGCTGCCGATAACCAGAAAATCAAAATCTTTCATATCAATTTCTCAATTCAATTTTCTTTCCAGGGACATAACAACAGCATCCTCAACCGGATTATGATAATATCCTTTTCTGATGCCAATCTGTGAGAAACCAAGCTTTATATACAGAGAATAAGCTGCTGTGTTAGAAGCCCTGACTTCCAGATAATAAAACCTTACATCCCTCTTATCCATAATCTTATACAATTCCTGAAAAAGGTATTCTGCAATACCCTGTCTTCGCAGAGACGGTTTTACAGAGATGTTGGCAATGGTACATTCGTCCAATACCTGCAAGGCACAAAGATATCCTGCAACTTGTTTACCTTGTATAGCAACATAATCATCATGCATAAAATCCAGTTTAAAAAATTCCTGAGGCCAGGGGTCAGAAAAAGAACTTTGCTCAATTTCGTATACTTCATCAAGGTCTTCTTCCCGCATTTTACGGAATTCTAATGACATTACATCTTTTCCGGAGCACTTATTCCCATTAGTTCAAAGCTGATGGCGAGAACATTCTTTATATTGTTTATCAATAGCAGTCTTGCCTGAGATAGTTCTTTGTGTTTATCATTAACGATTTGATATTTTGTATAATATCTGTGAAACATCCCGGCAAGTTCTTCAACAAAAACTGTTAATCTATAGGGTTCCCGCTGCTCAGCTATGCCGATGAGTAACTCAGGCAGTTCAGTCATCTTTTTAATCAAAGCCAATTCTTCGGTTTTGGTAAGTTTTGTTATAAGCTCTTTATTCCAGGTTTTGGGCAATACTTTATCTTTTTTTGCCTTTTTCAATATACTGCAAATCCTTGCATGTGCATATTGGCAATAATATACAGGATTTTCCGAGTTCTTTTTCAAAGCCAGTTCCAAATCAAAATTCAGATGAGCATTAGCTTTACGGGCAATAAAGAAATATCTTGCAGAGTCTTTGCTGACAACACTTAGCAAGTCGTCCATAGTAACAATCTTTCCTGCACGTTTGCTCATTTTGATTCTTTCTCCGCTTTCAAACAAATTTACCTGCTGCAGGAAGATTATTTCCAGCATAGAATCATCATATTTCAAAGCTTTGAATGCAGCTTTCAGCCGAGGGACATAACCGTGGTGATCGGGACCGAAAACATCGATCAGTTTTGTAAATCCTCTTTGTAATTTAGTCAGATGGTAAGCAAGATCTGGCACAAAATAAGTTATAGAACCGTCTGATTTCATTAATACCCTGTCTTTATCATCTCCGAATTTAGTAGAGCAAAACCAGATAGCATCTTCTTTTTCATAGGTACAATCTGCTTCTGCCAGATAACTTAGAACTTCCTCAACAACTCCTTCCATTCTCAGAGTTTTTTCTGAGACCCAACTATCAAAACTGACTCCAAATTTTTCAAGACTATTCTCCTGCATCAGGTGAATTTCATTAAGAGCATAGTCCTTCAGGTGTTCCATTCTTTCTTTTTCCGGCATCATAAAAATGCGTATGCCTTCCTGGGAATTCAGCTTTTGGGCAAGATGTCTTACGTATTCACCATGATAAGCTTCAAAAGGGAATTCTTCAAGTTTTTCACCGTGTATTTCTCTCAGACGCAATTCTACAGATTCAGCCAGGATATCTACCTGATTGCCTGCATCATTGATATAAAATTCCCTGAGCGGATCATAACCCAACCATTTCATTACTCTGTATAAAGTGTCGCCAAAAGCAGCAGCTCTGGCACTTACAATATTTAATGGACCGGTAGGATTAGCACTCACAAATTCCAACATAACTTTTTCATTTTTACCGTAATCGGATTGTGCAAATTCCATGTCTGCTTTGTTGATTTGCCATAGCAGTTCAAAATATTGTGCGGGAGCAATAACAAAGTTTATAAAACCCGGACCGGCAATTTCTACTTTCTTAAATGCCTTGATTTTTTTAAATTCTTTTATCAACTGTTCTGCCAGAATTTTTGGTGCAATCTTGTTCTCTTTACCAAGAATCATAGCAGCATTAGTGGAAAAATCACCGAATTCCTTATTGTTAGGAATCTCTATTATTATCTCTTTATCGTGAGTATAGCCCAAGTGTTCCAATGCTTCAATTACCTGGTCATATATAAACTGTCTAATCATATTATTTCTCTACGTCTTCTATTTTTTGCAGATAGGAAGTAATAAACTCATCTATTTTGTAATATAGCCGGGTTTCTGGCATAAAAATATGTATTATAACGTCACCTAAATCAACCAGAAACCAGTGAGAATAATCCACACCTTCTTTACTCAGAAGTGTAAAATGATGTTCTTTAACCATATCAAGAATGTGGTTTCCGATTGCTCTAACATGCAAATCTGCCTGACCTTCGCATACTATAACAAAATCTGTAAATGAGTTTTTCCCTGAAAAATCATATGCAGAGATGTTTTCCGCTTTTTTCTCAGCCAGCCATTCAATAATAAGTTTAACTTTTTCTTTAGTATCTATCATAATGCTCCAACGGGTTATTGTTACTTTTTTGTATATTGCTCATAATCTTTGCCGATAATTATTTCAAAATCTGCTAAAGCTGTTTCATTTTTAGCCATTGTGAACCTGGATATGCCGGTCATCCTTTGCAGTCTTCTCAAATCCTCATTATCTCCCTTACGGATAACTATTATAGTTTTATCATAAACTGGTTTTCGGGTGTTGCCAATTGCAATTATGTCAATATTCTTCTCACTGAGGAATTCTGAAAACTCTTTTGCCAGTCCCTCAAAACCACATCCATTTGTAAGGATTATCTTTACAGCAGGTAATTTTTGCTCACCATCACTGATGCCGTTTTTATCAAGCACTTTGTATTTATACAAGAGTATGCCAACAGCGCTTATGAACAATATTACAATTACTATTATAAGAATTAACTTACTTGAGCGTGACATTAATTTTCTCCCTGTGAATCTGTCAAACCTCAATCCTGCCCATAGTATTCATACCCTGCGCAGAGTGACTCTTCAGACTCATCAGCGAGTCATCGGAGAGAAAGTCCCTGATGACTCCCTGATGACTCCCTGAAAACTCTCTGTGTGATAAGAGCAATGAAGATGAAAAAACCAAGTAATAAACAGGTGTTATCACATACATTTCAAAATATCGCCATTGATTAATCTATTTCTTTGCCTTAAGTTTATCAAAAGCTGCTTTCAGTTTTTGATAAGCTGATTCAAAATCTTCCGGAATGACTCTCTTCCCGCCTACTACAGACATAAAATTACAATCTCCCTGCCACCGGGGTACAAGATGCACGTGGATATGTTCATCTACTCCGGCTCCGGCAGCTTTTCCTATATTTATGCCGATGTTGATTCCCTCGCATTTATACACTTTACTAAGCACTGATTCTGTTAACTGAACCGTTGAAAAAACATCGATCAACTCTTTTGACGATAACTTTGTCAGAGTAGGAACATGGTTATAAGGAACTACCATAACATGCCCGTTATTATAAGGATATAAATTTAATATTACAAAACAGTATTCACTTCTATATACAATCAAGTGATTTTTATCGTCTTCAGCATCAGGTTTACAGCAAAAAATACAGCCAGTACAAGGTTCCGAATTTATATAATCAAATCTCCAGGGTGAATATAAATATTTCTTCTTCATACTAAGTTACTCCTGGAACATGGTTTCTTCGAGTATCTTTTCGCCCCAGTTAATAATCTCGGCATCATTTACTTTTGCGTCAATAATTATATTATAACCCTTCAGAATGGCTTCTTTACCAACATCAACATTCTCCAGATAACAGTGTGATCCGATATGACAGCCTTTTTCCAGGTAACACTTCCCTTTTAAGGTTGTGTGGGATTCTATTGTAACGTCCGCTTCTATCTCAACATCTTCACCAATAAATACGCTTTTAGGATTATGAATCATCACACCATTATTTAACCAATGTGATTTAATGTTGTCGATCAATACATTTTCCAGTTCTGCCAGATGCTCCTGTGAATTTATCCCGCTAACCTGTGATATATCTTCTAAAATTACTGCTTCAACCTTTTTCCCTTCTTTCACAAGAATTTCTAAAGTGTCTGTCAAATAGTATTCTTTCTGTGCATTATTGTTATCAATTTTGTGGATAGAGTCAAACAGGGCATTCGATTTAAAACACCAGATTCCTGTATTGAATTCCCTGATCTTTCTTTGTTCTGTAGTGGCATCTTTATATTCAACGATACCAATCACATTTGAGCTACTGTCTCTGATTATTCTGCCATATTTCTCAGCATCATCCAGTACAGCAGTTAGAACAGTGCAATCTGCATTGGTTTGTTGATGATATTCTTTTAGCCTGATTAAAGTTTCAGCTTTTAAAAGAGGAACGTCCCCTGCCAGAATAAGTATATCTCCATTATAGTCCTTAAAATCGTCCTCTGCAATCATAATTGCATGACCTGTTCCAAGTTGCTCACTCTGGTCGGCAAAAACCAAATCCGGTGTTTCATCTAATATGCCCATAACTGTTTCTTTTTGATGTCCCACAACTACACAGATTCGTTCACAATTAATCGCCTTTGCTGTATCAACCACTCTCTGAATCATAGGTTTACCAGCAAGTTCAAAGATTACTTTTGCTTTATCAGATTTCATTCTGGTGCCTTTACCGGCAGCTAAAATGATGGCAGCTATTGCTGTCATTGGATTCCTCCACTTTTAATCAGATTGTTATATATTGTATCTATTGTTTGTTTGTGTTCCGGATGTACATAATCGGGTATTAATTCTTTTAGCATTCGTAAGAGATATTCTCTTTGCATGACACCCGGATGCGGTATAATTAAATTGTTGCTTTTTACTATTTCGTCTTCATAAAATACGATATCTATATCAATAAGCCTTGGACCCCATTTGAAAGATGGCTTCCTGCCCAATTCAATTTCCATGTTCTTAATAAACAGAAGTAATTCCATAGCACTCAGAGATGTATCAATCTGAATCAGTTGATTCGCAAAATCAGGTTGTTCGGTAAAGCCATAGGGCTTGGTCATGATTGCCTTACCCTTTTTTAGAATTGTAATATAGCACTTTGATTCCAGAAATCTGATAGCTTTCTCCAACTGCAGGAAAGGTTCATCAAGGTTAGAACCAAGACACAGAACAGCTCTCAATTACGTGACCTCTGCATGGTGATTTCGACAGACTTCAAACTGCCCTGAATAGCGACAGATGGCTTTTGAATAAAGACTTCTGCCTGGCTAACCAGGGGAAATTCTTCCAACACTTTATCCAGTATAGCATTTGCAACAGATTCGAGCAGATGAAACTGGTCGCTTTCCATAATGTCTTTCAAAACTGCATAAACCTTGGTATAATCTACAGTATCTTCCAGCTTATGAATTTCTTTGTCATGAGCATGATTAGTTGTTAGATTTAAAGAAACTATAAACCTCTGACCTAAACTTCTCTCTTCAGCAAATACACCATGAAAACCATAAAAAACCATTTCATTAAGGCTAATTTTCATATTTCCCCTCTAACTGAAAGTTTATATGCTTTGCTATCTTCCTGTCGATAAGCCTGATTGCTATAAAAGCAGCCAGCATGCCTGTAAAACCTATAATAATAGCTCCTAATTCACTGGTGAAATTTCTACCCAAAAGAAAAAATCCTAGCAAAGCTATTAATGGTAAAATAAAAACTATCAACGATGATAAAATCCTGACTCCTGATGATACACTGACTATTACCTGGTCACCTATTTTGTAATCATCACCAGTTTCAAAATGCAAAATAATCGGAGTATTGTTGCTTCCGCAAATACCATGCATACTGCAGGTCTTGCATCCTCCGCTTTTACAGATCTCAACTGTTATATTTCTACCTTGAACAGAAGTAACGGTACCAATATCTTCTGTATGCTCAGTTGCCATTAATCCTCTCTCATCGCTTTAATGATGCTTGACGAAGATAAACCCTTCCAATACGGCAGGCTTATTACCTTACCGCCTCTTGCAATAACTATATCAGCTCCGACAATATTGCTTTCTGACCAGTCACCACCTTTGACCAATACATCAGGCTGTATTACTTTTATCATTTCGTATGGTGTATCTTCCTCGAAAATAATAATATAATCCACTGCTTCCAAACCGGCTAATACGATTGCCCGATTTTGCTCGTTGTTAATTGGCCTGTCATTCCCCTTAAGTCTTTTCACAGAGGTGTCGCTATTCAAACCTATAATCAAAATATCGCCCAATAGCTTTGCCTGCTCCAGGTATTGCACATGTCCCGCATGGATTATATCAAAACACCCGTTGGTAAAGACAATTCTCTTATAGTTTAATGGCAGTGTTTTAAAATTCTCAAGACTTACAATTTTATCTGTTATCATGGTATGAATGCAGGATTTCTTCAATTGTTACAGTTGCTGTTCCAATCTTACTGCAAACGATGCCTGCAGCATGATTGGCAATAATTGCTGCCAACGATATTTCGCAACCTTCGCATAGAGCCAGGGTTAAAGCGCTGATAACGGTATCGCCCGCTCCTGATACATCAAAAACTTCTCTGGCGAAAGTTGGTATGTGGTGAACTTTATTTCCATCCGTGTAAACGTATAAACCCTTTTCACCTCTGGTTATGACCAGGTTGTTACATTTTATTTTTTCTTTCAGTAGCCTGGCTTGTTTATCAAACTCAGCTTCTGTTTCAAAGATTAATCCCAGATTCTTTTGCATTTCAGCATAGTTTGGCTTAAAAACATCTACGTTTTTATACATGAAGAAGTTTTTCTGCTTGGGGTCGACTGCAATGAGTTTTTTGTGCTTTTTAGCTATTTTAATAGTTTCTTCAATAACAGTTTGAGTCAGCAGACCCTTGTTGTAATCTTCAATAATTATTGCATCCATAGCCGGAATTAATCTGTTAATTGCTTTGATTATCTGCTTCTCAAGTTTAGCTGATATATCTATTCTGTCTTCAAAATCAATTCTGATTATCTGTTGTGTAACAGCTCCTATTCTTGTCTTTTTAGTTGTAAAACGCTTTTTATCAATGACAACAGCTTCGGATAATATACCTTGTTTAAGCAGCAATGAACTAACCTGGCTACCGGCAACATCATCGCCTATAACACCGCAGAGATGAACATTTGCTCCCAGGGCTTTCAGATTCATCGCAACATTAGCAGCTCCACCTAAACGAAATTCTTCCCTTTGCATATCAAGCACGGGAACCGGTGCTTCGGGTGAAATTCTTTCCACTCTGCCCCAAATATAATGGTCGAGCATAATATCACCCAGTACCAAAATATTCTTTTGGGTAAAGTTCTTCAGGACTTTACTTACTTCTTTCATATTCTTCATTCCGTATAGGATAATCGCCTGTAAAACAGGCATAACAGTAATTATGTGGTTCACTTACACATTTACGGAGAGCTTCAATAGGCAAATGAGTCAAAGTGTCAGCTCCGCTCATTTTTCTGATTTCTTCCATAGGGTATTGATTGGCAACCAATTCTTCTTTTGTGGGAGTATCAATACCATAAAAACAGGAAAACTTAACTTGAGGTGAACCAATTCTCAGGTGTATCTCACTGGCACCTGCCAGCTTTATCAAATCCACAATCTTTCTGATGGTAGTTCCCCTGACTATTGAATCATCTATTAATACAATCTTTTTCCCCTCAAAGAAATTAGGTAACACGTTAAATTTCTGCCGCACACTTTCATCCCTGATAGTTTGTTCGGGTTTAATAAATGTTCTGCCTACATAGTGATTTCTAATCAGTCCCCAGGAAAGGGGAACATTTTTGTATTTGGCATAGCCCATCCCGATAAAGTTCGATGAATCAGGCACAGGTACTACATAATCAATCTCCAGGTCTTTATCAAGTTCAGCCAGGCTGGCTCCGATTTTTTCCCGCACTTCATAAACATTCTCATGAAAATGGTGGCTGTCAGGACGCGAAAAGTATATCTGCTCAAAGATACAATGGCATTGATTTAAAGTTTCACGGTAATTGTGAAGACCATTTTCAAAAACTTCAATGCCTTGTTCATTTACCCGTATTATTCCTGCAGAAGGCACTTCTTTACGTTCAGTCACATACAAAGTATCTAAAGCACAACTTTCTGATGCAACCACTACTGCCCCATCTTTAGTTTTACCCCATACCATTGGACGGATTGAATATGGATCACGAAACATATACAGCTCGTTTCTGGTAATCAGTACAGAAGAATAAGCTCCTTTGATTTTTGCCATCATTTCTTTTATGGCAGAAGGAATATCCAATCCCTCCCTGTCGACTTTATAAGCAATGAACTTCAACAGAAGTTCTCCATCGTTGTCACTGTTAAAGTACACCTGCCGGTCTTCCAGATAGTTACGGATTTCCTTATAATTTACAATGTCACCGTTACTGGCAAGAGCAAAGCATGGTCCCGCCAAAGTTTCCACCAGATGAGGCTGAGAATTAAATTCTGTAGCGCTTCCCTTAGTGGGATACCGCACATGTCCGATAGCCAGAGTGCCGGGTAGCTCATGTAAAGTTTCTTCAGTAAAAACTTCTTTTACCAATCCCATTTTCTTGCGTAATCTTATAACCTTACCGTCCGATACAGCCATCCCGCAGCTTTCCTGTCCACGGTGCTGCTCAGCAAACATACCTGTTGCTGCCACTGAAGCTGCGTTGTTTTTACCGTAAATTCCCAGAATTCCACACATTGAATTGCTTATTCCTCTTTTTTGAAATTGATTCTGTTCTCAACGCCATTGACTAAACGTTTTATGTTGGATTTGTGCCTGATAATAATCATAATCAGTACAATCACAACTAAAATCAGTCTTGGCAGATTTGGAAAACGCATGATTGACTGTGATACAACTTCAATTAATAAAAAAGCTCCTGCCGAGAGTATTGAGCCGAGAGATACAAATTTTGTTGAATATACGATGAAAGCAAACAGCACTAAGCAGAAAAGAAAACTAATAGGTGAGAGAGCAAGAAACACTCCTGCTGCTGTTGCAACTCCTTTCCCGCCTTTAAACTTGAGAAAAATGCTGAATACATGGCCCAAGATTACAAATAATCCACTAAGGCTTACGACAAAATTAATCTCTTCACCACTGAAAGTAAATTTCATGATAAACCCGGCAATAAGGATAGCTGCTATACCCTTGAGCATGTCTATAAGAAGAACAAATACACCCACTTTTGTACCGAAAGTCCTCAGGGCATTTGTTGCACCGGTATTTCCGCTGCCGCTTTGCCTGATATCCTGACCAAAGAAAATCCTGCCAATCAGGTAACTGGTGGGAATACTCCCCAGTAAGTATGCTATGATAATGCAAAGATATAGATTAAATTGTCCAAATAAAGCAAGTATTAGATGTCCCATATTTTCATCCTTATTTAAGTTTGCTCACCATCTTTGTTTTTACCTTTGAATATCAGCCTCAGGCTTGCACCTGTGAAAGAAAACATTTCTCTCAGCTGATTGTTAATATATTTTCTATAATTTTCTGTTATCAGAGAAGGAGTATTACAGAAGAAAACAAATGTAGGCGGATTGACCGCTGCCTGCGTAATATAATATATTCTTACATGTTTTCCTGAAGGATGCGTAGGGGGACGGTGATTAATCACACTTTCCATAAACCTGTTCAGTTCGCTGGTTCCTATCCGTTTATTACTTTCCTCAACTACTAACTGGACTGCTTCCATCAGTTTGGGAATTCTTTGTCCGGTTTTTGCCGAAACGAATAATACCGGTGCGTATTGCAGGAAGGGCATCTGGTGATGCAGTTCGTTGATAAATTTACCTGTTGAGCTGTTATCTTTTTTAGGTAAATCCCATTTATTATAGACTATGATAATCTCTTTCATTTTCCGTTTGGCATAGGAAGCTATCTTCAGATCCTGGTCGGCAATATTTTCATCTGCAGCCAGAACAATAATAGCAATGTCAGCCCTGTCTATAGCATCAATTGTCCGCATTGTACTGAAATATTCCACACCGTAATTGACCCTGGTTTTGCGCCGTAAACCGGCTGTGTCAACCAGAATATAATCCATTCCGTCATAGCGGAATTGTGTGTCAATTGTGTCTCTGGTGGTTCCGGGAATTTCAGTGACAATCAATTTCTCTTTGCCTATCAGACGGTTGATGATGGAAGATTTACCCACATTCGGACGTCCTACAACTGCAATCCTGGCGATATTGGATGTATCTTCCTCTATGTCATCGGCAGTTTCAGGAATCAGATTGATAAGTTCATCCAGGAATTTTCCTGTATTCCTGCCTGCATTGGCTGCAATGGGAAAAGCATCTCCAAAACCCAGTTGCAGAAAGCTATAAAGCTCAAACTCGTCTTTTTCGTTATCTGCTTTGTTAGCAACCAGCATAACTTTATCCCTGTGGGGATACAAAATCCTGGCAATCAGACTGTCAATATCAGTTGTTCCCGTTTTGGCATCAACCACAAACAAAATCAGGTCGCTTTCTTCGATTGCCAGAACTGCCTGATGCTTTATCATCTTATCTATGTTTTCTTTACTGTCAAAGATAATTCCGCCGGTATCCACAATTTTAAAGACTTTGCCGTTCCATTCCACATCTTCATACTTACGGTCTCTTGTAACTCCGGGTTCA
This sequence comes from Cloacimonetes bacterium UBA6097, assembly GCA_002435865.1. Taxonomy (GTDB): domain Bacteria; phylum Cloacimonadota; class Cloacimonadia; order Cloacimonadales; family Cloacimonadaceae; genus UBA5614. The sequence goes on along the minus strand of DIWV01000007.1, from coordinate 525,439 downwards.
AAGTCAACAATCGCACTGCGCTTTTTGCACAGACGGTTAAACAAGGTGGATTTGCCCACATTGGGACGACCGACAATTGAAACAATATATTTTCTCATATCCTCTTCATTTAAAAAAGAGATATCCTCTTTTGAAGCAATACTTTTTCATATGTCAAATTTGTCAATTTCTACATCTTATTTGTTATTTGTTAGATAATGTAATTTGCCATCTAAACAAAAATATTGATTATCGTTTATATAGTTTTGTTTACAGAAATACAGAATTAACATAATCCCTTATCTATAAACATATCCCTTTTATCTAAAATAATCCTGCATTTCATTGTAATAACGGTTTAACCATAGTGATGCACGTTTATAAGCTTCAAGAGGAGACATGTCCTTTGCCAGATTACAGGCAAAAGCAGTAGCCAAAGCACATCCGGTGCCATGTGTATAAGTCCAGTTATTCCTTTTTTTGGTGAATAAGTTCTCGCTTGTACTCGTTACTATACCTTCCTGCATTCTCTTCGTTCTTGAATGTCCGCTTTTTAGAAGGATTGCTGTTGAATATTCCTTGCTTAGTTGTTTAGCTGCTATTACAGCTTCTTCCAGATTGTGTGCAGGTAAATGAGAAAGAAATTCCAACTCGGGATAATTAGGTAGCAAATAATCGACAACCGTCATTAATTCCAGATAATCTGATGCAGAAGCTTCGGGAATAAATAAATCTCCTTGTGTTGGCTTGATAACCGGATCTAGAATAATTGGAATCCCTTTTAAATCTTTTAATTTTCTATACATGATTTCAATCTGAGCCTGACTGCAAATTGCTCCAATTTTAACTGCCGCAATCTGATAACTATACAACATGATATCCAGCATCTGTTCAAAAAACTCCGCAGGAGTGCAGAGAATTTCTTTGAGTCCGGTTTTATTCTGTATTGTTATGCCTGTAATGCAATTAATAAGTAAGCACTTATGCACCGCAGCAACACGAGTATCCTGATTTATTCCTGCTCCCCCTGATGTATCCACAGCACTAACAGAAAGAATGATTGGCTGCATAACACTAACTCTGCTTATCAGTTTTTATTGCACATAGATTTCCGCACATAGAACAATAGTCTTTTTTATCCTTAGTTGTTTCCTGCTTGCGCTTACGGGCATAATCAGGATCTACGCTATATCTGAAAATGTTTTCCCAATCCATCTCACGTCTTGCTTTAGAAATCATATTATCTATTTCTGCAGTTCCCGGATAGTCTTTAGCAATATCAGAAATATGTGCAGCAATACGTGATGATATCACTCCAAGTTTAACATCTTCAATGGTTGGTAAGCACAGATGTTCGGCAGGAGTTACATAGCATAAAAAGTCTGCACCTGCAGAACCTGCTATTGCACCACCTATCGCACCTGTAATATGGTCATAGCCTGATGCAAAATCAGTTGGCAAAGGTCCCAATACATAAAATGGAGCGTTATCACAGAGTTTTTTTTGCAATACAACATTTGCTTCAATATCTTGTATAGGCACATGTCCGGGACCTTCCACCATAACCTGCACACCTGCTTCTCTGGCTCGTTGCACCAACTCTCCTAATACTAAAAGTTCTGAAACCTGTGTTCTATCTGTTGCATCTGATATTGCACCGGGACGAAATCCATCTCCCAGGCTTAAAGTGACATCATACTTTAGGCAAATTTTCAATAACCTGTCATAATCCTCATACAGTGGATTTTCTTTGTTTTCATGAAGCATCCAACGTTTAAGTAAAGAACCTCCACGACTAACAATGCCAAGCAGACGTTTAGAGTTTCTCTCAAATGCCAGTGACCTTAAGCAAATGCCTGCATGAACTGTCATAAAGTCAACTCCCTGCTCTGCCTGCATCTCAATTTCCTCAAACAGCATTTCCGGCTCAAAGTTTGTAATATCTTTATTCTTTCTCTGAAGGTCTGCAGCTACAGCATAAATGGGTACTGTACCTACGATCAGTTTTGTTTCTTTCAGAAAACGCTTACGAATCTCCTTCAAATCTCCACCAGTGGATAAATCCATTATGCTATGAGCACCAAATTTTTCACTACATCTGAGTTTAGCAATTTCTTCGTCGACGCAAATGTGCATTTCAGATGTGCCAAGATTAGCATTAATTTTTGTGCTGAGGTGTTTTCCAATTCCACATGGCTCTGCATTTCTATGTATATTGTGTGGAATAACGACCCGTCCCTGCGCCACAAGATTTTGCAGCACATTTTTATTGATACATTCTTTCTCTGCTATTTTGATTAATTCCGGTGTAAAATTCCCTATTAATGCTGAGAGTAGTTGAGTCATTTTCGGTTCTCCTTTATGATTGACTGAATTGTGCGAATTCTATCTTTTAATTCTGTTATCTCTTTTGCCTGGGTGAAATATCTTACCATTGCAATGTTTTTTGCACCGCAGGATAATACATTCTGTATATTCTCCGGAAAGATACCTCCGATTGCCACCACCGGTATTGGTGACAAATTCATCACACATGCCAGCAGACCAAGTCCCACCGGTTCATCAGGTATTTCCTTTGTTGGTGTGGCATAGATAGGACCGAAACTCATGTAATCCGGTTTTAGGCCCCATGTACCATTCTTATACCTGTTGATAACATTCACAGCATCCGAATAGCTATGAGTAGATACTCCATATATCTTTTCCTTATTATAAATATCCAATGCATCTCCTAGACTTACATCTTCTGACCCCAGATGTACTCCATCTGCTTGAGCGAGAGCAGCAACATTTGGAAAATCATTAAGAATAAACTTAGTGTTTGTGCCAGTAGTGATTCTTTTAAGTTTCTTCGACAGAATTAATAAATCTTTGATTAATAGATGCTTTTCTCTTAGCTGAATCATCTGTACATTCTCATCCACACAGGCTTGTACAAATACATTGTAGTCAAGAATTGGTCTTGTAATGACTATATATAGACCGAAGTTATTCATTTTTGTTTACTCCGCCAATTGTTTCAGCAATAATCTTTGCAGCTTTTTTGCCGGATAGAAGCATTCCTCCAAAGATAGGTCCCATCCTGTTGCTGCCACTCACTCCGCAAGCTGCCATACCACTTACAAAAAGCCCCGGAAAGACTTGCATAGTGTTTTTTACACAGTCCCTTTCTCCTGCAGCTGCATTCATTGAGCGTTCATACAGCACGTTTTTTTGAGGAAGATTCAGTTCTATCCTGTTCTTACGAGTTAATATGCTTACAACTTCACACGGATGACCTGTGCCGTCCAAGACTGCTTTGGCTGTCATCGTAAGAGGGTCAACATGCATGTGATTGAGAGAAACCGCAGTCCAGTTTATTACTACACCAGTAACTCTTTCATCCTCCATAATTACATCTTCCACAGTCATCCCATTGAAGATGTCCACACCTTTATGCGTAGCGTTGTAAACCAAAGCAGATGTTGCTTCTATCGAATCAGCAACATATAATCCCTCAGAATATTGGGCATATCTGATATTGTATTCGTCAAGAATGTGGATTGCTTCCTGCTGGATAACAATCTTGTTGAATAGCATAGCTCCGCCCCACATACCACCTCCGGGAGCTATTTTGCGTTCAATAATGGCTGTTGAAATGCCTGAATCGGCAAGTTCTGCTGCACAGACAAGCCCGGAAGGACCTCCTCCCACAATAATTGCATCTGTCTTTAGATTGCTATTAAGCTTATCAAACCAACTGTTTACAATTGCTGAAGAGATTTGATGTTCCATAATTTTCCCCTTTTTTTATTATAAGGGGGATGTATTGATTGTGCCTTCGAGAGCAGTTTAAGTAGCAAGTAGATGTTACTTTCCTACGCCGGCATTATCCGGATCAGGTTCGAAGAGTATAATCTCAGCCGGAATTTCTTCCAGCACCCCTGTATTGATGGCAAAAATATTAAGTTGTGATTTTATGTCAACAATTCATAATCAGAATTATTATTTCCTTGTTTCGCACTTACTTATCTTATTCAAGGATGGTGTTCTCATGCGTTATAATACATCAACCAAATCCTTTAGCAATCTAACTTCTACCTTTAATATATACCGGGTAGTTCCCTGGTAGTTCCCGGGTAGTTCCCGGGTGAAACCCGGGAACTACCCGGTATTAACCTGAGATAAACATGGGACGCATTAAAGAAATGAATAAACAAAGAATGGCTTTTAATAATGAGTAAATCTCCTTCTAACAGAAAAAGAACTTTTTTTATCTTTTCAAATGTAACCGGGAATTAAACTTATCTGATGTTTGAAGTATCCTTGTTGCCATTTTCACTTGACACATTAGATATGTAAATCGTAATGATATTATTACTGAGGAGAGACTATATGAAACGGAATTGTGCAATTTTATTCTTTTTGCTGTTAGTACTGTCTTCTTTGTTATCAACTCAAAATCCAGCCTGGCTGGACAAATAGCCCAAAAATAGTTATGAATAAGATATTATATGTTGATTTACCTTTTTCTGATCCTTCAAATAAAGGATACAGCCGTAGTCAGTTCATCTGGAACGTCATCAGCAAGAATTTTGATGCAGATTTATTGGTTGTTAAAACCCCGGATTATCTGACTAAAGGCTATCCTGAACACAAAGGTTTTGAGCAGATTTATACATTAACAACCGCTAAATCCGGACTTTTAAAAACATATTCTGTCTTTCATTTCACAAAAGAAAACCTCGATAAATTTACACAGATAATCGTCACAAAAAGATATGAAGCTATAGTATTTCGGGGTATCAGGTTTGCCAATCTTGCTTTTGCAGCAGAAACTGCTTTGGAAAATTGCAGCATCCTGTTTGATACTGAACATCTTCTTTCTGACTCTGCCCTGCTAAAATGGAGTCAAAATCCTACTCTGAAAAACAGAAAATCACAGCTGGAATATTATTCTGTTAAGAGCCTGGAACGTATAGTATTCCGAAAAAACTACCATTTCTTTTTCGCCGGTAATTATGACAGGACAAGGACACTTAATTTTTGTGCCTTACCCCAGAATTGTGAAAACTTTATATTCCTGCCGGATGCTTTGGATGAAAAAGAAATTCCTAAATTAAACCGGGAACTTAACGAAACTGAAAAAAAGCTGCTTAATGATAAATTTCTCCTGTTTTTTGGTAATCTTGATACAGAAGCCAATCTGGATGCTTTCCTTTATCTGACGAAAGAGATTTATCCCAGAATCTCTAAGAAGATGCAGGATAAAGATATCAAAATCTATGTTGTGGGGAAAAACAGCAGTTCTATTCACGAACAATTGTGCGGCGGCAGAATTAAACTTCTGGGTGAAGTGGAAAATATCTATTTATATATAAAGGCAAGTTTATTTGTTATACTTCCGCTAAGAAAAATGTCTACAGCCAGTCAACGCATACTTGAAGCAGCTCAGATGAAAAAAGCAGTTTTAACAACAACTGCTGCTGCCTCAGGACTTACATTCAGTCCTGATGAAATTGCTATAGAAGACCGAACTGATGATTACTGCGACCGTTTAATAAAAATGATATCCAACCCCCGTGAAACTATTGATATGGGACAATTGCTTTACAATACTGCTCAGATTACCTATTCTGAAAAAAAAATCGGGCAGAACCTTCTGCAATGCTTAGAACAAGTTATTGAAGGTCACAAAAAGAGTTCGATTGTTGCTAAATTACGGATAGCAGTCCTGACAAATCACTTTCCCCCTGATACTGATAAAACCGGCATCCATGTATATCATGCTGTACAAAAGCTCTCTGAGACTTATGATGTAACTGTCTTTTGTCCCCGCAGAATGAGCAAACCCAAAATTGAAACGATGGATAATGTAACTATATACCGATTGTTTGATGTTTTAAATTACCCCATAGAATTTCCAAATATTAAGACCAAGACATTGTGTCCTGATGTTTTCATTAAGTTGCTGAAAATGGATTTTGACATTATCCATTGTTATCCGGGCTTGAATTATAATTATATTCTGGCATTCATGGCTGCTAAAATTAAGGAAATTCCCATAGTTCTAAATGTATTTGATATCCGGGATTATGAGCAGATTATCAAAGAACATGGAAAGGTTAACTGGGATATGCTTAAACAAGTTGAGCTTAACTGGTTCAGGAAATGTCTGCTTAAGTACACTGACTTCATTTTTACTGTTACGGAAAAAGAGTATACGTATATCAGAAAGCTTAATGAACGCCTGGAGCAAATACCCGTGCCGATTGATATCCGGGAATTTGATACTGAACTTCCTTCCATGAGACACAAATATGGAATCGCAGATGATGTGTTTATATTCCTGTGTGTTGGCAAACTATCCTATCTAAGAGGTCAGGATATTGCTCTAAAAGCTTTTATAAAGAGTTTGCCGGCTATACCCAATTCAAAGCTGGTATTTGTCGGTAAAACAGACTTTGAACCTGATTTCTTTGAAGATCTGGAGTTGCACGTAAGCCGAGAAGCTCTGCAGGAAGATGTTATCTTTACAGGAGAAATTGAAAGAACCGAAGTTCTGTCCTGGATAAAAGATGCTGATATCAGTTTAATACCATCCCGTTTTAATAATGTCTGTAATGTTGTTGCAGAAAGTTGGGCTGGCAATACTCCCGTTTTACAAAGTGATGCTGTTGATCCTAATCTGGTCATAGAAAATTATAATGGTTTTCTGTTTCGCTCTGAAGATATTGATGACCTTGTCCAGCAAATGCAGCATGCTTATTCAGGCAAGACTAAATTTGCCGAACTGGCTGAGCATGGCAAAGCTATTGTCGAAGCAAAATATACTTATGATTATTTGATTTTAAGGTACTCTAAAGCATATAAACTGTTGACAATGGGAGCATAGTTTTATACTTAGTTTTTAAGCATGATATTAATTTTGTATATAAATAAAGAGGTGATTTATGAATCTTAATTTTTACGAGAAGAACAAGGTTGGTGTCTTGGAAATTCAGGGTCGTATGGATGCATACAATGCTCCGGACCTGAAGAGCAAATTTGAACAGATAATTTCTAAAACCCCTTATTTTATCTTTGACATGGGCGGATGTGAATTCATTGACAGCACAGGTCTCGGTATGATTGTAGCATGCCTTAAGTCAGCTTCCCAGGCCGGTGGAGATATCAGGTTGGTTAAGCTTCAGGAAAAACCGAAAATGGTTTTTGATATTACCAGGGCATACAAAATCTTTCAGTTCTTTGATACAGTTGATGCAGCACTTGATAGCTATTCATTAGAAATGGGCTGATAAGCCCTAACAGTAAATAAAAAATTCATCCAAATTCAGGAAGGTTTTCAACGGAATCAGATAGAAGAAAAGCACATTTAATCCTAATCGGCGGAGGAACCTGTTCCGGTAAAACAACTATTGCCAAGGCAATCGGTGAAAGAATTGGTGAAGCTAGAACCATTATTGTTTCTCACGATAATTATTACCGGGATTTGGGACACGTTTCCGATGAAGACATTAAACAAGTAAATTTTGACCATCCCGATGCAATAGACCACGAGTACCTTATATCAGATATCAGGAAAATGCTGGGGGGACAAAGTATACAAATACCAGATTATAGCTTTATCAAACATAGTAGAAGTGCCGGAGAAACCTGCATAGATAACGCTCATGTAATTATTCTGGAAGGTATTTTTGCCCTATACTATGCCCGTCTGTTAGGATTAGCTGACCTCAAGATATTCTTGGACACTGATGCAGATGTACGCTTATCAAGGCGTATCCAGAGAGATATTCAGGAAAGAGGCTACCAGTTGGATTCCGTGTTAGAAAAGTATCATGAAACAGTAAAACCAATGCATGAAGCTTTTATCGAGCCGACTAAAAAGAATGCTGATTTTATTGTGCCCGGTGGAAAAGAATTTGATACTGTGCTGACAATGCTGAACAGTTATCTGAAGTACGAGATTATTAACAGGGCGTAGATTAAACCTGTTTGTTGCCCTGCCACATGTGCTTTTTCAAATCAATCTTGTATTCACTGATAAAAGTTATCCCTTCTGCTTCTAACATAGCCTTTTGTTCATCTGCACCATTATAGATAGACAATGCAATCTCGCCTTTGGCATTGATGACTCTGTGCCAGGGAAGATCGTACTTATCTGTACAGGTATGAAGGATACGTACTACCTGCCTTGCACCGTTGGCATAACCAGCCAATCTCGCAACTTGACCATAGGTGGCAACTTTGCCTTTGGGAATACTCTTAATTATCTTAATTATTTCAGCTGTCATGATGTCCCTTCTCTCATAATTATTAAATTAAATAAGACTTTTTTGTCAATTGGATTTTAAGCACTGATACTCTGATTTTTGCTTGACACAAAACCTTAGCCTAATTTCATGACCTAACAATGACGCGAGGTGGAGCAGCCAGGTAGCTCGTCGGGCTCATAACCCGAAGGTCAGAGGTTCGAATCCTCTCCTCGCTACCATTTTTTTCAGGCGGCGTAGCTCAGCCGGTTAGAGCAACGGAATCATAATCCGCAGGTCCGGGGTTCGAATCCCTGCGCCGCTACCAAGAAAATTTCCCTGCGCCAGTAGCTCAGTAGGATAGAGCAACAGCCTTCTAAGCTGTGGGTCAGGGGTTCGAATCCCTTCTGGCGTGCCATTAAAATCAGTTTTTTAATATAATAAAGAGTCATAATTTTGTGGTGGATGTAGTTCAATTGGCAGAGCACCGGATTGTGGTTCCGGGTGTTGTGGGTTCGAGTCCCATCTTCCACCCCATTTATTTTCATACCGGATTGCAGAGGGCGTCCGGTTTTTTTATTTAACATTGCTTTTTATAAATTACGATAGCGTTTTCTTCATTCTTACATGAAACAAATACAGCTTTGGTATATCCTTCCAGATAATCTAACGCAAAGGCATTTGATGTTGCAGAAAAGACAATGAAACGTTTCATATTCCAGTCTTCATTCTGCCAGTATTCACTCTTTAGCCAATCCACTATTTCTGTGTAATGTTCTTTCCTGAAGTTCAGGCTGACTTCAGACTTAATTACATCAGGAAACCATGCTTCCCCTGCTTTTCTGCACCAGTCCCAGCGTAAGGCATCAACCAGGTATGCATGTTCCTCTCCAGACCATTCTTGTGTAATCCAGTCTGCCATGAGCTCAAATCTCTTTAACCTGTCGATAGAGTGCAGTTGATTATCAGATTTCAGGTTATACTGCAGTAGTTCTTCCATGCACTGATATGGTTCTCTCCATGCCAAAGCCTTTCTCCAGACAGTTAAGAAATCACCTTTGTTCCAGTACTGATTTAGGATGAGAGAGAGCTTTTCAAAATGTAGAACATCTTCAAATGATAAATCAGGTGTCTGCAATACTGTATACGGTGCAATATCTGCATAAATATACTTAAGCTCTTTTGCGTTTTCTGCCATTTGGGTACCTTGCAGGATTTTGAGGAAACCAAGCTGCAGTTCATCAGGATAGGCTAGCAAGACTTCATTTATGGAATCTATGATTTGTTGTTGATTCTCATTTGGCAATCCAACTATCAGGTCTGTGTGCAATGGGATATTAGTCTCTGCTTTCAAAGCCTGCAGATTAGCTTTTACCTTATTCCAGTCAGAAGGACGGGAGATAAGTTTAAGTGTTTGTTTATGGATAGATTGAATACCAATTTCAAGTTGCATTCTTCCTTTAGGCGCTTTTGATAAAATAGCAATATCCTCTGCTTCCAGCCAGTCCGGATGTACTTCAAAATGAAAAGGCACTGTTGTATCAAGCCCTATTACATATTTCCAGATAGCTCTTGCCCATTCCTTCTTCTGGTTAAAGCTCCTGTCCACAAACTTAATAACCTTAGGATTGAATACTAACAGTTTATCAATATCAGTTTTTACTCTTTCTTCTGGCAGCCAATCCATCAGTTCATCCCTGGAAGACAGGCAGTATATACACTTGCAGGCACAGCCTCTGCTTGCTTCATAGTAAATCATTTTATGCTTTAGCTGTTGAAGGTCTGATTCCTGATAAGGAAAAGGTATATCCTTTAAAGGAATTGGAGTTCCCTGCATGACTTTTTCTGATTTGTTAAACTGCTCTTGTGCCAACGTTTTGAATGCATCTTCTCCGTAACCTTTTATCAGGTAATCCGGTTTGATTTTATCATAAGTATTAGGATTGAAACTTATTTCCGGACCACCTGCCACGATTGTCGTTTCAGACAATAATTTCCTGACTTCAGGTACGATTTGTTTGATATATTCCACATTCCAGATATAAACAGACAGACAAAGCACATCAGGTTTAGATTTGTAAATTGTTTCCAGTGTTTCGGATAGATTTTGTTTCAAAGTAAGTTCTATTATCTCTGCTTCATAATCCAAATCTGCAATGGCATTTCTCAAATAATATAGTGCCAGGCAGGAATGAGTCCAGGAAGCATTTATACCAAGTAAAACTACTTTCATTCAGCCACCTGATATTTCTTGTATAATTCAGCGATATCACTGTTCACCTTTTCATTTTGCCTGTGAACCCTGAAGTTATGCTGCACAACATAAATATACAGCAGGTTCCCTATTAACAGCCCGATGTTTAAAGTAAGAGTTTCTCTCCACCAATAAGCAAAGAAAATACCAAGCAGACTAAGCAGGAATACTTTGAAGAAAACGATGGAGTATGGTGCTTTCAGCTTGCGGAAAACCCATCTGGCTATGGGATTGCGTTCCCTGTGGTAATGATCAGGTTTTAGAACAAGCCAGGTGGAGTATCCGTCCAAAGCATTCAATATCAGGAACAGGATACACTGCACTTGCAGCAGTGTATTACTTATTAGAATTGGCGGCACATTCTTTACAAACATCTGTTTACTCCGCCGGCAGTCAAATTGATGTCAGCCGATTAGTCAAGCAAGACTTTTAACAACCACGAAAAGCACGAAAGTATGGCATAAGGGAACACAGAACACACAGAATAAACAGAAAACACAGAAAACACAGAAAAGTTTTTAAACAATTAAGAAAGAGATGGAATTAATTTCCATCCCTTACTTTATTCCATGAATTCCTTCTTTTCCGTGTGTTCCGTGGTTAAATGTTACTTCAGTGCCTTGAGTGCAGCTTCGTAGTCCGGTTCCCGGCTTATTTCGGGGACTTGTTCCGTATAGATTATCTTGCCGGTTTCGTCTAATATGACTACTGCCCTGGACAGCAGACCTGCCATTGGTCCATCGACCTGTTCCAGACCATAGTCTTTGCCAAAATTCATATCTCTCATCTGAGACAGGGTTATAACGTTATCAAGTCCTTCAGCACCGCAAAAACGTGCCTGTGCAAAGGGCAGATCTTTTGATATGCATAGTACGACAGTATTCTGTAAATTAGCAGCTTCTGCATTGAACTTTCTTACACTCATCGCACAAGTTGAAGTATCCAGGCTGACAAAGATATTCAGCACTATCTTCTTACCTTCAAAATCTTTGAGTGTCTTATCAGTCAGGTCTTTGGCAGTAAGTTTAAATTCCGGAGCGAAACTTCCCACTGGTGGAAGCTCTCCGTATGTATTTATAGGATTTCCTTTTAATGTAATTTGAGCCATGATTTTCTCCTTTTTATTGCTTGTCACATTGAGCAAAGTCGAAATGTGGACAAGCCAAATGTGCTAAACCCTTCGACTATGCTCAGGATGACACATTCGATTTATTATTTATAAATATAATAATCATTATGAAGATTTATGCAACATGATAGTCGTAATAGTCCACTGGTCTTTTTTAAACCACAGAGACACAGAAAAAAAAGAAATTCGTAATATCCCACCAATTAAGTATAAATTTAATTTGCCTTTTTATTATCTCCGGATTAGTATATTGCATATTACTTAAAAACAGGAGATTAAAAATGAAAAAGACATATAAATTATTTATCGTATTGAGTGTAATGGCAATCGCATTAGTTTTAATGGGTTGCAGTGACAAGGTCAACATAGCAGGACCTAAGGGTGATGTAATGCAGAAAGGCAATTTCGACCAGACTGCATCAATTAAAACTGTAACTGTATGCGAACCGGTAGTCTTCCCCATTTGGGCAGGACAGAACATCGAAGCCGGCAATGTAACAGTTTACAGTGATGATACCTATCTTTATGTAACTTATAATCTTACCGGCGGTTGGATGATGACAGAATCACATGTTCATGTCGGAATGACCATCAATGACATCCCTCATACCAACAAGGGAATTCCCATACCGGGGCAATTCCAATACAGTGCAATGCACAATCCTCCCGTAATGACTTATACATATAACATTCTTCTTGCAGACCATAATCTGCAGCCTGGAGACCAGGTTGTAATTGCTGCCCATGCAGTTGTAGTGCTTGGCGACTATCCTAATGGAATCTACGAGTCACAGACAGGCTGGGGTGGAGACCAACCCGGACCCGGAACTCGTTGGTGGTATTATTTAAACTATACCATATGTGATGATCCTGACAACGATCCCGACCCGGATTTTGGTGTGGAAACTGCTATGATAAGAATGTATGACAATCCCAATGACTTCACATACAATTGGGGTAACCATCCCTGGTTTTCCTATGTAAAAACAACTCCTGTAATGACTCCGCAGACATATTATTTTTATGCTGCCCAACATTACAAGGTTGGTGAAGTGGACATCTGGAAAGATGGAGGTTATCTCTATGTCCAGCTAAACCTCGATAACCCCTACGAAATTCAGCAATCGCACCTGAACGTTCAACTGACCGGATACTCAGGACCTCCCGCATTCGGTCTTTTCCCATACACAATGGCGCACGACCCGCGTGTGACAACATATACATACATGGTACTGTGGCAGCCTGCCTGGGATAATATGGAACTAAACGTGTCTCTGCATGGAGAAGTAGGACCCTTCTAAAAAAACTAACTGACATACACAGCCGCCGGAATTCATTTCCGGCGGTTTTTTTTACCACAGAGAGAAAAGAGAGTAGAGCCTTTTTTCAAAAAGACCTGAACCCGGTTTCTTTTTTCACCACAGAGACATAAAGAGAGAAAAGAGTCTAAATCCTTAATATAAAAAGACAAGGGTTATAGAGCGAAGCCCTATACAAATGAGGGTGGTGGAGCGGGCATAGGCTTTTATCAAGCTAAACAAATAACTTCTTGACAATTAATTCGAAACAGCCGTTTATTGAATTATAACATCAAGCACCTGGGAGGTTACAATGTGCATCCCAAAACACGATTTTCTAAACTGTTTAATTTCCGTTATTCTTTTAACATTTACATGCTTTTTACTTTCCGGCTGCTGGACTTATATCTGTAAGGATTGTGCAGCAACCTTTCAGAATCGGGAAGAGCCTGTAAGCGTAACTGTTTATCCTGTTAATGTAGTTAAAGGACAGAATATTATCAATGACAGTGAATTGGCAAGAGAACTGGTTTCTTTTCTGCAAAGGGAGAATCTGGCTTATGCTTCACTGGGTACAAAAACACATGCTTATGATTATCAATGGGGACATAATCAGGCAGCTATGGCAAAAAGAAGCGCTCAGGCGTTTAAGGCTCAGGTAAAGCAGGACAATATCCAAACCGAATATGCCTTGCTGGTTGAGGTTTTATGCAATCAAAGCGAAACCCTGGTAATGGGAGTGCATTATTATCTTGTTAACAAAGAAGGTCTGGCTGCTGACGGTGGTCTCAATAATTCTCACTGGGCTGAGTTTCAGAAAGTAAATCCCAAAAACCGTAATGATGGATTGCGTGTTGCAGAGCTCATGCTGAAGAATAACTGGAAGTCTTTTCCCGGTGCACAGGGAGGTATCTGAAGTCATTCCTGTACTTCCTGCGTCAGGATTAACTCTGGCAGGTTGACATCCAGGTCTTTAGTTCTTACCACAGAGACAAAAGAGAGTAGAGCCTTTTTGTAAAAGGCTTGAAACCGGTTCATTTTTCACCACAAAGCCACAGAGAGAAAAGAGAGGAGGTTTTCTATTTACTTAGTTTCAGACATTTCCCGGTCAGTATGCTATTTCCTGTATCAACTTTAATGTAATACAATCCATTTGCAACCGGTTTGTTGTTAGTATCGGTACCATCCCAAACGGGATTTCTATCTGCGGGAAGTTTTTTGACAAATTGACCTTTGAGATTGTAGATTTCTATGTTGCCTTGAATTTTTCCAGTTCCACGCAGAATGATATTAACATTATCGGCAAAAGGATTAGGATAGGCTGTCAGCTTTGATATGGTCTGGGGTAAAACTTCATCTTCATTGGCTGTAAAAGTTTCCCAGGTATATTGTTCCTGGTTAATGACAATACTCCAGTCATTTGTTGCGGTTTCCCAGTATTGGTCATTGATAACATTGAGGTTATTATTAGTGTCATAAGTATAGAGAATTCTCTCTGCATTACTCCAGCCGACGTCAAAGGTTTGAGCATAAATCATATCAATCTGCTGTGAAGGAGTATAGGAATAAGCCAATCTGATTGTGTTTAGCCAGTTAGACCCATCCCAGTTAAAGTCCCAAGTATTATGCATAATTAAACACAGGTTATTCAGGGTAAATGTAAATCCCCAACAGGAGTAGATAAAAAAGGACTCCCAAATACTGGTATAATCATGGCTCAGGTATTGAATCAACTGCATTCCTGTTGAGGAATCAAGTGCGTCATAGGTTATTGTCTCAAAGTGCCAGTTTGCCCAAGTGACGGAATCGGCACTGGTTGAATAAAGTGAGTTTATTATCCTGCCCTGTGTGTCATTGGTGAATTCATACTTTTCATAATCTGTTTCGTTAAAATCAGGATTAAAATTATAGATATCCAATCGGTTCAGGCTATTGTTGCCATAAGTAAATTGCTTTCGTTTAACCAAATCATATACATCGCCCATACTCTGTAACTGGTAGTCATAAACATAACTCAGCCTGTTCTGGTTATCGTAAATAAAGATTGTCTTGGTGATAGGTACTGTAGGCGAAATATCATTCGGATCATAGGCATTGATTTGCGTAACATACTCTCCGCTAATGTCGTATGTATAAATGTATTTGTCTACATACTGCCATTGATTTGTGTTTGTGTACCAGACAGAAAAAGCTACGCTGTCAACTTTGGCTGGAGAATCTGCTCTGTAAAAGAGCTGGTACTTAAGATACGGGGTCAGATTGCCGGTCCAATCCCAATCACGCAAAAAAGTATATTCATTTAACCGCCAATTGCGGTCACGGCTGATATTTGTCCCGGAAGAACTAAGCATAGGCATTGTAATGTGTCTATTTTGGGGAGTTTGCTGCATATTATAAAATGCACTTAAGGGATTATAAGAATCAGTGGGTTGAGTTAAACAAAATACTACCATTGGGAAGCATAAAACAGCTAACAATATCAATCCTGATTTCATATTTGAACCTCCTGAAACTGGCAAACAATACCTTTGTACAATAGCTTATCTATGTCAAGGATATTGTTGAAAAGACTTTTTTTTTTCACCACAAAGACACAAAGAGTCATGAAATGACGGTATAACCCTTTAGGGTGGCATTTGTAAGCCCAGGGTTTTGAACCCTGGGTAATATGAAGCGCAGAATCAAAAAATCATCCTCCCCCCATCTCAGTCAATCGACCTTCGTCGTCCCTGCGGTTCGAGGGTCCCTCCCGTCGCAGGACGGGACAGGGATCCATGCTGTTTTATATTTGTTCACTAACCTTTTGTCGTTTGACTGAGATGGGGGGAGTTTAAAAAAAATAAATTTATGATCCATCTATTCCCAGGATTCAAAATCCTGGGCTACCAATATACCATCCCTACGGGATTCTTTAATGTAATGCCAGCGCAAGGCATACCCCTACATTCGTCATCCCTGCGCAGGCAGGGATCCATGCTGTTTTAATATTTCTTAATCATTTGTCTGTTCCACAGACTTCTTTAGCGGAACTGGATTCCAAATCAAGTTTGGAATGACATATTATGTTTATTTTTCGTGTATTTCGTGCTTTTCGTGGTTAAATTCTTCTCTTTTCCCTCTTTCTTCTTTCTTAAGACTTGCAGTATATCTGCAGTATAGTTTCTGTATACTTGCAGTATAGTTTCTGTATACCTGAATACAGAAACTATGCATTAAATATGCTGTATATACGCTGTAAAACAGCACATCTTAATAAGGAACCAAAAAGAGGACATTAAAGCTTGACAATGTTTCGATAAAAAAGAAATTGTTTTTTAAAGCAATTGACAAAAACTTGGAGTGGATTATGGATAAGAAAGTAAAAAATGTCTATCAGTTCAAAATCACTTTAAAAGAAAGCAATCCCCCCATTTGGCGCAGAATTCAAGTGCCGGAGAATTACAGTTTTTGGGATTTGCATGTTGCTATCCAGGATGCAATGGGCTGGTATGATTGCCATTTACATGAATTCAGGTTTAAATCTCCCGGAGAAAATGGAAAGGAAGTATGCATTGGAATTCCTTTTGAGGACGATTATGAAAAAGTTCAAAAGGGATGGAATGTAAAAATAATAACTATCTTTAATTTGGTGGATGAGACTGTTTATCTCTATGATTTTGGTGATGGTTGGAAGCATACAGTCAAATTGGAAAAGATACTCCCCAGCGAGCCGGGAACAAAGTACCCGGTTTGCATAGATGGTGAAAGAGCTTGCCCACCTGAAGATATCGGTGGTATAGGTGGATATTACCTTTTATTGGAAATACTTAGCAATACCAAACATCCTCAGCATAAAGATATGAAAGAATGGTTGGGACGTAAATTGTACCCGGATTCCTTTAATTGCATAGATGTCAAATTTGATGACCCCAAAAAACGCTTGAAGTTAGCCGGATTAGTTTAAAAAGGGAGGGATATTTGTTGGAAATGAGCTTCTTTCCCGACTCTTTCACCTTACCGACGAAGGTCGGAATCCAGTCCCACATCATTCCTGTAGGGGCAGGATTTACTCCTGCCCGCAATTCGGGTAGGGATAAACCCTACCTCTACGACGTTCCTGCGAAAGCTGAAAACCCAAATAACGGTCATTCCTGCGAAAGCGGGAATCTTAGATCCCCCGTCAAGCGAGGGATGACAGTAGAACCCTTCCCGGGTGGTAAATACATCGCCCTGCGTATCACCGACCCTTTTGCAGAAGCGTTTGACCGTATCCCAAAAGGCTGGCAAAAACTGGTAAACTATATAAAATCCAATGATATCAAGGTAGAATAATGCACACCCGGATCTTGCCTGGAAGAAGTGATTGAAATGGCTGGTGTCTGCTATATGGATGTGTTAGGATATGCTACGACATGATTAGTTGTATAGAACTAAATTGATTTTGAAATAATTGTATCAGGAGATAGTCAATGAAATTGCTAAGTTTAAAATCGTTGTTAAAAACATATACAAAGCTATATGTAAATAAAAATATAAAATTTTGTTTTATACTTGGTTCTGGAGCGTCGAAACAATCTGGTATTCCAACTGGAAAGGAACTAGCTTCAAAATGGTTGAATGAGATAAAACAAATATATGAAACTAATGAAGTGGGTGAATGGATTCGTAAAGAAGAGATAGACACCAATCAACCCGATCTATCTTATTCAAAAATATATGCAAAAAGATTTTATTACAAGAGCAAAGAAGGCTATTTAGAGTTGGAAAAGTTGATGGAAAATTGCAATCCAAGTTGCGGGTATGCAATCTTAAGTAAAATTCTTGTTGAGTCTACGGACAACATTGTAATTACCACAAACTTCGATACATTATCAGAAGATGCTATATTCATTTACACTGATAAAAAGCCCTTAATTATCTCTCATGAATATCTTGCAGATTATATTAATGTAGCAAGCAATAGACCTCTGATAATAAAAGTGCATCGAGATTTGTTCCTCTCACCCAAAAATGATGATCATTCCATTAATTCAATGGACGAAAAGCTGAATAAGCAACTACAAGAAGTTTTTAAATATTATACCCCAATAATTATTGGATATGGAGGAAATGATGGAAGCTTGATGGAACTTTTGAACTGCTGTGAATTTGGCAATAATCGTCCTATATGGTGCCAATATGGAAATACCAATGGCCAACTTCCACAACACATTGAGTCTTTTTTAAATGCAAAGGACGGTATTAAAGTAACTATTGAAGGTTTTGACGAGTTGATGTTACAATTTGGAAAGGAACTAAATTTTTCAATACCAAGTTTTGGAGACCACATCATTGAGCAAGCTAAGAATAGAAAAAATGAGTATTTAAAACAAATTAGTAATATATTAAAAAATAAAGAAATCAGTTCTTCTACTGAGAAAGCATTAGAAAGTATGCAACCAAGAAGACCCAAAACACCGTCTGAGTACCTTTACAGAATCATGTTCTCTTCCGACTTGGAAAAGAGAAAAATACTAGATGATGCTTTAGATGATTTTCCAAGTAATTCGGAATTACTTATTGAATATTATAATTTTTGTTTCATCAAGTTAGGAAATGTAAATGAGTTCGAAGATAGGATAAAGAAAGCACTATTAATTGATAAAAATAATTCAATATTGAATGGACTTTATGCTACTTACCTGCATAGTATGCGTAGAAATTATAACAAAGCAGAAATTTATTATAAGAGGGCAATTTCACAAGATAACTCGAATGCAGTAGCTATAAGTAATTATGCAGCATTCCTTTACTCAATTAGAAACAACATTATTAAATCAGAAGAATTGTTTAAAAAAGCTATGCAGTTGGACCCATCATTTTCAATTAACATTAATAATTATGCTAATTTCCTTTGTGATGTAAAAAAGGATTTCGCTAAGGCGGAAGAATTGATAATAAAATCAATAGATCTGGATCCTAAGAGCGCTAATTTTTTAGGCAATTACGCTAAGTTACAAATCATCAAAGGTGATTATGTTCATGCTGAAAAATTAATAAAAAGAGCCTTCGATCTTAACAGATCAGAAAAGAGGAAGGATTTAGAACTAGAGCTGTATTTTTACCGATATGCAGTATTTTACAATAAAACAAACAAAGATGATATAGAGATTCAAAAATTATTATCTGATAGTGTTTCATCCCCGGGATGGGATCTCTCCGAGTTGATTAAGATCGCCGAAAAAAGAAAACACCCCAATATGGTCAAAGTAAAAGAATATGCTGATCAAATATCTAGAGTTTAATGGAGTAATAATTTATGGGTATGAATATAATTAATTTCGATAGTTTGCATATAGAAGCAAAAATGCTTTGCAGTAAAACATCTATTTACGTGCCAAAATACTTTGATAATAATCAAAATTCTTTAAAAAACTTAAATACAATATGGACAACCGAAACTAATAGAACCTTAATTAACAAAGATCTAGTAAAAATATTAGATTTAGCAACTATAAGTGTAGCCACTGGTATTTCAATACATGGTCCTTTTCAAATGAACACGCATGTTGTAGACATGAAAGTAAATAACGAAATAGAATTCAAAAATTTGATAGTTGGTGCATTTGAATGTTTACCTTGCGATATTATGATAGGCATGGATGTTATATCTAAGAACTTCAAAATAACTAGTGGATTTATGTCATTTGTCAGCAGTTCATGTAAAAATAAACGTCGGGTAAGATTTAAAAATGGAGAATACATACATATTAACAATGATATTATTCTATGTTTAAGCTAGGTTTCTAATTCGCTTCCTTTCCACTTGACATATATATAGGGTTTGAAAATGTGGTAAATCTATATAAATATGGACAAAAGGAGTATCCATGAAGACCATCACTCCAAGCCCCGGCGATATAACACGCGCCTGGTATGTAATTGATGCCACAGATTTTGCCTTGGGCCGCATGTCTTCACAGATTGCTGCAATATTACGCGGCAAGAATAAACCTTACTATGTGCCGAATATCGACACAGGCGACTATGTTGTCGTGATTAATGCCGAAAAGGTAAAAATCACAGGCACCAAGATGCTGAGCAAGGTTTATGAAGCCTATAGCGGTTACCCCGGCGGACTGAAGCAGACTGCAATCGCCGATGTATTAGCGAAGCACCCCGAGCGTATCATCCAGCACGCCGTCAAAGGTATGCTGCCAAAGAACACTCTGGGCAGACACATGTTTGAAAAGCTGAAAGTGTATGCCGGTAACGAGCATCCGCATGAAGCACAAAATCCCATAACCCTTAACCTAAAATATTCCTAAGGAGCAGAAAGTATGCAGAATTTTGATGCAGTTGGCAGAAGAAAGACTGCCGTTGCGAGAGTTCGTTTAACTCCGGGAACAGGAAAACGGTTAATCAATAACCTTCCCATGAAAAAGTATCTTCAGCGCGAAGTGCTGGAAATGGTTGTTGAACAGCCTTTTCAGGTTGCCGAAATGAGTGAACGCTTTGATATGCGTGTAAATGTATATGGTGGCGGACTCAGTGGTCAAGCCGGCGCAATCCGTCTTGGAATTGCCCGTGCCCTGGTAGAATTTGATGAAGCCCTCAGGCTCATTATGCGTAAGAACGGATATATGACCCGTGACTCACGTATGGTTGAGCGTAAAAAATCCGGTCAGCCCAAAGCAAGAAAACGCTTCCAATTCTCCAAGCGTTAAACCATGCAAGACCGGGCAGAGGAAGCTTAATCCCTGCCCTGTTGGGGAAATAAAGATTTTTATGAGCACTTGTGTAAAATTAATGAATCAAGTCATGAACAGATCAAATGACGCAGCATTGGAATGCTACGTTACATCACTGACATGGCTGCCAACCAGCATGCCACAGGAGTTGCAAGGCGGTGTTCCGAAGATGGAACTGGATTGCTTATATCCTCTGGCAGTAGTAATAACCGTAATCTAAGGAGTTAACATGTCCGTTGTTTCAATGAAACAGCTATTGGAAGCAGGAGTTCACTTTGGACACCAGACTTTCAAATGGAATCCCAAGATGAAGAAATATATCTTTATCAAGAGAAACGGGATTCACATTATTGATCTTAAGCAAACCGTTGATGCCATCAACGAAGCTTATCAGTTTTTAAAAGAAGTGGCTGCAAGGAGCGAGTATATCCTCTTTGTAGGCACCAAGAAACAGGCACAGAGCGCTATTAAAGAAGCTGCCGAAAAAGCAGGTGTCTTTTATGTAAATAACCGCTGGTACGGAGGTATGCTGACGAATATGCAGACCATTCGTCAAAGTATCGAAAAAATGAAGTATTATGAAGATATAGTTGCCGATGGTACTATCAGCAGTTATACCAAGCTCGAACAGCTTCGCATGAAACACAAACACGACAAGATAGAAAGTGCTTTGGGCGGAATCCGTGATATGGATGCAGTTCCCGGTGCTGTTGTTGTGATTGATACAGACCATGAAAAGATTGCGATTCACGAAGCCAGAGTTTTGAATATTCCCATTATCGGAATGGTTGATACAAACAGCGACCCGGACGTAGTTGATTATGTTATTCCTTCCAATGATGATGCCACCCGTGCTGTAGCTTTGATTGCAGATATCATGGCAAATGCAGTCATCGAAGGCAGAGGCATCTCCAGTGAAGGCGCAATTATATCCAGGAAAGCAGAAGCAGAAGCCGATGACGATGCCGATAAGAACATCGATATTGAAGCTGTGCTCAAAACCGCTCCGATTGATGAAGCCATATTAGAAGAAAAAGAACATGTTGAAAAAGAGCATGCTGTCAAAGAACACGCACATAAAGAAAAAGCTGAAGTAAAAGAAGAAGTAGAAGAAAAGAAAGCTGCTCCCAAAAAAGAAGCAGTTCCGGAAAAGAAAGCAGCTCCCAAGAAAGAACATGCTGCTAAAGAAAAAGAAGTAGAAAAGAAAGCTGCTCCTAAGAAAGAAACTGCAGCGAAGAAAGAAGCTGCTCCCAAAAAAGAAACTGCTAAAAAAGAAAAAGCTGAAGCAGAGAAATAAATTATAATCCGATTGTTACCCTGTTTATAAGCAAGGTGATGATTTTGACAGGTTAAATACAGGAGATTATTATGTCACAGATAACATCAGTAATGGTTAAAGAACTAAGAGAGCGCACAAGCGTAGGAATGATGGATTGCAAGAAAGCCCTGGAAGCCGTTAACGGCGATATGGATGCTGCTATTAAGTATCTGAGGGAAAAAGGCATTGCCAAAGCAGAAGCCAAAGCATCCCGTGAAACTACTGAAGGTCTTGTGTATGCATATATACATTCCAATAACAAGATTGGAGTTCTGGTACAAGTCGATTGTGAGACAGATTTCGTCGCTAATACCGACGACTTCAAGGCACTTTGCAAAGACCTTGCCATGCAGATAGCTGCTACCAATCCTCTGGCAATTACGATTGAAGAGATTGACCCTGCCATTATCGAAAGGGAAACTGAGATTGCGCGCAACAAGGCTATCAATGATAAAAAGCCGGAAAACATAGTAGCCAAGATTGTGGAAGGACACATTGCCAAGTATTGCAGAGAGCACGCACTATTGGAACAGGAATTTATCAAAGATCCCACACGTACAGTGAAATCTTTGATTACTGATATTGTAGCCAAGATGGGCGAGAATATCAAGATAAGCAAGTTTGCACGTTTTTCCATAGGCAGCTAAAACAGGGAGCGTAATAATGGTGGTTTATCAACCGGAAAAGATGCATCGGGTCATGCTTAAACTCAGCGGTGAAATACTCGCCGGAGAAAAAGGCTATGGCTTTGATGATGAAGTGATAGACAGAATTACAGACGACATAATCGACCTCAGGAAAATGGGTTACAGCCTGGCTGTAGTCCTTGGCGGAGGTAATATTTTTCGCGGCGGTTCATGGAAAAACAAGACTCTGGACCGTGTAGTTTTGGATAATATCGGTATGATTGCCACTATTCAGAATGCTCTTTACCTGGCAGAAATTCTGAATAAGAAGAACTATCAGGCAGAAGTTTTCTCAGCTTTGGAAGCAGACAAGGTTGCCAAGACCTATACTCCCTCCAGAGCCAGGAATGCTCTGCAGGAAGGCAGGATATGCTTCTTATGCGGTGGAACCGGAAATCCGTATTTCACTACAGATACAGCTGCTGTATTAAGAGCTGTTGAACTGGAACTTGATGTTGTGCTCAAAGGCACAAAAGTTGATGGTTTATATTCGGATGATCCCAAGAAAAACCCAAAAGCAGAATTTATCCGCACAGCAACGTTCCGGGAATGCCTGGATAAGAAACTTGCAGTGATGGATATGACTGCTTTTTCTCTTGCTTTGGAACATTCAATACCTATAAAAATATTCAATGTCTCAGCCCGCGGCAGTATTAAAGAAGCTGCTTTGCGTACAGATATTGGTACCTTTATCCATGCTTAGTTAAAGCATACAAAGAGGATAACTATGGAACAAATGAAACAGGAAGTTAGCGACAAAATGCAGAAGACTCTGGATTCTCTGCTGCACCAGTTTTCTAAAATCAGGACAGGCAGAGCCAGCGCTTCCATTCTGGACGACGTTAAGATAAACTATTACGGGCAGCCGACTCCGGTCAAACAGCTTTGTAATATTTCTATCCCTGAAGCCAGACTTATAGTTGTTCAGCCATGGGATAAAACTACCCTCGCTGATATTGAAAAAGCTATCCTTGCTGCTAACCTGGGAATTACTCCGGAAAATGACGGCAACGTAATCAGGATGCCTTTTCAGCCTCTGACAGAGGATAAAAGAAAAGACATAGTCAAGTCTCTGAAAAAAATGACGGAAGATGCCCGTGTGGCAGTCCGTAATATCCGCAGAGACTCTAATGAAGATGTAAAAAAGAGCAAAAAAGACAGTGAAATCAGCGAAGACGAAGAAAAGAAACTTCTCAAAGAAATCCAGGATGTGACTGACGAATGGATTAAGAAAGTCGACGAAGCTGAAAAATTAAAAGAAAAAGAAATCCTCGAGATTTAATTCTTACAATATCATTAAGTCGTTATCGCATCAGATTATGCTTTACAAAGCATACGATAACGACTTTTTTTGTTTTAAGCTGCAAATACTGATTTAAACTAAGATAGGAGGCAATATGCTGCAAGGTTCTTTTGTCGCATTAGTTACACCTTTTAAGAATGGTGAGATTGACTATAATGCTTTGGAGAAGCTGATTGACTGGCATCTGGAAAGCAGAACCGATGGTTTTGTTTTACTTGGAACTACAGGAGAGAGTGCAGGTCTGGCTTCTGATGAAAAAGAAGCATTGCTGCGCTTTTCCATCCAGAGAATAAACCACAGGGTACCGGTTGTCGTGGGAACTGGCACTAATAATCTTTCCCATACAATCTCCATGACCAAGAAAGCCAGAGAACTTGGTGCAGATTATGCACTGGTGCTTGTCCCCTATTATATCAAGCCCACTCAGCAAGGTATCTTTGAATACTTCCGGGAAGTTGCCAATAAGACAGATATTCCCATAATCATGTACAATATTCTGGGGCGCTCAGGAGTTAATATGACCTCTGCAACTACGGTAAGAATTGCTAAAGAATGTCCTTCTATTGTCGGTATTAAGGAAGCAAGCAATATGATGATGCAGGCTGCAGAAATTGTCAGGGATGCACCGGAAGGATTCTTCTGCATGAGTGGTGAAGATGGTATCAATATGCCCCTGATGGCAAGCGGATTTAAAGGAACTATCTCTGTAACTGCAAATATCCTGCCCAAACTGATGCACGAGCATATCCAGGCATGCCTGAAAGGTGATTGTGCCACTGCCCTGAAGCAGCACCAGGAATTACTGAAGATAAATAACAATCTTTTCATTGAAACAAGCCCCATCCCTGTAAAAGAAGCTTTGCATATGATGGGCATGATAGAACTGGAATTCAGGCTGCCTATGTGTCCTTTACAGGAAGGCAACAGGACAATCCTGAAGAATGTTCTCAAAGAATATAAGCTTATTTGAGATAATAATTTAGAGCAGATATATATTATCGGGCAATCTATTCTTGTATTTAACGTGAACTCACGCTTTGTACCGGAAAGAGATGAATCGGACATAAATAAAGGAGATTTTAATGAGTTCGCAAAACCTGAACAGCAATTACAAACTGATTAACAGCAAAACTGTAACTGAGATTAATTCTGATGTATTAATATATGAGCATATCAAAACAGGCGCACGCCTGATGTATATCAAAAATGATGATAATAACAAAGCCTTTTCCATTGCATTTAAAACACCTCCGGAAGATGATACGGGGTGCCCTCATATTCTGGAGCATTCCGTATTAAACGGCTCTAAGAATTATCCCGGAAAGAACACATTTACCGAGCTGATGAAAGGCAGCATGAAGACTTTCCTTAATGCCATGACAGGTTCTGACAGAACTATGTATCCCTTTGCCAGCACTAATGAGCAGGATTATTTTAACCTGATGGAAGTTTATCTGGATGCAGTATTTTACCCTCAGATATATACTAATCCTGATATACTTAAGCAGGAAGGCTGGCATTATGAGCTGTTTAAACCAGAAGATGAAGTTATATACAAGGGCGTGGTTTATAATGAAATGAAAGGTGCCTTTTCTTCACCGGAATCAGTACTTTTCCGTAAGATTGAGCAAATCCAGTTTCCCGATACACCTTATCACTTTGAATCAGGCGGAGATCCCAAGAATATACCCGAACTTACCTGGGATAAATTCAAAGCTTTCCACAAAAGGTTTTATCATCCTTCCAACAGCTGGATTTATCTATATGGCAATCTGGATATTGATAAAGCTTTGAGTTTTATTGATAATAAATTCCTTAGTGCTTTTGAAAAAAACCTGCCTGATAATGATATCCCTTTGCAGAAACCCTTTATACAAGCTATTAAGGTAGAGGAACAATACTCAATAGGAGAAGATGATTCACCTGAAGGAAAGAATTACCTGAGTCTTAATTTTACCTGTGCACCTGTTTTGGATATTACAACTACTGCTGCACTATCAACCCTGAAACAAATCCTGATGGATTCTGCAGCTTCACCATTGAAACTGGCTATTCAGAATTCCAACCTCTCCGCAGATAACTTTGCCAGCTTTGATGACAGCTGCCTGCAGCCTACTTTCACTATTGTCTGCAAACATGTCAAAACAGAAGACATTGAAGCGTTGTCAAACCTGATATATAATGAGCTTAAAGAAATTGCAGGTAAGGGAATAGACAAAAAGCTGATTGAAGCTACAATCAACAGTAAAGAGTTTGCTTTGCGGGAAGCTGAAATGGGACATTTCCCCAAGGGATTATACTATCATTGGGTTAGCTTACGTAACTGGATTCATGGCGGCGACCCGATTAGTAACATTGAATTTGAACCAATAATAGCTGAATTGCGTAAAGCTCTTACACAACCGGTATTTGAGCAGCTTATTGAAAAATATTTATTGAACAATCTGCACTCCAGCCAGGTAATACTTAAACCTGTAAAAGGATTGGTTAAAGAGAATGATGAACAAACCAGAAAAATCCTGGCAGAATATAAAACAACTCTGACTCCTGCTCAAATCAAAGACTTGATAGAAGAAAACATCAGGTTGCAGGAGTGGCAGTCTACCCCTGATTCACAGGAAGATATTGCCAAAATACCATTTATTTCCCTGAAAGATATCAAACGGGAAGCAGAGAAACTCCCCATAGAAGCAGAGAAGCACGATTTAATAACACTTCTGAAGCATCCTGTTGCAACCAATGGAATTGTTTATTTGAGTGCATATTTTGATATAAATCATCTGACCGAGGAAGATTTGCAGTGGGTCTCGCTGTATTCTGATTTATTGGGTAATCTCGATTCAGAAAATTATCCATTCTCCGAATTGGCTAATGAGATTGACATCCATACTGGTGGAATTTCTACTGAGTTATCAGTATACCCGGATACAAAGGTGCTTGATAAGCTGATGCCAAAGCTGGTCATGCGATGTAAATGCATATTAACAAAGACAGATAAAATGCTGGAGCTTGCTTCTGAATACACATTTAAAACTAAGTTTGAGGATACTTCCAGAATATTAAAGCTGGTAAAAGAAGCTAAAGCCAGAACTCAAATGATGATAATCAACTCCGGCCATCTGACTGCAATCCGAAGAATGCTTGCTCAACAGAGCCAATCTCACATGTGGCAGGACATGACACAGGGAATGGATTATTATAAGTTTTTGAGTAACGTGGAAGCTACTTTATCTGCTAATCCGCAGGAAATAACTGATAAACTGACAAAAATCTCTCAAACAATATTTAATCAAAAAGAACTGCTCATCAGTATAACTTCATTGGAAGAAGATATCAGGCAAGTCTGGCAGAAAATCCCAATCTTTACCAAGCATATCAGAAATGTGGATTATCAAATTCCTGATAAGATATTTAAACCGGTTAAGAATAATGAAGGCATCATAGCTCCTGTAAATATCCAGTATTGTGCCCAGGGAGGAAGTTTCAGTCAGTTTGGTCATAAGTATTCAGGAAACCTGATGGTTTTAACCAATATCCTGAGAAACGAATTTCTGATGCAGGAACTAAGAGTCAAAGGCGGAGCCTATGGAATACTCGTAAATTTCTCAAGACAGGGACACATGTTTTTCTGTTCATATCGTGATCCCAATCTTGTGAATACTCTGGAAGTATACTCTAAAACCGCTGACTACGTAAAGAACTTTGAATGTTCTAAGCGTGATTTCGAGAAATATATCATCGGTACAATGGCAGAGCTTGATATGCCCTATTCCCCATTCCAGAAAGGTATTAACTCTGACTCGCATTATATCACAGGATTTACTGAAGATGACCGTCAGAACCTGAGGGATGAAGTCCTCAACACTATAATTGAAGATATTCGTAAATATTCCTCTTTGATTGATGATGTAATGAAAAAACACCAGATAGCAGTATTTGGAGTTGAAACAACATTAAAGGATAACAGAGATCTGTTTGATGTTCTGATTCCGGCAATACCAAATTAATAATGAAACAAAAAGACAAAAAGGTAGTTAAACGCTTAAAAGAGAACTTAAACAATACAGAAGTATTGGAAAATGACTATTATGATGAACTTCAAGGTGATTCTAAGAGCAAATCAAAACGAACTTCAGAAAAGAGTCGTTTATCTCTCAAAAAAAATCTGATTTTGAAAAAGGGACGCATTGTTGAGGTAAAATCTAATTACTTAAACATTGTAAGAATCGGAGATATAGATTATCCATGTTCAATCAGCGGCAGGTTGAAACAGTATTTATTCAAAACGAAACTACTCACTGCAGTAGGTGATTGGGTTGAAGTGGACTTCACCAATGAACCTGACTACCGCATAGAGGAACTTCTACCCCGACACAACACATTGTGCAGGTTTTCCGGAGACTCTTTTCAAAAAGAGATTATAGTTGCTTCCAATGTTGATTATCTAGTAATTACTGCTTCCTGGCTGATGCCGATGCTGAAACCCGGATTAATTGACAGATATCTCTGTATAGCTAATATAAATGACCTTAATCCCATAATCTGCATCAACAAAATCGATCTTTGCAAAGATATATCTGAAGCAGAGCTTGCACTGTCATATTACAAAAAACTTGACATCCCTGTGGTTTTTACATCTACAATAACTTTTGAGGGGATACAAGAATTGAAGGATATGCTGACCAATAAAGATTCAGTATTTTCCGGGCAATCCGGAACCGGGAAAACTTCATTGATAAACTGTTTGGAACCCAATCTGAACCTTGCTGTAAGTGAGGTGAGCAGCTTCAATGAAAAAGGAGTACATACAACTTCCCAGGCTCAGTTGATAAAGTGGTCGTTTGGAGGAAACCTTGTTGATACTCCTGGTCTGAAAACTGTGAATTTACATAAAAACCAGAAAAATCTAGTCCCTTCTGTATTTCCAGGATTCAAGGATTATACCGCCCAATGTTATTTCAGGAGCTGCACTCATGACCATGAAAATGATTGTGCTGTCAAGGCAGCTGTGAGTGAAGGAATAATTCCTGTAGAACGATATGAATCATACTTAAGGATTATGGAATCATTATGAAAAATTATGGTTTATTTATCCACCCCAGTTATGCAAAAAGAGAAAACTTATTCCATTTAATTCAGGAATTGCAGAAAGAATATAATCTGAATTTGTATGGATTTGAAAGCCAGAGGGAATTTCTTTCACCAATAATTAAACATATCCTCCCGGATGATTGTATAGATGTTAAACTTGATTGTATTTTAGTTTTTGGAGGAGACGGAACAATTTTAAGGGCAAAAGATATCGCCATTCATACAAAGTCACCTATTCTTGGTATTAATTTGGGTTATCTTGGTTTTCTTTCTGAGAGCACTCTGGATGATTTGCGTAAGTCTATTACAGATTTACTGCATAATAAATATGTTTTACAGCAAAGAATGTTGTTAAGCGTACAATTAAAGCGCAACAAGGAGATTCTGTACAAAGGATTGGCTCTTAACGATGCGGTTATTTACAAAGCAGATTCACCCAGATTAATTCATATCAGGATTTATAATACAGGTAGATTTGTTATGGACACTCGCTGCGATGGAGTTATAGCATCGACTCCAACAGGATCAACTGCTTATTCACTATCTGCGGGGGGACCAATTTTATCACCTGTAATGAAAGCTATTGTTGTCAGCCCTTTAAATCCACACATTCTTTCAATCAGGCCAATGGTTTATCCAGATACTGATAAACTTATGTTTAAAATATATGGTCTGGATACTCCAGCAAGACTACAGATAGATGGTATTAATGTTTATGAAATATTTGAAAATGATGAATTGTCTGTTACGGCATCAAAAAAACATGTGCAGTTCATCAAGCTCAGCAACAGAACTTTCTACAAAATCCTCCGTAATAAAATGCACTTAGGTAAGTAATGCTGATTGAGCTTTATCTTAAGAATTATATCCTGATTCAGGAATTAAGATTACACTTTGAACAAGGGATGTCTGTTTTAACAGGAGAAACAGGAGCCGGTAAATCTATTATAGTAGGGGCTTTGAATCTGGTCTTCGGCAAAACTAATTCTCAACAGATAGCCTATGATCCTCAAAAAGATGTTAATATAGAGATAACTTTTCAAATCCGAGAATCCTATCTCGATGTACATAGATTCCTTGATGAAGCAGGTTTCCCGGCTGATAATAATGAAGTAATCGTTTCCAGAGAATTCGCCGTTAATGGAAAATCGACTTCTTTTTTAAATGGCAGAAAAACAAGTATATCAGTTTTGAAAGAATTGCATGACCTTTTAGTTGATTTTCATCATCAGAGAGACCAGCAAAACCTGTTAAACCAGGGATTTCAACTGGATTTATTAGACCAATTCGGTGGTTTGATACCATTGAGGAATGATTTTCAAAGGATATTCCAGGAGTTGCGAGCTTCAATCAAAACATTAAAAGACATTCAGGAAGCTGAAGAAAAAGACCGTAATCTGATAGAATTATACAGGTTTCAACTTGATGAGTTTAGTTCTGTTTCATTAAAAAGCGGAGAAGATTCTGAACTGGAGAAAGAGTTTGAATTACTTTCCCATTCAGAAGATATCCTGAATTTAGCATCTGAAACTTATAATAGTTTTTATGAGCAGGAGAACAGCATATTCGATTCTGTATCAAAAGCTTTGATTAACATTCAAAAATATATTGATATCAGTCCTGAAATAAAAGATATCAGCTCAAAACTTGAAACGTGCCTGGAAAGCATTCAGGACGCCAGTGTTCAGTTAAGGGCTATATCTGAACATATTGCTTCGGATCCTGAGAGGTTAAATTCAATCAGGCAAAGGCTTGATACAATAAATAATTTGAAAACTAAATAT
The DNA here is from genome assembly GCA_002435865.1 of Cloacimonetes bacterium UBA6097. GTDB lineage: Bacteria > Cloacimonadota > Cloacimonadia > Cloacimonadales > Cloacimonadaceae > UBA5614. The sequence goes on along the minus strand of DIWV01000007.1, from coordinate 494,654 downwards.
AAGCAGACTTCCATTGATGATTTATTGGCTTATTTCCGTAAAATTGACTTAGCGGTACAGTCTCAAAACAATAGAAGTGAAGAGATCCAAGTGCTTGCAAATAAAATTGATACAGTGTTTAGGAGCTTGATTGATAAGGCAAATGTTCTGTCAGAAAAGAGAAACACTTTCGCTCTAAAACTAGCTAAAGACATAAAAGATAATATGAAACAATTATCAATTCCTAATGCACAATTTGAAATTCGAATTGACAAAAAAGCACAGGATAAAATACTACTTACTGATATAAACAGTGTATTTTCTGATAGTGGACAGGATACAATAGAATTCAGATTTACTGCAAATCCTGACAGTCCAGTTTTACCATTGAAATCTATTGTCTCCGGTGGAGAATTATCCCGCATATTGCTTGCCACCAAGAAATCGCTTTCAGAAGTTATGCCGCCCAGGACAATGATTCTGGATGAGATAGATTCAGGAATAGGTGGCAAAACTGCAGGAGCTTTGGCAGACTTTATTCATAGCTTGTCAAAGGATTACCAGGTTATCTGTATAACGCATTTAGCAAAGATTGCTGCTGCTGCAGATAATCATATCACTATAGAGAAGAAGTCTAACAAGGGTATAACTTCTTTGCGTGTTGAAACTTTAGATTCTAATAAAAGAGTTTCTGAAATTGCACGAATGTTGTCTGGTCAGATTACAGAACTTTCAGTTCAACATGCAACAGAATTATTAAATAATAAATAGAGGTTTTTAATGAAATCTGTCAAAAGCAAGAGACTAAGATCAATAGGCTTGTTTATTGTTCTTGTTGCTCTGATTACATCATATTATTTTAATGGATTTGAGTCCAAAGCACCTACAATTAACACAAGAGAAACAGACAGACTCTACAGTGATTTGCCAAACACTCAGAAAATTCAGCTTAATCTTTCTCTCAAATCACTTGATTTACTCAGAAAACTGATTTCTACCAAAATTGAACAGCAGGGTGCTGTTAAATTGAGTTCCGTAGAGCAGCATTCATATGGCTTGTACATCTACCAGGTAGAGGCACAGAACGTGCCCTCTATTCTTAACGATATTTCTGAAATCGGAACAATTACAAATAAAGTTGAGCAGGTTAATACTCAGAACATTGCTATTGACCTCGATGCTAAACTTAGGGACAGAGAAGCTCTGTATCAAAAAGAGTTTCTGGATTATAATAACTCGAAGACCAAATATTCTTACCAGTTAGACAGGCTCAAAATGCTTAGTCAGGAAGTTGATAGTTTAAAATTCGAAATAAGCAACCTTAAGAATAAAGCTATGACTTTGTTATACATAAAAGCTCAAGTAGTACAAGGCAAAGTAGGAAAGGTTCGAAATTACCAGAAGTTTGTGCTTGATTTCATCAGGTATCTTATCATTTTTACAGTAATTGTGGCGTTTCTTCATTATGGAACAGTTATACTTGTTTACCTGTTATCTTTACTGGGAATTAAATTCCCTTCCTTAACCAATTACGGTGGTCGCGGATATAATGATTACGCAGGATATAAAGGATATCGCGGTTATGGTAGTTATGGTTATGGTGGCAGCAGGAAGCGCAGAGTAAAAAGAATATATCGCAGTAAACAATCTTCCGATAAAGACAAGCAAGAAGAGGAAGACAAATAATCCCTTCACCTGATTAGAGGAGGTCTTATTATGCAAGCTTGGCAAATATGGATGGTAATAGGAATAATATGTGTTATCATTGAAATTTTTGATCCTGCTTTCTTTTTCCTGAGTCTGGGTGCAGCAGCAATATTAACCGGCCTGCTTTCTTTTGCCGTAAAATCAACGGTATGGCAGATAATTATCTTTGCTGTATTAAGTTTTCTGGCTTTTTTGAGCATGCGCAAACTGGGAAAGAAAGTATTGGCTGTAACAGACAAAGATACAAATGTCTATGCCTTAAAAGGTATGACAGGAACGGTTACGAATGCAATCCCTGAACATGGCAAGGGACATGTTAAAATTGGTGGAGAGGAATGGTCTGCACTTGAGAAAAACAACCTTGCTATAGAGCTTGGAACAAAGATAAAAGTTATCGATATTGATGGCAACAAACTGATTGTTGAGAAAGTAAATCAGGAATCCTGATTATTCTCTTGATAATTAATTATTTTTAATAAATACCGCCCGGGAGGTATATAATGGCAGCAGTTTATTTCGTCCTTTTAGCTTTAATCATACTTATTATCTCAGTTATATCCAGAGGATTAATAATCGTTCGACAGGCTGAGGTTGTTATCATCGAGCGTCTTGGTAAATATTACAAGACTTTGCCGAGTGGCTTGCATCTGATAGTACCCATATTTGACCGGCCGCGAGCAATACACTGGCGTTACGTAAAAACAGACTACAGGGGTAACTCTGTAATTACACAACGTATTGAAAACCGTATCGACCTGCGTGAAACAGTTTATGACTTTCCACGCCAGAATGTGATTACCAGTGATAACGTTACAATCAATATCAATGCCCTGCTGTATTTCCAGGTAACTGATCCATACAAGGCAGTTTATGAAATTGGTAATCTGCCGGATGCTATTGAAAAGCTTACTCAAACTACCCTTCGTAATGTTATTGGTGAGCTTGAACTCGATAAAACTTTGATTTCCAGGGATACGATAAACACCAAACTTCGTGACATCCTGGATGATGCCACTGATAAATGGGGTGTAAAAGTTAACCGTGTTGAATTGCAGGATATCCTGCCTCCCGAAGAAATTAAAACTGCCATGGAAAAACAGATGCGTGCAGAACGTGACAAGCGCGCCAAAGTTCTCACTGCTGAAGGTGAAAGACAATATAATATCCTTACCGCTGATGGTGAAAAGATGGCAAAGATTGCGCGTGCAGAAGGTGAAGCCCAGGCCAAAATTCTTGTGGCAGAAGCAGAAAAGCAGGCAATCCAGATGATTTCTGAAGCTGTGAAGCAAACTCAGACTGATCCTGCCCAATATATGCTTGCTCTCAGATACATCACTGCTTTTAATGAAATAACCCAGGCAGGCGATAAAACCGTTGTCGTACCTTATGAAACTCAGGCTCTGATTGGTTCAATCAAAGTCTTGCAGGATATCTTTAAAAAATAGTCTTACCAAAAGAATAGAATCGTAAGCGGTAATGGTCATAAAACCAACTGTTACCGCTTTTTTATAAAGGAGTACTTATGTCCGAAATTATCTTTATTAAAGCCAGAGAAATCCTCGATTCCAGAGGAAATCCCACCGTAGAAGCAGAGATCCATCTTGAGTCTGGAATTGTAGCTTTTGCAGCTGTACCAAGCGGAGCGTCTACCGGTGAACATGAAGCCCTGGAATTGAGAGATGGGAATAAAACAAGATACCTGGGAAAAGGTGTATTAAAAGCAGTAAGAAACATCTGCGAGATTATCGGTCCCAAACTTGTCGGAATGGAAGTTACCGACCAGGCAGCTATTGATAATACCATGCTTGCTCTGGATGGCACTTCACTTAAAAGCAAGCTGGGTGCTAATGCTATCCTTGCAGTTTCCATGGCTGCAGCCCGTGCAGCTGCAATGGAAATGGATATTCCCCTTTATCGTTATCTGGGGGGAACAAATGCCCGGCTGCTTCCCGTTCCCATGTCCAATATCATTAATGGCGGAGCCCACGCAGACAACAATGTGGATATTCAGGAATTCATGATAATGCCCCTTGGAGCGCCATGTTTTTGCGAAGCTCTGCGCATGAATGCAGAAACATTTCATGCTTTAAAAGCTATCCTTCACAAAAAGGGAATGGCAACTTCCGTTGGTGATGAAGGCGGATTTGCTCCTAACCTTGCAACTAATGAAGAAGCCCTCAAAGTGATTGTGGAAGCTATAAAAAAAGCAGGATATACTCCCGGAAAGGATATCTATATTGCTCTTGATCCCGCCGCCAGCTCTTTTTACAAGGACGGCAAATACCATCTGGCAGCAGAAAAAAGGACTCTAACTTCTGCTGAAATGGTTGATTATTACGAGAAATTAATAGATAAATACCCCATAGTTTCCATTGAAGACGGTCTGGCTGAAAATGACTGGGATGGCTTTATACTTATGACCAAGAAATTGGGCAAGCGTATCCAGGTAATGGGTGACGATTTATTCGTGACCAATCCCCAGTATATCAAAAAAGGCATCGCCAAGCATGCTGCCAATTCCACTCTGATTAAACTCAACCAGATTGGAACTGTTTCCGAAACCATTGACGCTATTCAAACCGCATTTAATGCCGGTTGGACTGCTGTTGTCTCGCATCGCAGCGGTGAAACCTGCGATACCTTTATGGCAGATTTATGCGTTGCTCTTAATACAGGTCAAATCAAGACCGGCTCCATCTCCCGCAGTGAACGCATTGCCAAATATAACCAATTGCTCAGAATTGAAGAAGAACTGGACAGTGCAGCGCGCTTCCCAGGCAAATCTGCTATTAAACAATTGTAATATAGTTATATAATTACATACAATTTACGAGAGGTTGCTCTGTTAAAGGGCAACCTCTTTTTTTCTATTTCTTGTAGTAAGTACTGCCTGTATTGTCATTGCTGAACAGTCAGAAAACTTATTTTTTTATCACCTGCTTCAAAAATTGTAACTACTTCTTATTCATTTAAAACTCAAGCATTTCTCTTTAGCATCAGGGAGTCATCAGGGAGTCATCAGGGACTAAGTCCCTGATGACTCCCTGATGCTTCAAAGATACATAAAAGAGCTAAGCGGTGGACAATCAGCTTTAAGTTAATTCATATTAATAACTTAACCAACATCAGCAGGTTTCCGGATTTCCAAATATCTAACCAGAGTGTGGTATATAGGTGTAAACAGCTATCTTAAGATGATTTAACAGAGATTCCTGCCTTAAGTAGAATGACAGATTATATTAAAGCAGATAATCTAAAAGTTTGAATCAGAGGATATGGGAGGTTTTATGGATTGGGAAAGTTTAGATAGTAATATTGCGGTTGATTACTGTTCTCAGTTCGGCAATATTAAAAGGTTTAATCAGGATATCATCAAACCCCTGCTTGATATATTCGGCCAGATCATCAGGTTTGATGTCGTTGCTATAAGCTATTAGTTTCACATTGGGATCAGATTTTTTAAAGATCTGTAAAAGACCGGGAATATCAGTAACAGAAGGGATGTTTAAATCTGCCAGTATTAAATTCACGGGAGTTTTGTTGTTCATGGCTTTGAAGAATAAAGTGGAAAGCTCGTCAGAATCAGAAGTTTTCTGCACTCTAACGCCCATCTTGACCATGGTTTTAACGAGCAGGCTTCCCAGGGCATCATCTTCGTCCAAAACCAAAGCCAGAGGTGTCGTACGTGAAGATGCAGGTTTTGCTTCAGCTTGTTCGGAAGAATCATTGTCTGAAACGGGGATGTAGATTTCGCAATCCGTCCCTTTATTCGGTTGAGACTGGATGCGGATATAGCCATCGTGCTTTTTCAATAATGAATAGACTATGGGAAGTCCTAATCCGCTTGACCCGGGTTTAGTAGTAAAGTATGGCACAAAGACACGCTTCTGGTTCTCATAGGCAATACCCTCTCCGGTATCAATAATATGAATGCAAACATATCTTCCTGCTGAAAGCGGAAGTCCGTTATCAGCTTTTGCTTCATAGGATTTTGCGGTAACGGTCAGGATGCCACCCTGTTTCATGGATTGAACTGCATTTGTAACTAAATGAGATATGATCTTTTCAAAAGTAGCTGCAACCATTCTTATGTCCGGCAAGTTATTCTCAATCTGGAAAACAGGTTTAATATTTGTGTCAGCCAGATTTTTAATAACAATGGTTTCAATTGCTCTTCCTGCTTCTGAAGATGTATCGGGAACAGGGCTGCTTTTTGCCAAAGCCAGCAGTTTATCTGTGATCTCCTTGCCCTTTAGCGTTGATTCTTCAGCCGCCTTAAGCCAGGATGCCTGTTCACTGTTTGCAGGCAGATCATCCATTACCAGTGAAATATTTCCTAAAATAGCAGTGAGAATGTTGTTGAAATCGTGTGCAAATCCCGCTGAAAGGGAGCTTACTGCTTCCATTTTCTGATTCTGGCATCTTTCATTTTCTTCCAAGTCTCTATCAGTAATATCCCTAAGGATAAAAATAACTCCTGTAACTTCGTTCTTCTTATTTTGTATGGGTGCTGCCATTCCCTCTATCTTCAGCTCGCAATCATAACCTGTAACCAGTGATGAATTGCTTATTGCTATACTGCTCGGGTAACCCCTCAGGATTTTATCCAAGGGATTTGATATTTGGCGTTTATTGTCTGTGCTTATCATTGGAAAAACAGTATTCCAGCTTTTACCGATAATGCTTTCCCGCTTTTTCCCACTTAAGTTGCAGGCAGCCGGATTTGCCATGACAATACTTCCATCTGTCTTGGTTACAAAGATTGCATCATTGAGATTGTTCAGAGCGTTCTGCAGGTACTCAATATTATCAACAGCACTTTCTTTCATTCCATATGTAACCAATTGATTACCCAAAGCACTGGATATCGAAGTAAGGCGTTCAATCACTTCATTAGACAAAGGTAAATCAGGTTTCTGATATCCAACCAGGATAATGCCAAATAACGTATTGCCTTCCATAAAGGGGAAGCAGACAAAGTATTCCCAACCCTCGTGTTTGCATAGTTTGTGTTCAGCTGATTCCTGTGCCTGCATTCTGAGCCATGATTTAACATCTTCATCAGCTCCCAAAACACTTTCCATCAAAGAATCCAGCATCGCAGTCCTGAATACAAATGACTTACCTGTGGATAGAGTTTTGTTCATCCAGCGGTAGCTCGGTAAATCGATTGCTTCCACTTTATTGGAGTGACGGGCAAGCTCAGGATCTGCATCCCAATCACCAAATTTCAGGTATTTATCAAAAACTTCATCTCTTTTGTAGATTGCAGCATAATCACATTTACAATATGCTCCGAAAGTATCCAATACTCTTGAAACCGATTTATCCTTATCTGAGGAATGTGAAGTTAAAAGTGAGTACAAGAGGTTATTAAGCAGTTTTTCAGATTCCAGTTCTTTCTTAAAATGATTTTCAGGTTCTGTGGGTTGATTGACAGTATTCACTGCATTGTTAACAGATTGAGCAGGTTTGTTCTTATCCTTTAACTCAGGAAACTGGTCAAATCCGAATTCCCAGTTGTCAGGGTTGCTTACTTCAGGTCGTTCATCCTGTCTGTCCATTTGAATAAAAGCTCTCTTCAGGATAAAATAGGCTAATCCCAAAGTTATCAATAAACCCATTATAACAATTACCAGCATATCAAACAATCTGGGAAAGAAAGCATTCAAAGCTACTCTAATTGGTATTTCCGGATTCACTGCAATAATCCGGGAATTGAAAATAATAGCAAAACCTCCGGTAAATACTACGCTTAATAACGCAATAGTAATAATCCGCCTGATTAACATACCTTTAAATGCGGAAGTTTTCACCTGAGTTAAGCTTCTTTTTTTCATATTCTATTTCACCGGGTAACACATATTACAAACATCGTAATAATAGTCAATATATTTTTATTCTGAACAATATTTATTTGCAGTATGTTATGGAATTCCTCACCCCAAGAAATCCCGGTTGAATATGAGCAAAATAGTATTTCTTGACAAGCAACTCATTACAACTATATTAACTTACAGGAAGAGAAATGGAATGTAATGATGTAATATTATCCAGATATAGTGTTAGGAAATTTTTACCTGACCCTGTACCCCAATTTGTGTTAACTGAAATGCTCGAAGCAGCCAGGTTAGCTCCGTCTACTCAGAACAAACAGCCCTGGCGGTTCATTGTGCTTCAAAATCCGGACAAGATAAAATCAATGGCTTTTAACTGCGGTTTAATCGGCCTGTCAAACTTCTTTATCCGTAGTGCACCATGTGTTGTTATAGCTTGTGCAGATACAGAACAAAATGTTAAGATTAATGGACAGGATTATTATTTAGTTGACACAGCCATAGCTTTTCAGCAGATGATGTTAATTGCATGGAGTCATGGAGTTGGTTCATGCTGGTTAGGTGCATTTAGTGAAAAAAGATTAAAACCCTGGCTCGGCATTTCGGATAATTGGAGAATAGTAGCTCTCAGTCCATTTGGCTATCCTGCAGAAAAACAGGGACTATATGCCAAGGTGGTCAAAGCATTTGCCGGAAGCAAAGACAGACTTCCCCTTGATAAAATAGTCCGCTATCTTGATTGAGTTTTAGGAGATATAAAATGACAAAAGTAAAATTAACCCGGGAGTTTATCCAAAGACTACCCAAAACTGACCTGCATGTGCATCTTGACGGTTCTGTCAGGATAGAGACTTTAATTGATTTAGCAAATAAGCACAAAGTTGAATTACCAACTTTGGACCCAGCTGAACTTAAGAAATTGATTTGTTGTGATGAGAAATGTGAGAGTCTTGATGATTATTTACGCGGTTTTCATATAGTAAACCGAGTATTGCAAAATAAAGAAGGATTGAAAAGAGCAGCATATGAACTGGCAGAAGATTGCGCCAAAGAAAATATCCGTTATGTGGAAGTGCGCTACTCCCCTATTCTGCATACAGACAAAGGTCTGAAACTCACTCAGATTTCCGAAGCTGTTATAGATGGGTTAAAGCAGGCAGAGAAAGAATTCAATATCAAAACAGGTGTAATCATATGTGGAATCAGGAATATGGATCCAACTACATCTATTAAACTTGCAGAGTTGGCAATTGCTTATAAAAACAAAGGTGTAATAGGCTTTGACCTTGCAGGTGGAGAATATAACTATCCTGCCAAAGACCATAAAGAAGCTTTTGACCTGGCATTAAAAAACAATCTTAATATCACAATTCATGCCGGAGAAGCATATGGACCTGAAAGCATTCACCAGGCTCTGCATTATTGCGGAACTCACCGCATCGGGCACGGCACCAGATTAGTTGAAGATGGAGATTTGTTAAATTATGCAAATGACCACCGCATCCCCCTGGAAATCTGTCTTAAGAGTAATTTTCATACCAAAGCTGTTCCAAGCATCAGGGCTCATCCTATTGATTTTTACCTTGATTATGGCTTAAGAGTAACCCTCAATACAGATAACAGGACAATATCCAACACTACTTTAACAGATGAATATATGCTTGCAATTGAACTTCTGGGTTTGGATTATCCACAGATTAAGAACATAGTCCTTAATGGTTTCAAGAGCGCTTTTATTCCCTACAAAGAAAGAGTGCGTCTGATAAATCAAATTCTTGCTGAAATAGATGAACTGGAAGAAGCCGAACTGAAAACCAAAGTAAAGGTAAAAGAGAGCTTGTAAATTATGCCCGAAATCATCAAAGAGTTGTTTCAAAAAGCTGAAGATACATTGCGAAATTTCATCAGCATCGAAGATAATCTGAGGATTATGGAAAGTGTAGGTGTATTATTAGCAGAAGCATTCCAGCGAGGTAATAAAGTGATAGTATTTGGCAATGGCGGCAGTATGTGCGATGCGATGCATTTCGCAGAAGAACTGACGGGCCGTTTCAGAAAAGACCGCCCGGCATTGCCTGCGATTGCATTATCAGACCCAAGCCATATTACCTGCGTTGCCAATGATTATGGATTTGATGAAGTCTTTGCCCGTGGAGTTTCTGCCTTTGCAAAGTCTGGGGATATAGTTATAGGCATATCTACCAGTGGAAATTCTGAAAATGTAATCAGAGCTATGCACACCGCCAGGTCGTTGAATTGTTCAACGTTTGCTTTATTGGGTAAAGACGGTGGCAAACTCAAAGGTGTATGTGATTTTGAACTTATAGTACCCGCTGAAACAACAGACCGGATTCAGGAAGTTCATATCAAGATTTTACATATTCTTATTGAGTTACTGGAAAGCCGGCTGTTTCAGTAAGTTCCGTTTTAAACATAATTAATTTGTTTATTTCAGGAGGATAATAACATGACCAGGTTAACCAAAGTTTTCTTTCTGGTAGTTTTACTTATTATAACAACTGTCGCTTTGCTGGCAGATGAACCAAAATCAACTGCTGATAATGAGACAGCCAGGAAGATATTTGCATTATTTTATACTGGAAATCCTGCTGCAACAGAATACGTCTTGTGGGATGATATTTATGTAAATAATGAAGACGTAACTGAACTATATTATGAAAGCTTGGAGTATGGAGATGATGATACCTTTAAGAAAGAAATGGTGTCAGCAATTTCAAAACTGTTACATTATTCAGGCGACACCAAGGATATGTATACTGATTGGAGCTTTACTGATGATAATGGTGATTTAGTTGTAAAGTGTAGAAACAAAAAGAAAGAAGTTACAATGATATTTATCTCTGGCAACAATGATAAACTGTATGTATGTGATATATATGTAAAAGATAGAAAGTAATCTTTTTCAGGCCATTATATAAAAATTAAAGCGAACCCAAGGGTTCGCTTTAATTTTTATGGCTCCGGAAGAGGGATTCGAACCCCCGACCTAGTGGTTAACAGCCACCCGCTCTACCGCTGAGCTATTCCGGATTGCTTTCGTGTTGTTCAAAATTGAAATATGACCTTTTCTGTCAACTAAAATATTAGCTCGAAGAATCCATACCAATGCAATTTAACTGCACCTTCAAGGTATGCACTTTAAATCTGCAGTGGGATTATCGTAGGATTAACCTGCAACCACCCCGGATGATCTACATTGTCAATAAGTTACTGAAATTTAACTAATAAGAAAAGAGGTTGATTAAGCATCAACCTCTTTTATATGGGGTTTGAGCTAAGAAAATTAATCTACTCTCTCATCCAGAGCATTAAAAGTTCCGGATTCTATAAATCTATTATAAAGATTCTCATCATTGCGTATCTGATATACAAGATTTTTATCAATAATCATTTTAGGAATCTTCACCTGCATGAAGGTTTTATAGCTTTCACCATCAACTGTTGAGACCATAATCGTTTCTGATTTTCCGGAAACTGCCTGTGAGAACAGTATGTTGGATACGAGTTTGATTACTTTTTGTGAACTCTCCAAAATCTTTGTGTCTTTGATACTTGCTTCCATTTCAATATTACTCAGAATTGATGTAATATATGCTTCAATATATTGCGTTGCTGAGAGAGCATTAGCTTTAGCATTTTCTTTCGATATTGATTCACTTTTATCAACTGCTTCTCCATACAAGTAAACATATCCATCATCAGATTGGGAACCCCACCATTGAACGCTGGCACTGATATCAGCTTTTTCAGGAAGTTTGCTCTTGTTTCCACTGCAACCTGCAAATATTAATAAAACACAAACTAAAATCAGCAATAGAAAAGATTGAAAGCGTAGCATATTTCCTCCTAATGAGCATCAATATATATTCGAACAATTCTATTCTGCAAATATGTGTCAAGCAATTATTTGAACAGGACAATCAGAACAATCTCTGATATCAATTTAAGCGTAATTTCTGTTTCCTGATATGTTCCTTATATGTCGAGGAAAAAACATTTCTCCCAAGAAAATCAGCGAAAAAATATAAGTTTGAAGTCTTTTCAGGATTCATCACTGCCTGCAATGATGTTATGCTTGGATTGCAAATAGGATTGGGCGGCAATCCGATAATCTGATAAGTGTTATATGGAGTATTAATGAGTAAATCATTAAAAGTAAGTTTCTTTCGTACAATGCCTTTGCGTTCAAGAGTGTAATCAACAGTAGGGCAACTTTCTAACTTCATTCCTTTCTTTAGCCTGTTTAGAAATACCCCTGCAATCATAGGTTTCTCTTCTTCTTTTACAGCCTCCTGCTCAACAATTGAAGCCAAAATCAGATTATTGTAAAAACTTCTTTCGTCATCAATCTCTATCCCTGCCTTGGTAAGACGTTTAAAAAACTCTTGGGTCATTAACCCAAATATCTGCTCTGTTTCCAAATCTATATCAAAGGAATAAGTTTCCGGATAGAGAAAACCTTCCAGCGTTTGTTTGTCCATACCTGTAAGCTTTTTTACTACAACAGGGTTGGTTGCAACAGCCATTAACGAATCGTAAGTGCCTATTTTATATTTTTCCATTGTTCTGATTATACAGTACAGGGAAAATCCTTCCGGAATAGTTAAGTGAATCAAGGTTGAACGACCGTCTCTGATTTTTGCCATAGTCTGTAAAAGATTTATGTTTCCACCAAATACATATCTGCCTGACTTCAGATGTCTTTCACTCTTGCTTAATCTGGAAAGAATATCAAACCAGAAAGCACTTCTGATAACTCTATTTTGCTTTAATTTTAATGCAATAGTTTTTGAAGTATCACCCTGTTTGATTCTTACAACAGTTTCGTGAGTACTGACAGGCACGGCAATATCATATATTGTTGAAACCAATAAACATATGAGAATCAAGGCAGACAAGACGATAGCAATTTTTTTGTGATTTGTATACGTCATCTCAGGAATTTTTATCTTGTTTACAAAAGTTTTAAGCTTTCTGATTATGTCCTGCATTTCTCTCCAGATATCTTTTTAAAATCAGGCAGGCAGCAATAGAATCAATTACTTTGCGTGCCTTCTTCCAGTTGTAACCCATTTCTTTGAGTAAATCGTTGGCGTCAGAAGTTGTGAATCTTTCATCTGAACCGATAATCGGAATATTTATTTGAGACTGTAATTGTGTAATAAATTCCTGTGTTTCTTTAGTTTTCTCTGTTTCATTGCCATTAACGCTCCAGGGAATACCAATGATAATCTGTCCGATTTTCTTTTCAGCAATAAGTTTATTCAAAACTGAGACTGTGTTTTCAAAAGAAAGATTCGGTATTGTATCGTATGGATTTGCAAACATCTGCAATTCATCGGTTATTGCCAAGCCGATGCGCTTTTCGCCATAATCAATTGCTAATAAACGCATAGGCATCAGATATTGGATTCATCTCGCCAGATAGCAATGTACCAACGGTTGGCTATCGGTTTTAGATAGAATCTTGCGACTCCATTTGATGATAATGAACTGTTGCTCGAGGTAAAAATAAGTTGCAAATCAAACAGGGCAGGAATAATAACCCAGGTTTCATGACCGGTTTCGGTGTCAGTTTCCCATTGATCCTGTGGCGGAATCTGCAACCTCAGATTTATCTGGTCAGGAGGAGGATAAGAACCATCACTAGAACCTTCCAGAAAAAGATTAGTGTGATATTCCACTTCCTGGTCATATCCCCACCAGCTATCTCTCAGACCATCATTATTCCAGTCAATCCCAATAATATTTACTTCGGCTGACAATAATTCGAAGCGAAAATCCGGTGCCAGGCAACTCTCAAAGAGCTTAATATTTTTCTGTTTATAGGATTGTTCCAAAGATTGCAGAACTGCTGAAGGACTATCATTTGTATTTGTTTGAGTTACATTATACCTGAGGTTTGGATGAAACGGATTAGTACAGCTGCTCAGCAGGAGAGCTGTAAAAATCAGAATCAATAGTATTCTAAACTGAATATTCATTTTTTAGTTTACCCCAGGTTGGATATATTATTGGTGATGAAGAACGATAATCATACCATTTCGTGATACGCCAGTAACCATCTTCATCCTGAACCATCTGCAATTCCATTTTGCCGGCATAAGTATCAATTGTTGAGCCCTTCTTCACTTTTATTTTATAACTCCTGTACAACTTTATTGGTGTGGATTGCACATCATCGTTTTGGTCATGAATAGTCTCAAGCTCAATTCCAATGCTGTCTGCCATACTTTGCAGGTTATAAAGCATATCAATTTCATTATTGCGGGTCCAGACTTCATTTATATTATAATCAATTATATCCTGCTGAGAAAAATAAAACTGGAAATTACTGCTAAATAAACCACCGTATTTAACCAGGTTTCGTTCATCCTCATAGCCGTACTCAAGATTCTGGCGCGTTAACTCCCATGTGGTATAGAAATTATTCCACAAAGGTGGTTTGTCAGGCGGATCTGCTTCCCTAAGCGAAAAGATTTCACAGCCGCATAATAAAACCAAAACAAGAATCTGTATAAACTTCCTCATTTTGTCAGTTTTGAAAATTCAAACAATCGTGTCAATAAAAAACAACTTCACCAAATTTTGAAAAGCCTTGTCATTGTTAACTGTTTTATCCCTTGACTTTTTATGCTGAACTTCCCTTTTGTATTTGACAGGGGAAAGCAATAAGAATGAAAAAAACTGCAAAAGTTATTTTAAGCGGTGGAGCTGCTTTCGGATTAGCTCATATCGGAGCTTTACAGGTTATTGAATCCCGGTTTAACATTAGTGGGATAATCGGCACAAGTATCGGGTCAATCATCGGGGGTTTGTATGCCAAGGGCTACAGCCCAAAAGAAATTCTCCATTTGGTTATGGAAATCAAAAAGAAAGACATCTTCAATCCACTTAATCTGGATAGGTATTTAACAGGGATTTTCGATGGAAAGATGATATTCAACAAGCTCGAAGAATGGACAGACAAAACTCTCATTGATGATTGCAGAATCCCGTTTATGGCAGTGAGCTATGATTTGAAAAAGAGCAATTCCATAATTATAGATAAAGGTTCTCTTGCAAAAGCCATGCGTGCTTCATCTTCAATTCCGTATCTTTTCTCACCTTACAGATGGGGAAGTTATTCTTTTGTGGATGGTGGAATTGAGTATCCGTTACCTCTTGCTTTGTCAGAATCCCTGCCCGGTGAATTAACCATTGTCGTAAATGTGTTGCCTTCCAAAATGAAAGAACCTGAGCATATTGATATCTTTAGCAATGATGCCAATAAGGATAAACTCAGACTGCACGAAGTTTTCCTGCAAAGCATTACGCAAAACCAGGCTTATATGGCTATGCTTTCTATTATAGAGAACAGACCTGATATTGTCGTTGATGCCTGGTATCCCAAAGGCAATGTATTTGATTTTGAAGAAGCAGAAACTTTTTATAGATGGGGAATTTCCAAAGCCCAAGATGTTCTCAATAATTATGAAGAGCCAAATTACATAGAAGTTATCCGCGACAAATATAAAACTCTTGTTTCCCGACTAAATAAAGGTTTCTGAGGAAATATTGTTGAGTAAGAGTAATCTGAACAATGGGGATATCAAAAATCAAAGCCTGAACCTGATTGTTACCAAGTTTTTAATCAATCCCAAAGGAAAAATACATGGCAGGCACTGGCTTACCTGTGCCGGAATTGCCCTGGGCGTTTTTGCACTTTTAACTGTCAGCAGCGTAATGAATGGTTTTGATAAAGATATGCGTCAGCGCATTATTGGCACAAGGGCTGAGATTAGGATAGATATTCCTGCATCTAATTCATTGAGTAATTACGAATCTCTCATTGACAGACTCAATAAACTTCCATATATTAAAGCTTCAACCCCGGTAATCCGAAACGAACTAATGCTGGTAAATGGTTCCAATATGGCTGCTACGGTAAGTTTTGGCATAGATTTAAACAAACAAAGGGCTGTCAGCCCGATTCTGTTACCAATAAAACTCGGATTATTAAAAGAACCATCGCACCAATGGCTGCAGGGATTAGTTACAAAAGAAATACGCACAAAGGATTTTGAAGATAAGGGTATTATTATCGGAGCAGACCTGGCACAAAGTATTTATGCATCAGTAGGTGATACTTTAAAGCTCGTTTCACCCCTGGGTTCTATTCCAACACCTCTGGGTTTATTACCACGCACACAATCCGTGCGCGTTGTGGGTATTTTTATTGCAGGAATGCCTGAATATGACAGACTTTATTCCTACATTCCTTTATCGGTTGGACAATATTTCAGTTCTTATCAGGGACAGATTGACCACATTGACATCAAGACAAACAATCCCAAACAGCTTTATAAGATGACAAAGAACCTGCAAAAGGCTTTTCCTCAATACAGGGTTGAGAATTGGAGCAGTTTTGATACAAGTTTATATAATGCCATGCACTTTGAAAAATACCTGATGATGGTTATTCTGGGGCTGATGTTTATCCTCTCATCATTCAATATGAGCGGAAACATCTTTAAGACAATAATCCAAAAACGGAAGACTATCGGTATCATGAAAACCATAGGATTCAGGGACACAGAACTTATGAGTGTTTTTATGAAACAAGGACTAATCATAGGCTCAGCCGGGATTTTATTCGGGATATTGTTATCTTTGTTCTTGTTGTTAATACAATCATACTTCAGCCTGATCCGCTTACCTGTGGGCAATATGCCAAGCCTGATTTTACCTGTTGATATCAGGCTTAAGGATTATTTAATTGTTCCATTGATTTCGCTTTTTATTACCTGGCTTAGCATTTATATTCCTGCCAGAAGTGCAAAACGGATAAATCCGATTAAATTAATAAGAGAGATAATATAATTCAGTTATTTCAGGAGGAAATATGATTGACCGTATAGAGACATTTAAACTTGCAATCCAGAATGAGATAATGTCCCAAAACCTTTACCGGATGCTTGCCAACAGTTTTAAAAGCAATCCCGAAATCAGCCTGGCTTTCAAAAACCTTGTCCCTATGGAACAAATTCACGAAGAAAAACTTAGAGATGCCTACGAGAAAGAGTTTCCCGGTTCAACTCTGGAAGTAGATTTAAAACTGACTCATAAGGTAAAACCGGAAGATATCACCGATCCCCAAAAAGTACTGGATTTTGCAATTGCGCGTGAGATGATTGCCTTTGAATCATATACTAAAATGGCAAAGGAATCTACCGATAAAGAGCTTATCAAACTTCTGGAAGAACTTGCCAATGAAGAAGATTATCATAAAACTATTCTGGAAACTGAAATTCTGCGTTTTGATGGTTTAATGACCTGGTTTGATGCTTCCGAATTAAACGGTCTGGTGGAATATTAAACTTGTGTATTGTGTGTCTTACCACCCTTACAAAAACATTCCTGCCCCTGTTAAGTTATACCAGCGAAAGCTGGTATCCAGGTCTTTTCTAAACCTTCTAAACCTTCTCAACTCTCTCAACCTTCTCTACCTTCTCAACTTTTCCTGTCATGGTGAGCTTGTCGAACCATTTATCCTTCGACAGGCTCAGGATGACTTTCGTGTATTCCGTGTTCTCACCTTCGTCATTCCTGCGAAGACAGGAATCCAGGCCTTTTTCTTTGTGCTCTTTGTGCATTCGTGGTGAAATAAATTGAAAACCGGCAAGATTATTGACATTGACTGCCGTTGCGGATTTCATCTGTTCCGTTATTTCAAAAGCGGAAAGGGCAGGATTATCAAGTGTTTCATTAACAGAATGGAAGCCGACTTTGTTGGCTTAAAAGGTGCTGAAACCTTTTCCAAACCTCTCTGCCCGTCCTGCCAAAAAGAACTGGGTATCATTATGATGATTCATGGTGAACCTGCCCTCAAAATCAATCACGGTACTATAAAAGACATACGAATCTAAGCTTAATCCTATCTTATTTTTTACCATTTAGCCATATTTAATATTTTTAGGTAAACGTCCCCATAAATGCATTACGCTATCATTGCGCTATCATTGCGCTATCATTGCGCTATTATAGCGCAATGATAGCGTAATGATAGCGCAATGCTAATAAGATTGAATAAACGGGTAGATGCTGAGTTTTCCTAAATTTCGTTGGCAACCAAAGTGTGGAGAATTACGCAAGATATAGTGAGAAGAGCAGTTAGATGCGCCACATGTTTGAAGAAGATAGTAGTATATGCAGTAATGGGATGACTGCTGATTGAGAAATAATAAAAAAAGAGGTTACCTTAAAACAGGTGACCTCTTTTTGATAAGTTAGATTATGCTTAACTGCCTGGTGCTATTTAATTAACATCATTTTTTGGGTTGCAGTTTTACCATTACTGTCAGTTAAACGACTATAATAAATACCGCTGGCAACTTGTTTGCCATTGTTATCTTTTCCGTCCCAGGTCAGTTTTTGGATTCCGGCTGATTTAGTTTCATTGGTAAGAGACCTGACTAATCTGCCTTTCAAATCATAAATCCGCAGGGATATTTTATCAGAAGTCTTTTGCTGCCAGGATATTTCGGTAGCTGCTTGAAAAGGATTGGGAAAGTTACTTAGATTGGTAATGGGAATCAGGGATGAATATTCATCGTCATTTTCCACATAGCTGGACCAGAGCTGGAATCTATCCAAAAGAAGCATACTGCCGTTGCCTGATAAACATTGGATGCCCACAAACACGTTAGAATACAGGTTAGAAGAGAAAATATAATCATATCCTGTCCATTCTTCGGGAACTGAGATAGCATTTGCACCAGACACAATTGTCATGTTTGCCGGCACTGGGTCAATAGTAGAAATTCCAACCTTTATCTGTGCCAGACCACTATCCGCAAATGCTGATTTTGCCCAGAATCTTAGTCTGCCCTGGTTTCCCGTATTCCATTTGGGAGAAACAAACCAATCGTTATTAGCAGTATTTAATGCAGGCAGACAGGCAATAAATTTCTGTCCGTTAAAAGCAGTTAAATCTGATACAGGCGGTGTAGTGGCATCAGGATTAAAAACGATGAAGGAAGACTGGCTGCCTTCTGCAGGGAAATCAAAATAATCAAAATCTATAGTTGCAGCATTATCAACGTCAAAAGCGAACCAGGGTGATAAATCATCTGTAAAATCACTCAAGCTCTCAAAACTATCCTGGTAGTTAATTACCGGAGCCGGATAAATGGTTGCAGTAACAGAATTCGATGGCTGTGAATCTCCCTGAGAATAATTAGCTACCACGTAGTACTCATAGGATCCTGCAGGTATATTGATATCGTAGTAGTTTGTATATAGCGGATCTGTTACAGTTGCATACAGGCTTCCGTCTTTATATATGGTGTACCCCAGTAATGCTCTGGTTAAGGGACTTTGCCATTCCAGGAATACATTATTGCCTGCATCAACTGTTGCTACCAGGTTTGAAGGAGCTGTTATCGGAAGAGTTGGTCTTAAACCTATAACTCCGCCTTGTTGTGAATTAAACTGATAGATTCCGGGATTAAGATTGGAAACATAATAGTAACCATTGTTGTAGCCCGACCAACCCCAATTCATATGAAAATAATTCGTGCCCTGGTATCCGTCCATAACCCAGGCATGACCGCCATACGAGTTATCAGTACCAAAATAGAAAATCGGTCTGCCGTTATCAAGTTCGGTCTTTAGCAGAGTCTCATAATTCAACGTTGAATAACTGGCTTTATAAACAGTCTGGGCAGTAGTCTCATATCCGAAATAATTTATAAATGCAGGACGAACTGAATTGATAGTTGCTCCTGAACCATCGATTGCGTAATCCATATCCAATGCAACTCCGCAATGGAACATAAGAGTTGATATGGGAGTGTTTACTGTATAATAAAGCTGATTTGGCATTGAAGCGTAGTTATAGGTTGTAGCTCCGAAGTTTGCGCTCAGAATTCCATAAGTCGGATGTGTATATGTATGCGTGCCAATACCCTGGGTGGGATATTGCCAATACTTCATAATCTGAGCCATGGTTGTTGCACCGCAACCTGCATATACATGACCACCGGGACCTCCGGTAGCAGTGGGACACATGGAATTATAAGGCCAGTCCTGGTCCCAGTTGGTTGTTAACAAGGGTGATACCGGTCTGGTTGGAATGAAAGAACTGAAATTTCCAATCCGCACAGCTTGCCAGGCAGGATGCACAGACAGATTTTGTGCTGCTCTGATACTGGATATTTCATCATGGTACTGACTTAAAAACCAACTTACATTATCAGGCATCAAATTGAGATTATATTCTGCAGATGTGTCATAACCTAATACAGGATTTGCTTTATCATCTGCGCTTATTATTATAAAACCGCCTTGAGTGAACCTGACTACATACAAATCTGCAATAGAACTGTCATGAGGATTAGTTATTGTCTGTATATCTCGAACTGAGTTTGCTGCTGAAATAGTTCGTATCCAACCGGAAGCTATACTCAGAGCTTCATTAACGTCAACCCGCACTGCAGACATCATTGTCACAAGCAGGATAAATAGTGATAGGATTATTGTCTTTTTCATTATATCTCTCATTATTATTTATTGTTCATTATCAACATTTTTATTGTTTTTGATTTATTGTCATTCCTGATTCTGGAGTAGTAAATTCCTTGTGGAAGTTTTCTGCCTTTTAAATCAGTACCATTCCATGTTATCGTAGAGGTTCCTGTTTTGAGAATACCTGTATTTAAAACCTTCACTTTCTGTCCTTTAGGGTTGAATATCTCAATCTCCACAGGTTGTGAAGTCTGCCTTGTATATAAACAAAATGTAGTTTCATTAGTAAAAGGATTGGGATAGTTCTGCAACAGCTGTACGTTAGTTTCAGGCACAAACTGGTCATCATTGGGAGTATTTTCTGTCTGGTATGTAAAAGGTACGATATATGGACTGATGTTTGGTGACTCTACAATGAAATGAAAGGTGGAAGTTCCGCTGTTTCCAACAAGCAAATTAAGATGAAAACCTATAACTTCACCGGATGCCAAACTGAATGGATTGGGAATGTCTCCGGGGAAACAACCGCCTGTCTCATTGCAATAATTCAAATACCAGTCTGCAGGATTATTATCCGGAAGCAGTCTTATCGTATAATTATCAGCTTGTCCAAGATTGTAAAACCATACAGTTTCTGAATTGTAATTTATATTTGCAGAATCAATGATAGTAGGAGAAAAAGGCATAGCTGCCCTGATCTGATACGTCGGTTGAGATAGAATGGAAACTGCCTGGAGTATAGAACCGTTATCAAGTTGGACAAAGGCAGCAACCCAGTATTCAGGAACTATTCCGTAAATCTCTGTATCAAAATTTACATTGAAACTTACATTGCTATTTAAACCTGAAAGGGTAATTGGTTGAGTAATAACTTCCCTGATAATATTAGTTGGTTCAGTTGGAAGCCCGTTTTGAACCAGGACGAAATGAATTGACTGGTTCTGAATCGAATAAGTTGAAGACTTCATAGTAACTGTTACGGCTAAAGTGCCGTAAAAACTATTGAAATCAATAACCTGCATCATAATTGGTGAAGGAGCAAACCTGTTCTGGTTTATTAACTGTGCATACTCAGAACCGTTGATGATGGATGGTCCACCTCCAATGATTTCTTCTGTGCCGTTAAAGATTACAGTTGGGAAAGCTGTAATATCATAGTAATCGACTCTTGCCTCTGAAAAAGGATTGCTAAGACCCGTCGATTGGGAATAGTATCTCATACTAAAAAACTCGCCATTGTGGAATTGGTCTTCTACAATGT
The DNA here is from genome assembly GCA_002435865.1 of Cloacimonetes bacterium UBA6097. GTDB lineage: Bacteria > Cloacimonadota > Cloacimonadia > Cloacimonadales > Cloacimonadaceae > UBA5614. The sequence goes on along the minus strand of DIWV01000007.1, from coordinate 473,342 downwards.
TCAACCCGGCAACAGCATCGTTGCAGACTGCATTGGAAGTATTGAGAAATGCCTCACCTACCTGAGTCATTGGATAAAACTCCGGTTCTGCGAAAAGCATGGCTGCAAGAAGCAGGATAATCACGACATATAGATATCTGAACATTTCTATCTCCTGTAAATGTAAAATTCTTATCTAAATTTATATATCTAGAATCTGGTAACAGCTTCCAGTTTTACTCCCTGGAAAGGAGCTACATAACGGCATGTTCCGTTTCGACAGACTTTTCCACCAGCTTGCCTGCCTGCAAACAGCGTCACATCAGTATGGTTAAAAAGAGCATATTTAACTTCGCAGTTAGCCCAGTATCTGCCCTTTGTGACATCTTCCATATATTTCCATTGCGATTCTGCAGCCAAAGAGACAGAAAGCTTTCCCATTCCCAAATCAGCCTGCAGCATCGGTTCATAATGCCACTGCGTTTCATCATGATTTGCTTTTTCTATGTATTCATACTCAAATTTGGACGTAAAAGAATAATCCATAAAAGGCATGCTGACACTAATGGCAGGGGTTAAATCCTGCTGCCAATGGTCAATTACTTTGTCCAGTTTTTCAGTCTGACCATACTCAGCTAATAAAACCAGGTTTCCACACTGCCATTCGAAACTTGTGTATAGGTCACTCATTCTTAACTTAAAATCAGAATTCCAGGCTTCTGCATAATTAACATTATAAGTCATCTCATCAGTTAGAACAACTGACATGCTGCCCTGCAAGCCTTCTTCATCTTCACCGGTAGTAAGATTATCAGCCAGTGTTTCGTTATGATAATTATTGGTTTTTAAGTCCTGAACTCTGTATTGGAATTTGTCGTAAGACTTGTATCCTGCTCCCAATGTGACAGATTTAACGTAAGAAGGCTTGAGGTAAATATTCGTATAGGCATTGATGCCTGTCCCTTCATGATTTGCTCCACTGTTGTTGAACAAAGCGGTTTTGGCATACTCAACTGAACCGTCCATCTCATCAAACGTCCAATTCAACCTGCCTGCATAAACATCCTGCTGATTATAAATATTCAGTGCGTTCAAAGTCCTGAGTGTTAATATTGATACGCCAAAATCATAGTTGTTCATAAAAGGAAGCTCAGTATCTGCACCGTAAACCAGGTCATATTTTGTAGCCTGATTACGGTTCGGCAATGCTCCGTACATTGCTTTTAACTTAATACCCTTGTTATATTTAACTAAAAAGCCATCCAACCTAGTGTCTGTATCAAATTCCAGATCTTCCCATGCCCTTAAAACCATCCCGCTGCCAAAGCTTTCAGTTATGGTTCCACCATGCAGAATCAAATTATCTCTTTCAAACTCCAGATAGCGTTCTGTCCACTTAACATCAAGCTTATTGGGATTCAGCTCATCCATTAACTGATTCTGGTCTGTGGAATATTTGGGAAGCTCTGCCAGAAACTTTACGCCAAGTGAAAAATCCCTGTACCCCATCGAAAAACTGAATGCATCCCTGAAGTATGAATTGAGGGAATCCTTGGCAGTTCTGTAGATATAGGTAGTTTCATTCAGCCCGTTCAGGAATAAAACATCAGCAGCAAACAGACCACTGATTAGTAAAACCAGCACCAAAACCAGACTAAGTTTAATCATTTGCATCCACCGCAGGAACTGCAATCCTCCAACTCGGGAATCTTTTCTCCCAGTTCCGGCAGATTAAGAAGTTCTCTGATTTTGGCTTCATAGATTTTCTCTGTTCTCAGTTCATAACCATCATGGGAAAAAACAATTTCTCCTGTTTTATCCAGGATAAAAGTACGCGGAGGATTGACTACACTGAGCTTTTTGGCAAGTTTCATTTCGCTGTCAAACAGGCCGATGAATTTAAAATTATTACTTTTCAGATAGCTTTTAGCTTTGGAAACGTTTTTAGGAGCATCGATTGAGACAAGCACCACTGTTAAAGAATCATATTTCTCAGCTAATTTATTCAGTTCCGGCATCGCTTTTTTGCAGGGAACACAATAAGTTGCCCAAAAATCAATTAAGACAGGTCCTTTATTCAACAGGTCTTCAAGTTTTATTTCTTTATTATTCATATCCGGGAGTTTAAAATCAGGCATAGTTTCTGCAGTAAGCCATGATATCAGCAGAAGCATCAGGATTGATAAAACGATATTCTTCATAATAATCCTCTTTCTATTTAGCGTTAAATTTTTTATTTACGGTTATTGGTGATTCCAAAGCATTATAAATCTTTGCATTACTATCAAAGGGATCGGGAGTAACCTGCACCCAGATTATCAGAGCACTGTCTATCGGTAAATTTCCACCGTAGACAGCAGGTAAATTTGTGATTGATACACTGAAATTCACCGGCTGGCTCAAATCTGCATCCAGCAATGATTTTGTTCCTTTGGCTATGACAACGTTACGGCAGGGATAACCGGATGGAATATAGGTATAATCCGCCGATTCCTTATCCACTATTGCATATTTAAGTTTCAGTGTTGATGTATCGATATTCTGGTCAAGCACATTAAGCCTGATAGTGCCGCTAAGCGCTTGTTCCGATATAACATAATCAAGGTTAATCAGGCTGATCTTTGCATCTGCACTTGATATCTGAGTTGCCAGTTGATTAAAAATCTGCTCATTATCTGTATTATTGCCGATTATCATGCTTTGCCCATTGAAAACAACCGCCGGCATTGAGGGATTGCCATAATATCCGTAAACATCTCCATTTCCGATATTCAGCTGATTGGCAACATGATATTCCAGATAACTCATGCTATAAGGATATGCCAGTTGCAATTGATGCAGTTGTTCCGCCACATCAGGGCAGTTAGGACAGGTTGTATAGGTAAATTTCTCTACAATTATCCGTTCTTTGAATGTAACCGGAGGGCAGCATGTGTCCCTGTTGCCGTAAAGCAACCAGGTGTTTCCCCTTTTGATAATCTCTTCACCAAAAAATGTACTGTCGGCAATGACCTGTTTTGCAGAGTCAGTTACCAATAACCGCCAGGTAGTGGTAGAAAGCGTGTCATCAATCCCGATATTTTGCGAAGCTATCAAAGACACTGTGAACACCGGATCGCTAACTTTGGCAAACATACTTTGGAAAAACGATTCCCTGTCTGCTTTCTGCTGGCTGTTGTGCAGATAATCGTCATCATACAGTGCCATTACTGCAGAAACATCGTTTGCAGTAATAGCATCAAATGCTGTTTGCAGGGGTGTAAAAAGAATCTCTTCCGGATTTTGAGTGATTACAGGTTCAAACGAATGTTTAAATCTATCACAGGACATTATGAAAAATGCCGTTACAATAACAAGGCTATATAATACTTTCCGCATTAAATACTCCAGCGTTTTATGGAAGCTCTTCCAATGCTTTTTTAATCATTGGAATCGTTATAATTTCGGGGAACAGGACAGGTTCTTTACCCGGTATATATAATACATAAAAAGGCACTCCTGCCCTGCCGAATTTCTTCATAAAGGTCTGCATCACAGGATTCTTTTTAGTAAAATCACCTTTTATCAGGTTAACTTTTTTCAGTTCAAAGGCTTCTTTCATTTCAGCAGTTGTGATAACAGTCTTTTCGTTGGAAAGGCAGGTCATGCACCACTTGGCACCGAAATCTATGAACACAGGTTCGCCTTTGGCAACCAGTTCATTCACCAGTTCGGGTGAAAACACATACCAGCCTTCAAAACCTTTTTCAGTTGATATATTTTGTGCTGTTGGGGCAGCGGACATCTCTTCGTAAGGAAGAAAAACATATACAGATGCAGCAACAATGATAATTGCCAAAATCGTGAACAGCCACTGAGTAAATCTGGAGTGTTCCAGCCTGACAAAGCGTCCGTACAGCCAGGTGGCAAAACCGAGGAAGACTAAATAAATTAAAACTTTAAGCAGGTAATCGCCGCCATTCTGCTGATAAACCACATGTAAAAGCCAGACTGCTGTACCAAGTAAGAGGAAGCCCATGATTTCCTTGAATATATTCATCCATTCACCGGGTTTGGGAATCACTTTCATCAGTTTTGGATTAAATCCGAGTAAAATAAATGGCAATGCCAGACCAAGTCCGATTAGCAGGAAGAAAATGATTATTAATACAGGTGGCTGCGAAAATGCAAAACCAAGTGCAGTTCCAAGTAATGGAGCAGAACAGGGTGTTGCCAGCAGAACTGCAAATATACCACTGAAAAAAGAACCGCCGTATCCGCCTTTGCCTGAAGCCTTTGTGGCAGCATTCATGCCCGGAGGGCTGATAATAAATACGTCAAAAAGAGATAGAGCGAACACGAATATCATCGATGTCAGCACCATTACAAACGCTGTATTCTGGAATTGGAAACCCCAGCCGACCGATTCCCCGGCAATTTTAAGGATAACAATCACGGTTGCCAGAATCAGGAAAGAAAACAAAATCCCCGCTGTATAGGCAAAAGAATGCCTCATTATGACTGATTTACCCTGGTGTGCCTGTTTTACAATGCTCATTGCCTTAATCGACAACACAGGCAAAACACAGGGCATTATGTTAAGAATCACGCCACCCAGAAAAGCCATTAAGAGATACTTCCAGATATTTGCCGCTACCGGTTTCGGAATATTTTCCTTTATTGGTTCCGGAACAGAATCCGGAGTTGCTGGCAGGACAGATACTATAGAATCACCTTCATCAATAGTTTCTGCTGTGTCGATAATTTTAATGCTTAGCTTTTGATTTACCGTTTCGGGCGGTTCGCAGGCACCGGATTCAAAGCAATTGTTGTATCCAAATTCGATATCAATCGGGATTTTACCTGATTTAGCATCTTTTTTTACTGTAAAAGGTAATGTTAATGTGACTTTTTTATCATAAATCCACTCACCGTCTTCACCTATGCGGTCTGCAGGAGGATATTGGGTTTTACCAAAACTCAGGTTTTTTGCAGTCGCAGTCAGATAAAAGAAGTCATATTCTCCGGGAACATAATTTTGGTGCATGTTGTCAGGAATCGCCATGATAGCTTTAATTGTTCCTTTTTCACCGGGCTTTAAAGAATCCGGAGAAACCTGTAAAGACACTTTGACTACTGCTGATAAACCAATCGTCAATACCAGAAGAACTGCTATCAGTATGCTTTTATTTACTGTTTTCACATCCCTTTCCTTTATTCTATTCGTTATTCTAATTATTCTCTGATTTTTATACCTGAATTTATGCAGATTTTATTCCACAACTGCTTGCAAATAAGTCAAGAAAAACATATCCGTATGCGCATATCTGTCCTCAGAAGGTTTTACCCTTTTATTAAATACTATCTAAAAATGGCGTAAAGTCAAGTTTTACGTATAAAAAATCCTGTTTGCCACAGGAAACTGCATAAATGACCCTTATATACTTCTTAAATGCATGTGTTAATCCACAGTGTATATACAGCATATTTACAGCATAGTTTCTGTATCCAAGTATACAGAAACTATACAGAAAGTATACAGAAACTATGCTGCAGATATACTGATGATAATAGGAAGTAAGAAAAGGGGGAAAGGGAGAGAATTGCGAACTAAAAAAAAGAGGGAATACTAAATACATGAAAATAATGAATTATGAATTGCCTGATAAGATTGTTTTATGCAGCCTTTTACAAAAAAGCGCTACTCTCTTTTTCCTCTGTGTCTCTGTGGTGAAAAAGAAAACCGCATGGATTCCTGTCCCGTTCTACAACGGGAGAGACCCTCGAACTGCAGGAATGACAAAACACCGGAATGGCTATTTTGCGGGTTTATTCAGCCGGAACGACGACTTTTTTAATGTCCTTTAGTTGTGAGATTATCAATCCTGTTATGACCAGCAAAATGCCAAGTACTGCCCTGATAGTGGGTTTGTCACCCAATAAAATAAAAGCCATAAAGGCTGTTAAGACAGGAATCAGATTGGTGGTCAGGTTTGAACGTATAACTCCAAGTTCCCTGATTACGCCAGTAAACAAGAGAAACGCTCCCACAGAACCGAAAACAGACATGGAAGCGATGGTCAGAAGTCCAAATCCTGAATGCTGCATTGTGAAGAATGTCCTGCCATGAAAGATAAAGAACAACGGAGCAAAATAAAGCAATCCCCAGAAACTCTGCCAGGCTACAATGGTAATTGTGTCGTATTTTAAAGTGAGTTTACGTACTGTAATGCCATAAAACATTCCGCCCATCACGGCGAAAAGAAGTAATGAAACTCCCCTTACAGTTGCCCAGATTTCTGTAGATTCAAAAGCCAGTACAGCTACGCCGATAAATGAAATAATCAGCCCTGCAAAAAGCAGGATTGTCACTTTTTCTTTTAAAAATAGCCAGGCACCCACAAAAGTAACTATCGGAATAGTGGAAATAATCAATGAACCCAAAGTAGGAGAGACAAACTGCATGCCGTTTGCTTCTCCCAGAAAGTAGCAGAACGGTTCAAAAAAAGACACTGCCATAAAGCGCAGGATATCTTCTTTGGCAGGTTTTTGTTTATGGTTCATCACTCCAATTGCCAGGAACAGGAGGATATTTGCCAGGACCAGCCTGAGAAACACGATTTCGATGGGATGATAGGTCCTGAGGGCAACTTTAATCCAGACAAATGTAAATGCCCAGAATAACATAGCAAAAAACGCCTGGATATATGCAATATTATGAGCTTTTGACATTAACTTATCTTTTATCCTGTTTTAGAACGGGAATCCCTGGAGTCCAGAATAATAGTTACAGGCCCGTCATTGACAAGGCTTACCTGCATATTAGCGGCGAAAACACCGGTCTTTACTGTCAGTCCATAGGTTTTTACTTCATTTACAAACTCATCGTATAGCTGTTCTGCCAGTTTGGGATTGGCTGCATCTATGAAATCAGGCCGTCTGCCCCGGCGGCAATCTGCATAAAGAGTAAACTGGGATATGACAAGGATTTCACCTTTGATATCAAGCACAGAGCGGTTCATTTTATCGTTTTCATCTTCAAAGATACGCAGTTCTACCAGTTTCTTTGCCAGCCAGGGGATATCTGAAGATGAATCTGATTGGTGTATGCCAATTAAAACCAGGAGCCCTTTTCCAATAGAAGAATGGACTGCTCCGTCTATGGAGACAGTTGTTTCTGATACTCTCTGGATTAATAAGCGCATCTGTGGGATTTTTACTCTTTGGTGAACTGATGGACTAAATAGCAGCCGACATCATCAATGTAGATTGTGTTGTCAGTATCTTTGGGGATAAAAATTGCCACACGTGCAAAACTAACGGAATTTTTAAGAAAACCTGCGCTGATAGAAGCTCTCTTCCAATCAGTCCTGGCTTTTATACTTTTGCGGAAGCTGTTCTTTTTGTTACCTCTGTTGTCATATGCCCAAAAGTAAAGACGGGCTGGTTTTTGCATAGGTTTTGCAGATCTGATTGAAAATTTGGAATAATAACCACCCGTGTAATTGACCTGAAACGCATCTGACACAATGTACATATCTTTCTTGCTATTGGCAATCTTTAGTGATTTTTTACCACTCTGAACTATTGTGGAGTCCAGAGTCACCGGTTCTGATTTATCGGTTAAAGTGCTTACTATTAGCCAACCTTCCGGTAATTCAGGATTGCTTTTATCGGATTTTTCCAATCCGCTGTTTGGAACAAGATTGAGTTTTCCCTGGCTGTCAGAATCCAAAAACAGAAGAGATGTGCCCCAAAAACAACTGCTTAGAAATAGGCTGATACAGAGTAAAATAAGGAGCAACATTCTCATTTAATAAATCCTCTTTCGTTTAAATATTTTAAAATAACACCAATTGCCAGCCCGTTTATTAAAAGGTTTGAGCCGCCATAACTTATAAACGGTAAAGGAATACCGGTGGTTGGTACCAAACCTATATTCATTCCTATGTTTATAAAAGTCTGAAACATCAGATAACCAAAGATTCCGGATGCCACAATCTTGCGCTCACGTACCCTGATTTCTCTGATTGCCAGAGTAATACGCCAAAATAATAAAAAGAACAAAATTAGCAGTATTGCACTGCCAATAAAGCCAAACTCTTCCCCAACAATGGAGAAAATAAAGTCAGTATGATGCTCAGGAAGGAAATTCATGTTTTTTTGTGTTCCTTCCAACCAGCCTTTACCTATAGTTCCACCACTGCCAACAGCAATTTTTGCCTGGATTATCTGGTATCCTGCTCCCAGGGGATCCCTGGTAGGGTCAAGAAAGGTAAGAATCCTGTTTTGCTGGTATTCTTTCATACCACCCCAGAAAACGGGCATTATAATCGCCAGAAATATATTCAAGATAGTCGAAACAGTTACTGTCACCCATGATAATCTGAACCATAGTAATACCAGTACAAATATAAAAATCCAAAGAACAATGAACATCCAGTGAAAAGAAGCTATAATACTGATAAGCGGACTCACAATCAGCAATAAATAAAACGCCGGAATCCCTGCTGCTGCAAACATTGCAAACAGGCTTATCCAAAACACCAGCGTAGTTCCAAAATCCGGCTCAATCATTATCATCATTACAGGAGCAAGGACGCATAAAAATCCGTAAATCAGCTGACGTAATTCACTCAGATGTTCCTTTGACAATATTCTTGCAGTTAATAAAATAGTCAACAACTTTGCACTTTCCGAAGGCTGATAGGAAAAGCCGAAAATATTAAACCACCTGTGAGCACCATTAATTGCAGGCGTGAAGAGCACCAGAAACAGGAAAATCAGATTTAGAATATAAAGAGGAACAACCAATACATCAAAAATCGGCATAGGTAACTTAAAAAGTAAGAACAAAACTCCTGCCAGGATAAAAGTAAAAATCAGTTGTCTCCACCAGTAATCTTTCACAGAGATGTTTTCTCCGATTTTACTTGTGGATGCGGTATAGATAGCTATAATACCTGTTATAATGATAATTATCAGCAAAACAGCTAATGTATAGTCAAATTTCTTCTTGTTAATCATGGCTTTCTGCCTCTGCCGGTATATCTGCAGTGGGCAGGATATTAGCATTCTGATTGGGCATTTGTTCCAGGGTTGACATATCCTGTTCCAGAAACTGCAAAGGAACCTGTACAGGTGCTTTAATGGATTGATAATTACCCATGTAGTAATTCATTATTTTTGTTGCTAAGGGTGCTGCCACACCACCCCCGTGGCCTGCATTTTCCAAAAAGACGGTTACAGTGATTTCGGGTGTGTCTGAAACTATATACCCGCTGAACCAGGCATGAGTAGTTCTACCACGTACATTTTCGGCAGAACCTGTTTTGCCAAAAGTGGTTGCACCTTTGACTCTGACGCTGTTTGCTGTTCCACCGGGAACGTTACAAACACTGAATAAACCCTGTTGGATTATTTGCAGGTTCTGTGAATTTATTGGCAGTTTGATATGCTTAACAGGATTGATAAACTGACCGGAGAAAGAATTCTTGCCAACTGTCTTATCCAAAAAGTGAGGTTGTATCCAGACTCCGTTGTTAGCTATAGCAGAGTAAAATGCGCAGATCTGAACCGGAGTGCAAAGTACTTCCCCCTGCCCAATTGCCAGGTTTACCTTGTGACCCAGAATACTGATTCTTTTACCGAATGTTTTATGATACCATTCCGTATCGGGGAAAAAACCCATTCTTTCATTTGGTAAATCCAGCCCGGTTCTTTGACCCAGCATACACTGATTGACAAATTGTTTATATTCTTCAAGTTTAAGCTTCATGGATAAATCATAAAAAAAGACATCGCAGGATACTTTGATAGCATCAATTACATTGCTTCTGCCATGACCGGCACTGCTCCAGCACTTAAAGAACCTGTTCCCTATCTGAAGACCTCCCACACAGTTCGCCAAAAGAGTATACTGGTTAATTACACTTTTTTCCAAACCCAGTCCGGCTGTAACAGGTTTAAAAACAGAACCCGGGGGATAGGCAGCATGAATTACCCTGTCCAGCATCGGTTTTGATACATCGTCATTCATTGTCTGCCAGTCTTCAGCGCTTATCTTGGACATAAATACATTTGGATCAAAGCTGGGTTTGCTTACATAAGCTAAAACTCCACCACTTTTTATATCCATGACAACAATAGCTCCTCTCATCCCTGTTGGGAATATTGATTCAGCATAAGTCTGGATATCATTATCCAAGGTCAATACTAAGCTAAGTCCATTTTCAGGTTCTATGGTACTGTCATTTCTAAACAGGTTCAGATTGCGTCCCCTTGAATCTACCTGAACAATCTCACGGCCATCTCTGCCTTTTACTAAAACTTCATAAAACTTTTCCAGACCTGTTTTGCCAATCTGGCTGTTAATGGTATAATCTTCATCCTTATACTTTTGGTATTCATCTTCGTTTATCCTGCCAACGTAACCTGTAAAGTGATTTGGGAATATGTAGTTACGTGTTGTTTCACTACGAAAAAACAACTCCGGATAATAGTTCAGTTTTTCAGATAAAGTCAGCACAGTTTCATATGGTACATTTTCGGCAATGATGACATCTTCATAAGAACGGAACCTGGTTTTCTCAATTATCTGGTGAAGTTCTTCTCCACCAACATTAAACTCAGCAGTTAAAAAATCAGACAGAGCCTTGAAATTTCTTATTCTTCCCGTGATCAGATACAGGTTTTGAGATGGCACATTTTCTACAATTGAGCGGTACTTATGGTCATAGATTTCTCCGCGGGTAGCAATGATTCTGCGCAGTCTGACAAAATTACTTTCTGCAATCTGCTTATAATATGAGCCCTGCATCACCTGTAAATAGAATAAAGCTATCAGTAAAATTACAAAAAGAAGCCCGAGTAAAATCCTGAAATAGTGAATAAAGTTTAATCTATCCATGTCTGAAATCAAGCTTAAGATTAGAAATAAAGACCAATAATCCTGTAAAAATTGTCGAAATAAGCAGATTATAGATTATCATCCCCAACATTATCAGGAATAAACTGAAGCTGAATTCTGTCTGCAAGCCAAAAACTATAAAAATGTAAAGTGAATAAGCTATTACAACTAAACCCAAAGTTATCGCCATGGTAATATAACTGTCTTTTTCCAAAGGACGGTGAAATTCATCAACTCCGAAAGCCAACAGGATAAAAATAATCGTGTGCATCCCAAGCAATGTCGGTGTAGTTAAATCATAACATATACCCAGTAAAAAGATAATTGGGATTAGCACATTAACAGGTTTTCTCCATACTTCAAACATAATCCAACCCAGGAATAAATTAGGTGTAATGCCTGCAACTGTCCATTGCGGCATAACAAGTATCTGTAAATACAGTACTATTATTCCACTAATCAGGGTTCGGATTATTTGCCAAAAGCTCATTTCACACGCCTGACCAGACAAATTGGTGTAAGCTCATCAGATTGTCCCTGTGGATTATCTTTCATCACCATTTCCATAAAGTTTTTGGACAAACCTTTGCTGGCTCCAATCATCCAGCAACCGCCTATATCGTTGATATCCATGACTGCAACTGGATATCCTAAAGCATCAGTAATTCTCTGAGCTTCTTTTTCCGGGTGCAGCGGTCCTTTGATAACTGTATCATTATACGGTGGAACGGGAGAAGTACTGGCTGCATCAATCAAAGCTGCCTGCATGCCTGCTATCCTGTAAAAGTCACCTTTTCTGCCGATGATTTTACCTAAAGCTCCAAGTATTGCTGCCATTAATATCCTGAAACCGCCGCATTCATCTATGGCACACTGCATGCTTGTAGGTGCACGTAACCCGATGCCATAGGGTACTTTTGCCACAAACCGCCAAAGTATCTTTGCCAGCAATCCTATTTTCAGTTCCGACACAGGAATTGCTCTGCCCTGTGTAATAGCCAAAGGACTTTCACTGATGGTGATAATATCACCTTCCTGTAAAAGCGGAACTGCATATTCTTTAATGATATCAAGCATATCATCTTCTTTGGTTAAAATCCTCGTTTTAACGGGAATCCGTTCGAAACGGACACTTAATACATCGATAAACTTATTTCTTTCTTTATTCACTTACAACCTCGTTGGAATCTGGTTTTGTAATAACCTTCACAGGTTCAAACAGTTTATTTACATAGCTTTTCTTCAGGACAAACACATGCTCCAGGTTTTCGATTAAAGTAAAAGGCACAATCTGAGCACTTAAAAACAAGTTATCCTGTGATTCTTTGATCCTGCTGATTTTACCTACAGGATAACCTTTGGGGAAGAGCCTTGATAGATTTGAAGTAACTATGGTATCACCTATACTGATTTGGGAACCGAGCTTAATCATGTTCATCGATGTAGAACCCAATAAATCAGATTGCAGAACTCCCTGCACATTTGTCGTTTTATCCATCACAGCAAGCTGGAACTGGGAATGAGTAAGGGGAAGGATAACGCTGTTATTGCGGTTAACAGTAATAGTTTTCCCGATTATTCCATCAGCAGATACTACAGGGCTGTCAAGTTCTATACCATCTGCAAAACCTCTGTTTATCAATAAATTCCTGTCATGGAACAAACCTGAATAATCAATCACTTCTGCCATTGTGTATGGAATTCCGGAAAGTTCAAACTGGAAAGTCTGGTTTCTTTGTAAATCTTTTAACCTGTTCTTCAGTTCCAGATTATCCAAAACCTGCAAAGCCAGTTTATTTTGAAGAACTAAATTCTCGTGTTTAAGTTTTCTGATTGTTGTATAAGTGTCTATGGTTTTACTAAAGGGGAGAAAAATGGTTTGCGACAGCCATTGTGCTTTTGCAGAACGGGTAGCACTGTTACCTGCAAACAGCACTAAGGCTAGTATGAAGAAAATCCCGGGACTTAGATAACGCTTATACACATCACGATATTATTTACTAATCCTCAATCCGTTTGATTAATACTTCGCGATAGCGTTCAACATCATCCAATACTTTACCGGCTCCTTTTACAACACATTCCAACGGGTCTGGAACTACGTGGACCGGCAAATCTACTGTTTTACGTATTTTCTCATCAAGTCCTTTCAATAAAGCACCGCCACCGGTCAGGAAGATACCTCTTTCTGCAATGTCTGCACTTAGTTCCGGAGCTGTTCTTTCAAACAAACGTTTTATTGCATCTATCATAGCACTTACTGTTTCAGAGATTGCTTCTCTGATTTCTTCAGAAGATATTTTGATTGTTACCGGATAACCTGATACGATGTCACGACCTCTTACATCCATGGTCAATTCCTGCTTTAGGGGATAAGCACTGCCTACAACACACTTGATTTTTTCTGCAGTTTGTTGACCAACAAAGAGGTTGTTTTTCTTTTTTAAGTAATTGATAATATCTGTGTCGAGCTTGTCTCCGCCGACCCTGATGGAATTATGAACTACGATGTGAGAGAGGGAGATTACTGCAATTTCACTGGTTCCGCCGCCAATATCCATTATCATGTTACCCCATGCCTGGTCGATGGGAAGGTCTGCGCCAATAGCAGCTGCAACAGGTTCCGATATCAGGAAAACTTCCCTGGCTCCTGCATGCAAAGCGCTGTCCCTGACTGCTCTTTTTTCCACTTCAGTTATCCCGGAGGGAACACAGACAATTACCCTGGGTCGGACCAAAAGACGTTTCTTCTGGGCTCGTAAAATAAGGTTCCTCAGCATCAGTTCCGTTACCTGGAAATCTGCAATCACACCGTCTTTAAGGGGCTTGATAACTTTTACTTCGTCCGGATTCTTACCCAGCATAACTTTTGCAGATTGTCCGATTGCAATAATCTTTTTGTTGTCGGATGAAACAGCTACCACAGAAGGTTCGTCAATGACGATACCGGTTCCTTTTTTGTAAACCAATGTATTAGCAGTTCCCAAATCAATAGCGATGTCGTTTGCCATCATGCCAAAGAAATCAAAAATCGACATCAGGTCTCCTCTATAAGTAAAATATTTAAAATATTTAATCTGTATTTTAACTTGAAAATGAAACTTGCCTCAATGTCAAGGAAATAATTAACTGACTGGAAAGACTGTTTGTCGTGTTTCTTTATGAGAACAACCAGATAATTAGAGGCAGATAACCCAAAGCAATCAGGATTGATATAGAAACCATACTGGCGGCAAATTCACGGTCCATATTTTCCAGATTGGCAAATACAAGAGTATTGAAACCAATCGGTGTGCCTGCACTGGCAATTATAATTGTCCTGGTCATGCCTTCTATTCCGAGAATGAAAGTTAAAAGCCATCCCAATAATAATCCTATTCCCATTCTTATAAAGATTGCTGTCATAACATAGCCCAAATTCTTAAGCTTAGGAGCAAAAATCAAGCCCAGGGCAATCATTATAAGTGGTATTGTAGGCTGTCCAACCAGATTAAGGAAGTTAACTCCAAGTTCGGGCACCTGCCAGTTGAAAGCACGGATTACCAGACCAATCAGCATACCCCATAACGGCGGCAATTTGGCAAACCTGATCCAGTCAATTTTGCCGGTATGGCCATTGTCACCATACTTTAAGGCATTGTAATAAACAAAGGTAAAAATCAGAAAGCTATTCCCGATATCAAACAGAGATGCCCTGGCAAGACCTTCCATGCCGAACTTTGCCATGAAGAAGGGCATGGAAAATGCCGTATTCATTATCATGCAGCCCACAATAAAACTGCCGAATGAAACCTGCGGAAGCTTAAGCTTTTTCCCAATCCAAAAAGCTATACCGTATATCAAAAATACTATTACTATAGCAGTAAAAGGCAGATAAAGCAATTCACTTTTAAGTTCAATTTTTAAGATGGAAAGCAGGGATAACGCAGGAAGAGTAGCACTCAGGACCAGTTTCAGTATCGTTCCGGCATCCTCTTTCTTCATCAGCTTCAGCTGTTTGAGTAACACTCCCAAAAAGAAAGCCAGGATTATAGGTATCACTTTGAGGAAAAACGCATCCATGTCAGGTTCCTATCTCAATTATTTATTATCTGTCACCTGCATATTCGTTTTTCAGGGTTGATTTATGTCAATATAAATCAACCCTATCTTTATGTGTTATGGTCAAAATCTATTCTTCAATTAGGTTGGATATCTTATCAAGATTATAGTAGAAGAAGCTTTGATATTAGTATTTATTAATCTGCCTGTAATTGTAACTACTAATATGCCCGGACATCTGGTTAACAAATCCGATTTACCTGTCATCGGGTCTCCCAATGGTATCTCCCATTCATAGAATCTAATCTGACCCTTAGCCAATCCATCCTGACCATCATCTATGATATCTGGTCCACCCGGTATTTGCCAAAAGGGATCATAATACCATTCATAAATTGCATACTGGTCGTACCAATCTGTTACAATTATATTGGGCGAAGAATATGGATTACAGTTGAGCGGGTCTCTATTTGTCCCATATATAGATTCAAACTCTCCTGCTGATGCTGTCAGACTTATTCTGGCATTGTGGATTGGACAGCCCTGAACATCAAATACTGAAGCATTTATTGTGGCTGCTGCGGAAGGTGGGATAGTATTTGTATTACCATGGAAAACCAGATTGCCAGGAATAATTTCGAATTCCAGTTGAGGTTGATTAAGGGGAAGTACTATATAAGTTTCACCGATTACTTCCATGCCGTTTACTCCACCTGTTGTTGCTCTGATTTTCAGGCGTTCGAATGTATAAATACCGGAGTATGTCAAGGTTGTATAAGCAACACCTGCTGTTGAATCGCCTGTTACGCTTTCATTACCGACATAGGCAGCGGAATTGATAAGGCAATTATTGTTATCGTCAGGAAGAGAGAACCATACGCTTGTTCCATACTCACTAGGATTCCCATATATATCAGACATCTGAGCGCCAACTATTATTCTCCATAAACCGGCACCAACATTAATCCCGGTATTATAACCGCTGGAAAAGATGTTTATTGTATGAGGTGGTCCGACATGAATGACTATATCTGTTTTGATTGCAGTGATATAATCTGTAGTTGTTGTACAGGAAGCCCTTACAGCCAGGTTCCCAGGTACTGTGCCACTATAGACATAAACCTGGGCATATCCGTTTTCGGATACTGTCATCACTGAATCACTCACCGGCTGATTATTGAGATTTACTCCTAAGGGCGGATTGGAACTTACTATTTTGAACCAGACATTCTGTGGTGTAGTGACCAGGTTCTGGTTCTCATCTAAAAGCTTTACTCTAAGAGCTGCATGATCATTAAAGCTTGTATTGAGAACGTTCATGTGAATTTCATCGGTTTGTAAAAACTGGATAGAATGTACGGTAGGAACTACCTGTGGTGCTTCCTGAATTGTAACACAAACGGAAGCTGTGTCACCCGAAACCAACAAATCCGGATGGTCAGGATGATAGTTCCTTATTATTGCCCAGATTGTGGCAACTCCGGTTACTGACTCAGCCCTGAAAGTAGTTCTTGCTATACCATAATCATCAGTTGTCGCAGATGAAATTATATTACCTAAACTGGTTTTAAACATTACATTATGTCCGGGAACAGCAAAATTTTCAAAATCTTTTACAGTGACGCTGATTGTCGAATAACTGATACCATTATCAGCGTAAATAGTATCAGGCTCGGCTATTATTCTAGTAATTTCTGTTATTTCGTCCCAGCCTGAATAATAGATTTCATAAAATGCCGAAGCTATTGCGCTTTGATTCCAGCCTTTTTTGAATGCAACAGCTTTGACGAGTGACGATGTTTCTATTGTGAATGGTTCAGCATACACTTTTGAATTCTTGTTTGGGTTTGAACCGTCAGTTGTGTACCTGATTGTTACTTCCGGTGTTTCACAGCTGATAGAATATTCCTGCCCCTGTAAATAAGTACCGGATTCATAATTAAAAATCGGAGTAGCAACAGTATGTGTAAATGGTTGTGTTGTTTTGTCCGAGCAACTGAAAACAAATAAGGTTAATAGCATAGTAAATAGAATTATTGGTTTTTTCATAGCCCCTCCCTACAAAAGGTCAAATCCTACCCTGCCAATATCTGTAATTGTTATTCTTGTGTCAATGAATATTTTTTGTAATTCCTGCGCCTTTAATTAATTATGCCCTAAGAGAACTTATAATCTACAACTGCCTTTTAATAGTATAAATAGCTAATCTGTCGCAAACTGCCTGGGAATAGTCCGATATTTTTTCCAGATGAATGCTGAACCAGCGGAGCTGGCTTTTTTGAGCGAGTTCGATATCGAGGGCAAAAATCTGTCTGCGCAGTTTTTCACCGAGCTGGTCTGCCTCGCGTTCAAAGAAATAAACTTTATGGATGTAGTTGTTTACCGCTGCAAGGTCGCGGAAAAAGGAACGTACCGCCATGGTAAGATTATCCACAGATTCCACTGATGCTTTTGTAAGCTGCAAAAAAAGGTCATCCAATTCATCAGGAATATGGGGCATTTCTACCGAAAACTGCAGGATCGAGTCTTTCATGTTATCTATTACTTCGTCGGTATTTTCCAAAATTGCCAGCACATCTCCCCTGTTTTCCGGAATCAGGGTATGCTCATACAAAAAACGTTCTATATGGACTCTCAGGTCATCTGCCTTATGTTCATTTTCACGTATCTGCTGAATCCTGTCTTCAAACTGCTCAAATCTCTCGCTGAGGTAATCTTCCATCGCTTTCATATACAGCAGGGCTGCATCACTTAATATATCCAGAAACTGGTCAATCTGCGCTTCAATAACTTTGGTTGTCTTCAGTAAAATAGCCATCTTGCTTAAGGCTCCTTTTCTTGCATTGAACAATGATAGAATTAGTATTTGTCTTTAGTCTTTTAGTCAAGGAAAATTATTATTTTCAGCTTGTGCATTGAACCTGATTAAAACTCATAATGCGTTTTCTTTTAATTTAAAGCGCCGGGGCACATTATCAACAGGCATAGCCAGTCTTGGAAACAAAGTCAATCTTCCAAATAGTTTAGAGCTTCGTTCAAAGGCAGTACAACAACATCCATTTTATGAATTCTATTTATAACTTTTTCGAATTCAATGGGTTCATAATTGCTGATGTATGTTAATCCCGGAATAATCTTATGAAAAAGCAAGACTACCAGATTTTCATTATCCATTGCAGCCTGGTTAATCCTGTTTTCGACATCCTGGGGCGTCACATCCTTTGATACTCCGAAGCACCCGATATATGAGCGGTCTAAAGGTGAATACATGGGAACATCAAAGCAAGTTCTAAGATTGCGGTAGTATTTTAAAACAATAGGATAATACTCAACCGGACAAATTCCAAAAGGGGTGGCAAAAGAAACAGGATTAAAGCCATGAGCACATAAACTGTCGAAATCAGTCTTAATCACGTATTCTGCTTCACTATACGTCAAATGTGATAGGTTATCATGGCGAATGGTATGTCCCCCTATTTCCCAGCCATAATTATATTTCAGGATATTCAGCTGTTGCCAGGACATAAAAGTAGAATCACCAATTAAACCACTATTAATGAACATTGTTGCCCGGTAACCATATTGATCCAATATAGGCAGAGCATTTTCAAGAACACTGGGATAATTATCGTCAAAAGTAATACAAACAACCAGTTTCCTCTGTTTGGGCTGGGTTGTGTAATTACAACTCAACAATACTGATGCCAGCAGTAAGATTATCAATCCCGTTCTAAACATTTTAATCCAAAGCATAATTTGTTTGAAAACCAAACTTAAAATAACTGTCTTGTGGTATTATATTTACATAATCGATGAAAATGCCTATCATTAAATTCTTTCTTATGAAATAATTTGAATCGAGGAAAGTTGTATATGTATTACTTGAAATCAAATTCTGTTTCCTAACGCCTAAGGTATTGTGAAATCTATTCCTGATAAAATCGAAACTGCCTTCGTAGATATGATTTATTTTGCTGTCTTCAGTATTTGTTTTCATACTTGATGATAAGGTTAATTTCATCCACTGTGAAAGAGGCAGATTCAATTCATTTATGTTTATCCAGCTGTCAATTGCCGGTAAATGTCTTGATTCAGGCAGATAATGATAATTATAACCTGAATGAATGCAAATCCAATCCTTGTCGATTATAACTTCTGCTCCGAAATCATATGCAATAACTGAATAGAAGCTTTCTTTGTGAACATAATTGTGATACAAAACCAGAGATGAGCGATCATACTGATACTTTACATTAGCTTCAAACACAGACCAATTTAACTCGTTTCCGCCAATTCCTGCACCCAAAGTATAGTTCCCTGATTTATAGCCAGCATGCATGCCATGCCATCTGTTATTATACAGCATGTTTTCGCCAAAATAATAATCATCATTTCGTCTGTTGTACAGCTTAAATGTACTGCCGTATCCAAAATCCTGGATAGCTAACTGCAGGCTCATTTTATCGTTATTGTACTCAATTGATGCTTCTTTGATTACTATCTGTGATTCGAGAATCTTATCCTGGTTGGTAAGATCAAGATAAGTCCTGATTCCATCAGATAAAAGTGTATCTATTCCAGTATTAATTTTGTAGTGTTCTTTGGCTCTTGATGTGTCCCATTTGGAGAAATCATAAAACAAGCCACTATTCGAACTTCTCCAATGAAAGAATACAGGCAGCTGAATCGCTATAAGAGAATTCAGGCAGCCTAAAAACAAAATTACCATAAGATATTTTACCATCTTGTTGTTAACCGATACCATATAAGTGTATATGTTAAAAACGACATCTGCTTGTCAACGTAAAATATTATCCATTTATATACTCGTTTTTCCATAATTGATGACATAATTATTGAATAGTAGATAACATACCCGTCTCATAACTTTTAACCAAAATCTTTGAAAAACCCACTTTTGCCCAATTTAATTCTTAGGAGCATTACGGTAGCAATACGGTAGCAATACGGTAGTAATACGGTNNACCGTATTACTACCGTATTGCTACCGTATTGCTACCGTAATGCTTCTAAGGAAGGTGAGATGTACGTGCGTGATGAGATTAGAGAATATCCGTGTTATAGAGCAGGTTTATATGATAAGGAGAGAGCTTCCGGGAGTCCTTTTTGCCTGCGAGGACTATCAGCTTCATTACTGTATTTAAGAGCAAAATGGACTTCGGGTATTTGAGTCGTTAATAATGTTTTATTCTACTGATGCGCGAAGTCCAAAATTCACTTTAACTACTTGCCATAAATATAATTACGATGGAATTTTGAACTCCTGCAGGCAGGTATTACAAATTAAACTATTGAAGGGAATTAAGATGGAATAATTTTGCTGATGAATAAAAGATATTATCACTTGACACTTTATTGTAAATAATTTAACTTACAAATGTACTACAATTAAGAATTATAGCGGAGGTTGAAATGAGACGTTTTGTAATTATACTTATGCTTTTGATAGCAGTAACTGTTTGTTTTGCAGGCACTACCGGGAAACTGGCAGGCAAGGTAAAAGATGAAAACGGAAAAGGACTGGCTTATGTTAATGTCTTAGTTTTGCAAGATGGAAAAAGGATTACAGGCATTTTAACCAAAGAAAACGGTAGTTACATAATTATCAATTTACTGCCGGGTGAATACGAAGTTCGCTTTCAGGTTATCGGTTACTCAGATTATATAGTATCAGATGTTAAAATAAAGATAGACCAGATGACAACTCTGAATGCAACTTTGCAGAAGAAAAGCATACAGTTAAATACCATTACTGTTACTCCCAATAGTGAAGCCGGAAAAAAAGATCTTACTGGCAGTCAACAACTCGCTTATGGGCATACAGCTTCTCGCCTGCAGGCAGGTGGAAAACCATATCTCGACCTCTCCCAAAACGGTGCTCAGATTGCAGGGGATGATTTACGGATAAAGGATTTTAATAATTGCAGGTACATCCACAATTATATGCCTCCACCTCCGCCTGATTTTACTACAGAAGATTATACAACAGTAGTGGAAAACAATTATAAATATTCTATTGCTGAACCGCTCAGCACTTTCTCCATTGATGTGGATACTGCCTGTTACAGCAATATCAGACGCTTTCTTGATTACAATCAGTTGCCGGAAAAAGGTTATGTCCGCATCGAGGAACTGCTTAATTATTTTGATTACAATTATCCTCAACCCAAAGGTGAAGAACCGTTTGCAGTTTACACAGAATTGGGTACCTGCCCCTGGAACAGCAAACACGAGCTTTTGCATATCGGCTTGCAAGGCAAAGACATGGATTTCAGTAAAGCACCCAAAAGCAATCTTGTCTTTCTTCTGGACGTATCAGGCTCTATGGACTCACCCAACAAACTTCCGCTTGTCATCCAATCCATGAAACTTTTAGTCAATCAATTGCGTCCTGAAGACAAAGTGGCAATAGTGGTTTATGCCGGAGCCAGCGGATTGGTTTTGCCCTCTACCAGCGGAGAATACAAGGAAGCTATCATCAGTGCTTTGGAAAATCTGCGCGCGGGAGGTTCAACAGCAGGTGGAGCAGGTATAGTTTTAGCTTATAAAACTGCCAAAGACAATTTTATCAAAGACGGCAATAACAGAGTTATCCTGTGCACAGACGGAGATTTTAATACCGGTGCTTCTTCCGACGCCGCCATGGAAGCATTGATTACAGAAAAGCGCGAAGAAGGTATTTTCCTGACAGTTTTGGGTTATGGCATGGGAAATATCAAGGATAACAAGATGGAAATCCTGGCAGATAAGGGAAATGGTAACTATGCTTATATAGACAACCTGTTGGAAGCACAGAAAGTTTTGGTCAGGCAAATGGGCGGAACTCTTTTTACCATTGCCAAGGATGTAAAACTGCAGTTAGAATTTAATCCTGCCAAAGTAAAAGCCTACCGTTTGATTGGTTATGAAAACCGCAGACTTAATAATGAAGATTTTAATGATGATAAGAAAGATGCCGGCGAACTTGGTGCCGGACATACGGTTACTGCTTTGTACGAAATCATTCCGGTTGGCTCGGATGAAAAAATCAATGGTGTTGACCCTCTGAAATACCAGTCCGTAACCTTAACGGATGAAGCCAAAAAATATGATGAACTGCTTACCCTCAAACTACGCTATAAAAAGCCCGATAGTGATACCAGCAAGCTGATAGTTAAAATTGTGGAAGATAAACCTGTCAAAGAAGCCAGCCAGAACTTCCGTTTTGCTTCTGCTGTGGCAGGTTTCGGATTAATACTTAAAGATTCACAATACAAAGCCAACTGCAACTGGAACATGGTGATAGATATGGCAAGAGGTGCAATTGGCAAAGATGCCAACGGTTACCGCAAGGAATTTGTTACCCTCTGTGAAAAAGCCAGGGACCTGACCTATAAAATTCATAAACCGGACGAAGATGACAGGGATTAATGAAAGATATTCACCATGAAAAAAACAAATCTCTATAATGTTCTGAGTATTATATGTTTTGTTGTTTATACTATAATAGTGATTTTTCAAGTTGTTCATCCTCATCCGGTAATGAAGACGAGACAATTGATAGGACTAATTGGCTTTTTAATTATGGTGACAGGATTTTATTTTGCTAACAAATTTAAATCTCCTTTCTATGATCCCGATAAGAAAAAACACTTCCGTAATTGGATTATTTTCTTTTTGGCAATTACTATAACAGTGGTATTGATTGGATTTATTTATTTGAAGTTTTTTTAATTCCCAAATAGATTAGGTAAAAGGGATTATTTAAAAATAATAAACATGAAAAAGATAATCTTAGGCTTACTGTTACTTTCATATTTTGTCATAAGTTTTGCAGGAACGACCGGCACTCTTGAAGGAAAAGTTACTATTGAAAAGCATAAAAAAGGTATACCTTATGTGAATGTACTAGTTCTTCAAAATGGGGAAAGAATAACAACAAGTCTTACTAATGAAAAAGGCAAATATGTAATTCAAGATATCCCTGCAGGTGCATATGAAATACGTTTTCAGCTTGTAGGCTTTCCCCAAAAAATAATTCCAGATGTAAAAGTTGAGTCAGGCAAAACTACAAAACTAAATACTATCCTTGAAAAAAGAAAAGGAAGTCGTAGGATTTATAAAAAATTAAAAAGATGGCATAATAGTAAGCTTAAAATGGATGTAACAGGTTCAGAACGTGATATAAATCTTGATAATTATGCTCATTAGATAGTGATTAAGGCTTATAAACTAAATAATCTATCCTGCAATAACTCCGGCAATGCCTGCAAAAAACATCAGTAATAGCGGATGTATCTTAAATCTGAGTAACAGGAAAAAGCAGGCTGCAAAGACTATGATACCAAACCAATCCACAAAAGCTGTTTTTGCAGTCAGCCAGGCTGCAGAAGCTATAAGTCCTATAACCAAAGGACGCAGTTCTTTGAATATACCATTGAACCAGGCTTTGCCTTTCAGTTTAAGATAGGTTATGGTAATTAAAAGCATTATTATCAGGGAAGGCAGTACTACTCCGATAGTGGTAAAAACTGAACCCCAGATGCCTGCCTGCCTGTAACCGATAAAGGTTGCCACATTGATGGCAATGGGACCGGGAGTCATTTGCGAAACCGCTATCATATCCGTAAGCTGCTGATGCGTGAGCCAATGGTGTTTTAGCACAACTTCCTGCTGAATCATTGTGAGCATGGCATAACCGCCACCAAAGCTGAACAGCCCTATTTTGAAAAAAGTCCACATCAGCTGCCACAGCATTATTGTGATATTCCCTTTGCAATAAAACGGTTATAGAAGTACTTAGCCAAGGCAAACGTTATAGTGAAAAGAATCAGGTAAACAGGTGAAACATTATAAAAGATAATCAGAATCCAAGCAACGAGAGGCAGCCAAAAGCGGAACCACTTGATCTTTGCCTTTTTGGTAATCTGGATTACAGGAACTGCAATCAAAGCAGTAACAGCAGGACGCAGTCCTTTAAACACTTTCTGAACAATAGGTAAATCCGCCCAATTGCTGAAAGTTGCGGCAATTACCAAAATAATCAGGAATGATGGCAAAACAGTCCCGAAAACAGCCAGAGCGAGTCCCCACCAGCCGGCAATATGATAACCGCTATAAATGGCAATATTAACCGCTATAGGTCCGGGGCAGGATTGTGAAGCAGCAAGACCGTCAACAAATGTATCGTCATCCATCCATTTATGCTTTTCCACCACTTCTTTATGGATTAAAGGCAGCATGGCATAACCGCCGCCTATGGTAAACAAGCCTATTTTGAAAAAGGAGATAAAGATTTGCAGGTAGTTGACTTTTGTCATAGAGGATATTTTGCTTTGATGAGCTGCACTAACTCTTTTACCAAAGCTTTTTCAGGCACTTTCTTTACAATTTCACCATCGGCAAAAAGCAAACCTTCCCCGCTTCCGCCTGCAATGCCAAAATCCGCTTCCCTGGCTTCACCTGGACCATTTACGGCGCATCCCATAACGGCAACAGAAATGGGCGTTTCTGACCATGGCAGCAAAGCTTTTCCCACTTTATTGGCTAATTCAATCAGATTAATTTTTGTTCTGCCGCAGGTCGGGCAGGAAATTATGTCCAGCCCTTTTCTAAAATGCAGTGCTTTGAGGATTTCCTTGGCTGCGACAACTTCACGGACCGGATCTGCAGTGAGTGAAACACGAATAGTATCACCTATGCCTTCGGAAAGCAAAGTACCGATGGCAGCTGCGGATTTGATAATTCCTGAATATTCTGTTCCTGCTTCAGTAACACCTAAATGCAGAGGATAATCGACTTTTTGGGATAACAAGCGGTAGCTTTCAATCATCAAAGGTACTGAAGAAGCTTTAACAGAGATCTTCATTTCATAAAATTTAAGTTTTTCCAGGATATGCACATGCTGCAGAGCAGCTTCCACCAAACCCTGAGCTGTTACACCATATTTCTTTAAAATCACCTTGGGTAAGGAACCGGTGTTAACGCCAATCCTGATAGGAATGTTTTTATCTTTGGCTGCAGCTACAACTAGCCCGATTTTATCGGAAGAGCCGATATTACCGGGATTGATTCTAAGCCCATCCACACCGTTCTTAATGGCTTCCAGAGCCAGTTTATAATCGAAGTGGATATCTGCAACCAGAGGCAGCTTGCAGCCCTTTCTTATTTGTTTTATAGCTTTGGCATCTGTTTCATCTAATACTGCAACGCGGATAATTTCACAACCGGCAATCTGCAGAGCTTTTATCTGATTAAGAGTGCTTTTTACATCTGCAGTACTGGTATTGGTCATTGATTGAATAGAAACAGGTGAATCACCACCGATGAATACAGAGCCAAGTTTAATTTGCCTTGTTTTGTGTCTTTTAAATTTATCCACGATATAAAACACCTCTTATATTTTACACAGAAACTTTTATCTGCATAGATTTTTGTCAATCAGTTTTCGTATGCAGTTGAATAATTCTTGACACATAAAAGGTTAAATGCTGATTGTTATTATGATAAACAAACGTAAGAGTTTTAATTATTAAAAGAGGCAAAACTTATGCGTGACAAGATATTTGATAACCTGAGAGGCATCCAGAAAGAGATGCTGAAAATACTTGGGGAAGTTAATTCGCTCACCAGTAATCCTACCGCCATTGAAGATGCCTTTGACGATTTCTGGCATCCCAGGTGTGATGTCTTACAGACAGATACCGAGTGGATTATTATTGTTGAGCTGGCAGGCATGGAAAAGAAAGATATCAGCATTATTACTACGGATGACTACATTCGCATTTCGGGAGAAAGGATATTACCTTCCCCCAATTGTAAAGTATGCTATTATAATATGGAGATTGAAACTGGTAAATTTGACAGGCGTATTTTTTTCCCAATGGCAGCCATAGACAGAGACAATCCTATGGTTACTTATGAAAATGGCTTTTTGAAAATAGTTTATGCATTACAACCTGTAGTAGAAAGGATAATTGAGATTAAATAGTGTGAGAAACATAATATTACTGTTGATTGTATTGATTATACTTTCAGCCTGCTCAAGCAGCTATTATAATAAATTTGGCGGGTACCCGATAGAATCACAGGAATTTAATATTGAGCAAGGAAATGCACAGATAAAGCTGATGGTAACTTACCGTTACCCGCAAATTGCTGCTGAAGTAGATACAACTAATCTTAATATATCAATCAAAACAATCGTCGACAATAAGGACCTGGAAGTCCTGTTTATCGACAGGTTATCCCTGGTCGCTGCAGACAGTTCTTATCTTTTTTCTTATCCCCGCCCGGCTATTTATGATACAAATGGTAAATATCCCATCAGATTTAACACAACAGATCCTTACACCGGAGAAATTCTTACTTCTTCTGACCAGCTTCCTGTTTTTACAGTCCAGAGATTGAATAATGATTATATGATTATCCTTTATTACAGATATAAGAGAGAGGATGGAAGCTATGATAATCTGGAGGAAATTATTCCTATAACAACTCCCAAAATAAAGCGGAAAACCAAGACTATTATAGAAAACTATTAGATTTACATATCAATATACCCAATAAATAAAAAAAGACTCCATCACTGACTTTATAATTGACAAATCAAGGCTTTGCCAGACTTAGGATTATACAAGTAGAGGTATCAAGTTGAAACAAGATTATATCAGGAATTTTTGCATTATTGCTCACATTGACCATGGAAAATCAACCCTGGCAGACCGTCTTTTGGAACTGACTCATGTCATAGATAAAAATGGGACTGTAACCCAGGTTTTGGATGATATGGACCTGGAGCGTGAAAAAGGAATAACTATCAAGAGTCATGCCATCCGCATGACCTGGGATTATAAAGGCGAAACTTATGTTTTGAACCTGATTGACACTCCCGGACATGTAGACTTTAGCTATGAAGTATCACGTGCCTTAGCATCCTGTGAAGGCGCAGTTCTTTTAGTCGATGCTGCACAGGGTATAGAAGCTCAGACAATGAGTAACCTCTACCTGGCCCTGGATAATAATCTTGATATCCTTCCCGTAATTAATAAAATAGATTTACCCAAAGCTGATATTGAAGGCACAGAACACGACCTGATGGACATTATCGGGGTACTTCCTGATGAAATCATCAAAGTCAGTGCTAAAACAGGACAAAATGTAGAATTGCTGCTTGATGCAATTTGCCAATACCTCCCTGCACCGAAAGGAGAAGACGAACACCCACCCAAAGCTTTGATATTTGATTCCTATTATGATGTCTATCGGGGCGTGGTAGTTCTTGTCAGGATGTTTGACGGTACTCTTAAGAAAGGCAATAAAATTAAACTGTTCTCTAATGCTCATGAATATGAAATTGAGGAAATCGGGTTTCTTGGCATCAAATTTATCCCTCAACAGGAACTAACCTCAGGCGAAGCTGGTTATATCATAGCTAACATAAAGGAAGTTTCTGATGCCAGGGTAGGTGATACAATAACTCTTGCAAAAGGTGGTTGCCCTGTACCCCTGGGCGGATTCCAGGAGCCTAAACCAATGGTTTATAGTGGTATCTTTCCAATAAATGGCGAGGATTATGAAAATCTGGTAGAAGCCATAGCTAAGCTAAAGCTCAATGATGCTTCTTTGGTCTATGAAAAGGAAGCTTCTGCAGCTTTGGGATATGGATTCCGTTGTGGCTTTTTGGGCATGCTGCATCTGGAAATTGTTAAAGAGCGCTTATACAGGGAATATAATGTTCCAATTATAGCCACTACTCCCAGCGTACGCTTTCTGATTAAGCTGAAGGATGGCAGCGACATAATTGTCTACAATCCTATTGATTTCCCTGATCCGACCAGGATTGAAGAAGTTATGGAACCTGTTATGGAAACGGAAATCATAGTTCCGACTGATTACATTGGCAATATTATTAAACTTGCACAGGAACGCAGAGGTATTCAACAGAACATTCAATATATTGATGAAAAGCGTGTTGCTCTGCATTATCAGTTGCCGCTTATTGAGATTATTTTTGATTTCTATGATAAACTAAAGACTGTTAGCCGTGGTTATGCATCTATTGACTATGCCTTTATGGAAAACAGAAAATCTGATGTGGTCAAAGTAGATATCCTGATTAATGGAGAAAAAGTAGACGCCATGAGCTTTATCTGTCATGCTGATAAAGCATACAATTGGGGTAAAAGCGTCACTGAAACTCTCTCTGAAGTAATCCCAAAACACTTGTTCAAGATAGCTTTGCAAGCCGCTATCGGTGGCAAAATAATCGCCAGAAGTACAATTAATGCAATGAGAAAAGATGTTACAGCAAAGTGCTATGGTGGCGATATCACCCGCAAACGCAAGCTATTGGAAAAGCAGAAAGAAGGGAAAAAGAGAATGAAAGACATTGGCAATGTTGCTGTCCCACAAGAGGCCTTTCTAGCTGTTCTGAAAGCCGACAGGGAATAACCAACAGTTTTGTTAACTATTCGGTAAGTCAAATATATGTTCACCTGTTGTGCTAAAACTATACTTCTTATAGTTGGTTTGTTATTATTAACCTGTCTGATTTTTGCTGAGCAGACTCTCTTCATAAACAAGATCATTTTCGAAGGTTTAGATTCTGTGCCGGCTGAAGATATTGCAAAAAGTCTGAATCTTCCATCAAAGCAGATTTATGAACCAGAGCTAAGCAATGTCATAAAAGAACGTGTACAAAACTATTTAACTCAAAAGGGATTCTATTTTGCACAAATCGAGCAAACCGATAACATCCCCTTAGATAATTCAAAAGTAAACCTGGTGTTTAACGTTAAGGAAGGATTTTCCGGTTTCCTGTCAGAAGTCCGTTTTTCTGGAAACAGATACTTTTCATCTGATAAAATAAAGCAGCTTATTGATTTGAATACCAAAAACCGGGTGCATATTAACCAGATTCCAGGGATTATAAACAAAATCCTTAGTTTATACACAGCAAGAAGTTATTTGTTTGCTCAGGTAAAACTAGATACTCTATCCGTTAAGAATGACAAACTCATCGCTGTAATCAATATTGAAGAAGGACCATTATTTAAGCCTGATAAATATACTTTCATCGGTAATAAAATCACCAGGGATAATACTATTCTCAGGATATCAGGGCTGGCACAAACAAAGCAATTTACTCCCGACAAACTGACTCAGGCAGAAAATAATCTTCTTAACAAGACTTATATCAAGACTTGCAGGATAGTCCCCCTGGATGGTAAAACTCTGGGTATAGAGATTGAAGAAACAAAGATGACAAAAGCTGAAGGCGTGATGGGAATAAACACCGACCCCATTACCCAAAAGAGGAATATTAACGGACTAATCAACTTACAATTTTTGAATCTGTGGGGAACAGACAGAGCCATAAACCTTTATTGGAAAAGCCTGAAATTATATCGTTTGCTGGAAATATCATATCATGAGTCTGGCATAAAAGATTATCCATTTGCTGCTGATATTCATATGCAAAGAGCTCAGCAAGATTCAGCCTGGATAAGGTTGAAAGCAGAGTTAAGCATCTATTATTATATCTTAAACCATAAAATTGGTTCAGATATCTATACTGAAACACTTTACAGTGATTCCCGTGATACTACGGTTATAGACACCAGGTACTTTAATGCTGCTCTTTTCTGGGAATATTCCAAGACTGACTATGATCTTAATCCTTCAACCGGAAACCAGATAAGAATCAAATCAGGATGGATATTTACTAAAACGTCTGATGATAATGAAACTACTCCTATAGCTGAAATTGATGTTATGAATTATCTGCCGGTTTCCAGCAAATTAGTATATAGCTTTGGCTTGCATTATAGAGAAATATCAGATCACAATGCAAGGTTATATGAACAGTATAAAATGGGAGGTTTTAAATCTCTGCGTGGATATAATGAAGAAGCTTTCAGCAGCTGGCGGTTAGGATGGATTAATAATGAAATACGTTATCTGATGACGAGGGATTCAAGGATGTACTTGTTGTTTGATATGGGATTATTACAATTAAATCCGGATAAGGCAAAAACAGATTTGATCGGAACCGGAATTGGATTATCTTTAAAAACCAGAATCGGTTTAATGAGTGTAAGTTATGCTTTATCTGCAAGCAATAAACAGATATCTAAATTAAATTCCGGAATGATTCACATGGGGCTTGTAAGCTCTTTCTAAAAAATACCTTGCCAAAAAAATCGTTATGACTATTATGTCTCCCTAAATGATGTAAATCATAGATGTGTATAAGAATTGTGTCAATGAAGGGATTGGTAGAAAAGCCGTTGTATTATTTTAAGTTACAAGATTTTTCTTGCCAAAAAAATCCACGCCAAAATAGTGAGCAAAGTTTATGACCCTTTTGGTAACACAGAAAAAAATATGGAGGAAACAAATGAGCTTAAAGAAAATTGCTTTAATCGCCTTGATCGTTGTGATGTTGGTTAGCAGTATTATCGTTTTTGGTTGCAAAGCTAAAGCACAGGAAGAAGCTGCTGATACAACAATGGTAGCACCAGTAGATGAAGTTCCTATGGACACTACTGCAGTTCCAGCCGAAGCACCTATGCCTGAAACAAATTAATTACTGGTACAAGGCAACAATTTAAAAACGGATATCATAGATATCCGTTTTTTTTTGTCCTTAGACTATTGGCTTGTTTTACTACTCAATGCTTCTGTGCATGCATTCAACAGAGCAACAATTGTAAAAGGTTTATGAAGGAATGAATATCCTTTGTGAATAGTATTTTTAATTTGAGGTTTATCTTCTGTGTAGCCACTTGATAAAATGAAAGCTGACTTCGAATGCTCTTCTTTGATAGACTCCCAAAAACTGACTCCATTACCATCCGGTAGGACAATATCTATAAAGAACAGGTCATAAGTTTCATTTTTAATTGCATCATTCGCTTGTTTGATGTTGGAAACACACTTAACCAGGTATCCATATTGTGTTAATACCTGGTTGGCAAGATCCCGCACATTATCATCATCTTCAAGTATCAATACTCTTTTCTTCCCACCTGTTTGAAATTCACGTTCTGAACTTGTTGTTTCATAATGTTTTTGGTTTTCTGAAAGTGGGAAGTAAACTTTAAAACATGTGCCCTTGTTTAACTTGCTCTCAACATTAATAAATCCCTGATGTTGTTTTATTATGCTATAAACATTTGCCAGACCAAGGCCTGTTCCACGTCCGACTTCTTTGGTTGTAAAGAAAGGTTCAAATATGTGCTCCAGAACATTCTTGGGAATTCCACAACCGCTATCAGTAAAATTAAGACATATATATTTACCTTCTTTAAAATATGGAAATGACGAGTTAGTTGCCTGATCTACTTCACACAGATTGACTTCAACGTTAATCAGACCACCCTCCGGCATTGCATCCCGGGCATTAATTGCCAGGTTCATAATAATCTGTTCTACCTGGCTCTCATCTCCATCAAAATACATGTCTTTATCATTACAATTATAGACAATCGAAATGTCTTCCCCCAACATCCTTGATAAGATTTTTTGCATGCTGTCGATCATATTGCCAAGGTTTAGTTGTTTAAATTCACTTTTTTGTCTCCTGCTGAATAGCAGAAGTTGTCTTGTCAGAGCAGAAGCTTTTTGACCTGATGATAAAATGATATCAAGGCTTCTGGTTAATTTAGCATCTTCTTTTCTCATTTCCATCAGCATTTCAGAATGCCCGTTTATAACCTGAAGAATATTGTTAAAATCATGTGCGATGCCGCTGGCTAATCTTCCAACTGTCTCAAATCTTCTGGCATGCTGTAATGATTTTTCCAGTTCTTTTTGTTCGGTAATATTTTCTGTTTCTTCAATCAAACCAAGAAACTGATTTTTTTCATCAACTATATGGCAGATTTTAATTCGAAAGAAAAATTTCTGACCCTGCCAATTGACTCCAATTTCTGTTTCATAGCTCGCTGTATAGTCAATAAATGTATTGATAGAAATACCTTTGATATTGGGATTTTCTTTATTATCCTGGTCAAGATATTGGATCATCTGAAGCAACCATAATTTATTTTCAACCGGAAAAGTAGATATCCATTTTTCAAACAAATTATTTCTGAATATGACTTTACCCTCAATATCTGAAATCATAATACCTATTGGTATAGCAGCTGTAACTTGCTCTAATACTAATTGAGGATTAGTTAAATGAACCTTGTTTTCTTGATTAGAGGTCATGAGAAAACCTTCCTTTTATAAACTTCTATCGTAGCTTTTTCAGGTTTTATGTTATTAATCAATGGCTTGTTTAGTTTGTCAATAATCTTTATTTTGGTTACATTTTCCCCGGCTTTAATTTTGATTAAAAACAATGTGCTGGCCAATTCTTCACCCTTGCTGTCACTTACAAACAATAGAAGCCATACATCTCTGTCCAGGCTTGATTTATTATAAATATTATATGTGACTTCAATGTGCGCCCTTGAATAATCTATTATTTTTACGTCACTTATAACAATTTCTTGGGATAAATGCTCCTGAGTGCAATTATGAATCAAAATTCCACAAAAAACTAAGACCACTACCAGCAATTTTAACCAATTAGGAATCGGATATTTTTTAGGAAATTCCATTCTGTCAAACTTAGCCATATGCTCTTTCTCAGGTGTTCATATCAACTATATTATTTAAGTATTTTATAACAAACCCCATCTTCTTCTTAAGTATAGTTCAATGCAAAATAACAAAATAAATAAAGAAACAAAATACCATTTTTTGTAAAGTGGAAATTCTCGTTTCTCAAGTCTGTCAGTTTCAGAAGCAGCAATTGGGTTAAGATTATCGTATTCTTCTATATTGGCGGATTTACCTTGGGTCTGCACTGCTATCCAGTTTAGTATAGGATTGTTATAGCCCAAATCCCTATCCTCAAGATTTTGGGAAAGAACTATGAATTTCCCGTTAACTGATTGGTTAGAATTCTTGTCTGTTATCTTAAAATGATATTCTCCGGGTTTATTTAACCTGAATCTTATTGCGTGCATGTCATCATCCTGTACCATAAAATCACTGAATACGCTGTCGTTTTTAACATCCTGAACTAATATTCCTGGTGCCAGGTTTGTCCTGACTTTTCTTATTTCATCAATAGCTGTCAATTTTATTTCTATTTGTTCATCCAGGTAATAACTCGTTTCATAAAGTGCATTTAACTGCCCTGAAGACTTATTACTCATCCAGGTTAATATATCGGTGAAAAAAGTCTTATAAGCTGGTAATGTGCTTTGCATTTGCCAACGCCATAGATTTATGAAAGAAAAGCTGGCTACTTTACCTTTGTATAATGTGGATAATGCTATTGCAGGACTTTTAGACACATTGTCCATCACTGCCAATATTTCTGCCTGGAGAGATTGCGTAAGATAGTAATAATCAACCGGAGGGATTTGCCGCGTTTCTTCATCATCAATTTTAAAAACAGAATACAAACCCGCAGAAGGGAGTAGTTTAAACAAGCCTTTATAGCTACTCTGAATATTTGATTTTTTTAAGGGCAGAATTTCGTTTAATTGAGGAACAGGTAATCCAAAATAAAGTAGACCGCTGCCTTGTTTCACTTGCTTCACAATCAAGTTAGCAAAAGAACTGGGCATTACAAGAGATCCCTGGTTCACTATAACAATCGAGGTTATATTGTCCCAGTTATTTATTGAAATCTTTTTCTCTCCCTGGTAAATTTCATTTCCCTTTATAGTAACACTGATAGGTTCAATGCGGTTGTTCTCACGAATTACATCCAGAATAAATTTTATGTCCCAATTAGGAACATCTGTGACCAGTAGAATTCTTTCCTTGTCATTAAGTATATCAATCGCACTTGTGAAGTTATTATTAGAAAGTGTTGTTTCATTTAATCCTTTAGCTGAAACCTGAACTTCAACTTTGTGCAAGCCCAGCTGAGCGAATCTATGATTAAATGCTGCACTCTGTATTGGTTCCTTTTGAAAAGACACTGTCTTTTCTTTTACTACGTTGCCATCAACTAAAAATCTGGCAACGGCATTCCCCTTGTAACCATCTGATTTTATACTGGTTTCAAACAAATTGAGCTCATTTCTATACCCTTGCTTATTGTGCCTGAAATCTGAAACCTGCAGATCATTGCTGTAAGACTTCGCGGAATCGGTAATTGTATAAATGGGAATATCGAATGTCTTTAAAATTCTTAAATCTGTATCATGATACCAACCATCAGAAAACAAGATAATATTTTTGACAGGTTTTTTACCCCTCAGTTTTATTATTTCTTCAAGACTCGGAACAATAAACGTTGTGGTTGGCTTTCCATTTAGACCATCAGCAAATTTAAGCTCCTTAACCGAATATCCTGCTTTTTTATAAGCACTTTTTAAAGTGTTATAAACAGGTTCCAATTTCTTTTCTTTGTTTTTACCCTGATTTACAATTTGCATACTGGCAGAATTATCTTTGAGTAATATAACCTCAGGGTGTTCTTTGTATCTCCTGATGTAATAAATGACAGGAGATAATAGGAATAGTAAGACTAGACTCATAATCAGAGATCTTAATACAGTAACATAAATTCTCTGCTTAACAGCTAATTCCGGATTTGTCCTGTGATAAAACAGTATAGCATAAGCCACAGAAATGAGGATAACTATTATGTAAGATAACATACTTTCCTTATTTATTCAGAAGCCGTTCAATCTTAACCGCTCCAGCAACCAATTTAATATAGTTCAAATCAAGTCTTTTCATTAATTTTCTTAGATTATATTCCTGATGTCCTGTCAATAGAGAAATCTCATTCTTCCCTATATGTATAGTATCACCGGATTTATATTCAGCTTCAATTTTCCTTATCAGCCTCTCTCCTTTTACCAGTTCTCCAAAAGCAGGATGATAGGGACCAACATACTCAGAGTTTTTCCCCAAAGAGGGGATACCAGTTTTAATCACTGCAATATTGTTCCTTTCAGCTATATCATAGTACTCAACACATATATTTATTGCTTCTTCCAATGTCAATGGTTCAATATACCCTTTTTCCCACTCTGTCCACAAAGGGGTTCCTCTGAGGATTATCAGGGGGTAAAGTCGGACAAAGTCCGGTAAAACTCCCTGAAGAGTCCCTGATGACTCCCTGTGTGAAGAAGGTGATGAACCTGGAAGACCTGGCATTAATTGCACACCCAATTCAAATCCTTCCTGTTT
Source organism: Cloacimonetes bacterium UBA6097 (assembly GCA_002435865.1). GTDB lineage: Bacteria > Cloacimonadota > Cloacimonadia > Cloacimonadales > Cloacimonadaceae > UBA5614. Next base: position 438,220 of record DIWV01000007.1, on the reverse strand, counting down.
AATCCTGAAGCATGCTTCAATGGCTGTTTTGCTGTCATACCCTCTGCGGGAAGCCTTTAGGACTACATCTGAAAAGTCCTGGATACCTAATTCTATAGTTTTGATATGATGGTTTTTACACCAATTCAAATCTTCATATCCCACTGCATCTGGCCTGGTAGATATGCGAATAGATGTTTTGTTATCTATAAAAGGGCGAACAAGATTATAGTATTTTTCTCTCTGTGAAAGAGTTAACCCTGTAAAGGTTCCCCCATAAAAGGCTATTTGTTTATGGGTATTTATATTTTTAGAGCAGAATTGCCTGATTTGCTTTTCAAGTACAGTAAAGTCAACTTCTTCAACTGATATAAATTGTTTCTGGTCACAGTAAACACATTGAAACGAGCAACCCTTTTGAGGAATAAAAACCGGGAAAATTAACATTATGGCTAGATGCCAAGTTTTTGGCAAGCAAGTCTGGCGGCTTCCTGATGGGCTGCCTTTTTAGTCGAACCCTTTCCTTTGCCCATAATTGTGCTATTAACTGATACTTCAACCAGAAATAACTTATTATGCTGAGGACCTTCTTCAGAAATGGTTTTATATTCAGGTGGAGCCATATTTCTGGCTTGCAAATATTCCTGTAAAATACTCTTATAATTTACCAATTCTATCCTGTTAACCAAATTCTCAAACTGAGTTAAAATATGATGTTTCACAAACCTGGAAGCTGCAGAAATCCCTCCATCCAGATAGATTGCACAAATCAAAGCTTCCATCGTGTCACTCAGAATAGAAGGTTTAGTTTGTCCACCGGATTGTTGCTCTTCCGTGCTTAGAAGGATGTATTTACCCAAATCCAGAGCATTGGCTTTAATCGTAAGATAGGTTTCTGAAACTATTTTGGACTTGAGTTTAGATAGCATTCCTTCCTGGTCGTCGGGATAATGTGTAAACAATTCCTTGGAAACTACAAAGCCTAATATCGAGTCGCCTAAAAACTCCATTCGCTCGAATGGAGAAGGCATTTTATGGTCATTGAATTTCTTGCGCAGATATGATTTATGAGTAAGGGCAGCTTTTAGCAACATCATATCATGAAAGCTATAACTAATCTTTTTCTGGAGATTGCTTAAGCTTTTTTCCCATTTTGGAAATTCCATCTTTCCGGGAATAGCGCGTGTACCAAAGTAATCTATTATTTTATTAATTATTGATTTCACTTCACCTTCAAAACAACATATGAAAAAAAGCCGACCTAATTTAAAAATAGGTCGACTTATTCTTCACAATCTTAAGCAGTATATCTTTTAATTATAATTGCTGAGTTATGCCCGCCAAAACCTAACGAGTTAGATAAGGCATAATCAACTTTCATTTCAATAGCTTTATTGGGAACATAATCAAGGTCGCACTCAGGATCAGGGTTTACGAGATTCATTGTAGGATGAATCCAACCCGATTCTATCGTCTTACAGCAGGCAATAGCTTCTATTCCCGCTGCAGCACCAAGCATATGCCCAACCATAGATTTAGTAGAATTTATCTTCAGTTTGTAAGCATGTGCGCCAAATGCGCTTTTAATTGACTGGGTTTCACCTTTGTCATTTAAGGGAGTCGATGTGCCATGAGCATTAATATACTGGATATCTTCGGGCTTTAGTCCAGCATCTTTTAAAGCCATCAACATACATTTTGAACTTCCGGAGCCATCTTCCAAAGGAGCAGTAATATGATAAGCATCATCTGTAGCACCATAACCGACCATCTCAGCATATATCCTGGCACCTCTGGCTTTGGCATGTTCAAGTTCTTCCAAAACCAATATTGCTGCACCTTCAGACATAACGAAACCATCCCGTTCGGCATCAAAAGGTCTGGAAGATGTCTTGGGATCATCATTTCTTGTACTTATGGCTCTAAGAGCTCCAAAGCCGGCTACAGAAACAGGAGTCACTGCAGCTTCAGTACCACCGGAGATAACAATGTCTGCGTCCCCGTATTGTATTGAACGGAAGGCAGTTCCAAGTGCATGGTTAGCACTGGCGCATGCGCTGGTAATGTTAAAATTAATACCCTTGAAGCCATGTTCAATTGCTATATGTGCAGCAGCAATATTAGATATCATTTTGGGGATGAAGAAAGGACTGATACGCCTTGGTCCGGCAGCAATAAACTTGCCGATCTCTTCTTCAAGAGTTAGAATCCCTCCAATACCAGCTCCTGTGATTACTCCTACTCTGTCGGGATCTAACGTTGTATTACATATGCCTGAATCAGCTACTGCTTCTCTGGCAGCTACAAGCGCAAATTGTGAATAAAGGTCTAATTTTCGAGCTTCTTTAGTGTCAAAATGTTCTTCACTATTGAAATTCTTTACTTCTGCAGCAAATTTAGTGCTAAAATTACTTGCATCAAAGTGGGTAATCATATCAAATCCTGAGACTCCTTTTAACAGGTTATCCCAGGTTTCCCTGATATTATGGCCGACAGGAGTTATTGCTCCCAAACCGGTTATGACTACTCTTCTTTTCATAGCATAATCCTCTTTAATATAAGTTGTAGAATATCAGATGCAGCTAAAATCATCAGAACATTTTCATGCAAAGACCGGGCTCGGTTATCATTGCAGTTTTGTCAAAGATATATCCCATGAGCCTTTAACGAAGGATGTTATCCTGCGCTAAAAGCCGGGGATTCATTAAACCAACAGCTCTGTTTACCTATCCCGGTCTTTACTTATTTCTGATTTTGAGTTTTAGCTATTTTACCTTGCTTTTCAAGTATTCGATTGCACCACTGACAGTAGTGATTTTTTCCTGATCTTCATCAGGAATTTCAATTTCGAATTCTTCTTCAAAAGCCATTACCAGTTCAACTGTATCGAGTGAATCAGCTCTAAGGTCTTCGATAAAGTTGGCTTCGGGTGTTACCTGAGCTTCATCAACACCCAACTTGTCCATTACGATTTGTTTTACTTTGGATTCAATATCCATGATTCCTCCTATATTATTTAGGGCTTTTTTTATCTATATCAGGGTTGTTTACAATCCCATCAATACATTGTTAATCCGCCATCGACAGCAAGAGTCTGACCTGTGATATACGTGCTATCGTCAGCAGCAAAGAACAAACATAGTTTTGCTACGTCTTCTGGTAGTCCCATCTTACCAAGCGGAATTGCTTTGGCATAACTTTCAACAACTTCTGCAGGTAAACTTGATGTCATTTCTGTCTGAATAAAACCGGGCGCAACAGCATTTACCCTGACATTACGGGAAGCAAATTCTTTAGCACAGGACTTAGTAAAAGCAATCAAACCACCTTTTGTCGCTGCGTAATTAGCTTGTCCCGCATTACCCATTAAACCTATAACTGAAGCTATATTAATTATTGATCCGGACCTCTGTTTCATCATAATCTTAAAGGCTTTCTGAGTGCATATGAAGGTACCTTTTAAATTAACAGCAATAACTGCATCCCACTCTTCTTCTTTCATGCGGAGAATTAAATTATCTTTAGTGATTCCCGCATTATTAACAAGAATATCGACTGTTTTATGCTTTTCAACAACAGCATTGAAAACTGCTTCCATATCATCAGGTTTTGTGACATTACCCGTAAAACCATCTGCTTTGTAGCCCTGGGAAATTAGTTTAGCTACAGCTTCATCAACAGCTTCCTTAAACAAATCAAGGATTATTACAGTTGCACCTTCTGCAGCAAAACTTTCAGCTATGCTGAAGCCTATTCCACGGGCAGATCCTGTAATAACTGCAATTCTATCTTTTATTCTATTCATAAATATGTCTCTTTTTTAGGGATTTGACACGATAACTGCTTTCACAACTGCAACATCTTCAGCTTTATCAACATTCAAAACTTCTGCGTCCTTGTCAATATTCTTTATCATTCCACTCAGTACTTTTTGTGGTCCGAATTCAATAAACCTTTTTACACCCTGACTTGCCATATACTCAATACATTCTACCCAGCGTACAGGCGAAATTATTTGCTTAACCAGTTTTTCTCTAATTTTAATACCATCTTTTTCAGGTAAGGCATCAACATTTGATACAACAGGAATTTCAGCATTATTAAAAGTAGCTTTTAGCATTTCATCTTTGAGCCATTCACTGGCTTTTTCTATCAGAGGAGTATGAAAAGGACCTCCTACTAACAATGGCAAAACTCTCTTGGCTCCTTTGGCTTTGGCAAGTTCACCTGCAGCTTCAACTCCTGCCTGAGTACCTGAAATAACTGTCTGGATCGGAGTGTTAAAATTAACAGCTCTGACTAGTCCGGCTTTTTCGGCTTCTGTGCAGAGATCTTTCACTTCCTGTGAAGACAATCCTATTATTGCTGACATAGCAAAAGGAACTCCGGCATTAGCTTTAATCATATATTCACCACGCTTGTGTACTATATGCATGGCATCTGATAATGATAAAACTCCATTTGCCACCAAAGCTGTGAATTCTCCTAATGAGTGCCCTGCAACAAATGAAGGTTCGATGGACATATCATGTTGTAAAGCATAAAAAGATGCAACAGAGTGAAATAATATAGCTGGTTGCGTATAACGGGTATCCTTAAGAGCTTCTTCCGGACCGTTTTTCATTATATTATATAAATCTGTATTATGTTCTATATCAAAGTTATGCAGAATTTCTTTTACTTCATGATGCTTTTCGATATAGTCCATTGCCATGCCAATATACTGAGCTCCTTGTCCGGGAAATACAAATGCGGTTTTAATCATAATGTTAATACCTCGCTAAAACACTGCCCCATGTCATACCCGCTCCGAAAGCCACCATCACTGTGATATCTCCCCTGCGGATTTTCTTCGCTCTGACTGCTTCATCAAAAGCAACTGGAACGGTAGCTGATGACATATTGGCATATTTTTCAATATTAACGATTACTTTACTCATCGGCACTTTTAACTTATCGGCAACACCTTCAATAATTCTCAGGTTTGCCTGATGCGGAATAATCCAGTCCACATCATTTGCAGTAAGATTATTACCTCTGATTATTTCATCCACAGCAGAGCTCATGGCTCTGACTGCCAGTTTGTAAACCTTATTGCCTTCCATATATAAGGTGTGGAGATTTTCATCAATTGTTTTTTGTGAAGCAGGCATGCGGGAACCTCCTGCAGGCTGCACCAAGAATTCACTCTGGGATCCATCCGCCCAAAGTTTAGCGTCAATGATTTTGGAAATATCGGATGGTTCTGCTCTGGATATAACAGCAGCACCGGCTCCGTCACCAAACAAAACACATGTGTTTCTGTCTTTCCAGTTTGTGATTTTGGTCAGGATTTCTACTCCTATTACCAGAATATTTTTATAATTGCCATTTTCTATATATTGCCTGGCAAGATCTACAGCATAGATAAAACCTGTGCAGCCGGCAGAAACATCCATTGCGGGGATATTCTTTAAGCCGAGTTTTCTCTGCACAAGGCATGAGGTTGAAGGAAATGCATGGTCGCCGGAGATGGTGGCAACAATTATCATATCTATCTCGCGATATTTCACAGGAGAAGATTCAATAGCCATCTTGGCAGCAGGATAAGCAAGATCACTGGCTGCTTCGTCTTCGGAAGCGATATGCCTTTCAAACATGCCGGTTCTTGATCTTATCCATTCATCGCTGGTTTCCACTATTTTTTCAAGGTCAAAATTATTCAGTATCTTCTTGGGAGTGGCACTCCCAAAGGCTGTGAACTTTGCGTAATATTTATTCATTTAAGCTCCCGCTTGTTCAAAGTATTTCTGGGCATGGGCAACAAAACCACTCTGGGCAGACCTAACTGCAAACTTAATCGCATTTTTCATTGCTTTAGCATTTGAACGTCCATGTGAAATTATTGTCAATCCATTTAATCCGATTAGCATTGCTCCGCCATATTCGGTATGGTCCAGTTTTTTCTTCATATAAGAAAATACCGGATACGATAACATGGCTCCCAGTTTGGCAATCCAATCTTTGTTGATTTGTTCTTTTAACAGTTCAAATATTGAAATCGCAGCGCCTTCAATTGTTTTTAGCATCACATTCCCCACAAAACCGTCACATACAATAACATCAGTTATACCTTTCAGGACATCTTTGCCTTCGATATTACCGATGAAATTAATGTCTTTTGCATCGGTTAGCATCTGGTAAACTTCTTTAACCAGCTGATTACCTTTTGCACTTTCTTCGCCAATATTGAGCAGAGAAACGCGGGGATTCTTTTCTTTAAGAAGAAATTCTGCATATAGACTGCCTAATCGGGCAAACTGTAACAAGTGCTCAGAGGTGCTATCGACATTAGCGCCAATGTCCAGTATGATTTCAGGATTCTTCTGGGTTGGAAACGACATTGCAATTGCAGGTCTCATTACGTTCTTTATTCTGCCATAAACAAAAAGAGAAGCAGCCATCACAGCGCCGGTATTACCGGCACTTACAACTGCATCAGCCTCACCTTTATGATGAATATCTATGGCACGAACCATGGAAGAATTTGGTTTACTCCGAACTGATGAGGAAGCGCTATCTTCCATACCAATCCTGTCCGGAGCATTTACTACCAGGATTCTGTCAGCAGGATAAATATATTTACTCAATTCTGTTTTAAGTATATCTTCATCACCGACTAAAATGACTTGTTGACAAAGGTCTTCTTTAATGGCTTGGATTGCCCCTTCAACTTCAGGATAAGGAGCATTATCACTGCCAAAAGCATCGACCGCTATGCGCACATTATTCCTTTTTGGCTTTTACTAACTTTCCGTCATAATAGCCGCATTTCTCGCAGACATGATGCGGGCGGGTAGGTTCACCGCAGTGGCTGCATATGGAAATTGCAGGCATTTTGGCTACATCATGAGTTCTTCTTTTATCACGACGTGCTTTTGATGTTTTCTTTTTTGGTACTGCCATTTTAACTCCTTATTCTATAACACATTATATAGCGCATCAGACATTATGAATTTTATTCAAATATCGTTTTAACTTACTATAATATTTATAACTTAACAATTTTGTCCTGTTTATCATGATTTTATAAAGCTTGTTTTTGTCAAGAAAAAAGGAATTACTTTAATTGGGTGCTTGGGAAAATCTTACCCTGGATTAGAAATATCTCATTTTACTTGACAATTTATCCAAACATTAATAAATAAATTAATTGCTACTTCGGGTTTTTATTATTTACGGAATTACTGCGAAAGCTGACAAAGATAAGTAGATGGAGAAGAGAATGCCATATCAGATAATCAATGAAACTGAAGCTATGAACCGGGTCTTTGATAAGGATTTGTTAAAAGAATTACTAAAGGAATTTACAGAAATGAAGGAACTTGATTGGCAGGTTCTGGACCAACATATCTCAAATGATGATTTTGAAGCAATTGAAAGGATTTCACATTCAATTAAAGGAGTATCCGGTAATCTGGCTCTGGCAGGAATTTACTTAACGTCCACTGCTTTGAATGATGCAGCAAAACTGGAAAACAAGGAACTGATAAAGCTCCATTACGATGAAGTTAAGATAGAAGTTAAGAGGTTTATAGATTTTCTTCCAGGCTATCTGGACAGTTGATTCCATTCTTTTAAGATAAAATCGTTTTCAAATCCTGTCGTAAATTACCTTTATTACACACATCAATCACAATCAGCAAAATCAGACAACCCAGTACTGCAGATAAAATTGCATACATCGTTGAAAGATGATAGATTAATTTTAAGAATAGGCCATAGATTAAGAATGGAACAAAACTTAAAAGTAGTTTTCTTAAGGTATGCCCAAGATTTACTTTAATTAAATACATGGACATAAAGTAAAAAACAAAGCTCATTACTGCACCAGAAACTGCATAAGCCCAGATTGCCGTAATGAATGATGTCTGCAAGCCAATGAGCATTGCACCTGCCTTAATAATCAAAGCAATTGTATTCCAGATTAATTCCCAGCCTGGTTTTCTTTTAATAAAAGGGATTCCACTGATGGGAGTTACATACAAACCTGCACCATATAAAATCACCATTGTTGGTATGAGTGGAATCGCGTCGCCCCATTTACTGCCAAACAGCAGGTTCACTGCATACATTGCAATAAAGCTGAACAACATCAGAAGCGGTATACCCACATAACTTATCAACCGGATGTAACGACTGACCATGCTTCCGATATCACCGTCTTTTTTACCGGCAAAAACAGGGAAAAACACCTGATTAATTGCATTGGTAAACATTCCTATCGGCACCCCGATTAATTGAGAAGCAAAAAAGTAAATACCCATATAAACTGGTTCGATTATCATACCTAAGATTAAAATCGGAGCATTGCCTGAAAACTGATTTATTACCGATACCAGCGTGGCTTGAGTAAGAAAACTGCGGTAATGCCTCAGCGAAAGACACAATAGCTTTCTCTGCCGAAAAATCCTGCCCAGAGCTTTACTTATTTTGCCTCTGTTCAGATTCCAGAGATAAATGGTTTCCAATGCATTACCCAGGTAAAAAACTATGACATACACCCAGATAGAACGATAAAGATACAGAGCTGCCAATGTTACAGCAGAATAAAATATGACATTATACGTTTCAGCTAATGCAAGTTCTCTGAATTGCATGTACTTTATAGCCATCGAACGAACCGTTCTTCTGATTATTTCTACTATTATAAAAATGGAAGTAAAATGAAGTAGATTACCCAGGAGTTTGCTATCATACAAAGTCCCCAGCCGTCCCGAACTTAGGTTTAATACGATAAAACCTGTAACTGAAGCAATAGCTGTTATCTGCCACAATGCTATCAGGCCTGTATGAGATTGTCTTTGCTCAATAATATAATGGAAGTCAAAACTAAGGCTGCTAACTACTGTAAATAATCCCAAAATCAGGCAATATTCCCTGTATATCCCCAGATCTTCTTTGGAAAGCCATTTTGCAATGAAATAAAATAGAATCAGGGTAATGGAACGCCTGATTACAGATGTGATGAGTGTCCAGCGGATACCGCTGATTACGTGGCTTTTAGTCATGTGCAGGATTATTCCTGAGGAAAATCAAACAGGCTTACCTGCTCATCAGTAGTTTTCACACCCAAATGTTTATAACCTTTGAATGTAACCTTCCGCCCCTGCATGGTTCTTTCCAGAAAGCCCTGCTGGACAAGATAAGGTTCAAATATTTCTTCTATTGTTCCCGGGTCTTCACCAATAGCTGCTGCCAGGGTTTTAATCCCGACAGGTCCTCCCCTGTAGTTTCCTATTATTGTATGCAGAATCCGTTTATCCATTTCATCCAATCCGGCATGGTCTACCTGCAGCATTTCCAACGCCAGTCTGGCAATCTCACCTGTGATAATGCCATCGCCTTTTATCTGGGCATAGTCACGCACCCTGCGTAATAATCTATTAGCAATACGTGGAGTTCCACGGCTTCTTAACGCCAGTTCTTTTACTCCGGCAGGCTCAATCGGCATATTCAGAATTCCGGAACTGCGCCTGATGATTTTTTCAATAGATTCCGTATCATAATAGTCTAATCTTAAAACAATGCCAAATCTATCCCTGAGCGGCGGGGTCAAAAGACCTGCCCTGGTGGTTGCTCCGATTAATGTAAACGGCTCTAAATCTATCTTTAATGTCCTTGCACTGGGTCCGCTATCAAGGATTATCTCCAGGCTAAAATCTTCCATTGCCGGATAAATATATTCTTCAATCACATGACTCATGCGGTGTATCTCATCAATAAACAACACCTCATGCTTTTGCAGATTGGTTAAAATGCCTGCCAGGTCAGTAGGTTTCTCCAATACAGGACCACTGCTGACTGTTATCTCTACGTTTAATTCCCTGGAGATTATGCTTGCTAAAGTAGTCTTACCCAGTCCCGGAGGTCCGTAAAAAAGCACATGATCCAGCGATTCATTTCTTTGTTTAGCAGCCTGAATGGATATCTCCAGAAGTTGTTTGATATGCTGCTGCCCAACAAATTCCTGCAGAGTTTTTGGCCTGAGAGCTCTGTCAAACTCAACTTCTTCTACTTGTGTAACGGGTGAATTGATTCTTTCCAACATAAATTTATCTCTTTTTGTAAATAATTATAGCTGCATATGGACGAATTCAGGTGACATAGTGGCAATATTTCATCTAATTGTCAATGTAAATTTCTTTCATCCCATCAAGTTTACAAAACTAGTTCATTTTAGGGTTAGTCTGTCCTTTTCTATGGAATTGCGATTGTAACTTGAAATAACTCTTTATTTAACCAATACTATTTTCTTTGCTGAAACCAATTTACTGGTAAACATCTTAACGAAATATAATCCATTAGAACATTCTCTGTTATTGATGTCTCTCCCGTCCCAGTGGATTTGATAATATCCTGCTAACTTTGATTCATTCACAAGCTCTTTAATAAACTGGCCTTTATTATTATAAACTGATAAAGATACATCACCTGATTTCTTGAGATGATAAGTAATCTGGACAGATAGATTAAAGGGATTGGGAAATACTTTTTCAATGCAGTTTAAGCCTTCTATTCCCGAAATTGGAGTTACCTGTTCATTATTGTCAATATGTGTTGCTGTAGTAATGAATGCTTCTGTTGCCCATTGTGAACCTGCAAAAGCTCCATCAATTGCTTGCACACTCCAATAAATATTATTAGGTAAACTAGAATGAAGTATTCTCCAACTGCAATTCCCATTAGCATAGCCTTTTTGTGGTATAAATCTATGACCTGAAGCGTTAGACATTGGTGATGAAATCTCGCATCCTCCTGGAGTTGTTCCTATTCTCAAATTGTAGTTCAATCCAGAAACTGGCGTGTTGTCATCCAATGAGCTATCCCAAGTGAATGTTACATAGACGCTTTCAATAGTATTATGAAGGTTTGTAGGACTTAGAGGTGGAGAATTGGCTATATCGTAGTCATTGCGAAATACTTTGGAAACTGGCGGGGATAGATCTTCTGGACTACCTACTATTAAAATATCTAAATCACCATCATTGTCATAATCACCCCATGACGCAGAGCTACTATGTAAATTTGATAAGCCTGAGTCAATCTCGCGAAAAGTGCTATTACCATTATTTCGATATATTTTTGTTTCAGTACCATAGCTTGCATTGCCAGTTAACAGTATATCCAAGTTACCATCATTGTTATAATCTCCCCAGGCAGCAGAACCAATATTAGTCCCTGATAGATTAGCATTAATATCTGTAAAAGTACCACTATCATTGCGATAGACTTTAGAGATTCGATAGGTACTTGTGGATGAAGCTCCAGTTAAAAGAATATCCAAATCACCATCATTGTCATAATCACCCCATACTGCTGAGCTATAACTAACACCAATCAAATTAGCATTGATATCTATAAACGTACCATAGCCATCATTACGATATACTTTTGCAGTATCGGAATTAGTTCCTGTAAGTCCTGTTAGCAGTATATCCAAATCACCGTCATTATCATAATCCCCCCAAGCTGTTGAGCCTCTAGCAACTCCAGTCAAATTAGTATTAATTTCAGTAAAAGTGCTATTACCATTATTTCGGTATATTTTAGTTTGATATGGGGGAAGTCCAACAGCACCTGTTAACAGTATATCCAAGTCACCATCATTGTCGTAGTCACCCCATGCTGCTGTGCTATAATCAGCATTAAGCAAATTTGCATTAATATCTGTAAAAGTGTCAAAGCCATCATTACGATAGATTTTGGATAGATAATAAGGACTCGAATTTTGATGACCATTTAACAAAACATCCAAATCTCCATCATTATCGTAATCACCCCAAATTACTGCACCACGTGCTATGCCCAATAAGTTAGCATTGATATTTATAAAAGTGTTATTTCCATCGTTTCTGTATATTTTAGAGATATACAAAGAATTACTTCCCGTGAAACCACCAAGAATTATATCCAAATCACCGTCATTATCATAATCGCCCCAGGCAGCTGAACTCATATCAACTCCAGTCAAATTTGCACTGATATCAGTGAAATTGGCATAACCAAAAACAAAATAGTGTGAACCCAAGTAAGCAAAAGTATCTATAGGATATTGCGTCCAGTCATCAAACGTGAAATTTGTGACAGGGCTTACAATGTTGTAATCCCTCACCAAAGTTATATCTGTTCCCCAGTTATTCACAAGGTCAACTATGCCCACAACATCAATCAATAAACCGCTCCTAAATAAGCCCACAACATCATTACCATTAAAAGTAAGCACAGGACTAGTAGTTGCCATATCAACATAAGGCTCATTTGTCAAATTTGCTCCACCAGTGTAAGAATTGACTATGACATAAACATCTTCATTGTCTAATGTTCCGCTTAAACTCAGCTCGTTACCAAAATCTCCGACACCATTTAGTTGTATTTTTAATGATACGGTTGAAAGATCTATAGCAGTTCCAGTTCCATTAAATATCTCAATAGCTTGTTGATGAGATGATCCCTCTACATACTCTGAAATGAATAAATCAGTTGCAATAAGTCTCTGTCGCTTATCTGTTGAGCCACCTATTGAAGCACTATCATTAGTTATGTTGAAAGTGTTTTTAAATAGTTGTGAGTAGAGAATTGCGTTTAAAAGAGATATTACCATCAGAATAAAAATAAACTTCTTCATCTCATCCACCTTTAGGTAAGAGTAAAATCAATAATGACCTGTTATTTAATCATCGTAGAAATCATAATAATTATTCAAAATATTTTTCCATTTCGCTAGTCTACTTTGAAACTGATGATAATCTTGGTCGGAAACAACTCCACAATCCTTAATACGATATCCATTTGATGTTCCGGTAAGGCGTATAATTACATTATACTGTTTCTTATCATCGCCAATATAGTATTTTCCACCAAGCATCACTTTTCTCCAAATGTTTGGATTAATAGGGTTTTCCCATTCTGCATCCTTTACATCAGGAATAGCATATTCAGCAGTTTGCAACAGGTCTATATATGCAAATGTTGCGAACTTATTCTTAAAACCAGCGATAATGGAGTATAAGCCTGTGTTACTATCTCGTGCTGTTTGAAAACCTATGTAATAAGGGACAGCAGGGCAATAAAATAGCTTTCGTTTTAAAAACACATTAATGAAATTTTTAAAACTTGATTCTTTAAATTTACGAACCTTTGGAAGTGTTTCGTTATCAGTTGGAAGAGAAGAAAAAACTGTTTGAAAAGCGGTAAAGATATAATTAGTTATATCTATATCAGGACTTTCCCAATTAACATCACCTTTCCAAATTAACGAATTATTGGTATCCACAACATCAATCCCTACAGTATGATTATACATTTCAACTTGTGTTGTGACATTGACTTTTGATGCAGAACTATAAGATGATGACAAACTGATTACTTGAGCCAAACTTACTCCAAGACCAGATGTTGATGATGACATTAATCCTAATCTGTTGTAACTTTGATATTTGTTCATTGATAAAGACACTGATTTATCACTTCTAAAAGTTCGATAGTTGATTATCATATTATATTGATAATTCTCAGATTGGACTTTATACCCTCTTCGCTCAATTAATGTTTTGCAAACTTTCATTATTTCTTCGTTAGTCAGGTCATCTTTTCCAATTAATATGTTGTTTTCACCGTTAACTTTAATCATAAATGAAGAACTGGGTGCTCCGATGTTTTGTGAAGATACTCGATTCCAGGGACGGGGTATTTGCCTTGTTGGAACTGTAGCACAACCGGAGACTAATAATACTATTAAACAAGCCACAAAGAATATAATTGTTGGCTTTTTCATCTCATCCCCCTATGTTAGAGAATAAAATCCGTAATTGTTTTACGGTAACGAAAGCTCTTTTCAGATAAAAACGTCAAGTAAATTATTTGATTAAGTACCTCAACGATAGTGTGACTTAAGATATTCCCTACAATACAAGGCTTCGCAATTCTGATATTAAAAGTCCCTTTTTAAGGATAACGATTCAGAGAAGACCGACAGCACACTTCCATCAGTTTACAATGTAAGCAAAAGAATAACTATCTGATTATTTGAAAACCACAAACAGAAAGGCGCTGCAGACAAAGCCGCAACGCCCAGGGATTTTCTCTTCAGGAGAGATTATTTATTTCATTCTGTCATTAAAATCTACTCTACCGTCTTCATAATGACCTTCAAGCTTAACAGCTTTACCATCCTGCACAATTACTTTCAGTCGGAAGTAGTCCACTTCCTTAAACCAGAAATAATTATCAGTTATTGGTATCATTCTGAATTTATCCCGACCTTCTCTCTGGTAATAAAGCTCACCTTTTTCATAGGTTATTGTCCTTACACCATAGACGCCGGCGTAGGTTTTCATAAGTTCTTCGCTTAGAACTGCAGGATTGGATTTTGCTTTGAGTCCATCTATCGCCCATTGGTAATATGCCTTATACTTTTCATCAGTTTCTTTTGCCATGCGCTTTTCCAAAGCCAGCTGATATGCTTTATCCAAAGCTTCTGCACTGCTGATAACTACATCCGGCTGAACCCCAGTACCTTCCCAATTGGTTTTGGAGATTGGGTTTATGGCTCTTCCAAAGGGAATTATTGAAGTAAAATTTTCATTCAGATTATAGGAACTCACCGGATGTGCCCCACCTCCGGTTATATCACCGACAATTGTACCGCGCTCTAAATTCTTAAGGTCATATGCAAATTCTTCGGCACATGAAAAAGTATACTTACTCGTCAAAACATACACATCCAAATCAGGCATCCGCGTTCCTGGACAGTAGGGCATTGCCCAATACTGCTGGGTATTGTTACCCTTGCGAACAAAGAAATCATTGAAGTGAACTTCTTCACCTTCATTATAAAGGTAAGACAGCAATAGCTGAACCATTGCAGGGTCACCACCGCCATTATCTCTGATATCAAAAATCAGGGCATCACAATGGGATACAAATGCCATGGCTCCAATGGCTGTCTTAAAGCCTTCCTCTGTACCGTTAAAACCATTGAATTTCAGATATCCTATATTTCCGGGCATGATTTTAATCTCTTTAAAGCCGTAATTATCCATTCTCTGCATTCTCTCAATAGCTTTTTGGGCATCTTTGTCATCTTGGGCAGCCAGTGCGTTCTGTTTTATCTGTTTCGGATTATAAGTTACCCTGAGATGCTTATCATCATTGAAAGACCTGATATCTTTTGTAAGCTGTTCTGCAAAATCAATAGGACTTGTTATCTTATTATACAAGCCCTTCTTTAAATTATTTTCCAGGAACTTGGAAATTTTAGCTCCAATATCCTCAAATACATATTTGTCTTTCATGTTTTTTGCCAGTGAATCAATCACCTGAGTTTTTTCTGCAGAAGTAAGCTCCACCTTCATATCCTGAGCAGGCAGAAAACCTGTTGAGCAAGCAGTAATCAGAATAATCAGTAATAAGTATTGCAAATTCAGTCTGTTCTTCACGATGTGTTTTAATCTCTGTGCCGATGTGGACATCTTCATTTCCTTAACCTCATTTTATCATTTTAGCCTTATAATCTTACTGCATTTACTCTTGGTTCCCTGAGATACTTTCAGGAAATATATTCCGGAACTATTCATTTTATCAGAAAAGGTTTTGCTGTTTAAAGCAAGATTCGTATTGGGCAGCATCCGGGTTTCATAAACAGCTTGTCCCCTTACGTTGTATAACCTGACTTTGATTGGAGTAGGCGACTTACTTCTGACAGCAATGTTAAAATTTTCATTGAATGGATTGGGATACACGGATAAATTAATATCTGATATAGCAGGACTTACATTATCCTCATTTGCTGTAAGATCTTCCCAGCAGCAGCTTGTCCGTTCCACATAGAGCCATTGGCTATCCAGCATATCCCAACTCAGGAATAATATCTGGTTTAAGTTACCATTCGGGCAAAAGCTAAACAAATGATTTTCCAGGTTAGCCCAGCCGCCGCCATAGAGCCATTCTTCTCTGGAGTGACTGTTTATACTGCGTGTATTGTGTTCTAAATCGGGATATGTTGGAATATCTGTTGTATAAGTATAGGAATCCCTGTAAGTGTTTTGCCAGCTGTTATCCCACCAGGTTTGGGTAATGTTCTCTGTGTACATCCCATGTTCAAAAGTATCACCCATGGCATAGTTTAAAGGTAATTCCCTGGCGATTCTATCAATTATAATTGCCCCTGTTGAATTATCATTCACATAGTATGAGTTCATAATCTTTTTATGATTACTCCAGGTAAGTGAATCAAGCGCTGTTTGAGTGGTTTCTGTAATTATCCTGCCGAGGTAGTCCGCTTCCAAATCAGTCTTTACATATATGTGCGGGTGAATATTCAGGGTAGCATCCCAACACATTATCTGTGAGATAGTATTATTGGAATAGGTAAAATATGTTCTTTTCACATCTTCCCAAAACCTGTAATCCATATCAGGATTAAAGACTTTATCTGTAATCTTGATTAATTTATGGTCCACATCATAAGTAAACTGGATTTTCCAATAGGGAAAAGTATCTCTCAGTAACAGCATTTTAATGCTGCAGTCCGTTATATACTGATGTGTTGCGTCATATTGAAAAGCCCTCACCATAGTTGTGTACCATGAATTTGTCTGGAAATTATAGCTTTGGGTGCATATACTATCGATATTAGTGTGGTAAATCTGGTTATAACAATAGATTTTCCGCTGGTTATTTACCCAGTCGTTATTTACATATTGCTCTGTAACAGTCTGGGATAATCTCCACCCCTGAGAAATCGGTGGAATTACTATACCTGTGTTGTCATCCGGTAATGCAAAGCATAATCCCGGAAATAAAAGGACTGCCATTAAACTGATGAATAATAGATTCCTAAAATGCTTCATGATAATTCCTCCATTTGTTTGCAAAGATTGTATGTTAGGTTTTCTCTCAACAATTTGTTGATACGCTTCATAACTATGTCGTTCTTCTTCTGCAAATCCTCTGTGTTCTGTATATAAAAGAGGTTTTGTATTTCATTGTAGATATCGACAGGCAGGTCAAAGCCCAGATACCGGCAGCCGAATGACCACCGGGCTGGGTCATATTTAATCCTGAGCAATTCAACGTATGAGCGCAGAATCAGGTTGTAATAAAGGTCAACTGCATCAATAATCCTGTTTCTTTTAATTTCTTTATCAACGATATTATAAAACATCTTGCTGATACCTACGATGCGTTTGACTCTGTTTGGTATAACTTGCTGCAGTTCCTCCTGGTCGATATGCTCCCTGCCGATCCTGCCGGTTTTATCAAAAAAGATTTTCGGGATTCCATGCAGCTCAGTCTCCGTAAAGTAACTTGGACTGCTCTCTTTCATAATAAGAAAATCTATTACCAGATAAGGCGACAGGCTTTCCAATCTGTAAAATCCCTGCCAATGCCCGTGCCAGGTAGGTTTAGGCAGGATAAATTTGTCTTCTATAGGTGCAATTGATTCAAGAGTATCCTCCAAAAGAGGTACTGCCTGCTCTGCAAAATCATCTTTAACCACTAACTGCAAATCCAGGTCAGACCATTCATCAGCCCTGTCAAAAGCGGCTGAACCGCCCTCAAAAAAACCTAAGATTTCCTCAAATTCTGAAAACACTTCCACCAGCTTTTGCTTAATTTTCTCTCTCATTATCTCCCCTTAAGATGTTTCTATATCAAATCTATATGTAAATTTAATATATTATATCAATATTATGAGCGGCAAAAATCACTTTTAGTGTTTTAAATATCTATTGTATAGCCTGTTACATACTGCTAAGCCAGAGCTTTGTTTTGCAAAGTACACTGTATATATTGCCCTTTCCGTTCCAATTTATACTGTTTCTTTTTCAATTGATTTCCAGTTGACCATGCTCTCATCTTACCTGCTTTTTTCCTATTATCTTCAGTATAGTTGCAGTATAGTTGCAGTATAGTTTCTGTATACTTTCTGTATACCTGGATACAGAAACTATGCTGTAAATATGCTGAAAATACACAACAGATGTATTATGGCTATTGAGTGCTAAATTATGAGATGAAAGGATTGATTTTGTAGTGACGTGCGTCTCGCATGTCAACTTTCGTACAGGCGGGGACGCCTGTACCTACAACATATAACCCATACAAATAGCATTGATTATTACTGTCAATGGTTTTTCCTGGCAAGCATATTATCTTGACAAATAAGCAGATAAATATACTTTTACCCGTAAATACTATTTTGGAGATTAAAATGAACATAGCAATTATTTATCACTCACAAACAGGACAAACAGCAAAACTGGCAAAACTTATGGAAACCAAACTTACCGGGAATGGTCATGAAGTCTCCCTGTTCGATTTGAAAACCAATGTACCGGTCAAAGGCGGTTCTATCAGGCAACCGATGAATTTTGAAATAGTCAACCTGCCTGATATTTCTGAATTTGATGCTCTTTGCTTGGGCGGACCTGTATGGGCTTTCGGACCTTCTACTGTTCTTTATAAAGCTGTGCAGATGATGCCAAACTTTAACGGAAAAAAAGTCCTGCCTTTTACTACCATGGGATTCCCGTTTGAAGGAATGGGCGGCAAGAACGCTATTAATCACATCAGCAAGTTACTCACAGGCAAAGCAGCTAAAGTCCTGCCGGGTATAATTGTGCCCAAGATGTTCCATAATTTTGACGAACTAATGAAAAAGGCTGTCGATAACTGTCTTGCATATTTTAAAAATTAATGCTGATTATTGGGGAAATGTCGGGTTTGTTAATATCTTCCCTGCTTTGAAAGAACAAGATAATTCCGGAATTAAAAAAAGCTGCAATTATTACTTGACAAAAAAAACGTGCTGATAACATTAGCACTCGTCAAGTATGACTGCTAAAAATAATAAAGCAAATAAAAAACTAATAGCATAGGGAGGATTACTACTATGGCTAAACAAATTCAATTTTCACATGAAGCACGCACATCTTTAAAGAAAGGCGTGGACAAACTGGCTGATGCCGTAAAGGTTACAATCGGCGCCAGGGGCAGAAACGTTGTCTTGGACAAGAAATACGGTTCACCTGTTATCACCAATGACGGTGTTACAATTGCCAAAGAAATCGAACTGGAAGACCCTTATGAAAACATGGGAGCCCAGCTTTGCAAAGAAGTGGCAGAAAAGACACACGATATTGCCGGTGATGGTACAACAACCGCTACAATTCTTGCCCAGGCAATCATAGAAGAAGGGCTTAAGCACGTCACTGCCGGTGTAAATCCGATGTTTTTAAAACGCGGACTGGAAAAAGGCACCAAGATTCTTGTAGAAGAAATTCACAAATTCAGCAAAGCTATCAAAAACAGTGATGAAATTGCCCAGATTGCAACAGTATCAGCGAATAACGACCCCGAGATCGGTAAACTGATAGCCCAGGCGATGGATTCAGTTGGTAAAGAAGGTATTATCAATATTGAAGAAGCCAAGTCTATTGATACTGGTCTGGAAAAAGTAGAAGGAATGCAGTTCGACCGTGGATATCTTTCACCTTATTTTGTTACAAATGGTGAGAAGATGATTGCTGAACTGGAAGATCCCTTCATTCTTCTGTTCGATAAGAAAATCAGCGTCATGAAAGACCTGCTTCCCATATTGCAGGAAATTGCCCAAACAGGCAAGCCTTTCCTGATAATTTCTGAAGATATTGAAGGCGAAGCATTGGCAACTTTGGTTGTTAATAAACTACGCGGTATCCTTAATGTCTGCGCAGTAAAAGCTCCCGGTTTTGGTGACCGCAGAAAAGCTATGCTGGAAGACCTTGCTGTACTTACCGGTGCTACCCTGATTTCTGAAGAGATGGGTCGTAAACTTGATTCCTGCACAATGTCTGACCTCGGTCGTGCCAAGAAAGTACTGGTAGAAAAAGAAAATACCACAATCCGTGAAGGTGCCGGTGAAGAAAAAGACATTCAGGGCAGAATCAAGCAAATCCAGGCACAAATAAAAGAAACCACCTCTGATTATGACAAGGAAAAGCTGCAGGAACGTCTTGCCAAACTGAGCAGCGGAGTTGCCGTTATTCGTATCGGAGCAGCTACAGAGACAGAAATGAAAGAAAAGAAAGCCCGTGTTGATGATGCTTTGCATGCTACACGTGCTGCTGTTGAAGAAGGAATCGTTCCCGGTGGCGGAGTTACTTTAATTCATGCTGCCAAAGCTCTTAAAACTGCAAAGAACCTTGCTTTTGAAGAAAAGGTTGCTTTCGAAATCCTGATTAAAGCTTTGGAAAGACCTACTTACCAGATAGCTGCCAATGCAGGTCAGGAAGGTGCTGTTGTAGTGGAAAAAATCAAAACTTATAAAGACATCCATATTGGTTTTAATGCTGTTTCCGGAGAATACGAAGATATGTTCAAAGCCGGAATCATTGACCCTGCCAAGGTAGTCCGCAGCGCTGTCCAGAATGCATCATCAATAGCCAGCCTGCTGCTTACTACTGAATGCATTGTTACCGATATTAAAGAACCTGAAGCTCCTGCTCCAATGCCAAATCCGGGTATGGGCGGAATGTATTAAACTATAAAGAAACGTAATATTAAAGAGGCGCTCATATGGGCTGCCTCTTTTTTTTGAATAGCAGTACAAAAATAAAGGTTGCTTAAAATATAATTCATTTTATTCAGGTTTTTTATCATATGAGGAGTAATTGGTTATGAAAGAAATCCTGGTAAAAATGAAAAGAGTGTATAATAATATAGTCCTGACTAAACACACACATGAACTGAAATACTGGAAAGAATGTTATAATAAGGAAGGTCATCAGTTAATTAATGACCATTACGCTAAATTAATGTTAGGCATTGCCGGTGAGATCAATGACGATTTTCTGAAAGATAAGATTGTCGGTGATTTTGGTTGTGGACCCAGAGGTAGTCTGATATGGGCTAAGCAGGCAAAACAGAGAATCGGAATAGATGTTTTGGCAAACCAATACATAGCATGCTTTCCAAAGGAATATCTCAAACATGGAATGATTTACCTTACCTGCACTGAGCAATCGATACCGGTCCCTGATGAAACTTTTGATGTTATATACACAGTCAATGCCTTAGACCACGTAGCTGATTTACCCATTATGTGTGATGAACTTAGAAGAATACTCAAACCGGGAGGATTCATTATCGGCAGTTATAATCTTAATCAACCCGCTACAAAAGCAGAGCCGCAGACAATTACTGAAGATATTCTTAACCAATTATTATTCAGGGAGTACAAAATCATTTCTTACCGTGTTTCGGCACCCGGACATCCCGATGTTTACAAAAATGCTTATGGCCCCTTATTTGAAAATAAACTTATTGATCCCAAAGGCGGGGAAGCTATTCTTTGGGCAAAAGTACAAAAAAAATAAGTCTCTCACTTCGATTGAGCTATTAGAAAAAGAAAGTATTTGACAATCACTCCCCTCTTTGAACAGCGTCAACAGATGAAAAAAATACGTTAAATAAAATACAGGAGACCGTTTATGAGGTTACCCCAACAACGGATAATTCTTCTTCTACTTCTAGGTTTTATTGCAATTGTCTCAATTTCAGTTGCTGTTGCAGTAGAAGATAAGGATGCGTATACTGTAAAAAACTTCAGGGTAAATGATATTCCTGCAGATGACGGGTCAGGTCTGGTATTAAGCTGGACTCCGCTTCCCAAAGAACGCAGAATAATTGAATATCGCATTTATCGTGGAGTTGACCCCAAACAGATGTTTTTCCTTAGTTCAATACCGGTTAATGTAAAAACCGGTGTGGCTTCGGAAACTATGTATTATTATGATAGCTCAATGGATGAATTCATTGAAATCAAATCTCCGGGCAAACTTAAGAAGGAGAAGCAGCAGGATAAAGATAGCCCTATTTTCAGAACACCACCCAGGGATATCAACCTTTTAGCCAAAATGGCTAAGCACTTTAACCTGCTGGCTGTCGTGGACAAGAATCAGTACTATTACAAAACTCAGAAAAGCTTCTCTGCTGATAGCCAGGATTCAACTGCATATGCCGGTCTTAAGCTTTACCAAATGACAATCAGAGCAGGGCTAAAACCCGGTGAGAAATATTACTACACTATAATAGCTGTTGATGAGAAGAGTGTATTTCATCCTCATACTTCAATAGTATCGGGTTCACCAGAAGAAAATGCCCCCGATCCGGCAAATGACTTTTATGCAATCTACCTCGAAGATAAGCAGATGCTGCAGTTTGAATGGGAATATCCGCTTTATAAAGATGATATTTATCAGTACCAGATTATGATACTTCCGTCTTCATTAACTCCTGAAGAATGGGAGATTAAGAAGAACTTACCCGAATTAGGCGGTTTGCAGGCAATGCCGGTTACCGGCGGTAATGCAGGTTATTCTAATTATACAACTTTAGATGCAAATGAGCTTCTGTCCCAGGGTTTATCTGTAGAACAGATAACTAATGCTAAGTATTGCCTGGTGTTAATTGATGGATCTGGACAGGCTTCATATTCCGGTGTCAAAGCATTAACAATGTCAAATAGCAGTCAGTTGCCCCCCAAACCGAACTTCAGAGTAGTAGATAAGCCCAATGATAAGGGTGACAGATTGGCTGTAATCTGGAGTAATCCGGTAGTTTTAATTGCAAAAGTCTCCTTTACCAATGCAAAAAATGACAAGATGAAAATCAATTACATGCTTAATGCATCAGAGACACAGAAAGTCCGTAATATCTACTTTGACTTTTACAAAAAGGGAGAAGACAAACCCTTTAAAACTATAAACGAATTCTATCCTGATAATATTATCACATTAAAAGTACCACAGGATTATAATATTAAAGACGGTCTGAAAGTTGTCATGAAAATCAAGTGTGACCCCGATATTGAAAAAGGTTATCAGCTTGAGCAGAAACTTGATTGGAGTGATCAGATACTATCCTTGAATCCGGGTAAGATTTATAGTAATGGATTCAATTTATTTAATCTTCAAAATGTTGTTTATCAGAAATCTCCCTCATCTCCATTGTTTTATCAGGCAAAGAAAATGTCTTCATATGATAGCAATGTAGAAATCACAATCCCTTATGAATCGCTTCTATATCGCCTGATTAAAGCTGTTAACATCGTAGATGATGGGAAATTAACAACTTTTGGCGGAGAAAAACCTTTTGAACGGAAACTGGAAAGCAAAGATGCAAAGAACAGTCTGGTATTGATTGATGCTAATATAGACCTGATGGTTGATCCCAAAACAAAAAAGACCATCAGGACAAGTATTTATGCCTCAGAAGGCAAGAAAGATGCAGCCAATCAATTAAAGGAAACAGAAGATAAGCTAAAGGAATTAAAAGCACAGGTAGCTGTGCTCACAGCTCAAGCTGCTGAAGGGAGTTCCGATGCTGCACAAGTCCTGGTAAGGACAAAACCTCAAATTGAAGGCTTAGAAAATACTTTGGAAATGTTGAAGAATCCAACTTTGCAAAAAGCGAACAACATCACTTCGGATAAAGCCAGGATGCGTTTTATAGCACATACAAGGGAAAAAGATAAACGCAGAGCTGCTTTTTATATGGTTCGCACTGATGGCAAAGGCATGTTTATTGAAAGCGATTATCCAAAAGAGAAAGATGCAGAATATACTTACTATGCTCCAATTGCCAATTGGTTCGATAAAAATAAGCGCACGGCTTTATTTGCTTCTCTGATCTTTGGCAGCATGGTGTTCTTCTTTGTCCGCAAAGCCCGTAAAGGTCATGATCTTTATATCCGTCCCATTGCCGGTATTCATGAAATAGACAATGCAATCGGCAGAGCTACGGAAATGGGAAGACCTATTTTGTATATCATGGGAAGCGGGACATTATCTGATATCCCGATAATTGCATCTTTGGGTATCCTCAGCCAGGTTGCCAGAAAAGCAGCAGAGTATGATACCAGATTAATAGTTCCCTGCTACGATTATATTGTCATGCCTGTTGCACAGGAAGTTGTGCGCGAAGCACATTACGAAGCAGGCAGACCAGATTCTTATGATAAAAATAATGTATTCTATTTAACACAGGTTCAGTTTGCATATGTTGCCGGGGTCAACGGGATAATGATAAGAGAAAAGTGTGCCACAAACTTCTTCCTGGGATTCTTTGCCGCAGAAGCTTTGCTTATGACTGAAACCGGAAATGCCATCGGAGCAATCCAGATTGCAGGTTCAGATGCTGTTACCCAGATACCTTTCTTTATTACAACCTGTGACTATACATTGATAGGTGAAGAGCTTTATGCTGCTTCAGCATATTTAAACAGAGAACCTATGCTTTTGGGAACACTTAAAGCACAGGACTATTATAAATTCCTGATTCTGAGTTGTATTATTGTCGGAGCAGTCCTCAGTTCATTGCAGCTCACAGGTTTTATCCAAGTATTCCCATTGAAGTAGAGAGGAGGATAAGTGAAAAAGAATTTACCACTTGCCATTGTAATGATTGGAGGTCTGGTCTGGGTGCTTTGGGCTTTTATACCCCATAAGATATTATCCGAAGACTTCATAAATAAGTTTTACCTGCCATGGATATATGTTCAGGCTCCCTTTGGAGTTATCCTGGGAGTAATGTCACTGGTAATGATGCATACAGCAAAGATCCAGCGCAAAGCTCCTAAGTGGCAGTATAGCTTCTTTGCCCTGGGGGGATTAGTCATTACCTGTATAGCAGGTTTTGGCTGGGGTACTCAGAACGGCAGTCCCATGATGTGGATGTTTACCAATATGCAGATGCCTATGAGTTCTACCATGTTTGCCTTGCTGGCATTTTATATTGCATCTGCTGCCTATAAAGCATTCCGGGCACGTTCTCCTGAGGCTACTGTCCTGCTCTTGGCAGCCGTGGTCGTTATGCTTGCGCAGGTCCCTTTGGGTTTAAAAGTCAGCAAACATTTACCTGATATTTCGCAATGGATACTTGACGTCCCAAACAACGCAGCTAAGAGAGGTATTCTATTAGGTATTGGTTTGGGTAGTGTTGCAACATCACTTAAAATATTACTTGGTATAGAGCGCTCCTATTTAGGCGGCGGTGATTAATAGGAGGTATGAAGTGAGAATATTTGAAAAACTGCAGGCTCTGGACCGTCGGTATATATATATTGTTATAGCTTTAGCGATTATTATTCCTTTGATGATACCGTACAATTCTGATGTTGTTACTACTCCTCCAACAGAAAACCTGTATCAGCTGATTGATTCATATGCAGGAAGAAGCGACAGAGCAATTTTGATTTGTTTTGCTCACGACGCTGCAACGATGCCGGAGCTTTATCCAATGGAAATTGCTATTCTGAGGCATTGTTTTGAACGCAAGGTCAAAGTCTTTACTATTACGTTTTTTGCAGCAGGTGCTCCAATTATAGACTTTGCAATCAATACAGTGAAGGAAGAATATCCCAACATACAATCCGGAGTGGATTATTGTAATTTCGGTTATAAAATCATGCAGATGATTACTGCCCTGGGTATGGGAGACAACATTGCAACAGCTATCGATACTGATGCAGAAGGACGCAAACTTGCCAGTCTGCCAATAATGAAGGACATTGTTAATTATAACGAAATGAATCTTATTATCGAAACCAGTGGTTCTTCTGCTGGCGGAGTCTGGATTACCTATGCCCGTTCCAAATTTGGTGCTAATGTAGCCGTTGGTGTTACTGCTGTTATGGCTGCTGATATGTATCCTTATCTGCAGTCAGGTCAGCTGATAGGTATGTTAACCGGTCTCAAGGGCGCCGCTGAGTACGAAAAGCTGGTGGATGTATTTGCATCCTACCGTGATGACTATTTTCCTAAGGGAAGACCATTCAGTAAAGAAATCCTGAGAGATCCTTCAATTGATAAACTTATTAATATAACTACGCAAACACAAGCAGTCTTTTCTCCAGAAGAATACAAGGCTTTCTATGCAAAGTACCCTGATAAAGCAGCTAATCTTAGTGCTTTGATGAAAGAAGAAGATGGTAAAATTGTCTTTGATGTTACAAAGATTACTCCTGATGAACAAAAAGCATTGGGATACAATCTTTGGACTGCATTAAACAAGAAGACATATAACATACTCTATAAATTTAAAACTGCACGTATTGGTATGAATGCACAATCAGTTGCGCATATTGTGATATTCTTATTTATCCTGATAGGTAATATCGGGTATTTTGTAACCAAAGCAAAAGATAAAAAGGTATAAGGGAGGAGACCATGTCATTCGAAACCTTAAGTAATCTGGTTGCTGCGTTTTTCACGCTCTGCATATTCTCTTTCCTGTACAAGGATAATCCTTTCTACCAAATGGCGGAGCAATTATTAGTCGGTATTTCTGTGGGATATGGTGTTGTATATTCTTATGAACGTATCTTTATTCCATGGTTGTACCAGCCGATATTTTTGAAACATCAGTTCATTCTGATTTTCCCCGCTTTAATCGGTTCACTATATCTGTTCAGATTCAGCAGAAATCTCAGTTGGCTTTCGCGTTATCCCATCGCTTTTTCCATGATGGGAGTTGGTGCCGGTGTTCCACTTGCTATGCATGCAAGTATTCTGGTGCAGATGCGTCAGGCAATGGTACCTTTGGAAACTGTTAACCTTGGCTTAATCTTTATTGGTACAATTTCTGTTTTGCTCTACTTCTATTTTTCAAAAGCACATACCGGATTATACGGAAAGTTTACTACAGTCGGAAAATGGTATATGATGATTGGCTTCGGAGCATCTTTCGGATTAACCGTTATGGCACGTATATCGCTGCTGATTGGCAGGATTCAGTTCCTTGTAGGCGATGTACTGCATATGATAAAATAGTTTAAGTGTTTACCGAACCGGTTCAGCTCAGCTAAGCCGGTTCGGTATTCTTTTGTGACGAAATGTGCTTTTTGATGAGGAATCAATGAATAGATTTATTAATATAACCTTACTTATTATCATCCTGATTACAATCCATACTTTATCTGCTGCCGACAAATCTGCTGCAGGCAGGATTCAATCATTCCGTGTGCAGGATGCTCCTTATGACGACGGCTCCGGAATCATGCTCAGCTGGAAACCTCTTCCCAAAGAAATGCGAATAATTCAATATAGAATCTACAGAGGTATTAATCCGGATACATTATTCTATTTCGGACAGGTGGAAGTTGACCCCACAGCCGGTGTTGCTGCAGACATGATGTATTACTATGATAAAGATTTTCAGATGATGCTATCCATTGATTCACCTGCCAGGTTGAAGAAGGAAAAACAACAGTCTGATAACAGTCCTCTATACGATCAAATTCCCAGGGATCCTGTGATTTTAAAACGTCTTTCCCCTTATTTTACAATCTTAGGCATCGTTGACCAAAGCAATCTTTACAAGCATTCAATCAAGGTAACTGATAAAGACGGAAATGTCTCAGCTGGATTGAGAGCTGCGCAATTTGAACAGATAGCAGCCAATCCAAATCCCGGCATGGAGTTTTATTATACAGTACTGGCAGTAAATGAGAAAGGAACTTTCTTGCCTCATTCTGAAATAAAAAGCGCTGTACCTTATGACAACCCGCCCGATAATACTGCAGTGTTATCAACTGCTTTTATCACTGACACAAGAGAATTAAGGCTGGAATGGGTTTCTCCTGCTTCCAGTTATGATGTGGCAATGTGGCAATTCTGGCTATTACCCAAAAATCAGGTACAGGCATTTAATGAATGGCAAAACATCTATCAGGATAAAAACGGAGTGCAGGCACCCTGGACAACAAAGGCAACTTTACTGGCTGAAAAAGAAAATGATTATAATAATTACAAAATCATCAAGACCAAGGACAACCGCATCATTAATCCTGATGGTTCTATGGGAGCATTATTGCCCCTGGATAAGCTTCAGGATTATGATATAGTTCTGGGAATTCAGGATTACAGCGGATTAAATTCTTATTCTCTTAGTAAACCAATACGTTTTCTCTCTTCTGCACAATTACCGATCAAACCTGTTTTTACTGTTTCTGACAAACCTGACGACAAAGGTGATACCAATACTCTGTCTTTTGGATTGCCCATTTGTTTTATTACCCAGGCTTCCTACCTTAATGTAAATAAGTCAAAGATTCGTATCAATTATGAAGTTGCCGATAACCTGAAGTATAAGATTGAAGCTATTTCCTTTAAAATATTCTCGGAAGACGGAAAACTATTAGGCAGTATTAGCGAAAAGTATCCTGATATGATAGTCGTTTTCAAACTTAAAGATGTTAAAACAGACTTAACAACAATGCAGATACAGATGGCATTCCGGTTTAAAGGTCAAAGCAAATTCACTGATTATTATGTAAAACAAAACCTGTCTTATGATAACCAAACCAAGCGCTTTATGAGCAATGACATCTATTGCCTGGGAGAAAATCTGTCCCAAAACTATTACCAGATTATGCGTAAAAATCTGCTCCAGACCGGTTTTTCACCTGCCAAAAAGCTTTCCACTATCACCCGCAATTATGATGATATCATCAATTTTGAATCTACATTGGATAAGTTAATTACCGGAATTGATATAAAGACAGGGCGCTTGCTAGTCAGCCCGACTCTTACTTTTGCTCTGGACGAAAAAACCGGTATGCCTCTATCAATAAATATTTTTAAAGATGAGGAGCAGAAATCACTGAAACAAATGCAGGATGAACTTGATAACTTGAAAAAGCAGTTAACAGCCAATCCTGCCAAAGCTGATTCAATAAATCAGGAAATCGCTTATCTGGAAACATATTTAAATGCATTAGTCAATAATCCTGTTTACAAAGCAGCAGAACAAATTAAAAATTCCCGAAAGTGGTTTAACCTGTTCCATAAAGAACAGGTTAAAAATTCACGTTCCTACGCATACCTTGTTATGAAAACAGATAATGAAGCTGCCTTTTCGTTTTCTGATGAAAGCAAGGATTATTTCCCTCTTCCCCAATGGTTTAACATGAATTTCCTGATTGCCCTGATAGCCAGTATCTTTTTTACTGTTATAGTAGTGTTCGCAAGCTATCAGGCGCGCAGAGGAAGGAATCTGTACCTGCGTCCGATTGCAGGTTTGTCTGAAATCGACAATGCCGTGGGCAGAGCAACAGAAATGGGCAAACCTATTCTCTATGTTCCGGGCTGGAGCACTATCGGTGAAATAACCACCATTGCCTCGATGATGATTCTTAACCGCGTAGCTAAAAAAGCTGCGGAATATGATACACGTTTAATGGTTCCCAACAGTGATTATTATGTAATGCCCCTGGCACAGGAAATGGTCAGGGATGCCTTTTATGAAGCAGGACGACCCGACAGCTATAATCCGGTGGATGTTTTTTATATATCCAGTGACCAGTTTCCTTATGCTGCAGGCGTAAACGGTACAATGATCCGTGAAAAAGCAGCGACATGTTTTTATATGGGTTTCTTTAATGCCGAAGCTTTGTTGATGACAGAAACAGGTAACTCAATCGGTTCTATCCAGATAGCGGGTACTGATGCCATTACGCAGGTACCGTTTTTTATTACTACCTGCGATTATACTCTTATTGGAGAAGAATTCTACGCTGCATCTGCTTACTTGAGTAAAGATGCTGAACTGGTTGCTATGCTCAAAGCTCAGGACTATTTTAAGTTCCTGATTATCTTCTTTATCCTTTTGGGTGCGATATTGGCTACAGCACATTTCAACTGGCTGACAAATTCATTTCCCTTAGAGTAAATACATACTAAATAACTAAAATATCAGATAAAGAGCCGGATTTGTTAATCCAGCTCTTTTTTATTCCTCAGATCGTTCTTATTAGCATTTGTTGTTTTTCTATAGATATACAGCATATTTACAGTATAGTTTCTGTATCTGAGTATACAGAAAGTATACAGAAACTATACTGCAACTATACTGCAACTATACTGAAGCTCCTAAGGGAAATTTAAGTGGAACTAAGGAAAAAAGATACCTGATTTTTAGGGAATGATAGTAAAATCCTGAATTAAAATAGACTGATCTTTTCTTGTAGAGCCTTTTTCCAAAAGGCTTTTTAAGATTCCTGTCCCGTTCTTCAACGGGAGGGACCCTCGTACCGCAGGAATGACGGTTGTAGTGTAGGATTCCAATCCTACATATTCTTACGTAGCTTTGGAAAGCTACGCTACTTTACAGGAATGACGAAGCGGAATGGTTGTTAATTAATAAAGCTCAAATGCAAGTAATACTGAAGGGATATTATTTCTTTTCTTTTGCCCTGGGGTGTGCTTTATGATAAGCTGTTTTGACATCCTCTAATGTAACATGGGTGTAAGTCTCAGTTGTGCTTAAGTTGGTATGCCCCAGCATCTGCTGTATTGCCCTTAAATCAGCACCATTTTTAAGCAGATGCGTGGCAAAGCTATGCCGGATTGTATGGGGAGAATAACCTTTCTGCATAGCAATCAAACGAATAAAATGCTGCAGGATGATATTAAGCTGGCGATTGTAAAATGGTTTACCGGATTTGGTTAAAAACAGATGGTTTGACTTACCTTCCGGATCAAAGGTTGGTCTGATGGATAGATAGTTCTGGATAGATTGGATTGCAGGTCTGCCAACCGGAACAATCCGTTCCTTATTGCCTTTGCCTTTTACCCTTAGCAGGCAGTTTTTTATATCCAAATCAGTCAGAAGGACATTACATACTTCACCAATACGCAGTCCGGATGAGTAAATCAGCTCAAAGATTGCCCTGTTGCGGATGCCGAATTTATTATCTGCTTCCGGGATTTTCAGCAGAAGGTTGATTTCTTCTTCAGTAAAAAACTTCGGTAAAGGTTTCTCAAAGCGGGGAGTATCCATCTTTTCCACAGGATTTTTGGCGATGATATTCTGGTTCATCAAATACCTGAAAAACATTTTGATGGAAGCTGTCTTACGCGCAAGAGAGCGGTTTTTATCGGGTTTATCATGTAAATCACGTAAAAAATCCCTGACCATAAGAGTAGAGATTTCATTAACATCTACCTTACCGCCAGGGAAAAAAGGAATTAAAAACGTGTTAAACTGCTCCAAATCAAGCCGGTAACCATATTGTGTGTTGACCGATTTACCCTCAATGCGGATGTTTTCAATAAATTTATCGATGTAACCGTGCATCAGGGTAAAACCCTTGCTATCAGTTTTGGAAGCAACCTGTTTGCAGCTTTAGAATGGCAGCCGGGAATTACCTTTTTGCAGGTATTCATGTCTCTGAAGCGTCATCAATATGACTACTCCCAGCATTAATCCCAGGATAAACCACCAGCGGACCCTTGGAAACATCAAACATAGTAAAGCTAAAAATCCGATAAGAGCATAATAGAATATAAACCACCACATGAACTGACCTAATGTAATCATGTATACAAAAAATATTGCTGCTATCCCAAAAAAAATGTAGAGAAACGAAACTGGTCTCATTTTTACTACTCCTTTTATTATGCAAAAGCTCCAAAAATTAAAGCTCCCGCAACCGATGTTTTGAGAATGATGTTAGATTATTGATTGTGTGTATTTATGTCAAAGATTTTTCTTGTCATAAATCGCAACTCCGGAAATCTTCAATTCAGATTTACTTTTGGAGGAAGAATGAACCAGCATATATCTGAAACAGCTCAACTGGGAAAAAACGTATCAATTGGCTTTAATACGGTAATTTGCGACAATGTTGTCATTGGGGATGACTGCATTATTGGTCACAATGTAGTAATACACCCCTTTGCTCAAATAGGCAAAGGAACCCGGATTGATGATAACACCATTATCGGCAAAAAACCTCTTTCTTCTCCCAGAAGTATATTTAAGCCACCAGTGGAAATGAAGCCTGCGGTAGTAGGAGAATATTGCCAGATCGGAGCTAATGTTATTATTTATGCACAATGTGTTATCGGAGATAAAAACCTGATTGCAGATTTGGCAACCATCCGGGAAAATGTTAGTATCGGTACTTTGAATATAATAGGACGCAATGCCACTATAGAAAACTTTGTTACAATCGGAGACCGTAATAAGTTTGAAACAAATTGCTATATTACCGCTTATTCCAAAGTTGAAGACTATTGCTTTATCGCACCCTGCGTGGCAACCAGCAATGATAACTATATGGGACGCGATAAAGAGCGTTTTAATCATTTCAAAGGAGTAACAATTAAAACCGGTGGACGTATAGGTGTAAATGCAACCATCCTTCCGGGAAAAGTGATTAATGAAGACGCAATGGTTGCCGGTGGATCACTGATTAGCAAAGATGTGCCTCCCGAAACAATCGTGCTCGGAAGTCCTGCCAAACCTGTAGGTGAAGTAGCTGAAGCACAACTCTTGAAAAACAATCTGGATAAGTAGAAACTTAACATTTTCTTGACTAAAAGAGTAGGGTTCTTATTAATGAAATTCGGAGTTATATTATGAAAGTCCTCATTATTGTACCCACTTATAATGAAAAAGAAAACATTGCGCGTTTGATAAAAGCTGTCCTCAGGCAAGACGATTCCCTCGAAATGCTTATCATTGATGATAATTCTCCCGATGGAACCGGTGCAATTGTTGAACAGATTATGGCAGATGAACCCCGGATTCATATTATCAAACGTGCCGGAAAACTGGGTTTGGGTTCAGCTTATGTAGCAGGGTTTAAATATGCCCTGAAGAATGGTTATGAATATATAATGGAAATGGATGCTGATTTTTCGCATAATCCGGATGATATCCCCAAGCTATTGGAAGCTGCACAAAATAGTGACCTCGTTATTGGTTCAAGGTATTGTGATGGAATCAATATAATAAACTGGCCGATTGAACGCCTGCTGATAAGTTATTTTGCCTCAAAATATGTGAGGATAATCACTGGGATGCCTGTCAAAGATCCTACAGGCGGATTCAAATGCTTTAACCGCAAGGTGCTGGAAAAAATTGATTTGGATAATATCCGCTCCGAAGGTTATTCTTTCCAGATAGAAATGAATTACAAAGCCTGGATGAAAGGATTCAAGCTTAAAGAAGTCAGTATAGTCTTTACAGAACGAATGGATGGTCATTCCAAGATGTCACGCAAAATTGTCTATGAAGCAGCCTGGATGGTCTGGAAGTTAAGATTACTGGCTTTGCTAAAAGCTCTGTAAGAATTTTTCAAACACGAAGAACACGAAGAATAAGAAGAAGGGCACGAATATGAAAACAGAAATTAGTGCCAATCTTACAATTTATTTCAGATGATAAAAATAATCCAAAATCTCACAATCGAGAAAATAGCCATGCATGGGTATGGTCTGGGCTTTGCCGAAAACAAAGCTGTCTTTGTACCTTTTACCGTACCCGGAGATATTGTTGATGTAAATATTCGCCTGGAAAAGAAAGATATTATTTTTGGAAGTGCAGTAAAGATTCTAAAATCTTCCGAAGACAGAATAGAACCTGATTGCAGTGCCTTTGGCGGAGATCATGCCTGCGGCGGCTGTGACTGGCTGATGACATCGTATCAAACTCAGCTCAACTGGAAAACAGATTTAATAAAACAAACCTTTCATCCATTAAACCTGAATGATAAAGTTAAAAGCACTGTCTCTTCTCCTGTACCCCATTATTACAGGAATAAGAGTTTTTTGCCTGCAGGACAGAATGAAGATGGTTTGTATTTTGGAATTTACGAAAAGTATAGCCATAATGTAATTCCTCACAAAAAATGTTTGCTTCAACCGGCTGTTATGGATGAAATCCTGGCTGAGATTACCCTGTTTGCTCATCAGGTAAAACTGGAACCATATAATGAAAAGACACACAACGGTATTCTACGCCATGTGGGTATCCGCATCAATAAAGAACAGGACGAAATCCTGCTGGTGCTGGTTACAAAAGGAAGCAAATTTCCTTTCACAAAACAGTTTATCCGCACAATGACAGTGCGGTTCCCACAGATAAAAGGTATAATCCAAAACATTAATCCGTCTATAGGCAATGTTATCCTGGGTGAAAAAGATAAAATTTTATTTGGTAGTCCGTTTCTGAATGATGTCTCTAATGGGGTAAAAATCAGGCTGCATTATAAAAGCTTTTTACAGATTAACAGCGCAACAACTGAAATAATGTATTCATACTTAATGGATAATCTGACTGCTGATGATGTTGTCCTGGATGCTTTTTGCGGCATTGGCAGTATCGGTTTGTATTTGGCTGCCAAAGTTAAACAGGTTCATGGAATTGAAGAAGTGGCTGAAGCAATTTCTGATGCGGAGTATAATCAGGAATTGAACAAAATCGGGAACGCTTCTTTTCATCTTGGTAAAGTTGAAGACTTATTGCCTGCTCTGATACAGAAGCACAAGTTTTCTGCAGTGGTTTTGGATCCCCCCAGAAAAGGTGTGGATACAGATTCATTACTATCAGTCGCAGAACATAAGATTCCTCAAATATTGTATGTCAGCTGCAATCCTATGACCCTGGTCAGAGATATAAAAATCCTCATCGAAAAAGGTTATAAAGTGAAAGAAATCACACCTTTTGATATGTTTCCCCAGACCTGGCATATAGAAACTGTTGTGAAGTTATATTTATGAATCATAGTATATAGAGTGGACTGATTGTAAATTATGAAGAAAATACTAAGATGCTTTGTTGTCATTGTGTTTGTGATAAATATGTTAATCATTGGCTGTAAAAGTCCGACTTCTGACAATTATGACGAAACACGGATTAATGCAATTATGTACAATATAGAAAAAGCATATAATGACCATGATATTGATACCCTGATGCAATATATTCATATCGATTATCTGCATAATGGCCAAAGCCGTTGGGAAATCAGGGAACTGTGGCTGGACAGGATGAATGAATATCTTGTGGTTGATTTTCAGAGTATAAATATTGATGTGCATAATGACAGAGCAACCGTTAGCTTTACGATGAAACTTCAAAATCCGGATGAAACGGTGTATTCCGATGAACCAAATACACACGGTGACCTGAGCTATTTTATCTATGATAATTCAGACTGGTACGTTTACGGCAATCAGCTCTTATATTAATCAATTGGAGTTAGTTTTCAGTCTGCTGCAGGATTATTTTCATTTGACACTATACCGTGTTTTATTTTGGTGTTTTGTGTATAAGTAGTAGGCTTATAGTAAAAGGAATTAACATGTTAGAGAAATTACTGCGCTCCCTGTTCAGCGATAAATCAACCAAAGAAATGAAAAAGTATCTGCCCATTGTGGATGATATCAATGAAATCTACGAAGGTCTGGCTGATTATAGCGATGAACAATTAAAAGAAAGAACAAAACAAATAAAAGAAGAAATAAAAGACAAACTCCAGCCCCTCAGAGAAGAACTGGCAGAATTTGAGCAAAAGTACCGTGAAGAAGAAGATGAAACGGAACGCAACCGGCTTGATAATGATATAGACCGTACAAAAAAGGAACTGAAAAAGCTCACCAAAGACACTCTGGATGATTACCTCCCGGAAGTTTATGCAATTGTTAAAGATACTTGCAGGAGACTGGTGGGGTTTAAATATGAAGTCAGGGGACACGAAGTTGAATGGAACATGGTTCCCTTTGACGTTCAGCTAATCGGTGGAATTGCCCTGCATGATGGTATGATTGCAGAAATGGCTACCGGTGAAGGTAAAACACTGGTTGCAGTCTTACCCTTTTTCCTCAATGCATTAGTTGGCAGAGGTGTTCACCTTGTTACCGTCAATGATTACCTTGCTATGCGTGACTCCGAATGGATGAGTCCTGTTTACCAATTTCACGATTTAACTGTTGGCTGCATTACCACAGGTTTGGACTTTTCCCAGCGTAAAGAAGCTTACAGCTGTGATGTAACCTATGGTATGAATAGTGAATACGGATTCGATTACCTGCGTGATAATATGGCAGTTAAGCCGGACCAGTTAGTGCAGAGGGATTTCTATTTTGCAATTGTGGACGAAGTTGACAGTATCCTGATTGACGAAGCCAGGACTCCTTTAATCATAAGCGGACAAATTGCTCAGGATAAAAACTTCTATCCGGAATTAAAACCGAGTATCCAACAACTCGTTTCTATGCAAAACTCTCTTGTGCAAAGAATACTGGGAGAAATCAGGGAAGATACCCGTGAAGATAGTAATAATCCAGATCTGGACAGACTTGGCAGAAACCTGCTTTTAATCCAGCGTGCAGCTCCCAAAAATAAAGCTTTTGCCAAGCTGATGCAGGATGGCGAACTCAAGAAACTGTGTCTTGATACAGAGGGTGTTTACATTCGTGATAAAAAGATGCACGTTCTGGATAACGATTTATACTACGTCGTGGAAGAAAAGCAAAACAGTGTTGACCTTTGTGATAAAGGACGTGACCTGCTTTCCAGATTGGATAAGGATTTGTTCCTTGTGGACAGCCTTGATGAGATGTTGGAAAAGGTTGACAATGATGACAATTTATCTCCTGAACAAAAGGCTGCCCGTAAGGAAAAGATTACTAATGCTTTTATGGATAAGAGTGAAAGGTTACATAACATCAGTCAGTTGCTCAGGGCTTATTCCTTATTCGAGAACAATGTAGAATATGTAATTCTGGATAATAAAGTTGTAATTGTAGATGAATTTACAGGACGTCAGATGCCGGGCAGAAGATTTTCTGATGGTTTGCACCAGGCTTTGGAAGCTAAGGAAAATGTAAAAATAGAAGCAGGAACCCAGACTTTGGCAACAGTTACGCTGCAGAATTATTTCCGTATGTATGAAAAGCTGGCAGGTATGACAGGCACAGCTGTTACGGAAGAATCAGAGTTTATGGAAATCTATAAACTGGGCGTAATGGCAATCCCGACTAATGTTCCTGTAACAAGAATTGACCACGATGACGTGATTTATCTAACCAAGAATGAAAAATATCAGGCAATTATAGACGAAATATCTTACTGGCATGAAAAGAAGAAACCTGTATTAGTGGGAACTGTAAGTGTGGAAGTATCAGAGATTATCGGACGCTTGCTCAGGCGCAAGGGCATTGCCCATAACGTTTTAAATGCCAAGCAACACGAACGTGAAGCTGAAATTATTACGGGAGCCGGACAACCCGGAGCAGTTACTATAGCTACCAATATGGCAGGTCGTGGAACAGATATCAAACTTGGACAAAGTGTTGTTACCCAACTTTCAGAGGAATACCGTGGAGTGTCCAAATCAATAAACAATGAAAATCCCTATGGATTTATTATTGACGGACTGCATGTTATAGGTAGTGAACGGCACGAAAGCAGGCGTATAGACAGACAGCTGCGTGGACGTGCAGGCAGGCAGGGCGATCCTGGTACCAGCAGATTCTATCTTTCTCTGGAAGATGACCTGATGAGGCTTTTTGGTTCAGACCGCATGGCACCAATGATGATAAAGATGGGTATCAAACCCGGTGATGCTATCAGGCATCCATGGATGACAAAAGCTGTGGAACGTGCACAGAAGCGTGTGGAAGAGCACAACTTTGAAATACGTAAAAACCTGTTAAAGTATGATGAAGTAATGAACCAGCAAAGAGAAGTTATCTATTCTTACCGCAGGAACGTACTCAAAGGTTTCAGCATGAAGAATGAAATTATGGAAATGATGGAAGATTGCCTTGAAAATATTATAAATACATACATTCCGGAAGGTACTTATCCTGAAGACTTCAATCTTGAAAGACTCTGCAACTGGTTTAAAACTGGACTGAACGTTATTATCACTCCTGAACAGTTAAAAAGCGACCGCTTAAATAAGATTATACTATCAGATGAACTGAATGATGTTTTGAAGAATGCCTATACAGAAAAAGAGAAGCGTGTTGGTGAAGAGATGATGCGTGATATAGAACGACGCTCTTTACTGGAAGTGGTTGATACCGAGTGGCGTGACCATCTGCATGAGATGGATTTACTCAAAGACGGTATACACCTGAGGGCTTATGCCAATAAAGACCCTCTGATAGAATACAAAAGAGAATCGTTTGACCTATTCCAGAATCTCATAGAACGCATCCAGGAGAATGTTACCAGAAAAGTTTTTACAACCTATATCCTTTCACAGGAACAACTCCAGAGCATGCTGCAGAATGCTAATATGAGCCATGATGAACTTAATGCCTTTTTACATGCTCAGGAAACAATGGAACAGAATAATCCCCAGCATCCTGCGCCACCGGAAGAAATGGGTCAGGCACCAAAAGGCAGACCTGTTACCGTGGAAGCCAAGGTCGGAAGAAATGATCCCTGCCCTTGCGGAAGCGGTAAAAAATATAAGAAATGCTGTGGAAAGATGGAATTCCTCGATAAAGAATAACAGATTGGAGATAGAATGTCAAAAGGACTAATCATAGTAGAATCACCTGCCAAAGCCAATACAATCAGCAAATTCCTGGACCATAAGTTTGATGTAAAAGCTTCTATGGGTCACATCAGAGACTTGCCTTCCAAAGAAATGGGAATTAACATTGAGAAAGATTTTGCACCCAAGTATATAGTTGATACAAAAAAGAAAAAGGTAATCGAAGCTCTTAAAGATGCAGTCGGCAAGGCAAATGCAGTTTATCTTGCCAGCGACCATGACAGAGAAGGAGAAGCTATTGCCTGGCATCTTGAGCAGGTTTTGAAAAAGGAAATTGGTGATAAACCTGTACACCGCATAGTATTCAATGAAATCACCAAAACAGCAATCCAGGACTCTATTTCGCATGCAGGTGCTATAGACATGCAGAAAGTAGATGCCCAGCAGGCAAGACGCATCCTGGACAGATTTGTTGGTTATTTAATTAGTCCGATGCTCTGGCGTGTAATCTCTAAAGATTTAAGTGCAGGCAGAGTGCAATCTGTTGCTCTTAGGTTAATTTGCGAACGTGAAGCTGAAATACAAAGCTTTGTTCCCAAAGAATTCTGGAAGATAGAAACTAATTTTTACAAAGACAAGCTGCCTTCATTCAAGGGAACGCTGGATACCTGGCAAGGCAAAAAAGCTGAGATTGAAAACCAGGAACTTGCTTCAGGAATAATAAAATCAATCGATGGGAAAGATGCCAAACTTCTAATGCGTACTGATAAAGTACGTTCCGTGGAACCATATCCGGCATTCATCACCAGCACATTGCAGCAGGATGCATCCAGGCTGCTGAACATGACAGCTAATAAGACCATGTCTGTGGCGCAGGAACTTTACGAAGGTGTGGACATGGGCGGTGAAAGAAGCGGTTTAATCACTTATATGAGAACCGATTCACTACGCACATCCGAAGAAGCAAACTACTCCTGTCGCAAACTGATTGAAGAACGCTTTGGCAGCGAATATGTGCATAAATCCGTTCGTCATTACAAGAATAAAAGCAATGCCCAGGATGCACATGAAGCTATTCGTCCGACTGATCCGTTCAAGACTCCCGAGTCAATTGCCAAATTCCTCAATAAAGAGCAGATGAAGCTTTATACATTAATCTGGCAGAGATTTATTGCAACCCAGATGAAGCCTTTGAAACTGAAGAATACAGAAGTAAAGATAAGCATCGGAGAAGCAGGATTTACAGCTTCAGGAAATGAAGTTGAGGATGATGGATTCATGAAAGCCTGGCCATATTACAACTTCCCGATCGGAGAAAAGATTGCTGACGGCTACAAACCAGAGACTGCATTACTGTATGAACCTTTTATCCCAAGCCAGCATTTCACTTCTCCCCCATCACGCTTTACAGAAGCTTCCCTGATAAAAGAGCTGGAAGCAAAAGGCATTGGCAGACCAAGTACCTATGCTGCAATTATTACAACCATCCGCACCAGAAAATACGTTGCCATGGAAAAGAAATCCTTTATTCCAACCGATTTGGGCATACA
The DNA here is from genome assembly GCA_002435865.1 of Cloacimonetes bacterium UBA6097. Classification (GTDB taxonomy): domain Bacteria; phylum Cloacimonadota; class Cloacimonadia; order Cloacimonadales; family Cloacimonadaceae; genus UBA5614. The sequence continues at coordinate 398,365 of DIWV01000007.1, read as the reverse complement.
GGTAAACCGCTTTCTGGTAGATAAGTTTGATGCAATCTTTAATGTAAAATTCACTGCGGAGATGGAAACCAAGCTGGATGAAGTGGAGTATGGCAAAGTCATCTGGCATAAACTCATCAAGCAGTATTATGAACAGCTGCTCAAATTAATCGGACTTGTGGATGTTAAACAAGAGAAGAAAGACATGCAGGAAGAAACTGACATTGTCTGTGATGTTTGTAAAGAAGGTCACATGGTTATCAAGTGGGCAAGGAAGAAGCAATTTCTATCCTGCAACAGGTTTCCTGACTGCAAAAACATCAAGAACTTTACCAAAGATGCCAACGGGGTTATCCATATAGTTGTCCCTGAAGAACTGGATGAGAAATGTCCTGACTGCGGTAGTCCGCTGCTTCTACGAAAAGGTAGATTCGGAGAATTCATTGCCTGTTCCAATTATCCCAAGTGCAAGTATTCACGTTCAGTGAGCTTAGGCGTCAAGTGTCCTGAATGCGGCAATGGTGAAGTGGTGAAGCGCAGTTCCAAAAAGGGGAAACCTTTCTATTCATGTTCCACTTATCCTGCCTGTAAATGGATTTCCAACAATAAACCCGTCCCCATTCATTGCACAGAATGTGATAGTCCTTTTCTGTATGAGAAATACAGCAAAGAGCACGGCGAATTCAAAGAATGCCCCAAGTGTAAGAAAGAATATTTCTAAAAAGAGAGTATTATGCATCTGACTGATGCTTTCCACAGTGCATTACAGAGCATTTCCAACCATAAACTGCGCTCTTTTTTAACCCTGACAGGTATTGTTATCGGCGTCCTTGCAGTAGTTACGATGTTTTCATCAGTTTATGCGTTAAAAAGCCTTGTTAAAAACAATATGGAAAGCATGGGCTGGAACAATTCCATTATCATCACTCCCAGTTATGAACAAACAGATTCACGTTCATTGCGGGGTATCAGGTTCAGAAGAACTCCTGAGAATATCAAAGCGCTCAATTATTCCGATTTTGAGGCAATCAAGAATTCCACACAATATAAAGTAATCTATGGCATGAATGATTACCAATCCCTATACAGGGTTAAGAACAAAGATATCCAGGTTTCTCTGAAGGGGACCAACACTACTTTTTTCAAAAACAAAACCTATGTTCTTAAAAGCGGACGCTATTTCAATTCTTTTGAAGAAGAGAATGCAAGTCCGGTTATAGTACTCGGCTATTACTTTGCAGAAGAGCAATTCGGAACAACCAATCCTGTGGGAAGGATGATTAATATCAGCGGACACCGTTATCTGATTATCGGCGTTCTGGATAAGGATAAACTCAACCAGAGACAGGGAATGAATTTTAACAACTGGGAACGCAGGAACGATTTGAAAGCTGTCTTTGTTCCTCTTAAATTTGCTGCGATTTATTTAAGTCAAAATCGCGCAGTCTTTTACATCTATCTCCAGGCAAAAGATGGTGTGATTTATGATGATTTTAAAACTGAAGTACGCCAGTTGCTGCTGGCACGTCACAGTATGTACCAGAACTTTCAGTTTATGGATATTGGCGCAATGATGCTCAATATCACCAACGAAATTGAAAAGAACATGAAAAAATGGAACATTACTTTGTTTGTAATTGCTTCCATATCTCTGATAGTAGGTGGTATCGGACTGTTTAGCACGTTATTGATATCCATTCAGGAGAAAATGCTGGAAATAGGAGTTAGGAAAAGCATCGGAGCTACTGAAAGCGATATTTTCTTCTATTTTATATTCGAAGCCATCACGTTGGCAGTATTGGGTGCGCTATTGGGAATTGCCCTGGCAAGCTTAGCCCTGATGGGAATGCAGGCAGCCTTTAAAATTCCCATGCCCATGCCGGTGCAGGGAATGGCACTGGGACTGTTCTTCTCCATTCTGATAGGATTTGTCTCCGGTATATATCCAGCCCTTAAGGCTTCCAACATCAATCCCATCAAAGCCATCTACTACTTTGACTAAATATCTGTTATGAAACGTATTATCTTGTTGTCCATCCTTTCCTTAAGTATTCTATCTGTCGCTGGTTTAAACTGGGAATGGGTTGCATCTGCCGGTACCGGTAATCTGGATAGAGTTTGGGATATAGCTTTGGACAATGAGGGCAATATTCTTGTAACGGGAGAATTTGTTGATACTCTGCAAATCGGTACAACTACTATAACAGGCTGGGGATTGAACGATATCTTTGTCGCAAAATTCAGTTCCGAAGGGGTGCCCCTCTGGGCAAAAGCTTTTGGCGGCTCAGAAGGTGATATCGGACTAAGTATAGATACTGATTCACTTGGCAATAGCTATATTACAGGATATTATGGAGGCACTGCCCATTTTGAAGATCAGGATTTAACATCATCGGGAAGCTGGGATGTTTTTATTCTTAAATTAAATCCCAATGGAGATAAAATCTGGGCTTATTCTGAGGGTGGAATCAGCAATGATATAGGTTACGGATTAGCAGTAGTTCCCGATGGCAGGTGTTTTATTGCCGGGTGGTTTGGCGACACAATCACTTTCCACGATAATTCAACCATAACCAGTTATGGCGGCAGCGATATTGTTACCTTTGCAATAGATGCAAGCGGGAATTTACTATGGATGCATAAAGCCGGTTCTGTCGGGGTGGAATATGGTTACAAAATTGATGTCGATTCTCAAGCTAATACCTATATAACAGGCACATGCGGACAAGGCAGCAATTTTGATGGTATCTTATCTCCCGCCAATGGAGCTTTTATTGCCAGCTACAACCCAAATGGAAATATACGTTGGGTTAATAGTGCAAGTGGTGCCGGAGTTAATTCAATAGCCGTTGACCGTTCAGCTTCGTTAATAGAACAATTCGGATGCATAACAGGCAGGATAACAGGAACTGCCACATTCGACAGCTATACTCTTTCAAGTGTCTCCGGTAGTGATGATGCTTACGGAGCAGTATTTGAATTATTAACAGGCAACTGGACTTTTGCTGATATCGGTGGTGGAACTGGCAGTGATAAAGGCAGAGCCTGTGCATATAAGACCCATCCTTATTATACGGGAAGTTATGAAGGCAGCGCAGACTTATTCGGTTTTAACCTGATTTCATCCGGTGATTCTGATGGTTTTATATATTGTGATAGTGGACCCGGTAATGATTGGATGTTATCAGAAGGCGGAAGCAATAATGATACTCCAACAGATATTGCAGTTGATAATGAAGGCAATGTATACATATGCGGATGGTATTCCGGGATAGCCAGATTTGGTCCTGTCCTGGTAATAAATTCCGGTGACGCTTCTGACTTAGATTTCTTTATAGCCAAAATCAATACTACTACCATCAATAACGATGATACTGATATACTGTTAGTTTCAAATATGATTTGTTATCCAAATCCATTCAGGGAGAAACTGACAATCGAATTTATAAATTCTGCGGGAAGTTTTAAAACTCATCAGGATATTGGCATCTACAACAATAAAGGACAAAGAATTAGAAAAATTACTGCCAGCCGTTTTGAGGGGAAAAATCTCTTAACTGAATGGAATGGTCTGAACAACAGAGGAGAAAGATGCCCACCCGGTGTTTACATTCTTAAAGCTTCCGGCTCAAAAGGTAAAGCAATAAAAGTTATATTGATGAATTAAATACTGATTTTCTAAACTACATCCGGCATCATAATACTCTTGACAAATTGACCTTATCCAAAAACTTTGCGAGACATAACTTTATAGAGTGGGCCTATAGCTCAATTGGTAGAGCTTCCGGCTCATAACCGGACGGTCGGGGGTTCGACTCCCTCTGGGCCCACCACTTTATATTGAATAGCAGATGTTCTAAGGGGATCCTTTTCTATACTATTCAGGGGTGATACACCTATTAAAGGAGTTATATATGCAAGGCTACTTTCGACAACCGACAATCCACGGCGACAACATCGTATTCGTTTCAGAAGATGACCTTTGGTCAGTTTCCCGCAAAGGTGGGAAAGCCATTCGTCTTACAGCTAATTTAGGCATTATCTCCTCTCCTCGTTTTTCTCCAGACGGCAAATGGATTGCTTTCACCTGCAATGATGAAGGCACCTTTGAAATATATGTAATTCCTGCAGCCGGCGGAGTAGCAAAGAGGCTTACCTGGCTGGGTGGAGTGGCATCTCCCATGGCATGGAGAAATAACAAAATCATATTTTGGACAAACTACCGGCTTCCCCTGACCAGAGGTGAGTGTTTGTATGAAGTTGACCTCGAGGGACATGCTCCAGAACCTCTTCCCTATGGAAATGCATCACATATAGCCTTTGGAGCAAAGGGTGTGGTTGTGGGAGTCAACACCAATGAGCCTGCCCGGTGGAAACGCTACAGAGGCGGCACAGCAGGTCACTTATTAATTGATAAAACCGGCAAAGGTGAGTTCAAACCATTTATCAAAATAAAAGGCAATTTCACATCTCCCTTATGGATTGGCAGCCGTATTTATTTCATATCTGACCATGAAGGCATCGGTAACATCTATTCCTGTAATTCCGACGGGAGGGATATAAAAAAGATTAGCAATCATAAAGATTATTATGCCCGCCGTGCTACTACAGACGGAAAGTCCATTGTCTGGCAGGCTGGTGCTGATATTTTTTGTTATGATATAGTACAGAATTCCATCCAGACAGTAAAAATTGAATACAACAGTCCCTTTGTGCAGAGACAGAGAAAATTCATTGACCCCTCAAAATACAATGAATCTGCAGAACTATCCAAAGATGGCGGTTCACTGGCAATTTCCGCACGTGGGAAAGCCTTCACAGCTGGTAACTGGGAAGGCAGTGTTCAACAATATGGTTCCCGGCACTCTGTCCGCTATCGTCTTACATCTTATCTTCCCGATGGTAAACAGATAGCCGTCATTTCTGATGAGGGAGACAAAGAGCATCTGGAAATTCATCCGGTCAGAAGCGATTTTACTGAACCTGATAAAGCCAAGGTAAAGGTTTTTGACAAAATTGATATCGGCAGGCCTTACTCACTTAAAATTGCCCCGGCCGGAAAGCTTCTGGCGCTTAGTAATCATCGAAACGAGCTGATAATTATAAATTATCAGACCGGTAAAGCTGTAACAATTGACCAGAACAAATTCAGTATATTGAATGATTATAACTGGTCTCCCGATGGCAGATGGCTGGCATACGCCATAGATGTAACCCGTAAACTGACATTAATCCGCATTTATGATACTGTAAAAAAGACCACACATGATGTTACCAAGCCTGTATTGCAAGACTATTCCCCCTGTTTTGACCCGGATGGGAAGTATTTGTTTTTCCTTTCAGCACGCACGTTTGAACCCATGATGGATACAGTGCAGTTCGATTTTATCTTTCCGAATGCGGTTAAACCCTATCTGATTCCTTTAAAAAAAGACACACGCTCGCCTTTCCAACCGGATGTGAAGGGATTTGACATCAAACCGGATAATGATACTAAAAAAGACGACTCCAAAGCTGAAGATGATAAAAAGGGGTCTGCTAAAGATGATAAAAAATCTAAGAAACCGGAACCTCCCAAACCTGTGGAAATTGATTTTGACGGCATTACTGACCGCATAGTGGAATTTCCTGTGACCAATGGCATCTATGGCAATCTCTCAGCCGTCTCTAACCGCATATTCTATATATCCATTCCCAGTATTGCCTGGAACAATGACGAAGATAAAATCGCTTTGGAATGCTATGATATCAGTAAACTGGAAGGCTGGACCTATTTGCGGGGAATCCGGGATTATTCTGTTAATGGCGAAAATACCGCAATTCTAGCTAAATTTAAACAAAAGCTCAGAGTTATCTCCACCAAGCTTGATTCCAAGGCAACTCTACCCACAGAAGAATCTCCCGGCAGGAAAACAGGCTGGGTTGATTTAAGCAGAGTAAAACTTGAAATCGAACCAATGCCCGAATGGCAGCAGATGTTCCGGGAAGCATGGCGTTTGCAGAAATACCATTTCTGGACAGAAGACATGTCCGGCATAGACTGGCAGAAAATCTATAAACGTTATTATCCATTGGTTTCCCGTTGCGGAACCCGCAGTGAATTTTCTGATTTAATGTGGGAAATGCAGGGCGAACTCGGCACCAGCCATTGCTATGAAATGGGTGGAGATTACCGTCAGAGCCCGCAATATCGCATAGGTAAGCTGGGAATTGATTACAAATTTAACTCTAAGCATAAAGCCTGGGAAATCACTAAAATCCTCAAAGGCTGGCATTGGTGTGAAGATAACCGCTCACCTTTGATGAATCCGGGGCTGGACATCAAACCTGGCTGGATGATTACAGCGATTAATGGTCAACCTCTTACCAAAGAACTTCCACCTGAAAAAGCCACCGTTAATCTGGCAGACCAGCTTATACAGCTTTCCGTAACAAGTCCCGATAAGAAGATAAACAAGACTGTCACTGTTAAAACAATGCAGCAAGAAAACTGGGCAAGATACTCTGACTGGGTGGAAGCCAATCGTGAATATGTGCATAAAAAATCCAAAGGCAAAATTGGCTATATCCATATTCCTGATTGCGGCAGAGCAGGTCTCATAATGTTCCACCGCATGTTTTTAGCTGAAGTTGATTATGACGGTCTGGTGGTTGATGTGCGTTTTAATGGAGGCGGCAGCGTTTCCGGACTGTTATTGCAGAAACTGGCTCGCAAACGGATTGGTTATGATTTAACGCGTTGGTGGGGAGCAAATCCTTATCCGAATGACGCTCCGATGGGTGCCATGGTTATGCTGACTAATGAACACGCCGGAAGCGACGGTGATATCATCAGTCACAGTTTCAAGCTTATGAAACTTGGTAAACTGGTCGGAAAGCGTACCTGGGGCGGTGTAATTGGCATCTGGCCCAGACATTGGCTGGTAGACGGCACTGTTACAACCCAACCGGAATTCAGCTTCTGGTTTAAAGATGTCGGCTGGGGTGTGGAAAACTATGGCACAGATCCCGATATCGAAGTTGATATGCTGCCACAGGATTATGTGAAAGGAATAGACCCGCAGCTTGATACCTCTATTCAGGTAGTTTTGGATGAATTGAAGAAAAATCCACCCTTAAAGCCTGATTTCAGTAAAAAACCCAGGCTGCCCTTACCATAATTAATTACAATAGATATATTTAGTAACTAAGAAGGACAGGCTGAAGCCTGTCCTTTTTCTTGTATTCTACAGATTTGTTTCTTTTTTATTCCTTAAGCATTCCTTAACCAATCCATTTGATTTTGAACTTATTTCTAAGGGGTATCTAAGGGGTTTACCCTTAGATACCCCTTACATCTCCCTAGCATCTCCCGAAGACCAATTAAGAAAGATTTATGGTTTATAACGTATAGTATAAGAGGGATAGTATCGTCCTATCGGATTTTGCAGGAGTCCAATTTGCCGGTGTAACCTATCAATATACATGATATCTAAGGGCAAATCGGACTTCGCAAAAGCTTTTGTTTAATAAACCATATAAGTATGGTGCCGTCCTGCCGGACTCATTACTACTTTTATCCCCTTTCACGGCACTCACGTGCCGAGTTACATAGTATCGTCCCAAAGAGGTTTGATATGAGAAAATTAAGGGAAAGTTTAGTATCTATCAATCAACGATATAATACAGAAGAACGATTCCTTTATCAGCCAGATAGTTGCCCAAAACTGATTCAACTTCTTCAAACCTGCCAAAATTTGGAAATTGGGGGAAAATTACATCGAAATAATCATCCCAGTACTTTCGAAGCTTTATTTTATCGCTATATTCCTTAAGCTGAGTCTCGTTTTTTATTGATAATAATCTGTTATTGAAATCCTTGCACCTGGTTATAGCAATGTTTAAACTGTCCATAAATTCAGACCTTTGAGGTTCTGTGTACAACTCAAATGCAGATACATAAGGTTTTAGGGAGGCCAAAGCTTCAATAGCCTTGTCAGTCCAGGCAATCATAACCGACAACGCTCTATCTCTATCATTGTATGTTGAACTCATTAGAGAATCCTGCAATACTACCATTTCATTTGCTGTCTCATACCAGCTTATTTTATCAATGGGATAGCATCCATATTCATAATCGCTAAAAAAACAAGCATACAGGAATAGTTCCTGCCAGGAAATCTCTTTATTAGTATTTATAAGTTTATAAGCCGTAAAAGCACTATTTGCAACCTGGATTGAAACTACCTCTTTGTTAAGCAACGCTGACTGCTGTCTGTTAATCACACTCCAATTCAAATATGCTCCCAATTCAGTATCTATATATATAAGACTATCTAAGTCTTTGAGCATGACATTGTCAATTGATTCGAAGATAACAAATTTACCATATTTACAATCTGTGTATTCTTTAGCTACTTCAACTTCCTGTTCTTTATAAGCAGGCAAGCAAAGACCCAGGATATTATCACCCTTTTGCATAACCGGGTGCTCTTCAATGTACTTTCTATAAGCAATAGGGTCAGCATCCTGGATTCTCTCAAGCCAAAAATTAAAATGCCCAGTAAGATTGTGCCCATCTTTGAAATAAGCCGTGACTTTGGGGATAAAGCAACCCGCAAAAGAAGCGTGTAAACTAATTGATGTTGATACAACCAAAATGATAAATTGCAAAACAATATCTCTTTTCATTGACGCCTCATTATATTAAGCAATGCTTTTTCACTCAACGATAAGACGGACTATTTATTCAAATGTGCAGAGTTCCAGCTTACCATTAATGATTTTGATATAGGAATGGTTTTCCAGCCAGTCGCCGCTATTGGCATAAACACCTTTTTCCATAGGGATTACGCAGGGCTCATGGGTGTGACCCATAATTACATAATCATAGTCTTTAAGCAAGGAACGGGCATAATTTTCCATTCCTTCTTTCTTTTGCATCTGAAGTCTTTGTGCTACCCTCCTCATTCTACTACTGCGAGATAAAGTAATACCGAGGGTAAGCGCTAAATCAGGATGGATAATGGAAAAGAGTTTTTTAGCAAAGGGCAGCCTGATTAAACGGCGGAAAAATTGATATCTGAAGTCATTGGTTGTATGCAAATCACCATGTGTAAAATAAATTTTCTTTTTATCTGTCTCCAGGACAAAGGCATCCTGGTAGAGTTCAACCTGCAATTGAGATGGGAAAAAATCATTGAACCAGAAATCGTGATTGCCGCTGATATAAACTATTTTACATCCCTTTTCCCGGATGTCAGCCAGGATTTTAAGAACAGGAAAATATTCTTTAATGATAGTATATTTCCAGTCAAACCAAAGGTCAAAGATATCACCGTTCAAAATCAGCCAGTCGTAATGCCCGGGTATAGTCCTGAGAAATGCCAGGGCTTTGGCATTAAGCTCTACATCTTCCGGTTTGGGAGTGGCAAATTTGTAATGCAGGTCGCTGATTACACAGATTCTCATATTTTGCTACTTATTAGTGACATAATAAACAATATTAACGCCAAACTTCAAAGCCTGCTCCCTTACTTCCAGAGGGTCTTTGTGTGTTTCAGGATCAGCCCAGCCGTCACTGATATTGGTTTCGTAAGTATATAGTAACATCAATCTGCCGGCATCGTCAAAAAGTCCGAAAGCCTGGGGAGGTTTTTCATCATGCTTGTGAATCTTGGGTAATTTATTAAACGTAAAATAACTGGAAAACAGGGGAAAATCAGGTCTGAGTTCAATCAATTCCCGTTCTGGGAAAAGACGCTTTACCTCACGGCGGAATGATACATCCATGCCATAGTCGTCATCAGCATACAGGAATCCACCTCTTAGCATCCAGGACCTGAGATTCTCAAGTTCCCTGTCAGAAAAACGGATGTTGCCGTGCCCTGTCATATAAACAAAGGGAAATTCAAATAGTTTTGCTTCCCCTGCTTTGGCTATCTCTTGGTCGGTTGGAAAATCAGTGTTTAATGTCTTGTTAACGTACTTGGCAAGATTAGGCAGGACTTCCGGGTCGTTATACCAGTCTCCCCCACCTTCATATTGCAGCCTGGCAAAACCTGTCCTGGAATGAAGCTGCCCCATGCTCAAAATGCAGATAACTGTTAGTGTTAAAACAAGCCTAATATTCATTTTATCCTGTTAATTTAATATATCAAGGCTGATGCAATGAATTCCATCAGCAACAACAGCATAAAAGCAATTATTATACTCATCATATTTGGATAAGAACTGCAGGCGTTTTTCAAAAGAAACCTCGCTTAAAGAAGCTCCGGAATTGACATCATAGATATATATGCCTTTTTCGGCAGGTACAATCAGGATGCTGCCATTGATACGCGGGTCGTTATCACTGCTAATTTCCAGAGGTGTGAGCGACTGCCTGGCAGGGAATCTATCCATAAAAGGTCTTCTCCAGGCTATTGCGTTACCATTTTTCAGGCTGACTACTTCCTGGTTGTCCAGAAATACTATCAGATTACCACGAATAACTGTAACTCCCTTGATATCAGCATCAAACGCTTTCTGCCACTCCAGTTTCTTGGTATTCTTATCAAAAGCCAGAAGTTTATCGTCAGAAGTAATGTAAATGTTTTTATAATCAAAGGATGGTGCGGCAGTAATCAGGAAATTCAAATCAGTTTGCCAGGTTTCTGTCAGTTTAATATCCCTGGCAGGTTGATTGGCATAACGCTCTATTTTCTGCAATTGACGTTTGATATTCTCTGACTGAATATTCAGGTATTGAGGAATTTGCTCTACGGTAAGAGTGCTTTTACTGGAAAGTAACAGTTTAATCTTCTTACCAGTACTTTCCAGCCATCTGTTGCCAAATTGCATATATAAAATTGCTAAAAGAGTAATAATAATAATAACTAAAGCGCTAATCTGAAAACGTCTCAGGCGTGGTCGACGTTTAGCAACCTGCTTAGGCTTTGCGTCCAGAATAAAGTAACTGCCATTTGTATCGTCGAAAACAGACTGCATAATAGTTTCAATCATACCGCAATCAATGTTTTGCATCAGTAGTTTTTCTGTAAATGTACTGGGGAGAACTATTAAGCGATGCTTTTCAGGTAGTAAAAATCTCTTGGGTTTGACTGCAATATCAGATTCTGACATCCCCAGCAAAGTCATTTCATCCAGGGATTTGACATGGAAATTAATCCAGCTTCTGCCTACTTCCTGAATACTGTCTTTGGCACACATTCCACATAACATCCTGCCAAATTCCACTATATACAGTTCATTATCAAAGAACACTCCAAGAAACAGGGAAATCCCTTTTTCCTTAAGGTTTGTCTTACGGAAAATGGCATGCAGCTTCCAGTGAAATTCAGAGAAATAACTCTTTAACCAACTTTCGATTTCCACTTGCGACGTCTGCCCTAAAGCTGAATTTCTGATATCCATCTTAATCTGGATCTGGATTTCTTCCAGAATAACGTCATCTTCAGGATGCCAGGTAAGTAAAAACCATCCAAACCTTCCATCCTGGGAAGCATTGAAATCAAACATCGAGGAGGGCAGCATAGCGTTACGGGTTAATAATGCAATCATTTATGACCACCATTTAATAAAACTTCGGTAAAAAACTCTGATGAGAGTTGGAAAGTCCATCAGCATATTAGTGTATGATGCGTTTGCCAAGGGACACCAGCACTCCTTTTGATGAATTGAGCGGCGTTCCAAATCAGCTTCCTGTGAATACCAGATGCTCTTGAAATCGTAGTTGGCTTTTCTGAGATTACCCAATGGTTTTGCCTTTATACAGCACGACCAGACATCGCCTTCGGGTGATATCTGTGCTGAAGCAATTCCTGAGTAACAGGGGATTATTTGTGTTTTGTCACGCAGGATACGTTTTACCAGATTGTAATATTCAATCCTGAAAGCCATTGTAATTTTATTCATTCCTTTAAACTGGTCATTCTTAATCCTGTGAATAAGGTAATCAATAGCAGATTTATAAGATATGATAGAGGGTGTAATATCTAAACCCATAGTGTCGAGTTCTACTCTCTCTTCTGCAATTTCAGTAATATAGGAATCCGGCTGGAATTTCATCAGGAAATTGGCTATGGCAGGAAAAGTTTCAACATTATATTTGGAAATGACGGTGTGGATACCAACTGAAAGATTCTTGCAGGGCAGGGCTTTTAATTTGTGAAATGTGGAAATCACTTTCTTGTAATTGCCCGGTACATTGCGGATCTGGTCGTGCTGTTCTTCAATTCCATCAATAGAGAGGTTTATTATTATCTGGGATTTGGGACATACATTGGCAATTTGTTCCGTCTTTTCAACTATGGTTTTGGTTAGAAGTCCGTTTGATGGTATGTTTATAATACTTGGTCTGGAAGTTTGGTATATTGCAGATGCAATTTCAACTATATCCTGTCTGAGAAAAGGTTCTCCCCCGCTGAATGTAATCCAGTAAGGTGAGTGACCAATTTTACGGAAAATCTTTTCATACTCATCTACAGTCAGATTCTTTGCAGATTTCTTCCAGATATTGCATGTGCTGCAGCGAGAATTACATGTATATAATAAGCTGACAGTGTAGTTCATGGGAAGTAACCGTGGGAAACCAAGCTGTTTCATAAGGTAGTATATAAATATTTTAGGCAGTAAAGAAAGCATCTACAAAATCACTTCTGTTCTTTTGAATTATCAAGATTTTTTGTTGTTGGGGCAATTTCCCAAGCAAAGGGATTTTTCTTTTTGATATAGTAATCATATGAACCCAATAACCTGCAGTACATTTCCATCAGAATAACTATAAACAATTTCAGAATCTGCTGTGGATTGTCATTTATCTCACTTTTAAAAATACTGTACATAATGCCACTATCCTGAGATGCAACTTTATACTGATGTTTATTCAATAACCAGAGATGACCATTTTGAATACGTCGGCGCTGGCTGACAAAGTCTTTAAAATTCTCAGGACCCTTGTTATAAATAATCGCGTCAGGAACATACATAAGTTTCAGACGTTTATTGCGGATAATCGCTTCTATACTTGCTTCATCTACTGCAGAATCTCTTGGAATAGTTGTAAAGACTCTCCGGAAGGCTATCATCTCACCCAGCTTAGGATGGATTAAAGCCATTCTGTGATGCATTCGCCAGAGAAGATGAACAGCATATCCCATTAGTGTTTTCTCATCATTTACAGGACTGGGTCTTCCGCCTGTGGCTCCTATTTTACTGTCTTCAAAAGGAGTAACAAGCTTTTCTATTGTGTCCGGGGCAGGTATTGTGTCACCGCTTTCGATAATAAGAATTTCAGACTTAGCTTCTTTGAGAAAGATATTGATAGCAGAAGCTTTGCCATTACGTTCTTTTTCACAAATCAGTGAAACTTGCGGATGAGTTAAAGCAAACTCACAAACCAGTTCATCCGTTGCATCTTTGCATGCACTCGAGACAACAATGATTTCAGCAATCTCAACTTTCTCCAGGTTTTGATCACATAACGCCTGAAGCAGCTTAATGATATTATCGGCTTCATTATAGGCAATCACACCTATGCTGCAGGTAAGTTTAAATTCTCTTTCGGGTTTAATTTCTAACATAAAGAACCTATATTAAGCGAGTTTATTATTGAGGAGTCAGGGTTTTGAATTTTAATTCCTGATGTAAAGCATCAAGAATTCCGTTTACAAACTTATTGGACGATTCACTACTGTATTTTTTAGCTATTTCGATTGCTTCGTTAATAACAACCGGCGGTGGAGTATTGGTAAACATCATTTCATAGATTGCAACCCTCAGGATACTTCTATCCAGGTTTGCAATTCTTTCCAAAGACCAGTTACTGGAATGCTTTTCCAAAGTACTTTCAATTTCGTCCATATGAATAATTGTGTTGCGAATCAATTCATCTGCAAAAGTTAGTGAAGCATGGTCTGCATTAATGTTTTCATGTTCAGCCATCTGACTTAAGATTTCAGGATAGGAATTTAGCAGACTAAATTCTCGAAATTCATTATCAGTTTCAGAAAAATCAAGTGCGTAAATTGTTTGGACGGCAAGTTCCCTGGCTTTACGCCTTAGCCCCATTGCCTATCTCCTTGAAAAGATTCACCATCTCAACTGCTGCTGCTGCTGCATTAAATCCTTTATTTCCGCCTTTTGTGCCTGCTCTTTCAATTGCCTGTTCTATTGTATCAGTAGTAAGAATACCATAGATAACCGGTAATCCGGTTTGCAGGCTTACCTGCGAGATTCCCTTTGTCACTTCAGCACTGATATATTCAAAATGTGGTGTAGCTCCACGGATTAAGGCCCCCAAGCATATTACTGCATCAAACTTCTTGGTCTGCGCTGCTTTCTGGGCTGTTAAAGGTATTTCAAATGCTCCCGGAGCCCAGATTACAGTAATGTCCTTGTCCAATACTTCGTGACGAAGCAAGCAATCCAGCGCACCATCAAGTAATTTCTTGCTGATTAGTTCATTAAATCTGCTGATTATAATGGCAAATTTATAACCCTTGGATATCAGTTTTCCTTCGATAGTTTTCATCAAAGCACTCCTTTATTTCCAAATAGTCCTGAAAAATATGTATTTGTTGCCAATATATCAGCATGCCTGTTTTAATTCAAGCAAAAAAGTAATAAATATTCATTCCTGGAAAAAAAGCTTGACCTCTAAGTAGTTATATAATTCGCTGATAATGTCAGATATGACTTTCAGGTACAACGATTAGCTTATCATTGTTGTTTTAATAAGTTCAATGCGTGTACTTTAAACAATGAAAATAAATAACTAATTCTATGTAGAAAGTCTTGATGTGGAGTAAATAAATGAAGATTCATTTTAGAGATGTGCAGACCGGCATGGTTGAAGCCCGTGCAGTTATCGAACTTGAAGAAGGTGTTTTTCTTAACGAGGTCACTTTATTGAATATAGATAACCAGTTAGTGATAGAATTCCCCACCAAAAATTTCAGGGGCAGAGACGACCGTTCTCACCGTCTTGATATAATAACTTTTGAAAACGAAGACAAAAAGGTTTTATGGGAACTGCAAATCAAAGATGCATACAAAGAATGGCGCAAAGAAAACAGAAAAGTCCTGGTCTATGAAGAAAATCCCAAAGAAAAACCGGAAAGAACTGAACGCCCGTCCAGAAGTTATGGGGACAGGGACAGCAGAGACAGAAAATCTTATGACGACAGACCTTCCAGAGATTATAAACCAAGGTCTGAACGTTCTGCAAGTTCTGACAGAACTTACCGTGAAAGACCTGAAAGAGAAAGAACTTCTTACTCAGACAGACCGCCACGTAGAAATTACGATGATAAACCCCAAACAGGTCGCCGAACTTATGATGACAGATCGCCAAGGGATTATAAACCAAGGTCTGAACGTTCTGCAAGCTCTGACAGAACTTACCGTGACAGGCCCGAAAGAGAAAGGACCTCTTACACAGACAGACCTGCAAGAGATTACAAACCCAGAACCGAACGCTCTTCAAGCTCTGAAAAATCTTATCGGGACAAGCCTTCCAGAGATTATAAACCAAGGTCTGAACGCTCAGCAAGCCCGGATAAACCTTATCGGGATAAGCCTTCCAGAGAAAGATCCGCTTCTACAGACAGACCCAAAAGAGCTGCAAGTTCTTCCCGTGGAAAAAATACCTCTTCCTCTGCAAGAGTTACAAAACCCAAAAGAGCACCGGGCAGACCCAAAAAAGCTTAATTTTCTATAAAAAATAAATATGGAGGTTGATTATGATTACAGATCTTAATCAAGCCCTGGCTACAAATGTTAAAGGGATGAAGCGTAGCGCAATCCGTGAACTGCTTAAGTTAATTGAAAATCCAAATATTATCTCATTTGCTGGTGGTTTACCATCTCCTGAAACATTCCCTGTTAAAGAACTCAAGGAAATCATTACAGATGTAATGGACAAGGAAGCTCATATTGCTTTGCAATATGGTTCAACTGAAGGTGATAATCTTCTCCGCACAATGCTTGTAAACCGTTACCGCAAGCAGGGTGTGGATGTTTCTCTGGAAAACGTCATAATTACAACAGCTTCACAGCAAGGTTTGGATTTAATTGCCAAAATATTAATTGACCGGGGAGATACTATCCTGGTAGGATTGCCCTCTTATTTAGGTGCTCTCAGCGCCTTTAACAGTTACGGCGCCAGCCTTATCGGCATTCCTATGGATGATGAAGGTGAAGATGCCAACATTATGGAAGAAAAACTCAAGGAACTAGCTTCTGTAGGCAAAAAACCAAAACTTATCTACATCATTCCCGATTTTCAGAATCCAGCCGGTGTTACTATGCCGGAAAAGCGCAGAAAGGAAATTATTGCACTTGCCCATAAATATGACGTTCTGATTCTTGAAGACAGTCCCTACAGGGAACTGCGTTATGAAGGTGAACATCAAAAGACAATGTACGAATTGGACGGAACAGGGCATGTAATACTAATGGGTACTTTTTCCAAGATATTCTGTCCGGGTTTCCGCATTGGCTGGCTAATTGGTCATCCTGATATACTGGATAAAATTGTCGTTGGCAAACAAGCAACTGACCTGTGCACTCCTCCATTTACTCAACGCATTGTAGCTCGTTATATGGAGAAAGGTCTTCTTGATAAAAACATCTTGGAAATTGTAAAAATGTATAAAGTAAAGCAGCAAAACATGCTGAAGTTGTTATCAGAACATATGCCTGAAGGTTTTCACTGGACTCACCCTGAGGGAGGACTGTTCCTTATGGTTAAGGGTCCTGAGCACATAAATACAACAGAACTTCTTAAACTTGCAATTACCGAAGAGATGGTAGCTTATGTCGCAGGAAGTTCATTCTTCTGTGATGGCAGCGGTAAGAATACTATGCGGTTGAATTTCTCATATGAAACTTTAACCAAGAATGAAGAAGGAATTACACGCTTAGGCCGTTTCCTGAAAAAGCACGTATAATCATTTATCTGCACACTATAAAAAAAGGCACAGGTTTTATCCTGTGCCTTTTATCATTTTAGCAAATTTTAGAAAGGATAGGTTAAACCGAAATTGAAAGCATCAACAGCATTGTTATATGTGCCTATCATGTTATCAGCTGTTTGAACAACAATTTCTCTTTCTTTAAAGAACATATGCTCATAGTTCAAATCGATGATAAACTTTCCAAGATTATATGACCAACCCACGTTTGCACTATATTTGTCTCCGGTATCTGGTAAAATCGGAGTAAGTGAACCATCAGGAATTGGTGTTTCATCAAAGAAGAAACCTGCTCTCAGAGCTAATCCGGGCCATCTGTATTCTGTCCCGACACTTACCCTGTATGTATTTTCCCAATTCATAACCATTTCTGATTCGGATACAGGTCCTGCCTGGGTTTGCATATCATCTTCAAATTCAATCACAACCTTATCAAGTCTGTCCCACATAGTATAGGTAACATCCATGTTGAGATTCCAATTTGGATTAACTTGCATAGACCAGCCCATGCCTATGTCGGCAGGAAGTTTCATGGTTGCATCTGCATCTGTATCAAAGGCTACCACTTGTGGTGCACCTTGCGCTAAAACACTATTCATGTAAGTTCTTAGTTTTAACTCGCCACTTAAATTTACATCTATTGGAATTTTACCAGAAATTCCGATGCTTAGATTTTCAACAGGTTTAAACATTATGCCCAGGTTTCCACCATAACCCATACCGGTACCTTCCAATTCCATTGCTGTTGGCAAATAAAATGTAGGGTACATATATCCCAGAGCAGCGATTGCATTGGGTCTGATTGTTTTGATTTCTATCATGCCATACATCACGCTCACACCAAAACCGGCAGAGAATTTATCCGAAAACATATAGCTGAATGTAGGGTGAATATCAACCATTCCGATTGAGCTCATAAGTTCTTTTTCTTCAAAACCTTCTGCCCAGGTTATAGGTAGATTATTAGCTCCAACCGGCATTGTAGTAATAGAATACAAATCAAAGGCATCCCATTCTGCTCCCAAGCCGTAGGGCACATAAACACCTAAACCATATTTAAATTTACATTCTCCGCCTTTTAATGCGTAGAGATTGGGAAATAACCATAATTTCTTTGTTGCAGTCAATTTGTCAGGATCGAAACCGGGTTGTGTTGTAGTGTTTGTAAATTCAGTTACCGGCATGATGCCCGCACCTGATAAATTAATCATACTATGTTCCATAAAACCGAGTCCTGCCGGATTCCAGTACATAGCAGTAGGATCATTTGCCATTCCACGAAAAGCACCACCCAAACTGATTGCTTTTGAACCAATTCCTGACAGTGCAAAACCACCGGCAAACAATGAACCGATACTAATTGATAAAATGATAGCTATAAGTAAGCTTAGTCTTAATGTTTTCATCCATACCTCCATGGTAAGTTAATTTATTATTGTATTAAATGTGATTAGATTGAATTATATTCAGATATTGAAAGAAGTCAACTAAAATTTTTTAACTCACTGTGGTATCTTCTTGCAGAACTTCATTGATATCTTCCTCAAGTGCAGGGATTTCCTGTTCTGTATCAGCTTCCAGAAGGATTTTATCAGATAGCTTTTTCTTTGATTTCACTCCAAGTTGTTTTAGTTTTTGAGCCTGGCTGACAAGATTGCCCTTACCTTCTACTAATTGCCCATGTGCATCTTCATAAGATTTGAGAGTTCTATCAAGATTGACTTTGATATTCTCAAAGTTATCAACAAAACCCACAAACTTGTCATAAAGCCTGCTTCCCTGTTCGGCAATTTCATAGACATGCCGTTTTTGGTCATCAATCCTCCACAAGCTTCCCACTAACTGCAAAGTAATTAACAGCGTAGATGGACATACCAGCAGCACTTTCTTATCTGATGCATATTTATATAATTCGGAATCATTGTCTATGGCGACGAAGTAAGCTGCTTCAACCGGTATGAACATCAGGACAAAATCCAGGGTATTGATATCTTTGAGGTCCTCATATTTCTTTTCTGAGAGTTCCTGGATGTGTTTCCGAATGCTTTTTAAGTGGTCTTTTATACCTGCATCTTTAGCTGAGTCCTCAGTTGAACTGAAATATCTTTCATAACCCGTTAGCGATACTTTGGAATCAACAATTATCTGTCTGTTGTCAGGCAGATTTACCACAATATCCGGCCTGAGGTTTTCACCGGCTTCGTTCTGGTAATTTGCCTGAGTATAATAATGGATTCCCTCTTTGAGACCGGTAAAATCAAGTATTCGCCTGAGATTGATTTCTCCCCAATCGCCTTGTGACTTGGTATCAGCTTTGAGAGCATGAACCAGGTTGTTTGCTTCATGGCTGAGTGATTCATAGGCTTCATGCATTTTTTTTATTTGTTCTGTCAGGCTGAATCGCTCTTTTCCTTCTAAGATGTAGACCTCTTCAACCTTAGCCTTGAAATCATTTATCTGTAACCTGAAAGGATTCAGGATCATGTCAAGATTAGCTTTGTTCTGCTCAGTAAAGGTCTTACCTCTTTCCTCAAATATCTTCTGAGCAATGTTTTCAAATTCCTGCTTCATTTGCTCTTTCGCAGCATTGAGAAGCTCTATCTGTTCAGCATACTTTTGAGCTTGTTCATGTAATCTGGTTTGAAGTTCTGTAATCGTCTGGATAGATTTTTCCTGTTGTGTACGGGCATTTAAATCCTGTTCTTTCATCTCAAGAGTGAGTTTTTCCAGGATTTGCTTTTGTTCATCGCATTTTGCCATTAGCTCTGTTGCTTTCATTTCCGCCATTTGATATTTAGAATCAGATTGCTGAAACTTTTTGCTATTGATTAACCTGATTATCAGCCATTCAATAATGCAAACGATAATTAGAATAATCACAAAGATTGGAGTAGAGACCATAACACGCTCCTGATTATGAATGTATCAAGTATAAAATGCTTAGATTATCTGTCAATTATCCTTTTCGGTTAATTTTTAAATATTGATAATTAGTAACATCTTTTGAAAAATCATACAATCTCCCTAATAGATAAATCCCGTTATCCCCTCAGTTTACCATATGGCTATTGTTTAAGTTAGCAGCAAGGGGAGGCATTGTTGTTAGAGGGTCAATTGGAAGGAGAATTTGTACTTGACGGGGAGTCCTCACTTTATCTTTTTGCAATAAATAATCATAAAGATAAGAAGGAATTATGTACACTGAAGAAGAAGTAAAACACCTTGCTCCCTGCGGAATCAACTGTGGAGCATGCCCTGCGTATTTATGTAAAGATAATCCGCAAATGCTGGAAGCAGTTGTTGCCAAAGGTTTAAAAAGAGAAGATTTACCTTGTCCCGGATGCCGCGAACACCAGGGTAAATGTGCTTTTACAGATGGAGATTGTGCCACTTATGAATGCGTGGTAAAACACAACGTTACTTTCTGTTATGAATGTAACGAATTTCCCTGCCAATACCTGCATCCCTGTGCAGACAGAGCTGCTATTCTACCTCATAATATGAAAGTCTATAACCTGTGCTATATTAAAACATATGGCACAAAAGCCTTTACAGAAAAATTCGCTGACATAAGGGCACGTTACTATGGCGGGAAAATGGCTATCGGCAAAGGACCGCAATTACCTTGACCTGCGCCTGATAACTTGGAAGGATGCCATCGTAAATTCAAATGAGATAAGGATTGAATATGGATAAATATTTTACTTACTGCGGATTATATTGCGGAGCCTGCATTTTTGGCATTGCTACAGAGACCGGAACCTTAAAAGAAACAGCTGAGAAGTTTCAAAAGACAGAAACCGAAGTGCATTGCCTGGGTTGTAAGGCTGCTCAGATTGAAGATTGCGAATTTCGTATCTGCTGCAGTAAAAAGGGATATGAATCTTGCGCTGAATGTCCCGATATGCCTTGCGAAAAAGTCCATGCGTTATGTAACGATGAATACGAACATCACTCTGTGGTTATTACAAATTTAAACAGAATAAAAGAAATAGGAAAAGCTGCCTGGCTGAAAGAACAACTGGATGAGTGGAAGTGCAAAAACTGCGGAGAACGCACGATGTGGTATCAGAAAGTGTGCATAAGGTGTGGGGAAAAACTCTAAATAGTATTTGTACTACATACATATAACCTTGATATTTCTCAGCAATAAGGAATGAATTTCAGGAAACCCGAATTGTGCAAACTTGTCTTTTAGCGCTTGCGGTAATTGTTCAAATTCAGTTTCATTAAGTAATATATCTGTCTCAGATACTGTGAAAGTCTCCAATATCGGAACATCCACGTAATCTGCTGCATTACAGGGGCAGACGGACTGGCATTTCATACAACCAACCACTGCATGGTGCCATTTACTTTCAATCCATTCAGGAAACTCTCCGGGATTTTCGTTATACAATGTAATACATTTTTCTCCATGTATCAGGAACCTGTCTTCACTAATAGCTCCCGTAGGACAATTTAGTCTGCATAAATCGCAATTTTCGCAAGCATCCATAATCTTGGGTTCACGCCAGAAGTCATCATTAGCAGGCATATCAGTTATAAACGAACCCAGAAAATGACTACTGCCAAATCCTTCTACATAAGTTATATTATTTTTTCCGTATTCAGCTAATCCAGATTGAACTGCCAAAAGCTTTATGTGAAGCAGTATTCTTTCATTACGGTACCCAAGTGAATGAAGAATATCTGTGATTATTGTCTGAAGAACTCTTTGTTTGGGATAGAATTTAATAAAGCCTTGTGGAATGACTACTTCAATATCTTTGTCTTGTTTTTGGAAAACAACTTTCCCGGCAGGATTATAGACAGAAGCGACTAATATAGATTTGGCTTCAGGAAAACTGTTTAATGCTCCAAACCAATTGATATACTTGATGAATTCTACAAATTCAGGACAATCAATCTCGTGTTCCAATGTGTGAGAAAAGGTTTTCTTTAGATCCTTAATTCGTTCGATAGGAACCAAACGAAACCGGATGTTTTGTGCATAGAGTTCTTTAGATAGTATTTTATAAGCTTCTGAAATTTTATTACTCATTCTTTTAGCTCTCTTAATATAAATGCTGTAACAGAATTTTAATTCCGATTCCTATAAGAATAAATCCACCGATTACTTCCATAGTTGAACCAAATTTATCGCCTGCTTTGTTGCCAATATTAACTCCTGCAAAACTGATTACAAATGTAATGCAGCCAATTATTATGGCTGGAGTTATTATAGATACTTTCAGAAAAGCAAATGTAATTCCCACTGCAAGTGCATCAATACTGGTGGCAACTGCCAATCCTAACAAAACAACAAGATTCAGCGGGTCGCATTTCTTTTCAATTTCCTTAATCCAGATTGCTTCATAAATCATCTTAGCACCAATAAATACCAGCAGACCAAAAGCAATCCAATGATCAAAAGCTTCCACATATTGCTTCAATCCAATACCGGCAAGCCAACCAATAACCGGCATAAAAGCCTGAAAAGCTCCAAAGAAAAAGGCTATTCTGAATGCATGTTTAATCTGTAGGCATTTGATAGTAATTCCGCTTGTGATAGAGACAGCAAAAGCATCCATAGAAAGCCCTATGGCTATCAAGATTATTGGATAAAGCTCTGTGAAAGATGTCATGGATTAAGTATATTGCAGCCTGTATAAATCGTAGTATAAACCCTTTTTGTCTAAAAGTTCAAAATGGGTGCCTTCTTCGACAATTTCGCCTTTGTGCAGGACGATAATTCTGTCTACATGCTGGATTGTGGAAAGCCTATGTGCAATGATAATACTTGTCCTGTTCTGGATAATCTTTGCAAGAGCATCCTGAATCAGGATTTCTGTTTCAGTGTCTATGTTACTGGTCGCTTCATCCAATATGAATATAGATGGATTATATGCCAGAACACGTGCAAAAGCTATCAGCTGCCTCTGCCCTGTAGATAAAGTGGCACCGCGTTCCATAACAGGTTCATTATATTTCTCAGGAAGCTGTTGAATAAATGTATCTGCATTAACATACTGGCAGACCTGTTCCAATTGTTCCTGAGTTATTTTTTCGTTATTGAGGGCAATGTTATCCCTCATAGTACCTGAAAAGATGAATACATCCTGCTGAACAATTCCTATATTATTACGAATATCGTCCAGAGCAAACTGATGCAGGGCTTTTCCATCAAGGGCAATACGTCCTTTCTGATAAGGATACATGCCAAGTATGAGATTTACAATGGAAGTCTTTCCTGAACCTGTGTGACCAACAAGTGCTATTTTCTCTCCCGGCTTGATATTGAAGGATAAATCTTTGAGTACCCATTCACCTTCGTTATATGCCAGCCAGACGTTTTCAAAGGCAATTTCACCTTCCAGCTTAAGGTTGTATTTCATTTCGTTGCGGTAATCTTCTGCCGGATTGTCCATCAGGTCAAAAATCCTCTCTGCGCCGGCTAATGCACCTTGCAGGATATTAAATTTGTCGGCAAAGTCGTTGATAGGTTCAAACAGTTTCT
Source organism: Cloacimonetes bacterium UBA6097 (assembly GCA_002435865.1). GTDB lineage: Bacteria > Cloacimonadota > Cloacimonadia > Cloacimonadales > Cloacimonadaceae > UBA5614. The sequence continues at coordinate 374,932 of DIWV01000007.1, read as the reverse complement.
GGATATAAGTTGTAAATGCCATCAGCAGACCGATAGTAAGTACATCCCTCAGAATTTGTCCGCCACCGTACCAGATTATAACCGCAACTGCAAGCTGCGAAGATACATGGATAATCGGACGGAAAAAGGCAAAGAGCTTGAGCTGTGAGACAGAAACATGGAAATACTTCTTGTTTATTTCCACAAAGTCGTCTCTTTTATGTGTGTATTGATTAAACAACTGGATGATTTTGACCCCGGCAATATGCTCTGCCAGAGCGGAATTAAGCGCTGCCAGATGTTTGCGGACTTCCCTGTAGATTACGCGTGTTTTGGTTTTGAAAATATATATGGTAAAAACAACGAAAGGCAATATTGCATAGCTTATTAAAGCCAGTTTCCAATTCAGAAGCACCATCAGAACCACGATTGCCACAACCAGAATCACATCCTGAACTATGGTTATCACACCTGAAGACAGCATTTCATCTATGGCTCTAACGTCATTAGTAACCCTTGTAACTAACCTGCCTACCGGATTCTGGTCAAAGAACTTAACAGGCATTCTCTGTACATGGGCAAAGATATCGTGCCGAAGGTCATTCATGGCAAGCTGCGAAAAGTAATTAGTCAGATAAGTCTGGAAAAAGCTTGCTATAAATCTTAAAGTAGTAAGTCCCAGAAATATAAAGGCAAGCATCAGCAGGCTATTGTAAGAATCCTGCCTTAAGGTTTTGCGTATTTTGAGAGGTACTTTTTTTATCTCTGATTGAGAAACAGCTATTTTTTTATCGCTAACCTGGAACCATCCCTTGTATTTTTCCATTGGATTTGTAATATTGTCAGTATTTTTTACATATTTATCAAGGATATCAGCGTTTTCTGTATTATTATTAATGAAATAGAAATTCTCCGTGCTCAGGCGTCCTGTGTTTTTTAATTCCTGCAGAAAAGGTCTATCCAGTTTGGAACGCTTTCCGGTTGGGAGTACAATAAAGGTCTGGTTATTATATGATAAGTTTTTAAGCTTCAGTACTTTGTATCTGTTTTGGAAGATATCAGCCTGTGATTTGTCTTCCAATGCAAACAAAGCTTTGTCGGAAACAATGTGGTCATCAATAGCTGTACGGGTAATTAATGGTAGAATAAGTTCCGCTACAGTGACAAAAGTCAGCACAAAAAAGGAAAGTACAACCAGCCAGATGTAAGGTTTTAAATACTTGAGCAGCCGTTTATACAGCCTGCTGTCATAGACTCTTCCTTTTACATCATCAGTTTCATAACCGCCGCCACGGCCTCCGCCGCCTCCGCCCCAGTGGCTCATGACTGCTCTCCTTCGAGTCTGGCACGGATTTTTTGCTTCTCAACCAAATCATTATAAAGTCCGTCTAATGCAACCAATTGCCTGTGTGTACCGCTTTCTATGATTCTACCATCTGCCAGTACAATGATATTGTCTGCATGATGGAGTGATGAGATGCGGTGCGCTATGATAATGGTTGTCAAACCTTTGCGAAGTTCTATCAAACGCTCCAACAGGAAACTCTCGGTTTTTGTATCTACAGCAGAAAGAGCATCATCCAGAATCAGGATATTGGGATTGGTCAAAAGTGCCCTGGCAATTGCAACACGTTGCTTTTGCCCGCCGGAAAGTGTGATGCCTCTTTCGCCTATAATAGTCTCGAATCCCTTGTCAAAATCTTTTATCTCATCATAAATTTGAGCAGCTCTGGCAGCTTCGTAAACATCTTCCATTGTAGCGTTAGGATTTCCCAGACGGATGTTATTGGCAATGGTATCAGAAAAGAGGAAGATATCCTGCGGGACCATAACCATATCCCTGCGCAGTACTTTGAGCGGTATCTTATAGATTTCATTATCATCAATGAAAATAGTGTTTTCAGGGGAATTATACACTCTGGAAAGTAAATCTATAAAAGTCGTCTTACCACAACCTGTGGGACCTACAATCGCCAGCGTCTTTCCCTGGGGAACCGAGGTTGAAACATTGGCAAAAATATCAGGTAACTCTTCCCTGTATCTGAACGTAAGGTTCTTAACTTCTATCTTTCCTTTGATTTCCGAGATGGAATCATCAGCTTTATCGTCATTGATTTCGGGATTCAGGACAAATATCTCATTAAGCCTTTTTAGAGAAGCAGTACCGCGTTGATACATATCAACAATCCAACCGATGGCTATCATGGGCCAGACCAGCATACCAAGATAGGAGAAAAAGGCTATGAAGCCGCCTATGGTAATCTCTTCATTAATGGCTGCCCTGCCGCCTAAAACCAGGGTAAGTATCATACTGAAACTGATTACGTAACCCATGAACGGATGAAATACCCCGGCAAGCTTTGCCATGGATATATTCTGTTTAACATAGTCCAGTGAGAAAACGTCCACTTTCTTGATTTCAGCTTCTTCCTGACCAAAGGCTTTCACTACCCTGATACCGGATATGCTTTCCTGTACAGCTCCGGACATTGCGGCAAATGCCCCCTGCACACGGGCAAACATCTTATGCATCTTCCTGCCGAAAAAGGATATTGTAAAAGATAAAATTGGCAGTGGTATTATAGCATAAATCGTAAGTCTGAAATTAATTGAAGCCATAAATGAAAAGGATGCAATCGTCATAAGGATTATATCACTGGCTGCTATAAAACCCATTCCAAACAACATACGGACAGCATTCAGGTCGTTGGTGGCATATGCCATCAAGTCGCCGGTCTTGGCTTTGTTGAAGAAATTGGGGGATTGCAGCAACAGATGGTCATAAAAATCCTGCCGCAGAAACTTTTCTATGGTAAAGGAATTGCCGATAATGAGCACACGCCAGAAATAACGAAGAGCCATTATGCAAAGTGCCATTCCAAACAGAATCAAGCCAATATAGAATAGTCCTTTTGAATCAATAGTGCGGTTCTGGATATGGTCAATGGCATACTGCATGATTTTGGGTATAGCAAGCTGCACTACGTCCACCAGTATCAGCATGACGATACCCCAGATAATTTGCCTGTAACTTTTTTTCAGATATGGGATTACTCTGCTAAAAGTCTTGCTCAGCTTTTCCTTCATTAATTCCTTTCTATGATCTTCTGTTTTGGAACTTACAACTTTTTGAAAGAAGCGAATTTGTCAAAGGAAATGCTTTCTGATATCATAAATGCTCTCTTTTGACAGCTCATACACAAGTTTAATCCTTATCTTTATACTTTTTGCCCTTTTTGCCTCATACTTTTTTCTTATTAACTTCAGCATATTTGCAGTATAGTTTCTGTATACTTGCAGTATAGTTTCTGTATACCAGGATACAGAAACTATACTGCAGATATGCTGCAAATATATATTAGATTTATTGATGTAAATAAGGAGTTAAAGAGCAATAAATATGTAGAGACATGCGTCCCGCATGTCTGATTTCGTATATTGGCGAAGTCCATAAGGACATTGCAGGAGTCCAATTTGCCGACGCTGCTTATCAATTTGTACGTTGCTCCCGGGCAAATCGGACTTCGTTAAAACCATGTCACTAGAGATAATCATACGAAGCTTCCGGGAGTCCTTTTTGCCAACGAATTCTATCAGTACTTAACTCAACCAAAGGGCAAAATAGACTTCGGGAATAGGCACATCATACTTTCGTTATGTAGTTATCTTTCAAGGGTATTCATGTGATTTGGCATGGTGCCGTCCTGCCGGACTCAATACATCGTGCCACTGACACCCAGCAATGAATTGCTGGGCTACACAGTGTCGTCCTAACGGACTTTGAAGGAGTCCAATTTGCCGATGCAAACTATCAAGATGTATGTTACACCAGGGCAAATCGGACTTCATAAAAGTCAAAAACTGTTGTGGCTTATAATGAATAGTGTACTAAAAAAATGAAAGATAAATGAAACACAGTCGTTGAAATGACACATTTTCTGAAGTCCGTTTTGCCTGTAGGTTACATACCAATTACCATACATCGTTGGCAAAATGAACTCCTGGAAATGTTCAGCAAGAGATTACATAGCTATCTTAATCAAGGTCCCGAAAGCAATACCTTTTAGTAAGTCAGTTAGGACGCAACTGTGTAACCCCGTACGTTAGTGCAGGGTATCGTGAAACAAACAAAACAAGTCCGTAAGGACGACACTATGTAACCCCGTACGTAAGTGCGGGGTAAGGAAAAATAACAATTGAGTCCGGCAGGACGGCACAACATACAAAATAATTGACAATATCTTTATTATAATTACATAAGAAATTGTCTGGTATGTTTGTAGTTATTGGAGGTTATTTGAATAAGCCAATTCTCATTCTGCTGTTTACAATTGCCATAGTTGTATCCTGCTATTCTATCCCAAAATTTATTTTAGATAATCAGGTAACGCTTACTCCTGAACAAAAATCCGCTTACGAAAGAAAAGTAAGTGAAAGACCGGATAGTACTTATAATCCTCTACAGGTAGGTAACAAATGGTGGAGAAGGTTGAATGATGATTCTTTTCAGGTGCTTAGAGAGGTTATAGACTCAACTATTATTAACGATAAAGTATATTATCAGGTGACAGGTCTTTTTGGATCTGGTATAAACAGATGGATACGAAATGAAGGTGATTTAACACTTGCTTATGATGAGTATGATTTAGATAATAATCCCAATACAACAGAAATTATTCATGAAGATTTTACATCATTTGGTTATTATGATGTTTACCATGATCTTTATCATTATCCTGTTATATGGAACTGTTTTTGTGATGGTGAATATTATCTTACAGCCTATGGAGGGATACCAACCTACTTAAGATTCCATGATTATACAGTCCCGAATGATCCATTTATTTTCATAACATTTGGTTGGGCAAGAGGTTTCGGCATAACCTATGTTGAAACATCAGATTATGATATATCTTTTATAGCATGCAGAATAGGAGGTGTTTACTATGGTGTACCTGTCTCAATCACAGATAATGAACTTCCTCCAGTACCACAGATTGAATTATCTTGTTATCCAAATCCATTTAATCCATCTACGACAATTGTATATTCATTGCCCAAAGATACACAAGTCAACCTGATAGTCTACAACTTAAAAGGACAGAAAGTTAAGACTTTACAGAATGGCAGACAAAAAGCAGGACAGCACTCTATTGTCTGGAACGGTACAGATGACCAAAACAGGAAAGTCACATCAGCTATCTATTTCTATAAGCTTATAACACCTGACAAGGTGTTGACGAACAAAATGATACTGATGATGTAAGGATTAACCATTACATAAAAAAAGGCACAGTTATCAGGCTGTGCCTTTTCTTTTATTGTAAGGTTTTTCATAAAAAGTAAGAAAAAAGAGTAAAAAGTTCTTGACAGGCAAATTACTTTGAAATACAAAGTATCTTGTCGCTGCAAAGGCGATAGGGAGATTTGTTCAGACAAGGGAGATAAAAATGCTTAGAAAGTATTTTCAGACCGATATTACAGACATTGCAGAACTGGACCAGGTGATACATGCGCCTGCCAGATTGATGACAATCATGCTTCTGCACCATGCCAATACGATGGATTTTATCCAGCTTATGAATTACACAGAACTGACCTGGGGTAATCTTTCAACTCATCTATCCAAACTGGAAGAAGCCGGATATGTGATGATTACCAAAACCTTTAAAGGAAAAAGACCGCATACTCTGATCAGTTTGACAGAAGCCGGACGCCAGGCATATCTGAAATGGGGACGCTCTATCATAAAAGCACTGCCGGAACCGGTTGTTCGTCAGATTATACCTCAGGTAGCTGAAGCTGGTGTTGAAGAGCAGCAGATAGCAGCTTTTGCTTATAATACCGGGCTTCCACCCTCATCTACCCGGGACGTATTCTTTCTGCCCAGATATCATCGTTGGGGAATGGAACTACCTCCTATTAAGGAATTTAATCCTCTTTCTTAGAACTTGTACTACCTAAAATAGAATTTAACAAAGAAAAAGGAGGTCCGATGAAATATCTGGACATCGCAATGGATGCCGCCAAATCTATGGGGGCAGATTATGCTGATATCAGAATTCAGAAATCCACAACGGAAACTATTTATCTGCATAATTTAAGTTTAAAAAATACCTCTACCGATATTACTGAAGGTTATGGTATCAGAGTTTTCAAAGACGGAGCCTGGGGTTTTGCCCATTCCAATATTTTTAAAGATGACCAGGTGAAAGCAACTGTAAAAAGAGCTATGGATATTGCCCTGCTATCTGCCAAAGCAAAGAAAGGTGCAGGATTGACACTTGCTGCAGAACGCAGCTACATTGCTTCATACCGAACTCCAGTCAAATGCGATCCTTTTAATCTCCCTCTTAAGGAAAAAGTTGATTTGATGCTGGAAGTTAACCGCATGATGATGAATTATGAAGGCATCAAACAGACCGTTTTCTATCTCCTTGCCCATAAAGACGAAAAGCTTTTTGCCAGTACATTAGGCACCAGACTTGATATTACAACTCAATTTATTAATCCCATGATTACAGCTACTGCAGTGATGGATGGCGACAGCCAGAGCCGTACCTTTGACGAAGGTGGTCGTGCTACAGGCTGGGAATGGATAAATGAACTCAATCTGACTGAAAAAGCCAAGCAAATTGCTGAAGAAGCTATTATTAAAGTTAAAGCTGATACTCTTAAAGAAGAAAAGCCCCGTACTCTAATCCTGGACCCTAATCACCTGGGTCTGACCATGCATGAATCAGTCGGACACCCCACAGAACTTGACCGTGTATTGGGTTGGGAAGCTGATTATGCAGGTATATCATTCGCCACTCCCGAAAAGCTGGGAAATTATAAATACGGATCTGACATTGTTAACTTTGTTGGAGATAATACACTTTGTGAAGGACTTGCTACTGCCGGTTTTGATGATGATGGCGTTCCCAACCAGAGATGGTTTATCATTAAAGACGGTATTCTTAATGAATACGGCAGCACACGTGATACTGCTCCCCAGATAGGATTGGTACATAGCAGAGGATGCTCGCGTGCAACAAACTACTATAATCAGCCTATCAACCGTATACCCAATCTTTACCTGCTGCCCGGTACAAAAGAACTTACTCCGGGACAGTTAATCGCTGACACTGATGATGGGGTTTACATCCAGGGCAGAGGTAGTTTTTCGATTGACCAGCATAGAGTAAACTTCCAGTTTGGCGGAGACTTTTTCTGGGAAATCAAAAACGGTAAACTGCACAGACCTTTAAAGAAAGTACTCTATAAATCCTGTAACCCTGAATTCTGGAATAGCTGCGATGCCATCTGTGATGAACGTTACTGGCAGCCTTTTGGTGTAGTGAATTGCGGAAAAGGACAACCTAACCAGACAGGCAGAATGACGCACGGTGCTTCACCTGCACGCTTCCGTAATATCCGGGTGGGAGGTTCACAATGAACGCTAAATATGAAAAAATAGTCGAATACGTAAAGAAACATGTTAAAGCAGACGATTATAACCTGCGTATTGCCGCGCGCAACAGTCATGAAACCCGTTTTGCCCAGAATGCTATCACACAACACATTGCCGGAGAAAACATAGATATTGATATTGAAGTAGCTTTTGAGAATAAGACAGGACGCTGCTCCATCAACCAGACAGATGAAAATGCACTGGCTGATATGATTAAAAGAGCTGAGGAAATGGCTGTCGTCAACCAACCTGATCCTGAATATGTAGAAAGTGCTTCTGCACAATCAATTCCCCAAGTAAAAAATACACTCGATTCTACTATTAATCTTGCTCCTGAGCAGATGGTGGATATCGTTATTAAATCCATTGCCAATGGAGACAAACAGGCAGCAACCGTTTCCGGGATGACAGAAAAACACTATATGGAAATAATCAACAGCACTAAGAATGGTTTCCAGGGACATTATGATTTGTCAGAATTCGGGCACTCAATGACTTTGAAGAAAGACCAGATTGAAACAAAAGTATCCTTTTCATCAAAAGATTTCAACACATTCCAACTCGATAAAGAGATAGCACATCTTAATGAGCAACTTGCTTCCCTAAGCAATCCACAGGCTTTTGATGCTGAAAAAATACCTGTAATTCTAAGACCTGCTGCTTTGATGGAGTTCTATTGGTTTATGATGTGGATGATGAACCGCCGTCAGTCTGATGAAGGCATGACTGCTTTTACAGACCAGATTGGTAAGAAGTTTCTGGGAGAAAAGTTCTCTCTGCAGTCAACCTTTACTATACCTGAGCTAATATCTGTTCCCTATTCCTGGGACAGTGTTGTTTCAGAAGAAACGTATTGGGTAAGAAACGGAGTGGTAGAAACCATGCCAACTCCCAGATACTGGGCAAAAATGAAAAACCTCAAGCCTGCTTCACCCTTTAATGTTTATGTTCCGGGTGGAAGTGCTTCAGAAGAAGAGATGATGAAAATGGTTCCGCGTGGTTTGATAGTAAACCGCTTCTGGTATATCCGTCCTGTAGATATGAAAAAAGGTGAACTGACAGGTATGACCCGCGACGGTGTGTTGTATTTTGAGGATGGCAAGGTTAAGCACGCTGTCAATAACCTACGCTTCAATGAAATTCCTCACGACACTACAAGACGTATATTGACAATGGGTGAAAGTATACTTTGCGACAGTTCTGTCAAAATGCCGACAGTTCTTGTAGATGATTTTAATTTCGTAGATAAAACAACATTTTAACTCTTATCCTGCAGTAATGGGTTCGTCATTCAGTTTAAATGGATGGCGAACCTGAATTTGATTAATAACGGGAGATGTTATGACAGTCAGGTTTGGGTTTGGATTTAAACTTCTGCCGGGTGATGATGAAAAGTATGCCTTGATTTTGTGCCGAAGTATCAGGAAATACGCCGGCAGACACAAAACTTCCCCAATTTATGCTATGGTTCCCGTTAAATATGTTGAGGAATTAAATCCTGAATTTGTTCATGAATTCGAAAAAATGGACATAAGCATCGTGCCTTTTGATTATAACATTACTAATCCCGGTGTTTACTATATGACAAAATCCATGGCAGCAGGAGCAGCAGAAGTTTATGCAACCGGCAAAGTCGACCAATTAATCTATCTGGATGTAGAATCCCTGGTTCTGAATGATCCATCAATAATGGCTCTGAGAACAAACAAAAAGCTGGGTATACGTCCTGTAGATATACAGAATATCGGCTTAGCCTGGGAATCACCCATAGATGATTTTTGGGCTAATATTTACCGCTTCCTTACTGTTACTGAACAAGATATTTTCCCTGTTATTGCATCAGTTGAATCTATCAAACTCAAGACATATCTCAATGCCTGCCTTTTGACAGTTATTCCGGAAAATGGTCTGCTGCAGAAGTGGAGTGCCAATCTGGAAAAGCTGCACAATAATCCTGCCTGGAATAAGTTTTTTATTCAGGATGAAGCGTATAGAATATTCCTGCATCAGTCAGTTATGGTTGGTACGATGCTGGCAGAACTTAATGAAGACGAGTACGAAATATATCCTGTTCAGGTAAACTTTCCGCTCTATAGCTATCCCAGGCATCCTCATAAGCCGGCATGGATTGATGAACTGGTTACATGCAGATTGGATTTACTGAATACAGATAATTGCTGGAAGACTTGGCTGCCAATGCGTGAACCTCTCAAAAGCTGGCTTATGTCCCAGATAGAGGATTTAAAGCTGGACATTTGAAAAACAGTTTACCTGATTAAGACGCTTTCATCAAAACATATACAATCGATTGGTTTAAAAATTGCACAATTACCATTGCATCGGCTTGCATAGCTTTCTGTTCAACTTATCGTTACTTTCCGATTGACAGATTTTGCTTGCTCAAACTGATGAAACACCTTAACTTTAAATAGAGGCGGTTATACTGATGAAACCAGTAAATATACTATTATCAAAAAGCTTTAGAATCTCAACTGTAATAATCATCTTAGCACTTAGTTTTTCCCTGCTTTCAGCTTTAACATTGATTAACGAAAATATCCAGAACTGGACAGCATATACATCCTATGGTTCATACACTCAGGCTATCCCAGCCGGTACAGTCAGCATGACGCGCTGTATTGTATCACCCGGAGCAGCGGCTACCGGGACATGTACAGGTGGCAGGATACAGTGCGAAGCATCAACAGGTATTGTTGAATTCCCCGAGCTTGTTTCTGTCGGACAGGTTGAATTTCACTTTGCTGCAGGTTCAACCGGTCGTTCAGTAAAACTGCAAAAACTTAACGGAACAAACTGGGAAGATATTACCATATTTACTGATATTTCCGCAACCGGAGCTACATATTCATACGCTGTAAATATAGCCACACCTACCACTATCAGACTGGCTAATCCCAGCCATGCCCTTTATGTCCATGATGTCATTGTTACAGACTATCAGAATGTAGAACTGCCGATAGTAACAACAACGGCAGTTTCAAACATTACATACAATACAGCCGTGTCTGGCGGAAATATTGAGAATAGCGGAGCATCTCAAATACTGGAAAAGGGAGTCTGCTGGAGCAGGAATATCAATCCTCTTGCTGCAGACAGCCTGACTTCTGACGGAACAGGTATTGGAACGTACGTAAGCACAATAACAGGACTTTTACCGGATACGGATTATCATGTAAGGGCTTATGCCACTAATAACTCCGGTACTTCTTACGGGGAAGATGTTCCATTCAGGACTGCCAACATAGGAGTCCCATCCCTGCAGGCAAGCAACCTGGTTTTATATCCCGGTTCAAATTCTGTACAAGCCACCTGGACTCCCGGAAACGGTTACAAACGTATTGTTAAAATCAATACTTCCAATAATTTCACACTACCGTCTAATGGTATCAACTATACTGCCAATCCTGTTTATTCCGGCAGCGGAGAACAGGTTGTATATAATGGAGCAACAGTAATAATTGAAGGTGAAGCGATAAATGCTGTTTCTGTGACAGGGCTCACTCCAAATACAACCTATTGGTTCAGGGTGTTTGATTACAATGGTTCGGGTACAGAAATTCAATATGCAACCATCACTGCCCCTAATAATCCCAGAAGCACAACTACCCTGAATACTATTCTCGACGGCTATTACACCGGAATTACGGGAACGGGAGCAACGCTTAAAACTAACCTGCATAATCTGCTCAGGACTACACACCTTACAGAATTCTCTTACGATGCTCTCTGGACTCAGCTGCAATACACAGATGAAGACAGTACTAATACAAACAACATCCTTGAGATATACACCGGCTGGTCAATACCAAAGAGTTATTCCGGCGGCGGAACTTCCCAATGGAACAGGGAACACACCTGGTCAAAGAGTCATGGAGACTTTAGTGAGACACCCCCGGCAGGAACAGATTTGCATCATCTAAGACCGTGCGATGCCACAGTTAATTCTGCTAAAGGCAATAAAGACTTTGACGATGGCGGAACTCCATATACAGATGCTTCACCCTATACAGGATATTCCGGCGTAACAGGATGCAGTGCCGACCCTGATTCCTGGGAACCAAGAACGGTTGAGAAAGGTGATGTTGCGCGCATGATACTATATATGGCGCTTCGTTATGAAGGTACTGATACGTCCTTTGACCTGGAAATGCAGGATACTACTCCAACTTCAGGACCTTTCTATGGTAAGCTTTCCACCCTGTTGCAGTGGCATGTGCAGGATCCTCCCGACGGTTGGGAAAGACGCAGGAACAACAGAATCCAGGAACGTCAGGGCAACCGTAATCCATTTATTGACCATCCTGAATTTGCCAGATTGATTTGGGCTCCTACGACGCTTGATGCTATGGTTTCTGATTCAGTAACTTTTGTTGCTAACTGGACTCCTGCCGTTAATGCACAGTCCTACGTAATGGATGTGTCCACAGACAGCCAGTTCACCAGTTATGTATCGGGATATCAAAACCTGAATGTAGGCAATACTACTTCCCGCAACGTCACTGTCCCGGTTGCAAATTCCACTTATTATTACAGGCTGCGCTCTTTCTTTTCTGCAGGATACAGCATGTATTCCAATGTCACAACTGTTCAATTTACCTCTTCAACTGATGACAATATTCCAAATCCGCAAACAGGAACTGTGATAAAAAGCATATATCCCAATCCGTTCAGTGTGAATTCCAATATTGAGCTTTACCTGGGTAAATCAGACAATGTGATGGTATCAATTTATAATTTGAAAGGACAATTGGTCAAACAGCTTAGCAATAAGTTATATAACAGCGGTACCCATGTCCTTACCTGGAATGGTATGGATAACAACAACAGACCTGTGAAAAGGGGTATCTATTTCTGCAGACTGCAGTCTACCCAAGGCACCCAAACAATGAAACTGGTTTTAATGAAATAAACTAACCTTATGGTTTTATACAAGGCACAGATTTATTCTGTGCCTTTTTTTGTTACAACTATTGTAGGTTATGCGCCTTCGCTTGACAATTGTAGGTTATGCGTCCTCGCTTGACCATTAATAAAGTCCGTTAGGACGTTACTATTTAGCCCGGCAATTCATTGCTGGGTACAGATTCAAAGATGTTTTGAGTCCGGCAGGACGGCACTATCTCTATTTCAGGATAGTCATCTTTATTGCAGCTTGCTTATTGCCGGATGTAACCTTTACTATATATATTCCTGAAGCCAGCCTTTGATTCCTGTCGTCTTTGCAATCCCAGACTGTAGAATAAAACTCCCCAATATTTTTGTCATTCCCGACCTGATCGGAAACTTTTCTCACGCTCTTTTGCGTCATCCACTCCTTATTTGACAATCCTGCTTTCCTTACCAGGTCATTATAACTTTGTGATAACCTGATAGACCGCACCTTCTGTCCTTTGAGGTTATAGATATCTATCACCGGCTGTTCTTTGGCTTTTTCAGGTAAGGTAAATTCTATAAAGGTATATCCGCCTTTGGAACCATTCAGATAAACAGGATTGGGATAAGTGCTGAGCATGATTCTATCCGGCAAAGGCGGATACTCAGGATCTTCATTTGCTGTATAAGGTTCAGAACCATATTCATAACAGCCCATATCTATCCTGTTATTCCAGACACGGTAATTACCTGCTAAATCCATAGCAGGTAGACTTAAACCTGTTGTATCAGGTGTACCTGCATTGATACAGGGTGAATTTGCACTCAGTTGATAGTACTCAGGTTGAACAATATCATAATATTCAATACCCAGAAAAAGGGGATCTGTATTGACTATAACGTTACTTGAATCGACCAGAGTAATGTTAGTAGCATAAAGTGGTCTATTGAGAAGACTGTAATTAATTGTGGGATGATAAACATATCCATAATTATCATTCCAAAAAACCACATCACTAAAATTGCCGGGATTGTAAAAGATAGAATTGGTAACATCACAATCACCTGTAACAGCTAGAACCCTTGTGTTTGTCCCATTATTATTAGCTATCGTGCAATTATTCATTTTCATGCGCTGATATCTGTTACTCAAAAATATTGGTGCAAAGCTCCACAGATTACTGCCCGTTGATTGATTATTGAATATCAGCATATTGGACATTTCAAGGTTATAATTACTCTGGTCTGCGCCGATGTTCTGAAAAAGTAATACAGAAACATCATAACCGCTGCAATTGGAGATAATACTATTTCTGAGCACTACATCCGCTTCAAAAAGACTGAAACCAATCACATTAGCCATCATACCCAATATATCAAGATTATCAATGATGATGTTATTCATTTTTACATTATCGCAATATGTGATTCTGAACGCGTAATTATCATCCTCTATAACAGCATTACTGAAAACAATGTTTTCGCAAACTATGTTGTTAACAAATGTCATCTGTATTCTGGGTGCTCCGAAAGTCCCCTCAAATTTTAGATTTCTAAGAACAATGTTTTCAGAGTTACCAAAACCGATTGGACCTTGCTGTGATATGTATGGCGCGAAAGTAATGTTTTCTACATTGATGTTTGTTTTTACGGAAACTCCCAGATAATATCGGATAGATTGTTCAGAATCCAAAAAAGTGTTTTCCATGTTATCACCCGTCAAGCGTATATTTGACTTTATCGAAAAGGGAAAATATTGGTTGGAATCGGTAAAATTATATACTCCGGGAGCCAGGTGAATAGTCTTGGGATTTAGGCTATCAGATTCAATGATTTTAACTGCATATGCAATGGTTTGCAGGGGTGAATCAGGTGTTAAACCTGAATTGGAATTATCTCCTGAGGGAGAAACATATATGTCATGGTTAATGAGATTAAAGAAAGCACTTTGAACAGATACTTGTACATGTGTATCGCTGGAAGTACTTAAAAAGAAATAATCAGGTTCAGTCAAGATCACACTGAATGTACTTAGGATTATATTCATGGGATGCGGCCAGTTTGATATTGATAAATCCATTATCCGAGAAGTATTGTTGTAAATACTGTTAGGCATTACAGAATCAAACACTATTGATGTAGCATAGTTACCGTATATTTTGATACCTCCAGTAGTATAAGCACCATGATTATTATATACTTTTGAATTTGACATATAGAATGATATACCCTCGAAATAAATACCACCTGTTAAACCAATGCAATTTGTAATGTTGCAGTTTAAAATTTGAATGCTTGATCGGTTATATACTTCAACCCCACCACCAAATGGACCTATTCCATAAAGGCATTGTCCTAGGTTCAATGGAGAGTTATTCATCATCGTGAATCCATTAATCACAACATTTTCACCTGTATTAACTTTTAAACAGGAATTTGGCACACTGGCATGAATTATCGTACTATCTATAGTTCCTTCAGATTGAGTAATATTGTATCTGCTTTGAATGGTTACACTCCTACCACCGGTATTCAAATGCTCAAAGTATTCTCCCGGAAATACTTCTACAATATCATTATTATTGCAGGCATCTAAAGCACTCTGGATATTTGTATATTGCTGTGTGCCATTTAATGATACAGTGCGGGTAACACTAATTAATAGCAACGGCAAAAGCAAAATTATGATTAGTATCATTATCTTCATATTCATCCCAATACGTGGGGTGGAGTATTGCTCCACCCCTTTAATAAATATTATTCTCACGTTGGCTGGAGTACTATTTTGTACTTACACATAACGCGTAGCTCATAACTTTAATTTTATTTGAGCATGAGCATTTTATTCGTCAAGCTTTTTCCACCTGAAGTTAATCTGTAGAAATATACACCTGATGAAGCTTGCTTACCATTTTCGTCTCTTCCATTCCATTTAATTGAATGGAAGCCAGCTTCCATTTTGTCATTTACCAAGGATTTTATTAACTGTCCTTTGATATTGAAAATTTCTAGTTTAGCTTTGCCGGATTTGGCTAAATCAAATCTGATTGTTGTATCCGGATTGAATGGATTGGGATAATTGTTTCCTAACTTGGTTAGAGCTGGAGCTTGAGCATCAGCAATGTCCTGTGGTTTTAGCGATACTTTCATATAGTTTTGACAGTTTTCCGGTATCGAGTTTCTGATTTCATACAAATTGGTCTCAGGATTTTGAATAGCAAATTTCTTGATTATTTGATTTTCATTTTTACTTGGAGAATAAAGTACGAATTCCACTACTTTATCATGGAATTGAGCCATATCGTCTGTATCAAGATATGCTTTTATCTGCATTTCAGTACTTTTTGTCACTTCTGCTCCAACGCATTCCCCATCAACATAAATAGCAATTTCTACAGGTTCACCATCTGGGGGAAGATTTGAAAAATCAAGAGTAGCATATACCGGTAAATAATCTTCCTTTTGTACGAAAGTAAAGACCTCAGGCTCAGGTCTTTCATAGCGTGGTAATTCAGGAGGAATTGGATATGTGTCTCCCCACATAAATTCGGCTTGTTCATTCCCTATGTATCTTACGACTATTGCTTCACCATAATTGAATGCTAGGTTTGCCTCACTCGTCATAAAGCCGTACCATTGGTTTGTATAGCTACCATCTTCTATAACTCTGTCAATTGACCATTCCTGGGTTTTTATAGAAACAATATTATTGAGAATCGGAGCTAAGGCATCAAACGGCTCTAAGCTCTCTTCTTTATAATAACCAAGCCAGGTTTCTCTTTCCCATGTTTGGGTGTGGTCATTAAAAAAGCAGCCTATTCCCTGTTCAACAGTAGGTTCAATAACAGTTCCATTAACCTGGTTTCCCGTTCCGCCTGGCAAGAAACCGGTATATTCAACTGGTGTGATTTCGGGAAGAATAGGGTTCGTGGTATCAAGATTTATTTTATACCCATATTGTGCCCTGACATGATGAGTTTCGAGTGGGAATACAAAAGCTGGTTCAGGTTCCATCGTAACATCCCAAAAGACAGAACCAATATCAAAATTATACAACCATTTTATACGATTCAGGATTCTATCACCTGTATTAATAAATAGGTTGTTATCCTGGTATGTATCAAAAACATAGTCTATATGATCTGTCCCTCTGGGACCACCGGGATAATCTATTGCAGGGATGCAAATCCAATTCCACTCTTCGCTTTCCTTGAGTAAAATAGCACCGTTTTTGTGTCCGTCTTCCAATAACAATGCTCCAATATTGGGTCGAGTTCCGTCGAAATCCTGATCATCTGGATCATCGTACCAAGGAATGCCATCACCATCAGTATCTGGATTGCCACTATCAATGCAAAGTGATTTTATTTCCGCATTCCATATCGGAGTATAATTTGAATCCAAATTTATTGATTCCACTGATTGCACAGAGTTTTCAATTAGTGGATTTGATGAAACAGGCATATCATATCTTGGAGTTGAACTTGTGAACAAACAATAGTTGGTGGTCAGACTCTCAGTTGTATTATTTGGATTTCCTTGATTCCAACTTATCCCTGCTGTAGAGCAATTTTCGAAAACCGAATTATTTATAGTGTAATCAGCTCCCTCATAAAGAATCAATCCATAACCATCGATATTGCTAATAGTATTGTTATCGAATTTGAAATAATCTGGATTAATTGGTGCACTCAAATAGTACTTCAAATATACTCCATAGCCATTACCATTACAGTATTGAGCACAGTTGTTAGCAACAACGTTGCCTGTGAAAGTTAAACCATTGCCACCCTGATAATCATTGAAATAAAGAACTCCCAAATCACAAGATGTGAATTTACTATTCTTAATTACCAGATTTGAGTGTTGATTCCAAACACCTGAATCAGGTAAGAATTTAACTGATGGTAAAGAATTATAGTAATGAGTTGGTGACCAACTAAATGTGCATCCGTCAAATTTAATCTGGCTCATATTATCACATTTAGCAATGTACACGTCATGGGCTGCAATTACACTCTTGTTATTAATAAATTGGCATGCATTGAATAAAATGTCCCCTGCATAATCTCGGGTAAATATTAATATAGCTCCACCGGAACCTTGTATTTCATTGTAATAAGCAGTTTTATTGCCTGTGAAATTACATCCTTGGAAAATTGCTCTACCATATAATGCAACTGCACCCCCACCGTTTGCTTCATTAATTTGATTATTGGTGAAATTACAATAGTTAAACTTAGGAGTATTAATCTGGTTAACTATTCCCCCGACATAAACCGCACCACCTACACCATAGGCATTTGAAAAGCCAGGGTCATTAAAACTATTTTTATTGATATTATTTGTGAAATTGCATGAAATTATTTGTGGGGACGCTCCATTATATAATGCCAGAGCCGGTCCACGGCTGTCATTAGCTTGATCAAACAAGCAATTAGTGAAATTGATGTTCTGGATAATATCTTGATTGTTGATTCCTGACCAATCCAGTTTTATTGCTGAAACCCAATCATCATTATCAAATATCACACCACTTATGGATTCACCTTGCAGTTTAATATGCTTATGTTTCCAATTCAATCCAGATACTATGTAGTTGTCATCCTGAATTAAGACTGTTCCTGTATCCTGAATATGGTTAATTGCGTCTTGAATTGTAGTATAATCATTAGGGACAATAAGTATTTTATCCGGGTTTGAATTAATAACAATGCTGTTACTTTCAATATAGCCTAAATTAGGATACCATTCAGATTGTTGATACCATTCAAATAGGTTTCCATCAACGTATTTTTTTATTACTACGTCGTAACATATATCAGCAACATCAAACTGAAAATATCCGTTCGCATTTGATTGAAAGGTTTGGCTACTACCAGTAGCTGTGGTATAGAGGATTAACGTTGCTTGCTCGCCTACCGGCACATTGTTTGTACTAAAAAGAACCTGTTGGTTTACTGTTACTGATTGTATTGTAGCGGCTAATAGCATGCAAAAGATTATGAGTAAAATATGCTTCATTTTTGTCTCCTAAATGTTCATTTCACTTAAGATTGAATTCAATGAATATGCATGATTGTTAATGCACAATCATTGAAATGAAAAATATACTTCTAATATGATAAAAGCCTTATGAATTTGTTATATAGGATGACATCAACATCTTTGATTGATTTTCTCTGCAAATTGCATATAGAACATCGTCCCTCCTATCAAGATATTTATACTCTTTGCGAGTATAGTTAGTACCTTTTTCTTGATATACCTACCCTAACTTTATAGACCTACATATATAAATAATAATATTATTTTGCCATTACAGATGTCAAGTTATTTTTTATATTATATTATTTATGGTTATAAGGCGAATGCATAGAAGCAGGTGTCGTCCTGTCGGATACAGCTTAAAGCAAGATGCTTTTACAAACAAGCCG
Organism: Cloacimonetes bacterium UBA6097; assembly: GCA_002435865.1. GTDB lineage: Bacteria > Cloacimonadota > Cloacimonadia > Cloacimonadales > Cloacimonadaceae > UBA5614. The sequence continues at coordinate 356,170 of DIWV01000007.1, read as the reverse complement.
AAAGCTTATGCTGCATATTTACCCTTTATCAATTATTCAATCCATTGGATATTAAAGGGAGATGGAAGGGGTATCTAAGGGGTAACCCCTTAGATACCCCTTAGAAATAAGGTCAATATCTGTAGGATGGATAAAGCAATGAACAAGAAACGTTGAAAAATGAACAATGAAAAATGAAAAAAAAGGGGGAAAAACAAAAAAAACATAACTCGCCTGACCATAAATGCCATTTTCCTGACCCTATATATATAGAGGGTGATTTTTTGAAAGGTGGAAAGGTGGAAGAGTGGCAAGGTGAAAAAGTGGCAACGGCAATGTAGAGACATGCCTTGTGCTTGTCCCAATAATAAAACAGCATGGATTCCTTTCTGCAAAGGAATGACGCACGGAGGAGGAAAAAATGAAAGTACTATTTAAGAACATGGTCAATGGCTTTACAGGTAAGGCAGATGACAACGTTATTTATTACAACAGGCGTCTTAACAGGTGCTTTGTCAGACGTAGACCTAAATACAAAGACCATCCAAGGCATCAGCCATTTAGGGAGATAATGCATAATCTTGCCGGAATACAGCCATCCCTGGCTTACAAGGAAGATTTGAGCCTGTATCTGGAACTTTACAACCAACTCAAGCAAAACAAATTCACTCCGGTTATTTGTTGGAATAACCTGTTTATCAAAGTCATGTTTGCTATGGCAAAGCAATATCCCGATATTAACCTGAGCACCCTCACCAGAGCAGATATCTATGCCCAGGATTTATCCTGCAAAAGTGTAATGAGTGCTATAGAATCCGGTTTGCTCCCAGAGGTGAAAGGATATGCTCGTTTTTCAAACGAATTATAAAAGGAGAGAAAAATGAAACTCAATACATACGGAATTATCAAAGAATACTCAGGAACACATGAAGGATTAGTCTATTATTACAATAGAAAACAAAAAAAAATTGTGACCAGGAAACATGTGAATTGCAAGCATACTGAACAGCATGATAAGTTTACTGCAATTAACCAAAATCTAAAAACCATATATACTTCTGATGGTTACATACAAGACTTAAAAACATACTCAGTATGTTACAATCATGGCTATAAAAATAGAAAGAAATGTCCAACAAATTGGCGTAATATATTTACAATGATAATGTGGGCTATGGCAAAGCAATATCCCGAAATTGACCTTAGCACCCTCACCAGAGCAGATATCTATGAACAGGATTTACCCTGCAAAAGTGTTATGAGAGCCATAGATTCCGGCTTACTGCCAGAGGTGAAAGGGTATGCCAGATTTACAAATGAGATTTAGAAAACGATCTTAACTAGTTCTTTTATCCCAAGAATAATTAGGACAATGATTCCTAAAATGATTCCACCGGACATTTGGTCTTTCCATGAAATGTGTCTCATATTCATTAGTATCTCGAAGATATTCATAATTTGTCAAGTAAAACATAGATATAGATTTGATGCCACCTGTTAAGAGTTGTATAATACTGATTATTTCCTGAGGGCACGGAATAAACAGAAAAGAGCATAATTTTAATTGACTTAACAATAAATAATCAAATTATAAGATTAGAGGTGAGTATGATGAATAAACTTATGTGGATATGGTTATCAGTTCTTTTTGTATTATGTGTTGTAATAATAATTCTACTTGTTAGTTATGTGCTCCCTAATGTTTTTGTAAAAACAGATATACCAATTTTTACTATAACATTTCTTACTATGTTAGCTCTATTTATATATGCTTACGATACACATATAATGGTTAAACGACAATATGAAAAAGATTTAACTCCATCTATTGGTTTTGAACTATTCAGTCAAAAGATAAGTGGTAAACCTAATCATGATTACTATATTGGATATGATATCTCTCTCGAACTTGTTAGTTATTCGGTGAAAGAAACTATATCGAAAGTCTATCTTGACTTGTTTATTGATGATATAAAAGTACAAATGAATTCGGATGCTTACGAAGGTGCACCTGTTTGGATAATACCACCATATGGTAAAAGAAGTGGACATTTTTTAATAGATGATATAATAGTAAAATCTGTAAATCCTGAATTATTTTTACATGCAGCTTCATGGAACCCTCCTGAACAAATTTTAATCACATTATATTATATAAGCGAAATAAAAAATGGATATTCCCACACTTTCTCAGAATTTAGTTACAATCTAGACTTATATAGCGGGAAACTCATACTACTATAAAAATTATCACCGTCATCAGTATAATATAGAGATACGATTTTCAATTATGAATTATGAATTAAGATTGGTGCAATATGAGCTGGATCTCAAATCAAGTTTGGGACGACGCCCTTGGGGTTTGGAATTACTATTTGTTATAAAAATCTTCAATTATATCAGCATCGAATTCTTTTTCAAAAGCATCATATATGGCATCAAGCTGAAAATTGAGTACATCGTATACAATAAAAGATGTAATAATTAAAAGAAAATATCCGGCTCCAATAAAGAACCAAGTACTTTCTCTTGGTTGAGTAATTAACTTGATAATGACAATCAATAATGATATGATACTATTCGATACTATTGATATTGATAAAGATTGTATAAATGATGCTCTCTCTAATTCTTTCGACATTGAAATACCATATTTTGACGTAATAATGGGTTTTACTTTAAACCCAATTAAAATATCTTTCTTAGTTTCACGACCTATGGCAATTTCAAATGCTGCTTTAATCATAAAACCTATAGAATAGCAACATGCTAACAATATTAAAAAGCCAAATATGTTATATGTAAATAATTTTAAAAGGTCGAAGTTACTATCAATACAATAGTCGATAGTTGATAATAATATTCCACCTCCCACGATGTATGAAAAATCCCTCATTACGAAACTATCGTAAGCTCTTTCTAAAAAGGTGATAATGTTGTTATCTGATCTTTCCATTCATTAATCTCCCAACTATATTAAATCTTTACTAAAACAAATAAAGCATGTGTCAAGTCAAATAATCTATAGTCATGCCGGAAATGACAAGAATATGCAGCAGGGACGATGTCCTTCGGGTATGGGTAATGCCGGATAATGAGTGGAGAATGCTATTCACCACATACAACAGGATGCTATCCTATGCTACAGGGCTAAAAGCCGATAAGATATTGATTTAAAGCCTTTTGCAAAAAGGCGCTACTTCTCTGTGGAAAAAACAGCATGGATCCCCGACTACTCGAGGATGACACCCTTCGGCATTGGTAATGCCGGATGATTAGTGGAGAATACAATTCTCCTCATACAACAGGATGCTATCCTATGCTACAGGGCTAACCGGAAAAGTGATTTATTTTTTATTGACTTAAAAATAATTCATTTAATTGTATGATTTGAGGTGAGCATGAGAAACATTCGGATTAACTTAATGGGAAGAAAATTGGTATTTGCCCTGTTCATGTTATGTGCTTTTCTCTCTGGCAATCTTTTTGGTCACATCGATGCAATCTTTATCAATCCCTGTCCGGTGGAATTTGATTACATATGCATACCTCTTGACGGAACGTTCACTTATGAATCCAGGTTTGTATTTTCCTATACGATTTCCTTAGTACAGGATCGGGTTACTAAGTATGATAAGCAAAGGACATACAGCCTTAGCAGCGAGTTCTTTTCTAAAGATAAAAATTACGGCAGTTTAAGAACCATGTTATCAGATATACAAAATGGTGATACTTTTACATATGACCAGTTTCCTGTTACAGGACATTTAATAGTTAAGTATCAGGAGACTAAATATATAGGTATAAGTATGCCAGTAGTAATTGATATAGATTTGGTTGGTTATGCTGTCGAGGGTTGTCCTGATACTTCACTGCCAGAAGGTGATAAGCTTATTCAACAAAGCTCCGGCTTTTCCATGGGTATAAAGGATCAATGATGAAAGATATTAGATTCAGGTTAAATTTCCCGGGAATTATCAGAATAGCTGTTATTGCCATTATGTTATCCGCCATATTTGTTCTTTGGGGGATTTCACCGGAGATAAGTGAAGGTCCCTTTAACTTCGAGTACTATTACATACCCCTTAGTTTAACCTCCGGTGCAGGATGCAGATTTGCCTTTACCTATACAATTTCTATGGATCCTGAACGGGTCACGAAGTATGATAAGCAAAGGATATACAGTTTGTCCAGCGAATACTTCACTGAAAAAAAGAAAAAGTACGGTAGTTTCAGAACAATATCATCAAGTATAAAAGATGGACAAACCTTTACTTATGACCAGTTCCCAATTAAGGGACGTTTAAAAATCAAGTATTATGGAGGTTGTAGTGATGCGTTTATTACTATAAATGTGATCGGTTATCCTGTTAAAGGTGAAAGAGGGACAGCCGTGACGAACTCCCGTATGAACAATGTTGAGCAAAGCTCTTACTTTTATATGGACCTTCTGGAAATAAAGGGGGTGTTGGATATAATCTGGGATTTAATCAAGAGTTTATTAGAGAAAGTAGGCTATAACAATATACTGAGAGTTACCATTGTAATCCTGATAATCGATATCGTATTCGCTATCATTTTTCTACTTTGGAAATGGAGAAAGAGAAGAAAAGGTGAAAAGGTGGAAAGGTGAAATGGTGACAAGAAATAATGTATTTTCAATGTACTAAAAACACGAGAGGGATTAAATGAAAACTTTTGAAGGGAAATAGTAGGTTTGAATGGAACGCAACAGATGTAAACAAAAAGAGTGTTGCATCCGGAGTGTATTTTTATTATGTGAGGACAACTGATAAAGTTTTTTCTGGTAAAGTGATGTATATAAAATAGGACTAATATGAAATCTCTTGTGTGTGTACTGGTGTTTATATGTAATAGCTTTGCACTTCATTGTCTTCATTTGACAATGGGGTCTTATGTAGGCGAAATGTATTCAAACAGTTTATGGTATTCATCAGATAGTCTGGAGTATAGAGGTATAGTCTATACTCCGGATTATGGGAGAACCCTCGAAGTTACATATGAATTGGATAATCCTCAAGTTAATCAGTTTTTAAAGGGTAATATATCTGAATTTGATGATCCGGGGTCTTTCTTATTACATTATTCAGCTTCATACGATAGCCGTTTATTGAAATTTATAAATTATGGACATTCCTTTTATTATCTTGGTGTCATGGTGGACCTTGCAGCTTATGATAATATCATTTCAGGATGGTCAGACAATGAGCTGTATTTGGTTGATTGTCAATCAGCCGGAAGCATCTTATACATTAGCAATGCAAATGTTCAAAACATCACTCAAATCAATTCCTTTCCCAACAGATATATTCATCAGATCAAAAGGGGGAGCTCTACGGGTGAAGTATACATGCTTGCCAAGAATTTAGTGAATGATTCTTTGTGTATACTGTATAGTAATAATAGCTGCATTTCTTTTTCTGAACATAATGTTGCTGCAGCTGTTCAGGCAAATACAGATATTCACTGGTTTAATCTGATCCCGATAGATGCAGGCAGAATATATCTTGCCCATAATCAACAAACTGTTACTGATGGATATGATTTGTATTATAGCGATGACTGGGGACAGCATTGTACATTGACCTGGAATAGTGTATTACCATTAAATAAGAGTGTCACAATTATCCCTGTTTACTCAAATGACAATGTTGATTTAATAATGGAAGAACTTGTGTTTAATGAGGGAGATTTTTGCAGGTTAAACTATCTTATCTCATGTGATAACGGGGTGAGTTTTACTCCCACCGGCAACCACATTATAAGTCAATCTTATATAAATCCAATCTACCTGGTACCTACACCTGAAGATAATCCCATTTCCGCTGATGCTACCGGCACAATAATTCATGTCAGGTCAAACGCTGATTGGAATGTATCAACTGATTCCGGCTGGATTAATAACATCAGCCAGGTAAACGGAACAGGACATTCAGATATCACTTTAACAATTACACCGAATACAACCGGAACAGACAGGACTGCTTCCCTGAACTTTATTAGTAATAATGCTCCGGATACCACTATTGTGATTACCCAATCAGGAGAAGTCGGAAACAGTGATGATGTTATTATCCCCGACAAGCCTATAATGCTGGCATGTTATCCCAATCCGTTTATGAATGGGACTACTATCAGCTTTTCATTAGAAAAAGCTTCCCCTGCAAGTATTGAGATATATAATATCAAAGGGCAGCTCATAAAACTGCTTTGTAATGATATGTACTCAAAAGGAATTAATATAACAACCTGGGACGGAAAAAACAAGGAAGGTAAACCAGCCGGGAGCGGAATATATCTCATAAGGCTTAAAGCCGGGAATAAAGTTATCTCCAAGAAAGCCATAATGCTGAAATAAACTACCGCTTTTACTATCTATATTCGAAAGTTAAAACAGCATGGATCCCCGACTACTCGAGGATGACGAAGGAGAAGGTGCTAGATCCCCGACTACTCGAGGATGACGAAGGAGAAGGTACTGGATCCCCGACTACTCGAGGATGACGAAGGAGAAGGTGCTTTATACCAGACTACTCGAGGATGACGGAGGAGAAGGTACTGGATCCCCGATAACACATCCCAAAATCCTGCTCTGCACGATTTTGGGAATCCTGTGCTCGAGGATGACAAGAAAAAAAGCATGTAACATAGATTGTCAATCTGTTGGGTTCCGGTAATAGTATTGCCGGATGATTAGTAAGCAGGCATTGCTAATACCTGCATGCAACAGGATGCTATCCTATGCTACAGGGCTAAAAGCCGATAAGATATTGATTTAAAGCCTTTTACAAAAAGGCGCTACTTATCTGTGACATTGCCTTTTGCAAAAAGGCGCTACTTCCTGTGGAAAAATAAACAGCATGGATCCCCGACTTCTCGAGGACGACGCCCTTCGGGATTGGTAATGTCGGATGATTAGCGGAGAATACAATTCACCGCATACAACAGGATGCTATCCTATGCTACAGGGTTAACCGGAAAAGTGATTTATTTTTTATTGACTTAATAATTATTTATTAAATTGTTAGATTAGAGGTGAAAATGAGAAACATTCGGATTATCTTAACGGGAAGAAAATTGGTATTTGCCCTGTTCATGTTATGTGTTTTTCTCTCTGGCAATCTTTTTGGTCACATCGATGCAATCTTTATCAATCCCTGTCCGGTGGAGTTTGATTACATATGCATACCTCTTGACGGAACATACACTTATGGATCCAGGTTTGTATTTTCTTATACGATTTCCTTCGTACAGGATCGGGTTACTAAGTATGATAAGCAAAGGACATACAGCCTTAGCAGCGAGTTCTTTTCTAAAGATAAAAATTACGGCAGTTTAAGAACCATGTTATCAGATATAAAAAATGGAGACACCTTCACTTATGACCAGTTTCCTATTACCGGACATTTACTAGTTAAGTATCAAGAGATTAAACATGTGTCTATAGACTCACCTTTTATTTATATAGAGTTGGTTGGTTATGCTGTTGATGGCTGTGAGGATACTTCCTTACTTGAAGGAGATAAGTATATCCAACAAAGCTCCAGCTTTACCATGGTGAAACCTGATTCTTCTGATTATGATGATGATTGATTTATTGAAGAATAATGCTGTAAGGATTGCATAATGAAAGATCTAACGTTTAGATTAAATTTCCCGGGAATTATCAGAATAATCCTGATGATTTTTATGCTATCCAATATTATTAATCTATTTGGTGATGAGATGAGTTGGGTAAATGAATGCCCGTTACATATTGATTTCGAAGTTGTCTTTCCTGATGGAACAGACAAATTTGGGACTAATGCCGAGTTTACATATACTATTACTATAGATACAGTTTTAGCTACTGAATTTGATAAGCAAAGGACATACAGCTTTTTTAGTGAGTTCTTCTCTTCAGATAAAAAATGTGGCAGTCTGATACCACTGAGTTCAGACATGAAAAACGGTGACACCTTCACATATTCCCAGTTTCCTATTACAAGGCATTTAACTATCAGGGTTGATGAGGGACCTGTGGAATTTATTTTTATCATTGCCAAAGGTTATAAGGTTGAAGGCTGTCCGGATGAATACTATCAGGATGGTGATAAATTTATCCAGCAGGAATCACTCCTGATAATGACACATGCGGATTATTCGGGTGACGATGACGATGGTACCGTACCCATTATAGATTGGTAAAGTTACTCTGTCAATAGTATAGATAGAAACTGAAGATCCGTTGACTCTGCCTTTTACAAAAAAGCGCTACTTCTCTCTTTTCTCTCTGTGTCTCTGTGGTAAAAGAAAAGGTGTGGAGAATGCAATTCACCACATACAACAGGATGCTATCCTATGCTACAGGGCTAATATGGAATGGATGATGCTTACGCATGAGAAAAGTTTCCGATCAAGCCGGGAATGACGGGGAAAAACAGCATGGATCCCTGCCTGCGCAGGGACGACGGAAAGGTAGGTCAGATTTTAATCTGACAAACAACGCAGATGAATATCTACGCTACAAGTTAGACGGATTTCCCCTTGACACAAAAGCCAGAGTTCATTTTTTGACACAATATACTGTACAAAAAAGGTGGTGATTAAGTGCCGACTGTAACAGCCAAAGAAACTGAACCTTTTGATATTTTACTGAAGAGATTCAAGAAAAAATGTGAAAAGGCTGCTATTCTTTCCGAGATCAAGAAGCATCAGGCTTACGAAAAGCCAAGCGTCAAGAAAAAACGCGAGGACAACGTATCCCGTCGCAAAATGGTCAAAGCTCAGCGCAAACAAATGCGTTTTATGAAATAGTAGCTGACGATATGAATATATGTGTCGTTCCTGTGCAGACAGGAATCTTAAGATACCCGCCTTCGCGGGTATGACAATAGATACTTTTCGAGGGTACGACAATTTATATTTAGATTATTTTAAAATCGTTTTGATTTTTGTGTGATGGGGAGAGCGTTCTCCTCATCACTTTCCTTTTATTATGGCTAAACTTTTTTCTGTTGCCCGGCACTATTGACAGACTGATGCCATAGCTGCCGGTTCAGAACACAAGACCAGGCAGGTAATATATGGGTATCTTTGATTGGCTGATAATTCTATTCCTCGTTTTTGTCTTATGGAGAGGATGGCGCAAAGGCTTTATAGGCATGCTTCTGCATCTGATTGGCATCATTCTGGTATTTTTCCTCATTGCACACTATTTCCCCTTAGTCAAACACGGAATAATGCTCAAGCTGCATCTGGGGGTATTTGTCTCTACAATCCTGGCTGTGATACTGATAGTAGCGCTGATAGCGTTGATAGTGCAAATCATCAGGATGCTGCTGGAAAAAGCGGTAAAGCTGATGCATATGTCTTTTATCAATTCCGCTATGGGTGCGCTGTTTGGCTTTATGGCAGGGCTTATTTTCCTGGTTGTGCTGTCTATTATGATAGAGCTTATCCCTTCTGTGGAACGAAGCCTGCAGAATTCAGACAAACACCGTGTCTATGCTGCAGTAAAGATAATCCGCAGTGAATTGGATAATGTTTTGCAGCGCAAGGTAAAGCTGCCGGCAGTTGTAGATTCACTGGCTGTAAAAATCCCCAAGTTAAAGAAATAACCCCTCTCTATGCAGCATAAGCTTTTTCATGACCTGGAATATGACAAAATAGTCGATTATATCGTCAGGGATTGTCACAGCCGGGCAGGGAAAGACCTTGCGGCACAGCTTACTCCGCTTGCAGATATCTCTGCTATCAATAGCAGATTGGTTCTGCTGGATGAAATCCGGGAAGCTTTGAAGCACGGGCACGATATTGATTTCAGTGAACTTCTCCCTTTAGAAGAAGTTTTTAGCGATACCAGGCAGATTGTTTATGATTATGAGCAGTTTCGCCTGGTCTATCTCAATGCCAGGCTGGCGACGGAAATCTGCAATCGCAGAGCTGACCTGGATGGCTATAAGGAACTGTATAAATTACTCAAACGGCTTACACCTCTGCCCCATATCGTTCAGCAGTTTGAACAGGTGTTCGATGTTGATGGAGAGGTTAAAGACACTGCTTCCGAAGAACTCAAGCGCATCAGGAAAAAGAAGACGCTCCTGCGTGAACAAATAATCCGCACCTTGCAGAAGAAATTTACCGATGCTGCAGTCGAAAACGCCTTGCAGGAAAAGTTCGTTACCCAAAGGGACGGACGTTATGTGATTCCCATCAAGGAAACGCATGTTTCCCAGATAAAAGGTATTGTGCAGGGTCATTCCGGCAGCAAGGCAACTGTGTTTATGGAACCGGAAGATGTGGTTGGAGTCAATAATGAACTGCAGATGCTGCAGCAGGAAGAAAAGAGGGAAATCTTCAGGATATTCCAGGCTTTTACCGATGATATCAGGGCTTTGCAGGCACAGCTCTTACAAAACTATACGCAGTTAGCCGAACTGGACAGATGGTTTGCCTGCAGCAGGCTTGGCAGGACATTACAGTCGAGAGTTCCGAAGATTACCGGCACAACCGAACTTCACTTCATAAAAGCCAGGCATCCGCTATTGATATTGCAGAAAGGTGAAGTAAGCAAAGTTATCCCTTTTGACCTGAACCTGGGTAGTGAATTTGACTTTATGGTTCTCAGCGGACCTAATACAGGCGGGAAAACCGTATTACTCAAAGCAGTAGGTCTGCTTACCCTGATGGCTCTTACCGGACTGCCAATACCTGTTGATGAGGGAACGGAAATCGGGATGTTTGATAATGTTGTTGCCGATATAGGTGACGAACAATCCATTGAGCAGGCTCTTAGTACCTTTTCATCACACATATCCAAAATCAAGGCTATGCTGGATATATGTAATGAAAAGACACTTGTCCTGCTGGATGAAATCGGAGCAGCAACCGACCCACAGCAAGGCAGCGCTTTGGCTCAGTCCATTATGGAATCTCTTTTAAGCAAACAAGCCAAAGGTATGGTGACAACGCATTACACCGCTTTAAAAGTATTTGCTGAAAACAGGGACAGATGCACCAATGCTTCCATGCAGTTTGATATGAAGTCTTTGATTCCTACTTACCGCTTTCAGACAGGCTTCCCCGGTGACAGCTTTGCCATTGAAGTGGCAGCTTCATTGGGATTGGATAAATCACTTATTGACAGGGCAAAAGAGCTTACCGGAAGCCAGAACCTGGAGTTTACTGAGCTTATCAAAAAACTGCAGGAAGAAAAGAAACATCTGGCAACGGAAGGCTGGCAGGTTACACTCAAGAACCGCAATCTGGATGCCACTATCGGTGAGTATGAACAGCGTATTAAGAAGTTTGATGAAGAGCTTAAAGGTAAACGCAAGGAACTGCTCAAGGAATATCAGCAGGATTTGATTAATAACCAAAAGCTGCTGCTAAATGAAATTGAAGAGCTTAAACAGTCTGAACGCGATGAGAGAAAGAAAAAAACTACTGAAATGGTTTCCAGGCTGCAGGAAATGCAGACAGAAAACCTTGACAGGATAAACGGCTTTGACAAGAAAAAGAGAAAGCAGGTTTTTAATCCTCAACCCGGTGATAATGTGTGGCTGGGTGATTTTGAGACTAATGCAGTGATTACGGAAATCAAGGATGATGATGTCTTTGTCGATATGAATGGAATACATTTTAAGACTAAGCTGAATAATATTTATGAAAGTAAGCAGACCCAGATTACTGAAACCCAGACATATTCAAGGATAAAGACCGGTTCCAATGCGCACTTTGAACTGAAACTCCTGGGTTGTACTTTTGATGAAGCACAGCCTTTAATAGATGAATTTATTGACGATGCTATGGTAGCAGGACTGCACAGCCTGCGGATTGTACATGGCAAGGGAACAGGTGCCCTGAGGACCAAAGTGAGAGATTACCTGAAGATGAAAAAGCAGGTTAAAACTATCGGAACACCGCCACAGGAAGCAGGTGGAAGCGGTGTTACCGTTATAACCATTTAAGGATTGAGTTTTGGATAGCAACCTGATTGACCAGATACGCAGAAGTAATGACATTGTTGATGTCATAGGCAATTATATTGCGCTCAAAAAAGCAGGCAACAGCTATCGCGGACTCTGCCCTTTTCACAATGACAGCCATCCTTCCATGAACGTAAGCCAGCAAAAGCAGATTTTCAAGTGCTTTGCCTGTGGAAAAGCAGGAAACGTAATAACCTTTGTCCAGGAATATGAAAAGCTTAGCTTTATTGAAGCCCTCAAAAAACTGGCAGAACGGGCAGGAATCAAAATACCGGAAAGAGACAGACCCCGGGTTGTTTCTACAAAAAGAGAATTGCTGGTTCAGGTTTACAGGCTGGCAAAGGAATTCTATACTACTAATCTGTTTGAACACGGTCAGCAGGTTTTGGACTATCTTAAAGAACGGCAAATCTCGCCTGAAACAGCAAAGTCATTGGAACTTGGATACGCACTAAACAGTAACAGCGGTCTGAAGAATTATCTACTCAAGGAAGGGATTAATCCCGGCATTTTAAAAGAAAGCGGTCTGTTTGGAAATTACCAGGGCAATCTTGTTGACCAGTTCAAAGAACGGCTGATGTTCCCCATTCATAACAATACGGGGGATGTTATTGCTTTTGGCGGACGCATACTATCATCAAGCTCAGAAGTAAGCAAATACATCAATTCACCCGGGACTGAGCTTTACACCAAAGGCAGAGAGCTTTATGGTCTGTTCAAGACCAAGTATGACATTGCAAAAGCAGATGTAGCTTTGGTCTGCGAAGGTTATATGGATTTCCTGCGTTTGTATGAAAGCGGATTTAACAATTGTGTTGCTTCTTTGGGAACTGCAATGACAGAAGACCAGATTTACCTTTTGGGCAGATACTCGCAGAATATCTACATGCTCTATGATGGTGATCTGGCTGGACAGAAAGCAGCACTTAGGGCTGGACTGCTCATCCTGAGCAAAGGCTTCAATCCCAAAATCGTAGTCTTGCCTGAACAAGAAGACCCCGATTCCTTCCTTTTGAAACATGGTAAGGACGCATTGATTGATTTTATTAATCACGCACATTCTCTGATTGGCTTTATGGCTGAGAATGAAAAGCTGGAGATTCCCGTAAAAGACAGGATTGAACAATTATCAGATGCCATAAGACAAATTAAAGATCCTATCCAAAAAGAATTCCTGGTAAAGGAAGTCTCTGAAACATTCAGCATCAGTGAAAGCTCAATCAAGCAGAAAATCAATATGAGCAATCGTCCCCAGAATCAGCAAAGAGCTTATCAGGATGATTCTGAAGCTAATCCGGAAGAGAAGTTCCTGCTTGCTCTGGCTTTGAAAGATAAAAAATACTATATTTCTCTTGCGCAAGACCTGAATACCGATTATTTTTTTAATGAAGAATATAAACAGATATACAAATATCTGACGGAACAAGATAGAGCAGATGAGCTTGATGAGCCTGCCCGACTTCTTGACCAAATCGAAAGCAACGCTCTGAGAGAGCAACTGGCTGACCTTCTATTTGAAGATTTAACAGGGATGAGTTTCGAAGATACCTTAAATGAGGTTATAGTCCGCAAGCTGCAATATGATTTGGAGCAGATGGACAAGAAAATTAAAACGGAACCTGACAACCTGGAGCTCTTCAAACAGAAGGCAGTTTTACTTCAGCAACTAATCCAAATCACCAAGAACAAAGTAATTCATCGTATTTTAGTATAAGGGAGTGTCAATGATTACTTATAACGATTGTTTGAAGAAATTGACGGAGCTGGGCAGAGAAACCGGCTACATAACATTCAAACAAATTAACGACATCCTGCCAAACAATCCTGTATTTTTAGATAAAATTGACGACATCATCTATGACATCGGGCAGGAAGGCATCGAAATCATCGACGAGACGGAAAAACGTCTTACCAAAGGCAGTCTGGCTGTTAAGAAACCTACAGCAACCAAGAAGTTTAAACCCCGCAAGTATTATGACGACCCTGTCAGGATGTACCTCAGGGAAATGGGACGCGTTCCTCTGCTGGACAGAGAAGGTGAAGTAAGAGTTGCCAAGAAGATTGAAACCTATCAGAAAATGATATGCCAGAACGTATTCAAATCCGGCAGCACCTTACGTGAAATGTACAATTTCCTGCATCGCTACAGGGAGCGCAGGGTACGCCTTGACCAAATCTTTAAAGTTGATATCGGAACCTGGATTGATAAGAACCAGGATGTAAAGATTATAGACAAATTCCGCCAGCTGTTAAAGGATAATGAAGGCTCATTTGTCCAGGTTGGAGAGATTCTTGATAACTGTGACTTTGACGAAACAGGCACAGCCAACCGACAGGAAGAAATTGACGCTATCCGCGACACTATTGTAAACACCTTCGGACTGCTTAATTATAACGACAAGCTTATCAAGCGCATGGTATACCGCATCCGTTCATTAGTTGAACGTATTGAAGAAAGCCGTTTGAGCATTACTGAACTTACGCGTATCAAACGCTATACCATAGACGAAATATGTACCTATGGCAGAAGAGCAAAAAAGAGCGATGAAGACTTTACTGAAGTCCATCAGGAAACGAATATGGACCCCAATGTCTTTATCGAAACCCTGCGTAAGATAAAGAATGCCCGCAGAAAGATACGCCGTGTAGAACTTGAAACACGGATGACAGGCAGTGAGCTGGTCTTTTTACTGCGTGAAATTGAACGTGCAGAACGCATGAAAGAAAAAGCCCAGAACGAGATGATTGAAGCAAACGTCCGTCTGGTGATCTCCATTGCCAAGCGTTACAACAACCGTGGACTGGAATTCCTTGATTTAATCCAGGAAGGTAATACCGGTTTGATGCGTGCTGTGGAAAAATATGATTACCGCAAAGGTTATAAATTCAGCACCTATGCCACATGGTGGATAAGACAGGCAATTACCAGAGCTATTGCAGACCAGGCGCGCACAATCAGAATCCCTGTCCATATGATTGAATCTATCAACAAAATCAACCGTACCAGCAGACGCCTGATGCAGAAACTGGGCAGAGACCCATATCCGGAAGAAATTGCCGAACTGCTCGATATCCCTGTTGAAAAGATTAAGAATATTATGTCCATTTCCAAAGAACCAGTTTCACTGGATAAACCTATCGGGCATGACAGTGAAGACAGCATCCTGGGTGACTTTATTGAAGACAGGACTATAATTTCACCGGAAAGACTGGCAGAACGAAGCCTTCTCAAAAGACAGGTTGATGAAGTTTTGCGTACACTTACCACACGTGAAGAGCGGGTAATCCGCCTGCGTTTCGGTATAGATGACGGTTACCACAGAACGCTGGAAGAAGTGGGCAATATCTTTAACGTTACCCGTGAACGTATCCGTCAGATAGAAGACAAAGCTCTCAAGAAACTTAGGCATCCTTCCAGAGCTGCTATCCTGCAGCAGTTCCTGGATAATTTCCATGTAAAATGACGAAGTCATTCCAAACTTGATTTGGAATCCATTCAGTTTGTCATTCCTGCGCAGGCAGGAATCCATGCTGTTTTAATAATAAAAAAGGGCAGGTCATAACCTGCCCTTTTACTCATTAATAGATAAACTTATTACTTCTATCTCTTTAGAATAGTCAAATCTGTCATAGCAAAACAAATCTCGTTTGGACAAGCGGGGGCGCTTATCCTACGGTTTGAGCTTTATCCCCATGCATTCCAGCAGAGATACAGCATCCGGTAACGAAAACAGTGCACCCTTTATCTGGTTTGTTAATGGATTGATATTATAGTTATGAGCATCTGTAAAGATTGCTTTAGTAAGATTAGTATCATGGAAGGTAACAGAATTGAAATTAACATTTGAGAAGTTGCTTTCTGCCAGGTTTGTTCCGATAAAATCTATATCAAATAATTCGCACTTGCTGAAGTCCGTTTTCTTTATTTCCAGAAAGTTAAAGTTACAACTCCTGAGCAGGCATTCCGAGAAGTTAATCTGCAATCCAAGTTTATTTACTAAAGTAAAATCCACCCCCACCAGTTTGCAGCTTTTGAAAGAAACATCCTGCAGCATAGCATTCTGAAATGACGTGAGCGAAAGATTACAGTCAGTAAACTTACATGAATCGAGAATACCTTTGAACCTGAAGCCGGATAAATCGCAATCTGCTAAGCTGCATTTTGTGAAATTTGCCGCCTTTGCAGGTATGTCCTTTACATCAGTAATCTGATGCAGTTCGAGTTCTTCTGAGTTAGCCGATAAAAGCATTGTTACCTTCAAAGTATGCATTGTTTTTTTTTGTGATTGATAATCTGTGTTATGTACTTTGCAGCATAGGATAGCATCCTGTTGTATATCGGGAATAGTATTCCCGATAATTTTATCCGGCATTGCTAATAAGTATTGAACTGGATCCCCGATCGGGTCGAGGATGACGTCGATTATAAATCTATGCTACACTACTTTTTCGGACAAGAACAAGGCATGTCTCTACTTTTATTTCAAATGCGATATATCAAAACCCGGAATATAGAGTTTATGCTCCAGCATATCAGATAACTTTGACACTATCCAAATCAAGGCTAGGTACACGACTCCGATAGTAAAATATATCTCCAGGGCATAATATGTATCGGAAGCAAAGAATTTGGCTTGTGAAAGCAGTTCGGGAACCTGTATGATATATGCCACAGAGGTATATTTAACCAGGTAGATAATTTCGTTGGACAAAGCAGGAATGGAAAAACGGAATGCCTGAGGGAAAATAATCTCCCTTATTGCCTGCCATTTGGTCAAGCCAATGGAATATGCAGCTTCCATCTGTTCTGTGGTGATAGCAAGAAATCCGCCTTTCAGGTATTCTGCCTGGTATGCTGCAGAGTTCAAAATAAATCCTACCAAAGCAGCATTAAACGGTTGTATTCTCCAGCCCAGGGCAGGAAGTCCGTAATAAATAAAGAATAACTGCACCAGTAATGGTGTTCCTCTTACTAATGTAATGAAAGCCTTGGCAAGGAATTTCCATAGTTTATTTCCGTATAAAACTCCCAATACCAGCGGAACTGAAGCAATAAATCCCAGGATTGCAGCTATCAATGTTAAAAGTATGGTCAACCACAAGCCATGCCCAAAGCTGGGCAGGTATTTGTATAAAGCCTGGAAAAAGCTCATAGCGTTTCTCCATAAAGCTCGGCAATTTTATGCAGAAAGCTGCGAGTGCGTTCGTTTTTGGGATTGGAAAACATCTCTTGCGGAGGACTTGCTTCCAGGATGTGACCCTTCTCCATAAAGATAATTTCGCTGGCAACAGATTTGGCAAAACCCATTTCATGAGTTACGCAGACCATTGTCATGCCTTCTTTGGCAAGGTCCTGCATTACCTGCAAAACTTCACCAATCAGTTCGGGGTCAAGTGCAGAAGTAGGTTCGTCAAACAACATTAAAAGAGGGTCCATTGCCAATGCTCTGGCAATGCCTACTCTCTGCTGCTGCCCGCCGGAAAGCTGGGCAGGGTACTTTTCTGCATGTTCAGCCAGTCCCACTTTTTCCAAGTCTTTCATCGCCTTCGCATAAGCATCACTGCGGTTCATCCCTTTTACTTTTACCAGCCCGAGAGCTACATTATCTATAGCTTTGAGGTGTTTGAACAGGGCAAAATGCTGGAAAACCATCCCTATTTTCTGCCTGATTTGATGCAGATTTGTCCTGGGATTAGTCAGTTCTGTATCTTCCAGCCAGATTTTTCCGCTGTCAGGTGGAGCCAGCATATTTATGCATCTGAGCAGGGTTGATTTACCTGTTCCTGATGGACCGATGATAACTTTGACCTCTCCTTTTTCAATAGTAAAGGAGACTCCGTCCAAAACAGTATTTTTACCAAAGCTTTTTTTAACATTTTCTACTTTTACTAAAGACATCTTCTTCTCCTGATGTAGCGCAGGTTTCCAAACCTGCGTGATTGTACCAGCATTGGAATGCTGCACAACTTATTCGGGCAGGCACAAGACCTGCCCCCTACGATTATTGTTCCGTGATGAGGAATCCGGGCACTTCAAAACGTGAAGCTATATATTTAAACAGGTAATAAAAAGCCTGGAACAGCACAAAATAGATAATTGCACAGGCAAGATAGATTTCAAATGGACGGAAAGATGTAACTATCAAATCCCTGCCATGCTTGAGGATTTCCGCAATTCCAACCGCATAAGCCAATGGTGAATCTTTTAAGACAATGGTGAATTCGTTGGTAAAACCCGGTAGGGAAAGCCTGACCGCCTGTGGTAAAATTATATAAAACAGAGTTTTAAACTTAGACATCCCCAGCGACAATCCTGCTTCCATCTGCTCAGTTCCGATAGAAAGAATCGCACCTCTGTAAATCTGTGCCTGGTAAGCTGATGAGCATAATCCCAAACCAATTACCACAGACAAAAAAGGACCGAAGTTCAATCCTATTGTAGGCAGTCCGAAATAGACAATAAAAAGCAGCACTAATTGCGGTATTCCCCGGAAAATCCATTCATAAACAGATACAACCTTCTTCATCGGTTTGGAACCATAAATTTTAAGAAAAGCCACGAAAATACCCAGTACCATTCCCCATCCTATGGAGCAGACCGTGATTTCTATGGCAATTATTACGCCTTTTAAGAGCAGAGGGAAATTGGTTAAAATATAGAGCAGTGATTCAAACATAATGCTCCTTTTATTTGTTACGGGTTATGTGTAATGAGCCAAAAGAGAAGCAGGAACACCAAACACACAAAGTCTACGAAACACACTTATACAAGATCTAATGAAAATCCCTTTCGTGTATTTCGCTGTTTTCGTGAATTTAGTGTTCCTGAAACTTATTTATTCGCCAAAGTTCCTGGTTATAATTGAGCCAACTTCACCGCTGTTAATCGCCTTTTCCAAAGCCAAGTTGATTTTTTCTTTGTAAGGTGATTCCTTGGGAAGAGCAATACCATATTCTTCATTGGTTTCAATCTTGAAAATTATGCTCATCGGTTTGAGCTTGCTATAACCCTGGGCAGCACTGTCATCTATTATCACAACGTCAATATTTCCGTTCAGCATATCAGTAATAGCTTCAATATTGGTGCTGTATTTCTTGAGGTTGTTTTTATCCATCAGTTTGGCTTTTACAAGCATCGAATCGACATAAATCTGCCCTGTTGTGCCATTTTGAGCGCCGACTTTCAGCTTGCCGAGGTCTTCCAGTTTTTCAATTATCAGTTCAGTATCCTGCCTGGCTATAATCACCTGATTGGCAATGTAATAAGGTACTGAAAAATCTACCTGTTGTTTCCGGTCTTCTGTTATCGTAATAGCAGAAATTGCCAGATCAATTTTGTTGGAAGTAAGGGAAGGAATCAGGGCATCGAAATCCATATCGATGATTTCATATTTCATCCCCATCGAATCAGCTAAGGCTTTAATCAAATCCATATCAACACCGGCAAACACGTTATCAATTTTATACTCAAAAGGCGGATACTCGGCATTGGTGCCTATTCTGAGGATAGGCTCTTCCTTCTTTTTACAGCTCACGGCTGTGACTAAAATTGTTAATGCAACCATAAGAATCAGTATAACGAAACAGCTCTTTTTCATACATTCCTCCTTGTTAGAACGAAGAAAATTATAAAAATTAGTAAACTAAATATTACTAACTTTGTCAAGCTTAAATTATCAAGACAATTCCATTAAGAATATTTTATGCGCTAAAATCTCTTTTATCCTCGCTTTATCCTTCATTTGATAGTCGATGACCAGTCGATAACCAGTCGATAACCAGTCGATGTAACATCGACTGGACATCGACCTGACTTCAACTGGAAATCTACTGACATTACAAGGAAAGAGGATTTGTGCAAAGGAGCCGGGGATATTATTGTAATAAAAAACGCTTGCCAGAAAACCTGTGGGAAAAATTATGGCTTGGATTAACGATAAAATATAGTATAGAGGATAGTTATGGCTACAGTTTCTGATATTAGAAACGGAATGATAATTGAATTTAAAGACGGATTGTATTCTGTTGTGGAATTTCTGCACGTGAAACCGGGTAAAGGCGCTGCTTTTGTTCGCACCAAACTAAAAAATATGAAAACCGGTAAGGTCGTGGAAAACACTTTCAGGGATAGTGATAACCTTACAGAAGTGCGGGTGGAAAAGACTAAAAAAGAATATCTCTATCGCGATGGCGACTTTTTTATTTTAATGGATAGTGAAACTTATGAGCAGACCCCCGTAGATGGCCATGTTATTGGTGATTTGGATAAGCTGATGATGGAAAACATGGATATTTATGTTCTGGCAACAGAGTCAGGAGAAATCCTGGGACTTGAGTTACCGACCACGGTAATACAAACTATCGCAGAATGTGAGCCTAATGTTAAAGGCAATACAGCTTCCGGAAGCGGTAAAGTTGCATATACAGAAACAGGTTTGAGGCTGATGGTTCCCTTCTTTGTGGAAGCCGGGGAAAAAATAAAGATTGACACCAGAACAAGTGAATATATTGAAAGAGCTTAACTAAAACAAGCTTGCATAATTAAAAAAAAACATTAGATTAGTAAATAACATCATGTATTTAACTACAAAGATTAACAGGATAATATAAAGAGAGGACATAATGAGTAAAGCCAAGAGTTTTGCAGCAAAACTTGCCCACGAAACTTCACATGAGGGAAAGGTATTTTGCCCCGTATGCAATACTGAAATTAAGCGTGTTAAGCTGGTTTCACAGAAAAAAGGACAGGCTGGTTGGGCACCGAGATACGATTTTGTGAAAGTCTGCAAATGTAACGAATCAGATTTAATGAATGGTAAAGCTATCTAAATATAAAAGCGTAATTATCGGTCTGTGAATGAGACTTTGATTTATCATATGAGCTTAACCCCTTAACTGAAAAGCCGGAGTTTCAAATATCAGTGGAGAAGACAACAATATAACAACCTTGTTTATCAATTTATAAATTTCTACACAGGGAGATAATATGCTTACTCTACCCGGAAAATTGCATTACTGCCTGATAATATTGTACTTATTGTTTTTTGCAGGTTTTTTTTGTATTTTGAACGCCAAGGTTGTTCCCCATCCTCTGTATAAGAATCCGCCCGAATTCAAGATTACCAGACCCTCGGAATTATTCGGACCCGGAGCAGAGAATAAGTCCAGAACCTTACCCCAGCATGTCCTGGTGTTGAGAGTTCAGTTTTCTGATACTGCTTTTCAATCTGTGGCAGCTTATCCGGATGAATTACCTCATGACAGAGCTTTCTTTGAAAGATGGATGCTGCATCTGACGGATTTTTATGCCGCTGCCTCGCATAATCAGTATCTGCTTGATTACACTGTTTATAACACAGTTTTTAATCTCTCCAACACAATGTCTTACTATGGCAATGATACAGACGATGAATATGATACCAGAGTGCCTGATATGATATTGGAACTTATTCAAATGGCAGACATTGATATTGATTTTAGTCAATATGATGCCATTGTAGTCTTTCATGCAGGACCGGGACAGGAATCTGACCTCGATAGCACCAGACCGGGAGAAATCTGGTCAACATTCATAACCAGGGGGGATTTACAGGAAGCCTTTGATCCTGATAACGATAATTACCCCGGTATCCAGACTAACGACGGCACAATCATAAAAGAACTTGTCCTGATACCGGAAAGTGAATTCCAGGATTACTTCCCTGTGCCACCCGATCCCAATTCATCTGTATACCTTTTCAGTATTTATGGTGTCCTTTGCCATCAGTTCGGGCATCAGGTAGGACTTCCCACATTATTTGATAACTATTCAGCCAACGGCAGGTCACAGGGCATTGGAAACTGGGGATTGATGGGCACAGGTCTCTGGAACGGTAACGGCAATGTCCCCGCACAACTGAGTGCCTGGAGCCGCTATTATCTGGGCTGGGAAAATGCAATTACAATTGCCGGTGATACTAAAAATCTGACTGTAGATTATTTTATGGATAACTCTCCCATGGCAAACAGGCTTTATAAAATACCCATCTCCGAAAGGGAATATTTCCTGGTTGAAAACAGACAGCAAAATCCGGATGAAAGTCTGGATCCGTATACAGGAACACCAAGTTTTACTTTTGCCTTGCTGGACCCTTCGGAACAGGATTATTATCCTGCGCCGGACTCATTGCGTCCTTTCTTTAATTTCATGGAAAACCGCTACAAAGGTTGCGAGTGGGATTTCTTTTTACCCGGATTAGGCGGTCCCTTGCGGCCCCAGGATTCTTCTGTAATTGACGGTTCGGGTTTGATTATCTGGCATATAGATGAAAACATAATAAATGAAAACTTTGATCCCGGCTTTGACCATAACTGGGTTAACTATGATGCTTTCCACAAAGGTGTCGATGTTGAGGAAGCAGACGGAATACAGCATCTGGACACTGCAAACTTTGATTATTACAAATATGGCGGACCGTTTGATACATTCAGAAATGATGAAAATAATCCTGTAGCAAGTAATAAATATTTTGGTCATGGAACAATCTCCATTCCCAATACAGCGACTCCGGATACTACAGATTTTATCATAGTAAACCATCTGCCCACATCATCAAGCTATTATGGCGGTATTCCCTTGGAAATATACGATATAAGTGCTTCAGGAAACCAAATGTCTTTCTCTGTAACTTTCGGGTGGAAATTGAGCACAGGCTACATAGGTACTAATCCCCTTGATGCATGCTCTGTTGATACAAATGGCGACAATGAAAATGAAATCTTTTATCCCATGCCTGATGGCAATTTATTCATTTGGAAAGATGAGGAATTAGCACCCGGTTTCCCAATTGACCTTCCCGGCAGTATCACAAGCTATGCCTGGGATGGACAAGCCTTTTATTTTGCTCTGGATTTAACCAATGATCCTCAAATGCCAATAATTAGCATGAGAAAAATGTTGGATGAGCAAGTTTCATCACTTTTTACACTTGCAAATGGAAAAAAATGGGCTGCTTCTATCATGTCTTTAGGAGATAATATTGTCGTTCCAATCCATAACTTCCAAGCCGGTGAACTCATTAGCTGGAATATACAGTTATTTAGTAAGGATAATTGGCAAACACCGATAAATACCTGGAGTTCAGACACTGACTCTTTAGTATCCAATTTATCTGGGTTTCAGGAGAAAATATTTGCAGTATCAAGGTCAAAAACTTCCGGGGAATACTCCTTAAATGTTTTTACCTCAAATATAGATGAATTCTCATCACATCCTCTTCCTATCCCTGCTGATTCTACTATTATTGCAATTTCAATTGCTCCGGTAATGCCTTCTTCAACAGGAGATTTAATAATCCAGACACCATATTCGATTTATATAACAGACCTGACAGGGCAGATCAGGCAGGATTATCCTATTCTTTTACCCTTTTACTCAAATTCGCAGGTTTCAATCAGTGACACTGATAAAAACGGCACTTTGGACATTCTTGTCAGTGGAGAAAACAGCTTTGCAGTTTATGACTATGCCGGCAAGAATATGCTGACAAACTTCGAAGGATTCAATACAATTGATAGCCTGTATATCACTTCGGGTATTTTATCCGGAGATTTGGACAATGATGGCAAAACTGAATACATCGGAGCTTTCTCACGCAACAGATTAGCAGTTTATGAAGATAACCTGAGATTCAAAAGCGGTTATCCTGTGTCTTTTTCCGACCGCAGCAGGAATATGCCTTTCATCCACAAGGCATCCGATGATAATGTTTATGCCTGGCTGCCGACTGATAATGGCAAGATTTTCAGGTATCCCTTACCGGAGACTGCACTAACAGGTATTGATAGCCAGTGGTGTTGTAAAAATGCTAATCTGCAGAGAACTTCTTACAGGGAAGCTGCTGACTTGCCTAATAAGTTCGAGACTACTTCATTTTTTGTCCCTGGGGAAACGTACATCTTCCCCAATCCCCTGAGACCGATTTATGGGCAGGAAATAACCTTCCAGATTATGACCAGCGAATCAGCAAAGGTAGATGTTTCTGTCTTTGATATAAGCGGAAAATTACTATACAGGAAGAATGTTATCTGTCAGGCATATTTAAAAAACCGGGAATTAGTAGACTTTCCGGTTGACCAGATATCAAGCGGTGTTTATATTGCCGTTATGAAATCAGGAAACAATATCAAGCGCATTAAATTTGCGGTTGAGAAATAATAAGTTTTTAAAATGGGGAGGAACTCCATGAGATATATTACTTTGGCAGTCTTAATCATGCTCTTGCCATTATCAGTTACTGCGATTAATTCTAATGCAGGTGAATATGGCTTCCAGTTTTTACAGATTCCTGTTAATCCTGCTGCTGCCGCACTTGCGGGTAATGGTATCTATGCCAATAATTATTCCGGTGCTTTTATTCTCAATCCTGCAGCAAACCTTATGGACGAAAGATTTAGCATCAGTATGCAGCATTGTATCTGGTTGACCGATACCAGTTGTTCTCAGTTGATTTATTCCAATGGAAACAGAAACAGGCATTTTGGCTTAACTGCCAGGATTCTTGATTATGGTCAGCTTGAAACAAGGGATGATACCGGTCTGCTCATAGGTAATTTCCATCCTCTTGATGCCAATATTTTAGCCAATTTTGCCTTGAGAATATTGCCTGACCATATGGTAGGAATTAATGCCGGGCTCTTATATGAGAAACTCGATACTGCCTCCAGCTATGGCTTTAGCTCTGATTTGGGTTATATGTACCTTCCTCCAATTACAAATTCACTTATATTTGCATCAGTCAGAAATATTGGAACAACCTCCAAAATGGACCAGGAAAGAATAAAACTCCCCCTTGGTTTTGAAACTGGTATCGGTTATACAATGCCAAAGGATGATTACAATTTATCAGGTCAGTTGGCATTGAATAAATCTGTTGATTCTGATGTGCGTTTCACTATATCTTCAGTACTTGCACTACGGCAGATATTGAAGCTGAGACTCGGATATAAGACCAATTATGATGAAGAGGGATTAACCGCCGGTATTGGTATTAACTGGAGTAATCTGGAGATTGATTACGGCTGGACATCATTTACTGACAGGTTAAACGATACTCATTCATTTGGAATAACCTATAACTTTTAAGACCCGAAATGAAAACAAAAACAAGATTTTACTTACTGTTGCTGGTTTCTTTATTGCTGCTTGCAGTATTTAATATATCAGCACAGGAATATACACCCAATCAGATTCTGTTTAAAACCAGCCAAAGCGTAGAAATTCAACGTGGCAGGACAGGTTTAACTGCCTTTGATGCTTATCTTAACGATGTCCGGGCTCTTTCTGTGAAACCTGTAAAAGGAATGCATGGAAATCAGTGGTTCTCTGCTCATCTTGCATCTCAACCCGACTGGAATGCTATTAAAAACAATACTCTAAGGTTTGATGGCATTGAAGTAATCCAGCCCAATTATCTGAATACCTTCCACGTTGTGCCAAATGATCCCTGGTATTCAGTTCAACAGTTAAACCTGGTCGAACTTCCTAATGCCTGGAACTATACTACAGGGAGTTCAATGGTTATTGCAGGGGTTGTAGATTCAGGAATTCTTAAAAATCATCCGGATTTGATGGAGAACATTTATTATAATCCTGGTGAAATTCCTGATAATGGTATTGATGATGACAATAATGGCTATATTGATGACTACTGTGGCTGGGATTTTGCCGATGCTCCAGAAATGAATGATGTGGCATTGGGAGATTATACCGAACAGGACAATGATGTAACAGATGAAAACTTTCATGGCACTCATGTGTCAGGAATTCTTGGTGCAGTTTCAAATAATGGCATAGGTATCAGTGGTGTTTGCTGGAATGTGAAGATATTACCCTTACGAGCCGGATTCAGAACAACCACCGGAACAGGTTTTCTGCAGGACGATGATGCAGCAGCTGCATTAATATATGGCGCTGATATGGGTGTTAGTGTAATGAATCTTAGCTGGGGAGACCCAAATTATTCACCAATAATAGCAGACGCATGTAATTATGCTTACGAGCGTGGGATTACTTTGGTAGCTTCTGCCGGTAATGATCCGGGACCCTATTTAAGTTATCCAGCCAAACTTTCCGGAGTATTATCTGTCGGCGCAATAGATCCTTACAGAAACCTTGCAGGATTTTCCAGTTATGGACCTGAACTTGATATTGTTGCTCCAGGACAACAAATATACAGCACCTACAATGCTGATGGTGCTGACATGTACAAAGAACAATCCGGAACCTCAATGTCTTCTCCATTTGTGGCAGGAGCAGTTGCGTTGTTGAAATCTATCGTGCCAAACCTGAATCCTGCAGAGATCAGGGCTCGTGTATTGACTTCAACCGATGATATAGGACCAGATGGTTTCGATATTTACTTTGGACATGGACTACTGAATGTACGCAAACTCCTGGAGAACATCAGTTCTCCCTATGTCAGAGTTACTTTTCCTGCTGATAATATTGGAGTTTCCGGTAGTTTTGATGTCATTGGAACAGTTAATTGTGATAATTTTTTCCGTTATTCAGTCATGTGTGCTGAAGATAATGGTTCGGTCGGGTTAATCTGGAAAGATGTTTTTAATAATACCACCTCACCCATGTTTTATTATCAGCCTGTAATTGAAGGGGTTATTGCACGATTTCAAATCCCGGATTTAATGTCTGAAGGTCAGTATATAATCAGAATCCAGTATGAGAGCAGAGATGGTTCGATGTATAACGTTTTCAGGTCTATCAATCTGGACCAGTCAATGCCGTTTATGAAGCCAAACACCTTACAGATATTTAAACGTTATGAAGGTCAGAATGTACGTTATTATGCCGGAGCTTTGTTCAATGAACCTGTCAGGTCTGAACTGCATATTTATACCAGCGATATGAATCAGTACACTGCTTTTCCTGCCAAGCTGGACTCGATTCAGGTGTGGCAATTACCAAATAACATTCCACAGGGCTCCGTAGATGTTCAGATTTTAGCAACTAACAACAGTAACCTGACTTATACCTCTCCATATATGATAAATGTAGCCAATATCCAATATGAAATAGTACCTAATTACGGATATGTGTCTCAGCAAATCGGCAATGCGATGGTACCTCTGAATAGATTTTATGATTTTGACCAGAATGGAACAACCGAATTCCTGGCTATGGATTTACCTGCTTCTGGCTATGGTGTAGATAAATTTTTTGAGTTAAACGGAACTACATTATATGGAAAACATACCTACCCAAGTCGCTTTTTACCTCTTGACCTGGGAAACACTAATGGTTTGGGACAGGAAATCCTGACCCTCAACCTTGATACTGTATATCTTTATGAGACAAAAGCAGTTGGAGTATATCCGGACTCTATAATATGGACTGATAGTGGCATATCGGGTGGAATAATTGCAGACTATGATTTTGATGGAGTTAAAGATATTTTACTTGTTAAAAACCTTCCTGCTGAGCGAGTTATCAATCTTCATAAAAGAATAAGTTCAAGCCAGGTTTCATCATCCAAAATCACTCTTCATAATACTACTGAAACTGATTTGAGAAATATGTTTGTTCCAACTGTTATCTGCCGAAATCTGGATAATGATAACTATTCTGATATCCTGACCGCTGATACTGATGGCGATATTATGATTTTTGAAGCAACTAATTCAACGACAGCTTCAATGACATGGACACATAGACTGCCTGTTAAAAATACTTATTATCTAACCAGTGGGGATTATGATGGCAATGGTATAACTGATTTTATGGTAGGTGGTTATAGCACTGATGTGCTTGATCCAAACCAGACCTATTGGTTTTTTGAAGGTTTTACCAGAAGCAGTAACAATCAATACACAAGCATGGGTTCAGTTCAATTTAATCAGGTTATGTCTCAGAATGCTATCCAGTCCTTTGACATTGATGGTGATTTCAAGCAGGAAATCATTTTATCTTTGTCTCCAAACCTGTTTATATTGAAATATATTGATGGTAAATTCCAGCCTGTTTTTTATGGCAGCAGTAACCGGACATACCAGATTGCGGCCTGGAATCAGAATAATCAGACTTATTTCCTGACTAATCAAACCAATAGTCTGGATTCACTTGTAGCTGTTATCTGGACCAAACAGGCACCATTTACAGGTCCTCCAACTCCTGCTAATTTAATTGTTAAGCCCCTTCGGGAAAACCGTGTTTCCCTCACCTGGCAAACAAATGGAGCAGATTATTACAAAATCTACCGCAAAGATACCAATAATTCTGAGCAGGTAATTTCAGAAGTAACTACCACAGCCTATACAGATACAACCGTGGTGGAAGGAGTATCCTACAGTTATGCAATTACAGCCTACAACTCTGCTTATTCACCTCCTGAGAGTAATTTGTCACAATGGCTTGTTGCAATTCCGCTGCCTCAGCCATCAGCTACCAGTATAACAATGATTGGAGCTAACGAGCTTAGAATCGTTTTTAGCCAGCCATTGGCATCTTCTGCATTAAATCCCGGCTGCTATCGGGTTGATCATGACATGGGTGTTCCACTTTCAGTGAACAGCGTTTTAAATCAATATGGTGTACAGCTCAGATTCAGGAATATTTTCCCTGTTATAAGCGGATCTTTCCAGTTACAACTTCTTAATGTATTTGGGTTAACAGGGGTAGCTCCCATACAGAATCAATATCTGTTTTCTTATAATCCGGATTATACTGCTCCATATATTGAAAGTTCCAAAGTTATGACTGATAAGCGAACTGTGAAGATTACTTTGAGTGAAACTATCTATGCTGAGTCTGCAGAAGATATTGACAACTATAAACTGGTTGTACCGCTTAATGATGAATTTAACCAGATTCAGTCTGTTTCTGTCGACTACAATATTATCTACGTAGTTCTCAAGAGTAAACTCAAATACTCAAACCGGTTTTATTATATAGTATTAAGCAATATCAGTGACCTTGCAGGCAATAACATTATTGCCAACCAAAATATCTGCAGATTTACTCTGAGCGATGTTGCCAATCTGGACGATATAGTTGTTTTCCCTAATCCAGTTAAAACCGGCGAGTATCAATCAGTTAACTTTATGAATTTTCCATCTGATAAAAAAGGCAGCCTGGCAATTTACAGTATAGCTGGAAATCTTGTCTACAAAGCTGATATCGGACCTTTTAATCCAACCAATAGTAATATTACCTGCCGTTGGAATTTGATAAATCAGTCCGGCAAGAAAGTATCATCCGGTATTTATTACTATGTGATAAATATGGGCAATGATGTAAAAAAGGGTAAAATCGCTGTTTTGAACTAATGTATCAGCATCAGTTTCCTGGTAATTCTCTTCCCCTTATCATCTGTCAGGCTAAGTTGATAAAGCCCTGAAGCACAAGTTCTGCCTTGATTATCCCTGCCATTCCAGCTTGTCTCTGTTGCACCTTTGTCCACAGAAGCATTCCAGACCAACTGTCCTTTCAGGTTATAAACAGCCACTTTTGTATTTGCAGACTTCGGAAAATCATACTTAACTTTCAGAGCTGAGACAGCAGGATCAAAAGGATTAGGATAGACAGACAACTTGCTTACAGGCTGCACTTCATCCTGGTTAGAAGTGAAGGTTAATACTAAATTGCTTGTACTGAAATGGTCAGAGAAATTCCAATACGATGATAATGTATAAACGTGTTCCAAACCGTCAGAGGGTATCGGAACAGTTGCAGAGCTTTCATTTATGGGTATAACTGAAAGCAAAACACCGTTATCGTAAATTCTGTATTCAGCAGTTTGAGAAGTAAATGAGGTTGGAATCCAATAAAAAGATAATGAATCAACAACTTTATATCCAAAATAATCAGGTAATATTGAATTATTGCTCGCAACAATTTTCCAACGATTGTTTTGTATTAAGGGAAACAGTGTCCCATCAGGTTCTACAACGATGGGATTATAGGTTAATACTGTGCTCATGAATTCAGGCATGTCGATATCATGCCAATATTTCCTTTGTGTAACATCCATACTATCAAACAAGTCCCAACTGCTTGTGCCTATTTTAACCAAATCATATGTACTTTCTACGCTATGTTTAAAAGTTATTATGTCTGAGGTAGTTGTTGTTTGTGCTGTAACCAAGGTATGATTGAAGTCGTTGTAGGCAAGAAATTGTAACCAACTATCACCGGTTTGCAGACTGTCAATTTTCATCCAAATGGGCGGATTATCCAGAATATGATCATAGTTCGAAGAATTACTCTGAAGAATTATTCTGCAAATTCTCTGATAATTACCGTCTCTGAACAAGTAGAGTATTTTGAAAGGAGCATAGACAAACCAACTCATTTTCAATGGATAAGAAAAGTGACCGTTAATCATTTCTGGCTCACCGATGTTAAAGAAATTCCAATTTGGTTGAGGTGTTGATATCGGTAAATTACCAATATCAAATTGTACATCAGCAACAATTTGTGTAGAAGTTGGATTATCTGTTCCTCCGTAAGATCCATAATACTGATTTCCTATCAAGTCTGTTGCGTAAGCAACTATATAAACAAGAGAATCATGATATACTGGTACTGAAAAAGGTTCGTTGATATTTACTGTCCATGTATTTAAAACTAATCCAGTATCAGAAGAAACAAGTTCCAGTGTTGCAGTTGGAACCGGAGGATTTGCCATAGTAACCGTTCCAGCTAAATATATCGGAATAACATTATACTGCCAGGGAGTATAATCTATAATGGGGAAGCTGGCATCATCATAAAAATCTGTAATTGTGCTGTCAATTCCAGTTGTTGTATTGTAATCCCAGAAGTTGTTTTCCGCTTTGACGGTAAAGTTTCCCGCAGTGTAGCTGTAACAGACAATGCTGTGCATAACATTTAAAGCATCTATATTATTGGCAATGGTGTTTCCACCCTGTGCCCAGGCATGATAAATACTTAGGTCGCCAAGGACAGGATTGGCATTTTCCGTCAGGTAAAAACCTGTAAAGTTACCGGTTATTATATTATCTTCAAAATACGGCTGGGCTGTGTTGCCGCTAACCATTATTCCTGCACCTGAATTCATGTCGTTGGGGATAAAATTATTAATCACGGTATTGTGATGCAGATAACCGGAACTATGCCGGAAATAGATGCCTGTAAGGTTGTTTTCAATCAAATTATGATGTACTTCAGGATTTATTGCATTGGCTGAAACAATGTCCCATGCTATAATACCCTGCTTGTAGTTGTGGTGGATATGGTTATAGGCAATTTCCGGATTATTGCTGCCGCCTGCAGATTGATTGGAAAGCTGGATTGCACCATAGTAAGATGCAGAAGTTCCATTGCGGGTAATTTCATTATATGTAATCGTGGCATTGCTGTTTTGTGCCACCAGGATACCATTTTGTATGCTGAGTTCAATCATATTATTATCTATCAAAACGTTGGCAGGATTGGCAGAACCGATTCCATAAGCCTGGATGCCTTTTTGGTTTTTCTTGAAGTGACAGAAGGTAATTTCTGCAGGTGAATTTATAGAATTGATGCCATATTGCCCGTTGTCTATCCGACAATAGCTGAAAACGCTCTGGATGCTTGTACTTTCCAAACGAATACCTTTCCAGAGTGCATTCGGGTCTGTCTGTCCGGAAATAAACTTTATGCTGTCTGCCACGTTACCTATGGCAAGGATATTACCCTGAGCAATGATTTGCCAGTTACCCAAAGCCTGGACTACAACACCCGGCATAACTGTTAGAGTCTGCCCTGATGGTACGGTTACATCTCCGATTATCTCGTAGGGATTATTATCTGTAGTCCAGATACCGGATTGATTGCCGCTTACCTGGATTGCATTGGAAATTATTATATAAGATATGAATAGAAATAATAAATACAGCTGTTTCATGACTCCTCCTTTTGTGTTTACCCCAATAGAAAAGAAAACAGGCCGGTTACCCGACCTGTAAATGCTTACTCGCTTATTGCCTGGGTAGGACAAGTCCCTATGCAGGCTCCGCAATCAATGCAGGTGCCTTCATCACATACTGCTTTATCATTTTCCATGCTTAGAGCTGTGACGGGGCATACATCTACACAAGCACCGCAACCGATGCAGGTATCTTTGTCAATCTTTACTGCCATAATTACGACTCCTTGAATTAGATTCTATTTCTTTAATCAAATATACACCTATCTTGTCAAGAAAAATTGGCTATACAATAAATGCATTTTGCATATAGTTCGTTTTTACAAAATAAAAGCTTGACAAAGCTTATTTATATATTTATAAATGTTTTACAAGTTGTATTGAGGATTCAAACAGGATTCAGAACATAGAATTCCTGTTACTATTTAAACATTAATAACATATTAAACATCAATTATGATTAAAACATAGAAATAAGAGGTATTAATTATGCTTACATTTAAAAAGATTAACAACCGGAGTGAATTACCAACAAATCTATCAATAGAAGACATTGTTCAATTTCTGCACACACATCTGGATGGTTTCAGGGATAATAAAATAGCCATTGGAAAAGCCATTGATTATGCATTCAGTACTGTTGAAGGAAAAGGTGGCTTTGTGCTGCTGGCTTTTTACGGAAATGAACTCACCGGAGTATTGGTAATGAATAAAACCGGAATGGAAGAATTCATCCCGGAAAACATCCTGGTCTATATAGCTGTTAAAAAAGAAATGCGCGGTAAAGGATTTGGCAGAGCTATAATAGAAGAGGCAGCGAAACACGTAACCGGAGCAATTGCTCTGCATGTAGAATATGATAATCCTGCCAAACATTTGTATGAGCGTCTTGGTTTTACAACCAAATACGCAGAGATGCGGTGGAATCCAAACAGGTAAAACAATGGCAACCCTAAAAATTAATCTGTCTTATATCCATGATAACATAGACAAGTTGAGTGATTTTACCAATAGCCATTCCTGTGAATGGTCTCTGGTTGTCAAAATCCTAGGTACACACCGCGAGACTTTGAAAGAGTTACTGAAATCGCCTATTATTAAAAGAGTGCATTCTCTTGCTGTATCACAGTGGCAGACTCTTAAAGTCATAAAAGATATAGATGAAAGCATGGTTACTATGTTTATCAAACCTCCCGTAATATCAAATGTGGAGAATATCATACGGTATGCAGATATATCTTTCAATACATCTTTGCCAACGCTTCAGGCTTTAAACGAAGAAGCCAGGAAGCAGAATAAAATCCATAGAGTCATTATTATGATTGAGATGGGCGAACTAAGAGAGGGTATCCGCAGAGAAGGTTTGATACCTTTTTACAAGAGTGTTTTCCGGCTTTCCAATATTGAAGTTATTGGTCTCGGTACAAATCTGGGGTGTATGCTGGGAATCACACCTACCTATGATAAACTTATCCAGTTGGTCCTATACCAGCAACTCCTGGAAGTCATGTTTAAACGCAAATTACCTTTGGTCTCAGGTGGGAGTTCCATTTCTTTACCCCTGTTAAAAAAAGGTAAAATTCCCAAGGGTATTAATCACTTCAGGATTGGTGAAGCTGCTTTCCTGGGTCAGTCTCCACTTTACAACAAGCGCTTTGGCGAACTGCATACCGATGCATTCACTTTTGATGCTAATATCATCGAACTCTACAAGAAGAGGGGGCATTCTGATGACATTATTTCTGATGCTGCCATCGGACACAGCGTAATTGCCGATCCGGGTAATGAGCAAAATCAATTATCGCTGGAAGAACCCAGTTTCAGGGCTGTTGTTGATTTTGGCATGTTGAATGTAGATGCCCAAAACCTCAAGCCTTTCTCAAAAAGTGTCAGCTTTTTTGGTAATAGCTCGGATATGACAGTGTATGATTTGGGAGAAAATCCCAAACATTATAAGACCGGCGATATACTTAGTTTTAAACCAAACTATATGGCAGTCGCCAAACTCATGATCGACAGGTTTATCAACAAGGAACTGATTATCTAAATTTAACCTTTGGCTTGATTTGCCACAGCTGCTGCTGCCTGGGCCACTTCCTCCTCATCTGCCAGATAGAAGCTTTTCAGCACATGCAGGTCATCGTCAAAGTGATAGACTAATGGAATGCCTGTAGGTATATTTAATTCTGTGATTTCTTCGTTACTGATTTTATCCAGATGTTTTACAATTGCCCGCAAGCTGTTTCCGTGTGCGGAGATAACCAGCTTCCTGCCCATCTTCAGACGGGGTACTATGATTTCATTCCAGAAAGGTACAGCACGGGCATAAGTATCTTTGAGGGATTCAGTTACAGGCACCTGGTCCTGGGTAAGGTCGGCATATTTAGCTTCATGACCGGGCCAGCGCGGATCTGTAATATCCAGAGGAGGTGGTGGAATATCATAACTCCGGCGCCAGATTTTTACCTGGTCTTCACCATATTGTTTGGCTGTTTCGGCTTTGTTCAAACCCTGCAAAGCGCCGTAATGCCTTTCATTCAAACGCCAGTCATGTTGAATTGGCAGCCACATATAATCCATTTCGTCCAATACAATCCAAAGTGTCCTGATAGCACGTTTTAAAGTTGAAGTCCAGCATTCATCAAAGACATAGCCTTCCGCTTTTAATTTCTGCCCTGCAAGATGTGCTTCTGTAATCCCTTTTTCTGATAAATCCACATCAGTCCAGCCTGTGAAGAGGTTTTCCTTATTCCAGACACTTTCTCCATGCCTGATTAAAACTATTTGTTTCATCTGTTTGTACTCCTGATTAATGATGGGTTGCGTATACTATGGCGTTTTCTTTCTTTTCAATCCAGCGTGCCAGAATAAAGAAGAAGTCTGATAACCGGTTGACATACTGCAAAATAGGTTCCGGCACATCTTCCTGCCTGGCAAGTGAAATTATCTTGCGTTCCGCCCTGCGTGTAACGGTTCTGCAGATATCCAGCTTGGCAGATGGAACAGTACTCCCGGGTAAGACAAATCCTTTCAGGTCAACTCTTTGCTCAAAATCGTGAACCATTTCAGTCAGTTGTTCCGCTTCTTTTTCTTCTATAGGATTGGCATAAACTTCACTTTTGAAGGCAAGCTGAGCCATAATGTCGTACAGGTTTTTCTGGATATCAATCAGCAAATGCCGGATATTCACATCGTGAATCAGGTGTTTTGCTTCACCGATATGGGCGTCAAGTTCGTCAAGAGTGCCATATGCATCGACCCTGAGGTCATCTTTCCAGACTTTTTCTCCGGAATATAAACTTGTATGTCCCTTGTCTCCGGCTTTTGTGGAAATGCTCATAAGACTTTACCTCATTGCGATTAAAGAGATTTCTATCTTTGCATCCTTGGGCAAACGAGCCACCTGCACAGTTTCGCGTGCCGGATATGGCTCTTTGAACTGCAGTGCGTAAAGCTCGTTCAATGCGGCAAAATCATTCATATCCTGCAGGAAGATACTTACTTTTACCACATGTGTAAAATTCATTGCCGCTTTTTCCAGGATTGCTTTAAGATTGTTGAAAACCAATTCTGCCTGTTCTGCAAAACCTTCCGGCATTGTATTGGTCACGGGATCAATCCCCAAAGTTCCGGAAACAAAAACATTGTTATTCTTGAGGGCAGCCTGTGAATAAGGACCGACAGCTTTGGGAGCTTTGTCAGTAATTATAGGTAACATAGTCCACTCCTTCATAGCTTTAGTTAAGTTTTTTCTCTTTTGATAAAATATAAAATCACGTTTATTTAGTCAATATTAATATTTCCTGTCAACCCTGATGCGATTGATTCATGCTCCAATTTCAGACCATTCCCTTTAACTCCAGTAATAAATCTTTATTACTAAAGTAAATATATAGTATATCAACAGCATATTTACAGTATAGTATCTGTATCTGAGTATACAGAAAGTATACAGAAAGTATACTGCAACTATACTGCAACTATACTGAAGATAATAAGCTTAAAATGAGTGAGAATAGGGTTGAAAACCAGTGAAATATAGCATTTAAAACAGATAATAGGTCGTGTGTTAATAACTTCTTGACAGAATGTATTGGATATTTAATAAATAACAAGAGTTTCGGAGATAATAATGTTTAGTGTAAAATTCAGACTATTATTCGTTTTTACTTTCTGTTTGGGAATTGCAGCGTTGGTGCTGGTATTATTCCTGTCTCCGGAAGGATTTAAGCTCTGGTTTTGGAAAATCTGGATTCGCTTATTATTGGTTATTTTGGGATTTGATTTTTTTTTCGTATGGTTTCATGGCTGGGATTACCTTAATCCCAAAGAAACACGCCTGCCTGTTTATCTTGGATTAGGCGCAACTTTGGCAGATGGTTTGATTATCCAGGGGATATCTCTTTTGATTAAAGTGATTTGAGGTTGGGGGATTTATGCCTGAAGTCCATTTTGCCCTCTGGATTATTAATAAGTGAATTATTGCGATGGCAAAAAGGACTCCCGGAAGCCTGCAGGAGTTCAAAATTCCAGCGATAGACTATATTGAACAAAGAAGCTCAAGGGAATTTTGGACTTCGCAAATGGAATAGATTCGGAAAAAATGAAATGCATATATTAAATAAAGATATGGAGAAAACTTGAAAGGTAAATACTCTATACCAATTGTCATCGCTATTGGAATCATGCTGGTTATAGGTTTCTTATTCAAGCACTTATTTTCTCAAAGTACTTGGGATTGGGTTGATATCATTGGATTCTTTATCCTTGGAACCATAATTAGGATATGGTATTGGTTGCGAAAATCTGAATAAAACTAGTGCCCGAAGTCCATTTTGCCCTTTGGAGTATTAAAAAATGAATCGTTTCCGTTGGCAAAAAGGACTCCCGGAAGCCTGCGGGAGTTCAAAATTCCGACGAAAATAATAATGCACAACTTACTCAAGGGAATTTTGGACTTCGCGCATGAATGAAAAAGCATAGAAAGGAAAAGTCATGAGGTTGAAAGCTGAAGAATTTAGCCAAGGGCAGTATTACCATCTTTACAACCATTCTGTTTCGGAACAACTTCTCTTTCAGGATAGTGAAGACTACTTAAAATGCTTAAGTTTATTTAAAAGATATTACAATACAAAAGACTATTCTATTCTTGCTTACTGTCTGATGCCAAATCATTATCACATACTGATTTATCAAAAAACAGATTATCCAATCTACACATATTTCGAGAATATTTGGAGTAAATACTCACGATACTACAATAACAGATACAAGAGAAAAGGAACTCTCTTTGCAGGTAAATTGCAGCATATAGGTATTCGTAAGTTACAACATTTATTGCATCTTTGTGCATATATACATCTCAATCCTGTTAAAGCAAATCTGGTTGAATCTCCTGAACAATGGCAATGGTCAAATTATCCTGAGTGGATCAGAATCAGGAATGGTAGTATGATAGACAGGGAACAGATAAAGAGTTTCTTCAAAACTAAACAAGAATACAAAGAATGTTTAAAAAGTCTGGTGCCTGAAAAGCTTGATAAAATTGTCTTGTTTGATTTTGAGAAAGAGTGATATATGCTCGAAGTCCATTTTGCCCCTGGGATTAATTCAATAATGATAGCCTTCGTTGGCAAAAAAGACTCCCGGAAGCCTGCAGGAGTTCAAAATTCCAGCTTAAACAGAACATGAGTATGCAATTCAAGGGAATTTTGGACTTCGCGAACCTGAATTGCACTGTTAAGATAGGATGAGGAGAAGATAAATGATTGGTAAGTACTTTATTTCAATTGTTACTGTTATCGGAATCCTGATTATTGTTTTACCCGTTTCCATGTTACACGGAAAAACACAACCCAACTTCAAAGCAACTGCTAATTTAGGATTAGTCAACGGAGGTACTTTAGGTATTTTAGCAGACCATGATAAATTAGGAAAACGTAGCAGCTATGTATATCTCACATATATGACATGTGATTTTACTACATATGGCGGAGTAAGTTACACTGAACTAAGACCTTGGAACGATAGGTTTTATTATGCATGGTCAGGCGGTTTTGATATCGGTAAGATAGCAAATCTGTCTTGGGATCCCGGCGGAGGAGATGAAGACAGTCCGAAGTACAAACAAATGATTATCCCCCACATCACATTCGGAGTAGGCTATAATCTTGCCCGTTGGGAAACAGGCACAGCTTTCATAGAATGGGATATCGGTATTAAAGCGTCTATTACAAATATTAATCTTGGCGTAACTTTTTAGGTTAGAAGCCCGAAGTCCATTTTGCCCTCTGGATTATTAACAAATGAATCGTTTGCGTTGGCAAAAAGGACACCCGGAAGCATGCAGGAGTCCTAAAATCTCCATACTTAAATATTATTCTCTCACCAGGCGTAACCAACCATCAGACGCAAATCACCATCCCATGCGCGTAAAGGAGAATTATCGGCATAATCCTTTAGAGGTACCATAGCGTTGAAACCAATACCCAACAGGATATTATCATTTCTTCCCAGCAGTAAATTATATTGCGCCATAGCACCCAAAGCGCCGGAAGTGTCTTCTTCAGTCTGCTCCGGATGGTCGTCTTCCCGGAAACGGGTAATAAGTCCGCCTGTAGGACCAAAGCTTAATCCGCTCATACCCTTATGAAAAGGATTATATAAAAGTTTTAGATAAGCAAAACGGGCTTCCACATCTTTGTACTCATACCAGATATTGACGCCGGCTGAGAAATCGCTGGACATGACACTTGCGTACTCAAAACTCAAAGTTCCCAAAGGCGCAAACACCGGATTAGCCGCAATTTCTTCCCGGGGACCGGTATAGTTTGTTAGCGAGTTTAAAGACCAGGGCAGTAAAGCCAGGGTGATGGTCAGACAGGCTAATAGAATTGTTGTTTTGAACATCTCAACTCCTATCAGTTTAATTATAATACAGGTATAGTTAAAATCAAACTCCTTTTTGGGGATAAATTTATAAGTCTTCAAGTTCGTCAAATGAAATCTAAGCAGAAGACATAAACTTATATTGGGCACAAAAGCCATACCATGCGCTTCAGAGATAATCATCTTGACAAAAGTGTAGCAATACAAATCCGTGTATAATACATAAATACAACACTTTGGAGATATTTAGCAAGTTATCTTCATGCATTAATAAAGTAGCGCCTTTATGTTAAAGGCAATATAGACACAGCCATTCTACAAGAATGGGCTACAGAAAAGGTGCTGCGCAAATAAGGAAGGAGGAAAGGATGGAATACCCTTTTCAGGACATTGAGAAAAAATGGCAGAAAATCTGGCAGGAAAAGAAGATATTTAACCCCTTAAACAAAACTGACAAGCAGAATTACTACGTTTTAGCCATGTTTCCCTATCCATCCGGCATTCTCCATTGCGGACATGTTTCCAACTATTCAATCAGTGATGCTATCGCTCGTGTTAAGATGATGGAAGGCTTCAATGTAATGAATCCTATGGGTTTTGACAGTTTTGGGATGCCTGCGGAAAACTATGCCATCCAGCATAATTCTCACCCGCGTATAACAACCGAAGAATGCATAGAAGCAATGCATAAGCAGTTTGACAGTGTCGGTTTTGGTTTGGACTGGGACAGGGAAGTCAGCACCTGCCGTCCTGATTATTACAGATGGGGTCAATTCATCTTTAAAAAGTTGTACGAGAAGGGGCTGGTCTACCGCAAAAAGAGCTTTCAAAACTGGTGTGAAGAATGCCAGACAGTACTTGCCAATGAGCAGGTGGAAAACGGTCACTGCTGGCGCTGTGAATCTGAAGTTACTCAAAAAGAACTGGAACAATGGTATTTTAAGATAACAGAATATGCCGAAGAATTGCTTGATTTCAGCAAAATGATAGAGTGGCCGGAACGGGTCATGACCATGCAGAAAAACTGGATTGGCAAAAGTTTTGGCACAGAGATAGATTTTGTATTAGAAAACAGCATGGATTCCTGCCTGCGCAGGAATGACGAAGGATTGGAAGAAACAGGTGAATTGGTGAAGGTCTTTACCACACGCCCGGATACTATCTTTGGCGTTACTTTCATGGCACTACCACCTGAACATCCCTACGTGCAAAGATGGCTGGCTGCAGAACCTGACAATAAGCCTTTGCATGAATTTTGCCATATGGTTATCAACGAAGACAAGATTGAACGTACTGCAGAGGACACCACAAAAGAAGGTATCTTCTCAGGTAAATACTGTATCAATCCTGTCAATGGTGACAAAGTGCAGATCTGGATTACCAATTATGTTGTAATGGACTATGGAACAGGAGCTGTGATGGCAGTTCCGGCACATGACCAGCGTGACTTTGAATTTGCCAAAAAGTACAATCTGCCTATTAAGATAGTTATCCAAAACAAGGAGCATAACCTTGCAGTCGAGACTATGCAAGAAGCTTATATTGAAGAAGGCTGGCAGGTTAATTCCGCACAGTTTGACGGCATGGAAAACGAACCTGCCAAAAAAGCTATAACGGACTG
The DNA here is from genome assembly GCA_002435865.1 of Cloacimonetes bacterium UBA6097. Classification (GTDB taxonomy): domain Bacteria; phylum Cloacimonadota; class Cloacimonadia; order Cloacimonadales; family Cloacimonadaceae; genus UBA5614. The sequence continues at coordinate 315,770 of DIWV01000007.1, read as the reverse complement.
GATAGCTGATAAAAATATGGGCAAGCAGACTGTTACGTATCGTCTGAGAGACTGGGGTGTTTCACGGCAGCGTTACTGGGGAAATCCCATTCCCATAATTTATTGTGATGATTGCGGAGTTGTACTTGTTCCTGATAAGGATTTGCCTGTTCTGCTGCCTGACAATGTACAGGTGGGAAAAACAACGCGCAATCCTTTGCTGTCTGTACCTGAGTTTGTCAATACAACCTGTCCCCAATGCGGAAAAGCTGCAAGAAGGGAAACAGATACAATGGATACTTTTGTGGACAGCAGCTGGTATTTTGCCAGGTATGCCGATCCCAAGAATGATAAAGAGCCTTTCAGTAAAGAAAATGCCAATAGCTGGCTGCCGGTTGACCAATACATAGGTGGGATTGAGCATGCAGTGATGCATCTGCTGTATGCCAGGTTTATCCATAAGTTTATGCGAGACCTGGGCTGGGTTGATTGTGATGAACCTTTTGCCAGATTGCTTACACAGGGTATGGTCACCAAAGACGGTGCCAAGATGAGTAAAAGCAAAGGCAATGTGGTTGATCCCAAATACATCATTGACCGCTATGGAGCAGATACGTTGAGAGTATTTCTGTTGTTTGCTTCTCCTCCTGAGAAAGATGTGGAATGGAGTGACGATGGTGTAATGGGTGCATTCAGGTTCCTGAACCGCGTATGGCGTTTAATAGAGACTTACAAAGACACCATCCGCAAAGGACTTAGTTATTGTTCTTCAGGACAGGATGTATCAGGTCAGTTTAAGGACCTGCAATACAGCACACACCATACTGTAAAGAAATGGCTGGATGATACTGAAAAGAGAATGCAGTATAATACTGCTATTGCTGCAGTGATGGAACATCTGAACAATGTAACTTCCATAAAGGAACCGAATAAGCTGAACGAAGCCGAACTGGCTGTCTTTGCCAGGGCATGTGTAATCATTCCTCGCTTGCTTTATCCTTTTGCTCCCCATATTGCAGAAGAACTTTGGCAGCAGTTGGGCAACAAGCATCTGATACATGAATCGGGAATGCCAACCTATAAACCTGAAAGACTTATCAGGGATACAATTTCTTATGTTATCCAGATAAACGGCAAAGTCAGAGGCAAGATGGATATTGCACCTGATACACCTGATGAGAAAGTCAAGGAGCTTGCCCTGGAAGTGGAGAACGTGAAGAAAACACTGGAAGGGAAGACTATTCACAAGATTATAGTTATCCCGCAAAAGATGGTAAGCATAGCAATATCTTAAAATACTGAGATAAAAAATATACATGGGCTGCAGAGTGATTCTGTCAGCCCTTTTCCTTTTTGACGCAAAATTATCTTGACTGTTAATAAGCAACTAATTATTCTATTGTTATGGAGAAAAGGAGCTTATATGGATGACATAGAGCTGAACAATCTTTATAAATTAGTAATTGATAACGCGATGGTGGGTATAGGTCTGACTGATCTTGAAGGCAGATTCATTCTTGTTAATGAAGCCTGGTGCAGAAAGATGGGGTATAATCAGAATTATGCTTTGATGCTTACTGTAAAAGATATCACTATGCCGGAAGACCTCGAGGTTAGCAGTTTAAATTTCAAAAAACTTGCCAGTGGTGAAGTTGATAGCATCGAGAAGCTGACAAGATACAGACGTAAGGACGGAACCAGCTTCTATGCAAACCTCTCTGTATCGTCAGTTAAGGATGACAATGGGAAAATTGTTGCAATCCTGGGTATCTTCAATGAAGTTAATGACCAATTAAAGATTGAAACCAATCTAAGGGATGACAACCAGGCTTTGGAAGCTGTTAATGAGCGGTTGAAATTAGCTAACGAAGAAATAAACAAGAAGAATGCTGAATTGGAAACTGCTTATGTTAGATTAGATGAAATAGCAAGAACTGATACACTGACTAATCTGCCAAACCGCAGGCAATTGGAAGACCAACTGCTCATGGAATCTATGAGAACAATGCGTACTCAGAGAGATTTCTCTGTGTGTATCGCAGATATAGACGATTTTAAGCATATTAATGATGATTACGGACATGATATTGGAGATATTGTCTTAAAAGACATTGCCAATATTTTTAAAAATAATATCCGTTCAGCAGATTACATTGGTCGTTGGGGTGGGGAAGAATTTATGTTTATCCTTCCTGAGACTCCTTTATCAGGTGCTTTGGTCTTTATGGAAAGAGTCCGAATATCGGTATTAAGTCATGTAATCAATAAAGATGATATCAACTTTTCGGTAACTGTCACTCTTGGATGCAGTTCATTTATGTCGGGAAATTCTATTGAAGATGTATTAAAACAGGCTGACCTGGCGCTATATGCAGGCAAAAAAAGTGGAAAAAATATTGCAGTAAAATATGATAAGAGATTGGAAACTGTTCATTCAATTAAAAAAAGTTTTATCAATTTAAGAGGGGACTACTAATTAGTAATAGTCCCCTTTATTATATATCCTAAATCCTTTTGGGGAATCCCGTTTGCTTAATATTCTTCAGATTAAATAAGTTTTCAATTTTAGAGTTTGTAATAAACTCAGCTTGTTTAGCTTTCGGTTTTAAGACTTCCGGTTTAATCAGCATCTCTGACGATTGCAGGAATTGTTCTGCCTTTTGATTCCAATATACCGGTTCCGCCAGATTTGGAGATATCCATTCGAGTTCATATAATAACTTTAGTATTTGGTTAAAGATATCGCTCTTAGCAGGATTCTTAAACTTTGTTACAATCCCTGCATTAGCAATAGCTGTACCTTCCATTTCCAGATATGTCGGTTGAGGTAGTAACAGGTCAACCGGTGCATTCTCTTCAAAGAAAGACATCACAGATACTTTGAAAGCTTTATCGTTATCAGACTCAGGATAAGCACCATAACTGAAAACAAAGTCAGCTTTCTCATCACTGGGATTAATATCCAATGCCAGCATTCCTGTCAGGTTAGGATAATCGGAAGTCATCAGTACATTGCATTCACAATTATTGACCTTTGCTGCTTCCTGCCAAATTGAAAAGGCATCTGCTTCACTGGTATGATTCAGGTTATAAACAAACAGCATTCCCATATCAATCTCAATATCTTTTAAACTATTATACGTCTCATCTGCAAATCGGTTATAGTTACTCTCCGGAGGATTCACAAGAATCAACTTTTTGTTTCTGCGCTGATAAAGACGTATCAAAGTTCTCAGAGTGTGGCTGATTTCTCCAATAACGACAAAAGTATCATACTTTTTTAGCTGATAATAAGGTTTGTTCATCGGGTAAGTCTGCCATAAACTGTCAGAGAACATTGGGTTATATCCATTCGAGGCAAGCAGTCCTTTTGTATTTTTTGCAACTTTCCTTAGCAGCAGCATTTCCTCTATAGTAACCATAGGAGTAACTTCAAAACACTTTTTCACATCATCAGGACTGTTTGCCCGGATTAGTTCTTTGGCTTCTGACCAGGTTATAGCCTTCCAGCCATCTTTAGTTCTTTGCATCGGTTGTTTCAAGCGTTCATTACTGAACAGGCTCTGCCAGCCAAAACGTCCGTTAAAGCAAATGTTCCTTTTATTGAAAAACTCATTCATAACAGGTTCATCGCCATCCTGGGGTGTAGTGATTCTGGTAACTATATTTGTTTCTGTTTCCACTTTGATTGAGCACCCCGTTCCACATAAACCGCAACTTTGTATTGTAGTCTGCTTGGGAAGAGGATTCATCTTGTAGTAAAGATTCCTGTCGACCAGAGCACCAACAGGACAAACGTTTATGCACTTTCCACAGGATTCACAACTTGTTTCCGTCAGGCTATTGTCAAATTCAGGAGCAACGACCGTTGAGAATCCTCTGTAGATATATCCTAAAACTGCTGCGCCCTGTATTTCTGCACATGTTCTGATACAGCGCCCACAACTTACACATTTATTAGCATCTCTTAAGATATAAGGATGACTGGCATCAATGGGATGGTGATTGACACTGCCGAGAAAGCGTACAGGGTCAACGTCATAATCAGTGGCGTATTTTCTAAGGAAGCAGGTTTCATTAACCTGGCAACCACATTCCAGGCAGCGCTCAGCTTCAGTTTTTGCCTGTTTTATTGAATAACCAAGTTCAACTTCTTCAAATGTACTTTTTGCCTTTGGTATTTCAATTTCCGGCATCTGAATTCTTGGACGGCTTTCAAACTGCTCGTACTCTTTTTCAGATATTTCTTTAATCTTACGGGCTTTCTTGGAATCAAACCTTGCCTTGGGAGGCTGCATCGGTAAGCCCTGTAAATATTTATCTATCATCTCAGCAGCAGTTCTGCCATCTGCGATAGCTTCAATTGCTGTAGCGGCTCCACGTCTGAAATCACCACCTGCAAAGACGTTATTCAGCCCGGTATACATATTGTCTTCATTAACTATAGCAGTAGACCAACGGCTGATTGGGAAGATAGTACCTTCAATATGATTTTCGGGCTTATTGAATGCATCCGTGTCCGGCACCTGAGATATGGCAGCTATAATATTATCAAACTGCTCAGTAAAGAATTCACCTGTAGGTTCGGGACGGCGGCGTCCGCTGCTGTCCGGTTCACCAAGTACCATCTTCTCTATTGAAACCTCTTTTAGGATACCATTTTCGCCTTTATATTCAACAGGATTGGACAACATGAAAAAAGTTACGCCTTCGTGTTCTGCAGCTTCAATTTCAAATGGTTCAGCCGGCATTTCTTCCTTGGTGCGGCGATAAATGATACTGACATCAGCACCTAACCTGACAGATGTTCTGGCACAGTCTACGGCAGTATTTCCACCACCAACAATGGCTACTTTTTTACCAAGCTTGGGGGTATTTCCCATAGCGTGAGCTTTGAGGAAATCCACTCCCAGGTAACAACCTTCCAATTCGCTACCTTTAACAGGCATCGGAACTGCATTCTGAGCACCAATAGCTACATAAACTGCATCATATTTCTTACTCAGGGCATCGAGGAAGATGTCTTTTCCCATAACTGTGTTCTTATGAATCTTCATTCCATTGGAACACATCAGCTCTATTTCTTTATCCAGGATTGCCTTGGGCAGCCTGTATTCAGGAATACCATAACGTAACCAGCCGCCTGCTTCGGGAGAAGCTTCAAATACATCTGCTTCATAACCCAGATTGGATAGATAATATCCACAAGTGAGACCGGACGGACCTGCACCGATAATGGCAATCTTCTTCCCTTTATCAGGTAACTTTTCCGGAACGTATTTCCAGTAGTCATTCAAATCTTCATCCGCAGCGTAGCGCTTTAACTGACGAATAGCAATGGGATCTTCCACCAACTGGCGACGGCATTCTTTTTCACAAAAAGCAGGACACACACGACCAATGGATAGAGGCATAGGAAGAGTATCTTTAATAACTTTTACAGCTTCATGATATTGTCCGTTGGCAATTAAAGAAACATAACTCTGAACATCAACATGGTCAGGACAGGCTATCTTGCAGGGAGCTTCACAATCTGCATAATGATCGCTGATTAAGAGCTCCAGCGCCATTTTACGTGCCTGGTGAATATCTTCATTATCCGTTGTGATTTCCATACCTTCTGTCAGGAAAGTTCCGCAGGATGTTACAAAACCTCTGCGTCCTTTTACCTCAACTGAGCATACCCAGCAGGAGCCATATGGTTTAAGTTCTTCATCATGACATAGTGTTGGAATCTCTATTCCGTGCTGCTTTGCCAGATCAAGGATAGTCATTCCCTGTTCTGCAGTTACTTTTTGTCCGTTTAAAATTACTTCTATTTTAGACATCTTATCGCTCCCTAATCCTTTGTAATTGCATTAAATTTACAGCTTGTATAGCAGGCTCCGCATTTGATGCATTTGCTTTGGTCGATTGTGTGCACCTGCTTTACTGTGCCGCTGATGCAGTTAACAGGGCATTTGCGGGCACACAGAGTGCAACCGACGCATTTATCGGGAACAATTTCATAAGTTACCAGAGCTTCACAACTGTGGGCCGGACACTTTTTGTCCACTATGTGAGCAATGTATTCATCTTTAAAATAACGCAAGGTTGTAAGCACCGGATTGGGAGCAGTCTGTCCTAATCCGCAAAGAGAACTTTTGATTATCTGCACGGCAAGCTGTTCCAGTTTTTCAATGTCTTCCATTACTCCTTTGCCTTGAGTTATGCGGGTTAATATTTCCAGCATTCTGCGAGTTCCGATTCTACAGAAAGTACATTTCCCGCAGGATTCATTCTGGGTAAAATTGAGGAAGAAGCGTGCTATATCAACCATACAGGTCTCTTCATCCATCACAACCATACCGCCGGAACCCATAATAGCTCCGGTTTTATTGATGGAATCATAATCAACCGTGGTATCCAAAAGACTGGCAGGTACGCATCCACCGGAAGGTCCGCCTAACTGCACACCCTTAAACTTTTTATCGTCTTTTATGCCGCCGCCGACTTTATATATAACATCATGCAAGGTCATACCCATCGGCACTTCAATCAAACCACTGTTTTTAATCTTTCCTGCAAGGGCAAAAACCTTTGTGCCGGGTGATTTCTCTGTTCCGAATTTACGAAATTCCGCTGCTCCATGTGTTATAATCCAGGGAATATTTGCCCAGCTTTCCACATTGTTAATATTGGTGGGCTTGCCCCAGAGACCTGCTTCTGCAGGGAAAGGAGGACGTATTGTAGGCATTCCGCGTTTACCTTCAATGGATTGCATCAAAGCTGTTTCTTCTCCGCAGACAAAAGCTCCGGCACCTTCTTTGATATGCAGCTCAAATTTAAAACCTGTAGCCATTATGTTTTGTCCCAGGTATTCTTTGGCTTCGGCATCTGCTATTGCTTTCCTCAAATGTTTGATAGCCATGGGATATTCAGCGCGCACATAGAGATAACCTTCATCAGCACCCATTGCATATGCACCGATAATCATTCCCTCAATAATGGCATGTGGGTCTCCTTCCAGAGTGGAACGGTCCATAAAAGCACCCGGGTCGCCTTCGTCAGCATTGCAGACTACATATTTTTTATGACCTGCGGCATTATGGGCAAACTGCCATTTCATACCTGTGCTGAAACCAGCACCGCCACGACCGCGCAGACCTGATTCCTTGACCATATCGATAATATCTGTCGGCTTCATGCTCAGGGCTTTTCTGAGAGCCTGGTAACCACCCGTAGCTTCATAGTCTTCCAGGCTTTCGGGGTCTATTACACCACAATTACGTAAAACTATTCTCTGCTGGTTGGCTATCAGTTCGTTATGGACTGCTTCTTCATGTTCATGCAGGATTATATTGCCATATTCCAGTTTGTCATTCAGATAGCCGTCAAGAATGCCTTTGATATCTTTTGATTCAACTTTACCAAGCATCACTTTTGGTTTGCCTTCTCCGCTGAGTTCCAGGACAGGTTCTTCAAAGCACATACCTATACAGGCAGTCTTTTCCATTGTTACAGGCATACTGTTGTCATTTATTACTTTTTTTAATTCTACCCACACATCTTCTGCACCGGCAGCTATTCCGCAGCTTCCCAATCCTAATCTTGCTATTATTTTACTCATAGCTTACCCTATCCAACAATCTTGTTCAGAACACCGGGTATGGCTTCCGGAGTAAGTTTACCGTATGTCTGGTCACCAATCATGATAACGGGAGCCAGGGAACAACAACCCAGACAAGCAACTTCCATTACAGTGAACATCGTATCTTCGGTAGTATCTTCTTCACCTTCCAGTTTCAGATGTTCTTTAATGGCATTCAAAATCACATTTGCACCTGATACATGACAGGCTGTACCTTTGCAAACACGGACAACATGCTTGCCCTGCGGTTTAAGACGGAACATTGAATAAAACGTTGCAACTCCGAAGATTTCAGCAGCGGAAATGGACATCTGATCTGCGATGTATTTCATCGTCTCTTTCTTCAGATAGCCTTCCAAAAGCTGAACTTCCTGCAGGAGCGGAATTAAGGCACCATGTCTGTCTTTGAACTTCGACAGAATGGCATCCAGTTCTTGCCTTGAGTTCTGCATGGAAACTCCTTTTGTACTTTTATTTAATATTTTTTTTCTTATAATTTCTTGATTGAAAGAATTCAACTGTAATTCAAATTTGAGCTATATACTATTACAGGAATACGTTGTTTGGTAGGCAATTTGCTATAATTTGCTTAAATGTCAATGGAAATCTACCTAATTCTCTATTATTCCGTTTAACCCTGTAACATAGGATAGTATCCTGTTGTATGTGGTGAATTGCATTCTCCACACCTTTTCTTTACCACAGAGACTCAGAGAAAAGTAGCGCCTTTTTGTAAAAGGCTTTGTCACAGAGAAGTAGCGCCTTTTTGTAAAAGGCTGTGTATAACTTATCCATTTGGCTTTAAGCCCTGTAGCATAGGATGGCATCCTGTTGTATGTTGTGAATTGCATTCTCCACTAATTATCCGGCATTACAAATATCGGACTCAAATAGATTGACAATCTTTGTTACAACCGTCATTCTAGGTTTAGTCTGGAATCCAGGTCTTTTTCCTTACCACCTTTTCACCTTTCCACTATATCACTCTAAAAAATTCCCCTCCTATATATATAGGGTGACGAAAATAGCATTTATGGTGACGCGCTTCACATTTTCCTTAATAAACCCTACAGATATTGAACAATGATGCTAGGGTCATCTAAGGGTCGCACCCTTACATCACCCTAGCATCTCCCTTTAATCTCCAATGGATTGTTTAAGGAATAAGAAATGAAGCAATCAGCAGGAGTCTTAGATTGACAGATATCTCAGTATGCAAAAGAGAGTTTTCATTAAACTTCCTTTTTAACATATATAACTTTACTGGTATAAACTTTGTATTCTTTATGCCGGATATCCTACAGGTGCAAGATAAACTATGAATTCATCCTTACCGTCAAGTTCCAGCAAATCATCTATTTTATTCTGGTCATAGGCAGCAATACCGCAAGTTCCTGCACCAATTGACTCACAGGCAAGATATAGATTTTGGCAGATATGCCCTGATTCTATCAGCATATCTTTACTTGATACATAGGAATACCGCCATTCGGTCCTGTATGGTATAACAGCCCAAAAGAAACAGACTGCACAATATCCGCAAAACTTCTGTCCATAGCAATATTCTGACAGTTTATCTTTGATGCTGTCTTCTTTTTTTATAAAGAGAAGCTTGTGCCCGAAAGGAATATATCTGTAAATTCCTGTTTCCAATCCTGTTACGTTATGCACGGAAAGATATGTTTCAAAAGGCTGGCGTGCTCCGCCTGAAGGTACAGTTTTATAATGCCTGTTTGGTTGTTCCTTTCGTATGCCCTGCATTGACCATAAAAGATATGATAATTCAGCAAGACTAAGTTCCTTATCTGAGAATTTCCTTCTGCTGGCTCTTTCTGCCATGCAGGTTCTGATATCAGGCTCATTCAGTGCTGCTTCTGTAGGAGCAGGTAAGTCTATCAATACTGCATTATCGGGTATTGCTTTTTGCGGTGAAGGCATTGGAATTCCAAGCATCTGGTCTGATAAAATATCCGGGTTTTCATGTTTCATCCAGTTATGCCGCTGTTCAGTAATCTCCTGCGCCTTGACTTCTTTTTCAACATATTCTTTCATCAGGGCAGGTACTTTATCCAGACATGCACTAATTTCTTTTTCTGCTGTCTCCAAATCAACTTCAGCTTTGTTTTCATCAAGCTGTGATTTTATCCATTCCGATTCATCAGAAGTTAAACTATCGAGTAAAGCTGTTAATTCATTTTCAGATATGTCTTTTATAAGCCTGATAAAGTAGTTGATATTATTTTCATCTTTAAATGCATCATTATAAAATGACATTCGTTCTTTAAGGTTCATTTGTTTGAATCTATCAATCAGTTGAAACTGCATGACCTGTCCTCCTATAATCACAAACAGTTATTTTTTTGGAAATCCTCTTTTCGTTCTGTTCTGCTGAAACCAGATAGATACCAAATGGAAGACGTTTCCAGTTCTTATTCATATAATCCCAGTTAATTGTGTAATTACCTTTAGGATAATATTCTTTTTTAATATCTGCAACTTTCTGCCCTTTAATGTTATATAATTCCAGATTAGTAAATCCAGGTTTATTCATAAGCAGATTTATGGAAAAATAACCATAGTTCGGATTGGGATAACATGATATTTCAAAACTTGATGGTTGAGATATGTAATCATATTCAATCTGTCCGTTAATCGCATTGATTTTTGCCAAATAGTAACCACCCTGCGGTAGAATTCCTCCGATTAAATAGTACAATCCATAAATATCAAATTTATAAGTAAGGCTATTTTTCCCGAAGTTGCCAATTCCAGGCAACTCTCTTGTCCAATTCACACTGCCATCATATTCCAGATTACTAATAAATTGTTTCCCGTGTTTAACATAAGCAAATGTTACACGGTTATCGTATACTACCATAGGTATAGCTCCGATATAACTTTCCAATTGCAGTGAGAATATATCAGTGAGACTTTGGTCGTCATATCTTGCAAGATGCATCACCATGTCTTTATTCTGATAAGAAACTACAATCTGGCTATCAAATTCATAAGTGCTCGTTGCAATTAATGGAGTTGTAAAATATGGTACATTTGCAGTATCTGCCCCATCAGTAAAATCCTGCTGCCAGAGCAGGTTGCTTTCAGAATCTACTAACACAATCTTGCCGGTCCATCCTGTAGAGCGTCCAATCCCAAGATATCCTTCATCTGTCTTTAACACACCAGAAACAAAATTGATTCCGGGTAATAAAATGATATTCTGATCTGGATCTTGACCATATTCGTGAGCATAGACAACAAAACATTTGCTTAATCCATTTATGACTGCTTTTCCACCTACTATATAATATAAAATTGAAAAATCACGAGAGAAATAAGTTGAAACAACTGAAGGAAACTCCAGAATCGTCTGAATTGAGTCAGGTAAATAAACTCCATTGAAATAGTTATTATCATTATGGTCAGTGTATCCGCTATTCCATTTAAAATAGTATCTGTTGTTATCATCTGAATGCTCGATTAGGGGTGTTAAAATGTTTCTCGGAAAATGTTTGATTTCAAAAATCCCCGATGAAGCATGCAGAGGTTCACCAATATACGCATCACTATAAGCATCTGTCAAATTTCCGTTGATGTCAAAGCTTTGAATCCTTGTAAAGAAAGTATTGGTAAGCAGGTTTCGACCTTCTAATGCCACGATATAAGGACTATCCCCATTGGCTGTTTTAATCGTTCTGACATTTGTAATCACCTCATTCGGATTGTTATAACTGCGGAGAAATGAGCTTTGCCCAATGATAATGCAGATAGAGTTCAGCACTAACAAAGTCAGTGAAAGCCTTTGCAGAACTTTCATCACAGCCATCTTACTCCTTAATTCAAGAGATTCAATCAGAAGATTTATGTATTACAAAAATAGCTTTTTTATACAATTAAAATCCGTCAATAAATTCAGTGTTTTTTTAAGGATTTCTCACTTCTCCTTTAAGGGTCAAGCGTAAGTCAAACGTAACAAAATTACGCTTAACTTACGCTTAATTACTGAAAGATATACAGGTATTATTTGTTAAAAAGATAGCCTAGATTAAGCATAAAGACTCCGTTTTGTACGTCAGGACCTTGTCCTGTCAGATTCTTCTTGTAGATATCTGATAAACCGAAATTGTATCTTCCGCCCAAAATGTACTTCTTCATAAAAACGAATTCCGCACCTACTGCAAAACCGAAAGCGACATTATTAATATTATCAGAAACATCATTAGTGTGCGTAACTGTAGTTGTGTTGCTGTCACTGCTCAGCTTTTCCTTTTGCTTTGCGCTGACCAGGTATGAGATTGATGGTCCGATAAATGGCTGGATTTTAATATCGCCGATAGCAGCATTAAGTTTTATTAACAAAGGAAGTTCGATATAATCAAAGCTGTTGCTGACTTTATAGTCTATGTCACCCACAGAATACTTGTAATTATAACCTTTCTGGGTATAGAGAAGTTCCGGCTGGATAACCAGCGCTTGCATCAAGTTATACTGCATCAAAAATCCGACATGCATTCCAAGGTGTGAGTCACTTGAACCAATGGCATCATCCCCGGATATGCGTGATATATTCATACCGCCCTTGATACCAAATACTGACTGGGCATAAGCCAATCCGAAGGTCATCATGAAGACGAGAAGTGCTAAAATTATATATTTCATTTGATTCTCCTGTGATATTTGAGTTTTCACATTAATTGAATGGAAACCCAATTGTTATAAAGAACAGTTTTCCCGTTTCCTGATACCAGTGTCGGGAAGTTAAAGTTGGCATATTTGCAAACTTCTAAAGTATCTTTTTGCCTCGTATAACCCGCACAAGAATAACTATTACGGCAATCACTATGAGAATGTGGATAAATCCTCCTATAGTGTATGATGTAATAATCCCCAGCAGCCATAAGGCAACCAGAACAATAGCTATTGTCATCAACATAATTTCTTCCTTTCCTTTATTTTTCAGATGGTTGGGATACCTGATTATTAATCAGTAATCCCCGTTTAAGGATAGTACTTAAAGTCAGTTTCCATTCTTCCCACACTTTTTCGTCATGGAAATCACGCTCATTAATCATGGAAATCAGAGGAGCCAGGTAGATAGCGCTGTAACCGATAGCCAAAAGGCATTCGCGCACTGCTTCGATAGGCAGGTCGATTGCTTTTCCCGTTTGCACAGCTTTTACATATGCGTCATGAAAATGTAGATTTGCTCCAAGTGGACCGTGTTCTGAAACATCTCTCAAAGCCCTTCTGAGATGAACAGCGCCTTCGGCAATCTCACGCCGCAACAAAGAAGCCCATTGCGGATTGTCGTGCATCACTGTCATTAGCCGAATTGGAGTATCGATCAGCATTTCTTCAGGTGACTTTTGTTCTGGTTTAGAGCTGAATATCACTGATAACATGGTCATCCCTTCATACTTCAAGACTGATTCGTAAAGCAGGACTTTGCTGGTAAAATAATAATTTATCATTACCTGCTTTACACCAGCTGCGGCTGCAATGGCACGCGTACTGGTACCGTTGTAACCATATTCTGAAAACAAATTGGTTGCTGCAGTAAAAATTTTACCCATGGGTGTAAACTTGTCTGGAGGTAAGGGTATGCCTCTTGGTATAGTTTGCACAATTTCCTTATCAAACCTTTCATCTATTGCTTCTACAGGATTCACTACAGGTTGGTTGATGATGGGAACAGTCATAAATACCTTCTATTATTAAATTGTCTGCATAGTCTGGTTGATAAACCAATTAGCAGTTTGAATCTCCCGGATCCTAAAGCAGATGAAGTACAGATTACTCCACCTGTCTTTAGCCGGAGCCATACAGAATAAATATAGTTGTTACAGTTTAAAAGAAAGTCCGAATTTCCCACCGGAAAAAGCACTACCTCCACCAAATTCAAGGTTTACACCTGTTTTATCGGAAAAGTAGTAACGTCCACCAATTTGAGCTCCAAGTCCAAGACCTGAATTATAATCTCCGGGATAATCGCTGGGAGAACGCCATATATAATAACCAAGGTTAAGACCGGCATAAAAATCCCAGTTTGTGGGGATGTTTAAAACATGATTGAAGTGATAATTGGCATTTCCTGAGATTCCAACAACCGAATGGTTGTAGCGATTGTCATGATAATTTTCGCGATATGAATTGTAAGAGAACTGGCCGCCTAAGGTTACGTCTTTACCTGCACCGTAATCCAATCCTACATAAACCGGAACTCCCCAGTTGGAAAAACCAACTCCAACATTGACCTGGGTCTGACCCACTGCCACAGGATTTTGTGCATAAACAGCAATAAAAGCAACTAACAAGACTAAAGCTAAAAATATTTGTTTCATTTTTCTTCCTTTTTAAAATTGATTGTCAATAAAGTTGTGAGGAACAAGTCACTTGCCTGTTTCAATCGACACTTTCAATTGATATTGTCACATGACATTGTCGAGTGACATATAATATAATAATTCAATTCATTGGAAATGCAAATTCTTTTTTTTCAAATATTTACAAATTTCCCGTGAATGCTTTCTCACAGGCATAAGGAGAGATGGTATTTATTTTTTGAGGGGTGGGTTGAGGGGTAGCAAGAACAGTGTTAATTCTTATGATAATTTTTTAGAAATCAAAAGAACAATCCTTCCATTTCTTGACTTGTGTGTTATTGATTATTTAAAGGTGTCCTCAGGAAATGGGTAGATGTACAGGTACAGCGGCTTGTCTTTGCTCGTTTCACTGATAGTGAGATACCTGGTGCCATCAGCAGACCAGCAAATGGATTCGCCTTGTGGTTCAACTATATTTGGCAGCTTTATGGGTTCAGATTTAAGGGCTTCCTCTATCGGCTGATTGGGTAAAACATCCCAATAATAAACATCAGAATAGGTTTTAATCAGGATTTTATCCCTGCTTTTAGATATATCACCAGCAACTGCAAGAGGAAAATCCAAGCTGATGAGACGCCTGGCAACATTTAGACTGTCCATGCTTAAGGGAGATTTTATCTGGTATAGCCCTACTTTTTCCTCACGTTTGGAAACAAGATATACATCACTGTAAAGCGGGTCAATGAACAGAGTCTCACAATCTTTGGCTCCGTCTTCATAGATAAAAGCAAATTTATCTATAGCTTCTGCCGGAATAGTAACCTTTTCATTTTCTTTGAAACCTTTTACCTTGAGCACCGGTTCTTCAAAGCGGTATAAACTTACATTCCGGTATTGGGCTTTATTATCGCCGATTTCACCCACATAAATGTAACTCTTTGTGCTGTCAGGACCCGGACCAATGGCTATGTCTTCCCAATCCCTGTCTGTTAAACCGGATAAAACAATAGTAGAAAATGTCTCGCCTATGTTATTGATGGCATAGACTTCGTTTTTACCGCCTGAGTCATTTAGGACATAATATATACCTTCATTAATCATGCTTGATGCAATTCCGGAAATCTCATCCAGACGCTGATCCTTTACCTGATATATTTTCTGAGCGTGTAATTGTGAAAAAGACAGCAACACGAAACACACGAAAAAAACAAAATACACGAATGATATTCCGGATTTAATAAAAAATATTCTGCGTCTCTGTGCCTCTGTGCCTTTAAATAGCAAAATATTATGTAATGCCTCTGCTGCTATCATTGTATTAATCCTATCCTTGCACAATACTTGTAAATCGGGCACTCTGCACATCTTGGTTTCCTGGGATAGCAGAGATTCTGTCCGAAAGCCACTACATATGAGTTAAACATAATCCAGTACTTCTCAGGCAGGATTTTCCTCAATGCCATTTCCGTATCAAAGGGAGTTTTGGTTTTAACATATCCCCAGCGGTTGCTGATGCGGTGCACATGCACGTCAACGCAAATGGCAGGCAGTTCAAAGGCAATAGCCCTGACCAGATTGGCAGTTTTCCTGCCTACTCCCGGCAGCAACAACAAATCATCTATCTCACTGGGTACTCTGCCGTTAAACTTATTTTCCAGAATCTCAGGCAATAACTTGAGATGTTTTGCTTTTTCATTGTGAAATCCAACCTGGTAAATCGCTTTATCAATTTCTGCAGCAGTGTATTTATCCAAATCTTTGTAAGTATCAATAAACTTAAATAATACGGTTACAGCTTTGGTAGTTGTCTCATCTTTTGTCCTGGCACTCAGAATGGTCGCTACCAGAACTTTGAACGGGTCTTTGGTCTGTGCCTGGATAAAATCCACTACGGGAGCTTTTACTGTATGGAAATGCTCTTTCAAAATCGGGATTACTGCATCAATATCAAAACCTGCTTTTTTAGACATTATAATACTCGCTTTCCTGCTCTTTTGATTATAATTTATTATATCTCAATTCTCAATTACTGTCAAGCAAATCTCACAATTTAATCTGTTTGACCTCATATCTGCCTTTATTAATCCAAGGGAGATGTAAGGGAGATGCTAGGGGTATCTAAGGGTAAACCCCTTAGATACCCCTTAGATCTCTGTTCAATATCTCTCGGATCGTCTAAGGAGCGTTTGAGATATAAGTCTGCAATCTAAGATGTCCTGATATTATCCGGATAACCTGTCTTCATTATCGTCTCTAAAGTTAAGCAGTATAAATTAATTCTCAAAACAAGTTGTTATATTCACTGATTTTACTTGACATATATTAGTGATACTAATAATATGACTCTGGGTTATGAATACTGCATTAATTATAATTAACTGACACTTATAAGGAGGAACATTATGAACGGACAGAGACTTCGCAAAGTCCGCAAGGCACTCAATCTTTCCCAGCAGGAGCTTGCAGCATCGTTAAACGTAAATGCTTCTGCTGTATCACAAATGGAAACGGACAGGATTAAGCCTTCCCTGGAGACTCTCCTGCTTCTGGCTAAAAGTTATAAGGTCAATCTGCACTGGCTGATTACTGGTATGGGACAAATGTTTGAAGATACAATCGTGACAACGAAGTACAAAACAAACAGCAGAATGGAAGAGCTAAAAAGCCTGTTAACTCAGGAACTGCAGAGCATTACCAAAGCTAAACAGGATTACACTCAGGGTGATGTGGTTGATATCCCTGTTAAAGGTGAAATTGCAGCAGGATTGCCGGTGGAAAGCTTTCAGGAAGAAATAGATGTAATGACGGTCCGCCGCTCTATGATAAAGGGTTCTGTAGATGATTTTATCTGCCTGCGGGTTAATGGTAAAAGCATGGAACCAGATATCCGCCATAATGACCTTATTCTTATCAAGCAAAGTGCTGAATGGGATAAACTGGCAGGCAAGGTATGCGCTGTTCGTGTAGATGGTTCAATTACGTTAAAAAAGCTTGTTCTTGACCCTGCGAACCAGGTGATAGTTTTAGTCTCGCTAAACAATGAATATGAGCCGATAGTTATTCATCCTGACGAACATCAGGATGTTAACCTGATCGGATACCTGTTTTTCCTGTTCAGGAAGATGTAGTTTTAAGATAAAAAAGCCGCTTCCTGATAAACAGAAAGCGGCTTAGAAAAGTTGATTTTAAATATTTTAGATTGCTGACCTTACGACACGGAAACCGAGTCTGGAATTACTGACTCTGGCTTCACCTTTTTCAGGAGTACCCCAGTTACGGAATACTACACGGCTGGCATCAGATGTCTGTTCCCATGAACCGCCACGAATTGTGTGGAGAGTACCTGTAGCAGGTCCGGTTGGATTGTTACCGGGACTTACACTATAATAAGTTGCACTGTACCAGTCCCAAACCCATTCCTGGACATTACCGCTCATGTCAAAGATTCCCAGGGCATTAGCCTGTTTCATACCGACAGCATGAGTTGTGTTTCCTGCATTATCACTATACCATGAAACATCAGCAACACTGTTGCTTCCTGAGTATAACAAGTCAGGAGAATTTGTTGCACCACGTGCGGCATATTCCCATTCCGCTTCAGTGGGAAGTCTGTAGCCATTGGCTGATAAACTGGCTGTTGCAGCATTCCAGGTTGCATTGTTAGCTGCAGGAATTACACCCCAGTCTGTTGGATTGGTGGAACCGCCGATGCTATAGACGGGAGTTAAGCTTTCTGCAATACTTCTCTTATTGCAATAAGCCAAAACAGCATAATATGAAACTTGTTCAACCGGTTTGTTTACATCGCCAAAGAAGAAGGAAGGATTAGATCCCATGATTGACAGCCATTCAGCTTGTTTGACTTCATATTTGCTCATATAGAATGCATTTAAGGTTACAGGATGAGTAGGCAATTCATCTGCATATCCACTACCTGAAGCTCTGCCCATAGTAAAAGTACCGGCAGGAACGCTTACCATATTATTATAAATAACATAGTCTGCACTAACAACCGGACTGTCGTTCCATCCCGGTTTAAATGCCATAGCCTTAATGGTCATATCCATTGCTACGCTGATAGGACCGGCATATACAGCTGAAGAATCAGTAGGTGTGGTTCCATTGGTTGTATAAACTATCGTTGCACCAACTGTTGCACAGGTTATAGTAACACTTTGTGTAGCGGTATAGGTTCCGCCGGAAACACTTAATACGGGTGTTGCTACTGTGTTAAGTTCAGTAGTACTTTCGCTGCATGAAAAGAGAAAAGGAATTATTAGAATTAATAATGCCAGATATTTTAAAGATTTCATGAATCCTCCTTTTTAATATATATACAATGTAATGCTCAATTATACTGCAAACAAGTCAAGATTTATTTTTATAAGTTTACTGAATTTATTTTGCTTGACGGAAAAGGAAACTAATTACACAATTGAACAATAAAAATATAACCTTACAGGAGGTTTAAGATGTTCTTAACAGGTGAAAAATTAAAAGAAGTATTTCTCAAAGCAAAGAAGCAACGCTTTGGAATTATAGCTTCCAACGTTGTTTTCGATACTCAAATTCGTGCAATTATCCAGGGTTATGCTGCAGCTAACTCTGATGGCTTGATGCAGATGAGCAGCGGTGCTGTCAAATATGCAGCCGGAAATTCCCAGGATATAAACCTTGGCGCAGAACTCATTTCCACAATGATAAAGACATTTGCCAAACAGTTTAAAAACTCGGGAATCGGCTTGCATATTGACCATGCTACTCCTAAGTATTTTGATTTCATTGTTTATTGTATTGAAAATAATCTTGTTACATCTGTGATGATAGATGCTTCTGCAGAACCTATGGCAGAAAACATCAGAGTAACAAAGGAAGTTGTTGCAGTTGCTCATAAATACAATATCCTTGTAGAAGGAGAAATCGGTCACATCAAAGGCACAGAAGATGAGATAGTCTCTGACAGCGAACTTTATACAAAGCCTGAAGAAGCCCTGGAGTTTGTGCTCAAGACTAATGTAGATTTATTTGCAGCTTCAGTAGGAACCAATCACGGAGTTTCCAAAGGTGCTAAGATAGAACTTCATCTTGATTTGATTAAAGAAATTGACGACCTCCTCATAAAAAATAATTGTGAAAGAGGTCTGGTTCTTCACGGTGCCAGTGGACTTACTGATTGGCAGCAGCAGACTGCAATTAAGAACGGAGTAGTGAAAATAAACAAAGACACTCATTACCAAATGGATATGGCTACAGCAGTGCAGGCATTCTGGGAAAAGGAAAAGTATGCCATTGTCTGTCCTGAAGATATGAAACCGGATGATTATGTTCCCAACAAGAGTAAGTTTGACCCGCGTAAGTGGCTTGTTAAAGGTGAAGAAGCCATGCAGGCAACTGTCAAAGGCTTTTGTGAAGTCAGCGGCAGTGCTAATAACAGTATTTTACTATAATAAGAAATAAAAGGAGTACCCTTAACATGCCAAATATTGCAATTAATGGATTCGGACGCATAGGCAGGCTCGTTCTCAGAGCAATTCTAAACAACTATCCGCAAATGAATGTCGTGGCTTTGAACGATATCACAGATGCCAAGACCCTGGCATACCTGTTTAAATACGATAGTATCCACAAAATCTATAAAGCTGATATCAAACATACTGATAACAGCATAATAATCAATGGTAAAGAAATAAAAATCTATGCTGAAAGAGATCCGGAAGCTTTACCATGGAAAGAACTGGGTGTTGATATTGTAATAGAATCCACAGGTCTTTTCACCAGCAAAGAAAAAGCAGGAAAACACCTCAAAGCCGGAGCTAAGAAAGTAATCATTTCTGCTCCTGCTAAAGATGCCGTGGATGCCACAGTTGTAATGGGTGTAAATCACCAGACTTTAAAACCTGAGCATACCATAGTTTCCAATGCTTCCTGTACAACCAACTGCCTGGCACCTGTTGCCAAGGTTCTGCATGATAAATTCGGTATTATCAATGGTCTGATGACAACTGTGCATTCTTATACAAATGACCAGAGAATACTGGATTTACCGCACAGTGATTTAAGGCGTGCCAGAGCTGCTGCAATGAGTATGATACCAACTTCCACTGGAGCAGCCAAAGCTATAGGACTGGTTATTCCTGAGCTTAATGGAAAGCTGGATGGACTGGCTGTAAGGGTTCCAACTCCGGATGGTTCTCTGGTTGATTTAACTGTTAACCTGGAAAAAGCTGCAACCAAGGAAGAAATCAATGCAGCTATGAAAGAAGCAGCAGATACTTATCTGAAAGGTTACCTGATGTATTCTGACGAACCTATTGTTTCCATCGATATCGTCGGTAATCCATACTCGTCTGTGTATGATTCCCTGGCTCTTTCAGTAAAAGGAAATTTGGTAAAAGTACTAAGCTGGTATGACAATGAATGGGGTTATTCTGTACGCATTGCAGACTTAGCTGACTATATGATTAAACTATAACAAAGTTAATATTGTAAAGAGGTGTTTTATCATTTAGAAAGACACCTCTTTTTTTTTCTTGACAATAAATTTCAAATATTTATTTTATATTCAGGGTTTGAAATTACTAAAGGTCTGTAAGCTAAACATCTTTTAGTAGGCATTAATCCACTTACAAAAGCAGAATTATTCTGTTGGTATTTTTTTTTCGGGGAAAAACTATGCTGTGGGAGGCAAAGATGTTGGTTCTGTTAAACAATCAAAAAGGTAATATTGCCATTGCGTTGGCTTTGGCTATTGTTGGTTTGATGTCTGCCATTACTATGACCTTACTGGCATATATGGATACAGTATCTACAAGGTATGATTGTGACAAGCTGCAGCAATTAAACCTGCTCCGTTCTGAAAGCACAAGAGCACTTGCTATTGCAGAAAACATGGAAACCCTGAACGATGGTATCTACCTGCCTGCCAAATCAGTTACTATAACCTGTTCACATGCACGGAATACTTTTACCATGCGAACCAGGATATTAAAGAGTGAGCAGGGAATAAATGAAGGCATATATCACTTCAATGAATTCAGGGTTTTATCTCTTGTAACACAGAAAGGAGGTTCCGGCAGCTCCTATTCAATAAATGGATTACCATCGCCAGTTAAAAGCTTCAGTGAAACCAAAATAAGACGTTCAACTCTCTCCGGATACCATTACCTTACTGATATCGACAGATCCTTAAATAATACAAATTCATATTTCTGGGGTCCGGATGTAGTATACGGCAGGGTTCATAGTAATACGGACATCTGGATAAAGCAAATGGGCGGTGGTAACAACAACGGCTGGCCTACTTTCTATGGTCCCGTCTATACTGCTGGACAAATCCAATCTTTCAGTGGAACTCCTCCGGTTCAAATGGTATTCAGGGCAGGTTATTGGGAACACGTGACGCCAATAGAGTATAACCTTACAGCCAATGAAATACGGGCTCATGGCAGGGTTATAGGTCCTTCAACATATGATCCTAACCGGATATTATTCGTTAAAGTAAACGGACCTGTATATAGTACTATGATTGGTAATGTTATTCAAATGGGGTATGATTCAACTGATGTCTGGACCCAATATCCTCCACCGAACGGAGAATATCTTTACCATAATCTATATCCGCATTATGATACTTTATGGACTAATGGTTCCAGCGGCTCCATCCTCAATAATTCTGCAATAGTGTACTCCAAAATGTGGCTGCAGGGCAGGTTCCAGGGAGCGCAGACATGGTGTTCTGTTGATACTCTTTATCTTACTGATGATTGCTATCTGGCGCATACTCCATTAGGATCAGACCCTGATGGAACTACGTTTGGTTCCACTTACAATCACACTGATTTACTTGGTATAGTCTCAGAAAAATCCATCATCGTCAAATACGGACACAAAGATCCAGACTCCGGTGACCGTCTGAAGCCTAATTGCGGAGGTTCAAACAATGGTATCTGGATATATGCAGCGTTATGTGCGCTGGGGGATGGCAATGGGGATTTTCACAAAGACGGTGCTTTTACCTTTGAATACCAGCATCCTCACCCATCTGCACCGGCTGTCAGGTTAGGTACTAATACTCATGTCTGGGATAAGATTGATTTACACAGGCGCAGATACCCTCAGACAGATGCTTCTCCCTGGCCGGGTAACATTGATTATCCATATTATAATCCTCTCTGGCCGGAAGGCTTTCCATATAAAGAAAGAGGCGCCATACATCTGCGGGGTGCTGTGGCTCAGAAACGCAGAGGTTATGTCCATCGCGGTTTATCTGATCCGGAATATCCCAATCCCGGGAGTACATGGAACATCCCGCTTGATTTATGCGGCGGATCATCCAACGAAGGTTATACAGACCCGATATTGGGAATTACCTGGATGGCTGTAAATGCTCCCAATGCTTCCGGCGGAGGGATCGGATATTATAAAGACTACCGATATGATTACAGGTTCGACTTGTATTCTCCTCCTGATTTTCCAGAAATCTACTTAAGAGGCGGTAAATCTGTTTATGATACAGGAGAATGGTATTTCAGAAAACCACCCCTGAACCAAACCATCCTGGATTAAATATACAGGAGACATGTGTGAAGATTTTATCAAATCAGAATGGCAATATATCTATGGCTATGATGCAGGTCGTTTTTACTTTGTTAGCCTCCTCATCTATGGCATTTATTGCTTATAGTGATACACTAACGACAGTAAATGATTGCAATATGATGCAGGTATTCAATTTTCTAAGGTCAGAAGCAGGCAGAGGTGAAACTATCCTGGAGAACTACGATGCTCTGCACGAAGGATTTTACCTGCCTGAGAAAATAGCTACAATCATTACTTCCAACAGCAAGAGCACATATAGTATGCAAAGCCGTCTGATGAACGGTGATATTTCTCAATATGGCAATATAAATGGATTGAATAAGTTCTATATCCTATCCCTGGTTTATCTGAAAAACTCTTCTGAGTTCACAACTCCGGTTAGTATGCTTAACACATCGGTAAAGGGATTCAGTGAAAAAGCCGTCAGGCGCGGTAACAGTATTCTCAATTACCAGTATTTTACGGATACAGACAGAACAACTAATGATACCAACAACTACTTCTGGGGTCCGGATGTAATGTATGGAAAAGTTCACAGCAACACAGATATCTGGATTAAGCAGGGCGGCGGTGGAAATAACAACGGCTGGCCAACCTTTTACGGCACTGTTTACACGGCAGGACAAATCCAGTCATTCAGCAGTTCTCCTCCTTATTCGAATGTATTCAGGAACGGATATTTTGAACATGTCAACCAGTTGGATTTTAATCCCACAGCAGATTTAATCAGGGCACACGGTACTGCCATCGGTTCTACTGCATATGACCCAAATCGCATAATGTTTGTAGAAGTAAATGGCGGTTCATACAGTTCCTGGATAGGTCAGGTTATCAATGCCGGACCTGATACTGCCGATGTCTGGACACAATACCCTCCACGCGGGGGAACATATTTGTTCCGAAATCGCTGGACAAAATATGATACTCTCTGGACTGCAGGTCCTTGTGGAGTCAGCAGCGGACATTCCAACATTTCATATTCCAAGTTGTGGCTCAGGGGCAGATTCCAGGGAGCACAGACATGGTGTTCTGTTGATACTCTTTATCTGAATGATGATTGCTATTTGGCAGGCACTATGCTGGGTTCATGTCCTGATGGCTCAGTATCCGGTTCATCTTTAAATCGTACTGACATTCTTGGTCTTGTATCTGAGAAGTCCATTATCATCCAGTACGGATATCGTGATCCTCAGGATTCGACGCGCTACAAACCCAATTGTGGAAATGATTCATATGGAGGTATCTGGATATATGCTGCATTGTGTGCTTTGGGTGACGGACAGGGCAATAGTCACAGGGATGGAGTCTTTTCCTTTGAGTATCAGCATCCGCATCCGTCTGTTCCGGCTGTCAGATTGCCGGGCAGCAGCTATGTCTGGAGAAATATTGACCTGCACCGCAGGAAATATCCTCAAACTCCCTCTTCGCCCTGGCCGGGAAACATCGATTACCCCTGGTATAATCCGCTGTGGCCGGAAGCAAGTCCTACCCTGGAAAGAGGTTACATTCATCTATACGGTTCTGTTTACCAAAGAAGAAGCGGTTATGTGCACAGGGAATTATCAGACCCGGAATATCCGAATCCAGGCCAGATATGGAGTGTACCGATAGATTTCTGCGGCGGACCTGCAGGCAATTCTTATTATGACACAGTTTTGGATATGACTTTTTCCTGCGAAAATGCTCCCGGCGCAACAGGCAGCGGAGTAGGTTATAAACGCGACTTTCATTATGACAACCGTTTCAACTACATGACTCCACCTGATTTTCCCGAAGTACATGTTGCGGGAAACGGTGATACCTACGAAATGCAATCCTGGCATTTTAAGAAACCACCCCGCAGCTTAACGGTTCTGGATTAGCAAATAGTTTTTTATTGACATCTGCCCTGATTTTTTAAAGATAGACATGTGACTTGATGGTGCTTCACATTAGGTAAAAGGGAATTCCGTTCAATACGGAAGCGGTCTCCGCCACTGTAAGCAGCACTAAAAGGTTTGAATTGTCACTGCCAAAAGCGGGAAGGCAATTCAATGCCAATAGGCAAACCGCTGCGAGCCAGGAAACCTGCCACCGGGTCGAATCGATTTCACGGAGTAATGAAATCAGATGTCTTTTATTCATCTCAAGTCACAATATGTTTTTCAGTATTTGAGGTGGATAAGATGCTCCGTAAACAGTTCAGATTTCCTTTTTTGATAGTCTTTGCACTAATGTTATGTTTATTTTTGCCTGTTATGAATCTGCACTCTGCAATCATTTTTGTTGTTAATTCAGAATCAAGGACTCTCAGCAAAATAGATACGAATACCAATCAGGTGCAGAACGCCTTCACTCAACTTGGTCTGATACCCAATAAAGTAATTGTAGGTGAAAACTATCTGTGGAGTGTTAATTCCGGTGATAATGCCATACAGAAAATCAACCTGCAGACCGGTGCCACTATTGCCAATATCCTGGTTGAAACAGGCTGCAATCCATGGGATGCCTGCCTGAATGAGAACTTTTTGTATGTAACGGGTCTTTTCACCAATAAAGTTTATAAGATTGATACTACGAGTAATTCTATGGTTGATTTTGTAAATGTGGGTGTCTGTCCGGAAGCATTGTGTGTCTATAACGGGAAGCTTTATGTGACTAATACAGGCGGTTATCAGAACAACTACGCCAACAGTTCTGTATCTGTGATAGACTTGAGCAGTTTCCAGGTTATCCAGACCATTCCAGTCTCTGCCAACCCGCAGTATATTGAGGAGCACAACGGACTTCTGCATGTTTCCTGCACAGGAAACTGGACCAATGTAAGCGGTAATGTGTGTGTGATAAATCCTGTTACTAATGAAGTTATCCAGACTATCGCCATTGGCGGCAGCCTTGGCAACATCTGGATTAATCCTGATCATCAGGCTTTGGTTGGCGATGCCAACGGATATAATCTCTACAGGTATAGTGCAGCCAATTATGATATCCTGAATGACAGTGCCAATCCACTAACTCCGGGCGGTTCTGTCGTTTGGGGTGATGATGAACTGATTGCCCTGCTTTATCCCAACTGGGGCTTTAACGGCAAGGTGAAAATCCTGCATCCAGACCTCAGCTACTGGAAGGAATATACCGTAGCTTTAGCACCCACAGATATGAAGTTTTTACCTGCTGTAACAGCTATTGATGATGAGTATCAGACACCTGCAGTTAAAGTATCAGTTTATCCCAATCCTGCCCGTTCAGGACAGGATATCACCTTCAAATTTCAGGACGGAATACTGGGTATTCTAAAGATATATAATACCAAAGGACAACTGGTATATACCTCATCTGCAAATACAAATCAGTTTACTATAAAAGCCTCAACCTTTTCACAAAAACAACCTTCCGGCTTTTATCTCTATAAATTTCAATCAGATAAAGGCTCTGTACAAGGAAAACTGATTATTCTGTGAGTCCGTAAGGACGGTATTACTTAGCCCAGCAATTTGATTGCTGGGTATTGGATATCACCACAATATTTAGTCCGTCAGGACGGCACTTCAATGTTATGTTTTATCAGCAAACTGCGATACTCATCCTCAAAACTATGGTGTTTATGATGTTCTTCCTGATTTTGGATATATGTTTTGACCGTATCAATCATTGAAAATGAACACGAAAACGCTCCATAACCTTCCTGCCATTCAAATCGGGATTTCTTTTGTGGATGGGTGTTGAGAAACCTGCTGGTGTTGGCTTTTATGACTTTGGCAATTTCTGCCACAGAATGTTTGGCAGGTAGATTTATCAATAAATGAACATGGTCCGGCATCACGTAACCGCAAACTAAATTGAAATCGTAGTTTTTATTTATCCCAGCCATATAATTGAGAATGAGATCAGGTTTTTCACCTGTGAATATGGGAAAACGTGATTTTGGAGAAAAGACATAATGGATGAATATCTGCGTATAACTATGCGGCATAAATACCTCATTTTATATCTTTAGTGTCGTCCTACCGGACTAAATGTGCTTTTTGCCATTTGTACCCAGCAATCAAATTGCTGGGCTAAACAATCTCGTCCTAACGGACTTTGTCAAGCACTTCTAAAATTGTGAGATTAGAAAACAACGTTGTCACTTACCAAATAAAACCTGAGGTCGAGATCTCACGCAATGTATTGGAAGCTCAGTGCGTCATTCCCATAAATCAAAAGAGACCAGTGGTTAATATTTTCCACACCGTTTAAGACCGAACCACAACAATGTTATACAACATGTGAGACCGGAGGTCGGCATTTCTTAGCCCAGCATTTTGAATGCTGGGCAACGATGTCTAACTCAATAATGAGTCCGACAGGACGGTACTAAACCTAAATTCCGTTATCTAATGTTGTATAATTCAACACGGGTGGTAAAAGACCGGCTTGTACGGCTGACTTGACGCTTTTGCAGGGCAGGTCATTATCATAGATTTGCTGGCGGGTAAGGGTTTTAAGGTTAACCATACCGGCTTTCTGCATGGTCCAGAGCATGGAAATATAGAGATTATACCAGCTTGAGACGCTCTTTTGGGCTTCAGGCAGGTCTTTGTAAAGCGTGGCATAGACCTTGAAGTCATTTTTGAATTCAGCAGATGGTTTGATGTTCCTCAGGTTTTGTGCAACCAACCGATAGTCATTATGCTGGACAGCTTCGGTAAAATGCTCAGGCTTGCTCCTGCCAATTGTGAAATCACAATTAGGCAGAGTGTAATAAACCAGCTTCCCCATTTTGCCGTTCATCCCTCTTACACCGATGTCTGTTTTTACTTTCATTTCTTTCTCCTTTTGCTGTCGTCCCTGCGAAGGCAGGGATCCAGCCTGTTTTATCTTTTCTTTTTATGCTCTCTTGTTTCTTAATATCTTCAGTATATCTGCAGTATAGTTTCTGTATACTTGCAGTATAGTTTCTGTATACTCAGATACAGAAACTATACTGTAAATATACTGTCAATATATATTTGGTATACTGAAGTAAATAAGAGGTAAATTAGCGCTAAGTATGTAGTGACATGCGTCTCGCATGTCTGGTTTTGTACAGGCGGGGACGCCTGTACCTACAACAGTAGATTGTAATAACTAAAAAAAAGCCGAAAAGAGAGTTTCTTTTCGGCTTACGCAATATCTTATACTATGTATTGTTTAAAAAGTACCGACTTTATCGGGAATAATGAGATTAGCTTCTGTGGCATTGACCACATCTTCAACTGTCAGCCCTTCGGCTATTTCTTTGAGAAGAAGTCCTTTGTCTGTAACTTCCATAACCGCCATGTCTGTGACGATTAAGCTTACCTTACCTTTGGCTGTTAAGGGCAGAGTACATTCCTTCAGTATTTTGGAATTACCGTATTTATCACAATGTTCAGTGGCAACAATTACCTTCTTGGCACCTGTAACCAAATCCATAGCGCCACCCATACCGGGAACAAGCTTGCCAGGTATCATCCAGTTTGCCAGGTTGCCTTTTTCATCCGCCTGCAAAGCACCCAGTACCGTAATATCCAGATGTCCGCCGCGGATAATGGCAAAGCTGGTAGCACTGTCAAAATAAGCAGCACCTTTCAGCTCTGTAACGAATCCGCCACCTGCATTAATCAGGTCTTTATCCTCTTTTCCCGCTTCGGGCATGGGACCTACACCCAGCATCCCGTTTTCTGACTGGAAGATGACATGCACACCGGTGGGAATATGGTTTGCAACTTCAGTGGGGAGTCCAATCCCAAGATTTACATAATCACCGTCTTTGAGTTCCAGAGCTATTCTCTTGCCTATCATTGCACGTTTATCCATAGCTCACACCCCACTCTTAACAATGTAATTAACAAATATACCGGGTGTTATAATAGTTTCAGGATCAAGCTCGCCTGTTTCCACAATTTCATCAACTTCCGCAATGGTTATTTTGCCTGCCATTGCCATAATCGGATTGCTGTTACGGGTAGTCTTCCTGTAAATTAGATTGCCTGCTTTGTCAGCTTTCCAGGCACGAATTAACGCAAAATCGCTTTGTATGGCTTTTTCAAGGATATATTGTATATCATCAACAGTAATAATCTCTTTGCCTTCCTGCACAACAGTTCCCAGACCTGTAGGCGTTAAAATGCCACCCAGACCGGCACCTGCTGCGCGGACTCTTTCCATCAGAGTACCCTGGGGTACCAGTTCGACTTCTATTTCACCTGCATTCATCTGAGCCTGTATTTCTTTATTGGTGCCCATATGAGAAACCTGCGCACTTTTTAACTGATGATTAACAACCAGTTTACCAATGCCTTTACTTTCCCAGTCAGAGGCAATGCAGACAATATGCAAATCTTTGGTGTTTTCTGCTACGAGAGCATTTATCAATGTTTCCGGAGCTCCGCATGCCAGGAAGCCTCCTATCAGCAAACGGTCTTGAGGTTTTATCATTTTAGCTGCTTCAGAAGCGGTAATCATCTTAACCAATTAGCCTCCCTGTAATCATTCCATGTTCTTGAGCAAAGTGGTCAGCAGGCGAACACCTACTCCTGTTGCTCCATAACTGTAATAACCGGATTCCTTTTCTTTACTGGATGTGCCTGCAATATCTATATGCAGCCATGGCAATTCCTGCACGAATTCCTGGATAAAGAGCGCTGCTGTAATAGCTCCGCCCCATTGTCCTCCGATGTTTTTAAGATCGGCTATTTCAGATTTGATCAGCTCTTTGTATGCTTCAAAAGCCGGTAATTGCCAGATTGTTTCTCCTGTAATATTGGAAACATGTTCCAATTCATTATACCAGTCCTGGTCATTGGTTACCACTGCAGAGATGCTTGTACCCAGAGCTGCAACTGCTGCTCCTGTAAGAGTGGCAATATCGATAATCTTAGCTGCATGTTCACGCTCTATGGCATAATGAATAGCATCAATCAAAGTCAGGCGTCCTTCCGCATCAGTATTTAAAACTTCAATAGTTTTTCCGGACATGGAACGGACAATATCTCCTGCCCTGTATGCTTCACCTGAAATCATGTTTTCGCAGGCAGCTATAATAGCCACAACATTAACCTTAAGTTTTAAGTTTGATATAGCTGCCATTGTTCCGATTACAGCTGCAGCACCCGCCATATCAGTTTTCATATTTACCATGCCCTGTGGAGTCTTGATGCAATAACCGCCACTGTCATAAGTTAAACCCTTTCCAATCAAAGCTATCGTATCATGCTTGCCGTCAGGATTACCCTGATGACGCATGATAATCAGCCGTGGCTCATGTTTGGAACCTTTGGCTACTGCCAGGAAAGCTTCCATCTTAAGGCGGCGGAGTTTATCCAGATTGAATATTTCAATCGAAAAGCCATATTCCAAGGCTGCTTTTTTAGCTGCTTCAGCCAGGGTATCAGGATAAAGTGAATTAGCAGGTTCGTTTACTAAATCTCTGGCTAATTTGGTTGTTTCTGCAAGTATTCTGCCTTCCAGGATGCCTTTGTTTAGATTCCTGGTGTTTTTGGAGTCCTGTACATAATGCAATGCGTCAGGAACTTCATGCTTGGATTCTGAGCGGTATTTATCAAACTTATATATAGTAAGCAGGCTTGCTTCTGCCAATACCTGCCCCATCAGGGCATCAGTAAGAGCAAATTCGGCACCGGGAATCATGTAAATCTGCTTTGATTTCAATTTAATCGCCTGACGAACTATATCGGAAATGAGCTTCCTGACTTTATCAGGTGTAAGCTTTTCAGGATCGTTCATACCAACGAAAATAATTTTACAATACTGGTTTTTGTTCATGTAATGAAATGTGTGGATTTCATCAGCCTTGAATGTTACTTTCTCAGTTTCAACAAAACGACGAACTGAGTCATACATGGAATTACTTATCCAATCCTCAAATACATCAAGTTTGCCACCTTCTTCATGGCATAATACAAGCGTATCGATTACATCAGGTAGTTTACGGACAACGTCAATCTTCATTGATATCCCCTTCTTGTTATTATTTATTTTTTAGAAATCTTCTGTTAGGCTTAAATAGTAGGTTGGTTTGGAAGTTGATTTTAAATCTGTCAGCCAGGCTAAATCCAATTTCAGGACAGCAAATCCTATATTCATCCGGGGTCCGTATCCAAAACCCAGCTTCAAATCCCGCAATCTGTCATCCTGCATTCCCCTGAAATCATTATCCTTATCCCAGACTCCGCCTAAATCTGCAAATGCGCTGCCACGTATGGAGGTAATGGTCAATGGCAGAGGAAATGCCATAGCAAAATAATCCAGAAAAGGAAATCTCAATTCTGCTGAAGCCATTGATATCCTTTGCCCCTCTGTATCGCCTTCATAACCTCTGATGCCATAATAACCATCAAGACCAAAGGTTTGAGGTTGTTTGCCATTGCTGACGCCTCCAACCAGGCGGAGAGCCATTGAATATCGTTTATTGAATAACGCATAAGAACGCAAGTCCATATATGCAGTCTGGTAATCGTTTTTATGAAGGGCAAAACTTTTTCTAAGTGTTATAAAAGCTCTCCAACCAAGCAGTGGACCGGTTGGACCATACAGAGTATTATCATGGACAAGTGTAATTGCCGGTGCATAGATCACATCATTCTTAACCGGCACTATATCATTCTGCCAATTCCCATCTTCCCCATTGCTATCCCAAATCCATCTGTCCCAACCATATTCCCAGGAATATACCTGATTCTCAAAATCAAGCCTGAAAAACTTATTAAGGGGATATCGTGTCAGTAAATAAAGTCCTGTTTCTCTTTCCCTTGAACGGTAATAATCATCAGGTCCAACTTTGTCCAGACGGTATATTATCTCATCCAGAATGTTATAAACGCCAATACCATAATCAATCCTGTGTGGTAAATATAAGTAACTTAGCAGGATATTGGAATCTTTAATCTTGCCAGAAATAGCCAGGCTTATTCCTACAGCATGGTTACCCATTATATCACTCAAGCCCATTTCCAGACTTCCAATTGTACCAACAGATGATGAATAGGCAAAGCCACCCCAAAATCTATCCAGCATCAATTTTATTCTGTAAGGTTTGATACCTGGAATTACAGAAATACTATCCGGCTCATTATCCCAGGAATAATCCGGTTTTGTACGGATTGAATCTTTTTCAGGACGGAAATCAAACACAGTTGAATTCCTGGTAATGTATTCAGAACCACCGTCAGTAATAACTCTATGTGCTTTTCTCCTGCCGAAATAATCCAACCGCTTAAAGTCTATATGATTGAACAGGCTGTCTGCAGATTCTATCTTCTGGGGACTTTGGTATTCAGAAAAGTTCACATTCAGCAAAGGCTCAGTCTTTAGATATATGTCCCATCCTCCGTCAAAAAAACATGAATAAACAAGATACTTGTCATTGGGATTCAAATCGAAGCTGTAGATACCAGATAAAGTTTTTGTGAGATCTGCTCTTTGATAAGTTGTTAAATCGATGATTTCCAGATTGGGAATGCTGTCTTTTTCAGAAATAAATACCAGCTTTGTGCCAGTGCTGTCCCAAACCGGGTGAGAACAATTGAATTCATCAGAAGTAATCTGTATTAGTGAATTATCTTTCAATTCATATTTATACAGGTTGGATTTTAATCCCGTAAAATAACCTTTCCGGTGTTTCTCTTCAGTTCTTTCTCGCTCAGAAGAAAAAGCAATTGACTTGTTGTCAGGTGCAAACCTGGGTTGAAAGTCATAGTGTTTGTCATTGGTTAATTGTGTAAGAGCCTGAGTCTTGAAATCATAGAGGAACAAATCAGATTGCATGTCTTTTTGACCGGAGAACACACATAACTCACCATTAGGCGAGATATCCATCTCATATATTGCTTTTACCTGTGGAATATTTACCTGTTCTACTATCTCTGCTTTCTGATAATCGGCAATATATATTTTATCTCCGAACGAAGTTTTGCTTACATAGGCAAAGTGTTTATTGTCAGGAAACCAGGCAAGGGTGGAACGCAGATAGTGAAATTCCTCCATTTTACCAGTTGCTTCACCTGTTATCAGCTTTCTGTTCGTGGAAGAATCAAACAGACCACCAGTCCAGATGCTGAATCGACCATTCCGATTGGAAAAATATATGTATTTCTGACCATCAGGAGAAAAGCGAGGTGCCAGGTTAAAATAAGATGCATCATCATTATGATTGGTTTTGGCTTCACTGAATTCACTTGGTATTGTGTGACTCTGTATAAATGGATAATAATCTCTTTTTAATTGATTCCGCCAACGTGTTTCCAGTTCACGGAACTTCATTCCGAATACTTTCCTGGCAGATTTGTCCAAATCATTTACAGCTCTCAAAGAGAAAAAGAAATCCATCATCTTTTCTCTTCCATAGCGTTTACTGAGGAAAACCAAAAACGATTCCCCCATTCTGTAAGCACTATATCCTGAAGCATCACTCAATGAACGCATTTTATCATTGATAATCAGGTCCAGAATATAAGCATTATTATTTACATCAGCACCACCCACAGATTCAAATTCAGGTAATCCTTCAGAAAACCAAAAAGGTAAATTGAAAAAACGCATGTAGAAAAAAGAACCGGGAGTACCAGTATCCAAAGCATTTATATAAGCATGGGTCAGTTCATGTGTGAGCAATTGCTCCAACTTGGCATAGCTTCCGTCAAAAGGAATTACCACCCTGTTCCGCTGGCTTTCTGTAAAACCGCCGATACCTTCCGACAGCAGAGGATATATTATATTTGTAGTCTGAAATTCTAGTTGTGAACCATAAAAGATAATTGGAATCCTGCTGATTGCAGGAAACTGCAGATCTATTTTAAGGTAATAGTATGTATCTTCAGCCATCAGGGCTGCCAGTTTGCCAAAATCATCCTGCCCTGAAGGAAAATAAATATCGAAATGCATTGTCTGAATCTGAGACCAGCTCGTATATGTCGCATTAACCTTATTCTGCCCGTAGTAATATGCCTGCAGGCTAACGCACCCCAAAAATAAAGCCAATAATATCAGGATAAATGCTTTAGATTTCAATCAAAACACCTTAACCTTGAAATACCGGGAAGGATTTTTCTTGATATCAATCAAAAGAGAATCAAGTCGGGCTGACGAATTCAGCAGATTCTGATAGAGCTTCTCGTCATTAATCAATCTCGGCAGAGTACCTTTACCCGTTGACATCTCTTTTACAGCAGATTGTAAGACAGAACTTGCTGTTTGCAGGCTATCAAGAGTAGATTGTGCTTTTTGCATCAATTCCGGAGTCATGCTGATGATTTTGTCCAGATTAGGTTTATTAACCGAGATGATTTCATTTAGCTGTTGAGTGGAATTAGTAATCTGCTGCAGGGCAGAAGCTAGATTAGTTTTGCTTTCATCAATGACATCATTGACTTTGCCAAAAGTATTCTTGGTTTCTGTAAAGGTATCTTTTACCTGCGAGAAAAGACCTTCCGGTTTATTCAATTCCAGCAACAGAATATTTAACTGATGCATTGTTGTGGATGCAGTACTGAGTAGCGCAGTCATTCCCTGTGAACTTTCTCCCATCTGAATAACACTTGCATCAATTGGCTTGCCGTCATTGAAGTTGATGATATCCAATTGTTTTCCACCCATCAGATTACTGTCCTGAATAAGAAATCTTGCTCCCTCTCTGACCGGATACTTTAACTTAAGCTGACAATGGATAAGAACACCATCATTTAACTGCTCAAGTTTAGTTACCCGTCCTGTTTCCATTCCGTTTACAGTAACTTTGTC
This sequence comes from Cloacimonetes bacterium UBA6097, assembly GCA_002435865.1. GTDB lineage: Bacteria > Cloacimonadota > Cloacimonadia > Cloacimonadales > Cloacimonadaceae > UBA5614. The sequence continues at coordinate 281,501 of DIWV01000007.1, read as the reverse complement.
TCCGATTTCTAATCCCTGGGCATTTTCAAACTTTACTTTTAATTCAGTCATTGCCTTCAACTGCAAAGAATTACGCAGCCAGGCATAACCTACAACCAGTATAATGATACATAAAACTGCAATTGTGCCTACTCTTAATTCAATCTTACGTTGGTCTTGATAGAAATCTGACATACTTACCTTTTTTTATGTTTTTAGTTTTTTCTTTTCTGCTGCGGGGAAAAGCACATTATTCAGAATAAGCCTGTACCCTGGGGAGTTTTTATGTAAATCCAAAATAGTTTCCGGGTCACCGATTCTGTGTTGATAATCTTCAGGGTCATGCCCACCATAGAAAGTAAATGTCCCCTTACCAAGATTTCCATGCATATATTTGGCATCTGTCTGTCCAGGTGCTTCGGCTAGAATAATTACGCTTTTCTTGATTTTATCCTTAAATATGGAGGTAGTCTGGCCCAGGAATCCATTTATTACATTAGTATGGCATTGGGTCAGCATAGTTGGCACGGGATCATATTTGGCAGAGAAATCAAAAAGCTGGAAGTAATCTGCTTCTGCTCCCTTCAAGCGGTTATAATCACTGGCATCCATATCTGAGAATTCATACTCATAAGGATTGGTTTTGAGGGTAAAATTCTCGAAGGCAAAAGTGCGGCTGAAATCCAGCTTGCTTTGGTAATTCGGATCAATTCCGTCTCCATCAAAAGCTGCATCGCAAATATCTACATTCTTTGCTGCCAAAGCAATATCTATAGTGTCAATGGCTCCGCACATGGCAAACAGGAATCCGCCATTGATTACATATTCCCTGATTTTTTCAGCAACAGCATGCTTAAGCTGCCACACTTTCTGGTAACCGAGCTTAACTGCCATTGCCTCATTGACTCTTTCGTCGTTTTGATACCAGTTAGTGTTGTGGAAAGAACCATAGAACTTCCCATATTGCCCGGTAAAGTCCTCATGATGCAAGTGCAGCCAGTCATAGTCATTTAGTTTACCGTTCAGGACTTCTTCGTCCCAGACTTTGTCGTATTTTATTTCTGCATAATCCAGAGCCAGGGTAACAGCATCGTCCCACGGTAATGCATTGGGAGGGATATATACTGCAATAGATGGTTCTTTTTCCAGAACCATCACTTCCATATTTGAGGATTGTATTTCCAACATTATAGATCCAACTGCAGAAGAACTTACATTCTCGAATCTTACACCCCTGATATTGCAGATATTAACAATTTCAGCTGCATCACTGATGAGGAAAGAACCTCCCCTGTAATTTAGCAGCCATTTTACGGGGATTTGCTTTTGTAGGGCAGTAAATGCAATACCATAAGCCTTTAAATGATTGGATTGTGCCATATCCATGGGTATCAGGATTTCTGCTGACAAGGTAAGGCTGGCAGCAATCAGCAAAGCTAGGAATGTGTATTTTTTAAACATCTGTCTCTCATATTAATTCAAAATCATTACTGTTCTTTTTTAAAAACTCAAGCAGTTCTTTTTTATCTGCTTTGGGGTGATAAAGCCAATACTCCAAAGCCCTGGAACGGAAAAGCGGTATATCCAGGAAGTGTTTGATGCAAAAAGTCCTTTTTACATCTTCTACTGTCAAGTTAAATCTATGTTTTTCAATAAAGACAGCCGCTCGCTTGAGCTTTTGGCATAATTCCAAATCCCTTTTCCAGGTTTTATCACCTCTTTTTAAAAACATGCCCGTATAGGGATAGAGGACTATAAACTCGTCAATCATTTCTCCGATTGCCCAGGCACTGCTACGAATCCTTGCAAGGCTGACCAGTCCATCATGTTCATCTTCATCTCTGACACCTGTACACATAGCATGTAAATAAATAACTCGTCTTATTTGATTTTTGTTCATTTTCAAGAGCTTCAGATATTTAGTTTTATCTTTATTCCACCAGAGCATCAGGACAAGTCTTCCATTAATACTTAGCGAGGTTATGGGTGGCTTAACCCACGCAGAGTTAACCCTAACCCTACTAACTATATCTGCAGCAAGCAATGAAGCAGGTAGCCTCAAACCTGGAAACACATAAGACTTAAGCCCTGATTTTACTAATAGTTGTAATCCTTTGATGTATTTTGGACTGCTTATTATTTTGAATAATTCTGCAGCTATTCGTTCCTGGGATAGATATTTTACTTCAGATGAAAGTTTTTTTATCTGGATAAATGTCTTTTTTTCAATATCAAAATCCAGCTCTGTAGCAAAACGTATTGCCCTGAGCAACCTCAGAGGATCTTCTTTAAAAATCACTGAAGGACTGCTGGTTGCTCTTATAAGTCCTGCTTCAAGGTCTTTCCTGCCACATCCGCTTAAATCAAGTATTTCTCCATCTGAGATGCGCACCAGTAGTGAATTTACAGTAAAATCTCTTCTTAAAACATCTTCTTCCAGACTGCCAAATTCTACATCAGGTTTTCTTGAACGATAATGATAACTTTCTTTGCGAGTCATGACAAGCTCAATTTTATGTTCACCGATGGATATTAATGCTGTTCCGAATTGCTTAAATACTTTTGGCTTATTGGATATTCCCTGCTGAAACAAATATTCTGCAAACCTGATGCCGCCATCGGGAAGCTCTACAGTAATATCAATATCTCTGGTTTTTCTGCCTATTAATTCGTCCCTGACGCATCCACCTGCAAAATATACCTTGCCGACGAATTCAGTGCCTTTTGCAGCTTTATTGAGAATAGTCCTGATTTCTTTGAGCACTTTTCCTCAGACAAATTCCCTTAAAATGTGATTTGAAACGAACCACGCTTTTTGTGACAACCTTATATACCCATTGGTCATTTCCATATGTCCGGACGAGATAAACTTCTCTATAGCATCATGAAAGTCAGATACAAAGTCAGAACCGAATCTTTCTTTATAGCTTTGAATATCCAAACCTCTTGATAATCTGAGTTGCATTATGATAAAATCTGCTTTCTGCTGCGCTTTTGTTTCAGATTCTTTTTCATAGAGATTGTCTTTCTTTTCTACTGCAAATTGCCATAATTCCAAATCATCGGGTCTTTTGTAACGCTGTTTATTTACGTAACCTGATGCTCCTGCGCCCATACCGATATATTCATCACCAAGCCAGTAATGAAGATTATGCCTGCTTTCCAAACCCGGTCTGGCAAAATTGGAGATTTCATAATGATCCCAGCCTGTTTCCCTCAGTGTTTCGCAAATTGTATAATATTGAATTTCGGTAAATTTATCATCGGGCAGAATTGCTTTCCAGTGTTTAAATGGCACATTGTTTTCGATGCTGAGTAAATACGTGGAGATATGTTCCGGTTCCAGTGACAGAAAATTATCAAGTTCTTCTTCAATGTTGTAATTAGCAAAGATTGGAAGACCATAAAGTAAATCCATGGATATATTGTTGAATCCGTTTTCACGCAGTAACTTTATTCTCTCCGGAATTGAAGCTGCTGAATGCTTTCTGCCCAGAGCTTTCAGGTTTTCATTATTCATAGACTGTATACCAAGGCTCAGTCGGTTTACTTTTGTTTTAGATAGTGCTTTTACCCAATCTTCTGTAATTTGAACAGGATTAACTTCTAAAGTAATTTCCGGGTTTTCATCAGGTTGTACCAAACCAATAATGCTATTGATTTGATTTGCCGATAATAATGATGGAGTGCCGCCTCCGAGATAAACTGTATCTGCTTCAAATTCATACGTTTGTTTAAAAGATTCAATTTCTTTTAAAAGCAGGTTGATATAGTTATTTAGGGCAGTTATCGAATATGGTACTGAAAAAAAATTACAATAACCACATTTAGTTAAACAAAAAGGTATATGGATGTAAGCACCGGATTTCAAAACTTCGTTCCTCAGTTTTATATTAGGGTAGGCTTTTTTATTTTAATTCTTAATTCTTAATTTCAGGAAAATCACTTGATTTTTCTGAACACTCTATCCCATCTTGCATGGGGGCGGTCATAGATTTGGTTATACTCGATACCATATGAATAGAATATAGCCCAGGGAGTACCTGTGATGTCTTTTCTGTCCAAAAAGCCCCAATAGCGGCTGTCTTCACTCACATCACGGTTATCACCCATAACAAAATATTTGCCTTGGGGAACGACTACCGGACCAAACCAATCCCTGTTCCACGTTTCTGAACCGGGTACGTTTTTCCAGAAGTCCATTCCCGGCATCCACATACCTTGGGGGAAAGTGCGGTTAATAATCTGCTGAGGATTGTCATACGGAAAAGGTTCTCCATAGCACTCAAAGCCTTGCACGTATGGTTCTCCATTCAGATAAACTGTTTTATCCTTCACTTCAATAGTATCGCCCGGCATTCCAATGACTCGTTTAACAATATTCTTACGTGCATAATATGTAATATTCAGGAAAGTTAAGGGATCTTTCTTGAAAGTGAGTTCCTTGTTTATATAGATAGGATGAAATATCCTGATATATTGTTCAGGATTTCCTTCAGGAGTGCCCTTTTCAATTTTAGGATATCTGAAAGTGACGATATCATTGCGTACAGGGTCGGTAAAGTAATACTTAACTTTATTGGCGACAAGATAATCACCTATCAATAATGTCTTTTCCATTGATGAAGAAGGTATTTTAAAATTCTGAAATGTATAGTTACGGATTATCATGGCGACTACAAAAGCAAAAAGGATAGCTTCTACCCAATCTTGTACAAATGGTTTTTTCTTATGGAATTTCGAAGGAAGAGGTGTTTTAGTTATATTTGTATTTTTTGCTGTAGTGTCACTTAATTTCGCCATAATTCTGATTTCCTTTTATGCACATCTCAATGTGATATATATTGATAACCAGCAATGGAAACAGCGGTTTATGTCAAGCAAAAAGCAAACAGGCTCTCTGCTTAGGACAGTATCAGAAAGACACTAAAGACAAAAAAAGCCCGGGCATTAAGCTCGGGCTAATTTTTTTAATAAAAAAATGTTTACTTTTTGTATGGGAAGAAGATTTGGAAACCAGCCATAAAGCCAAATCCGCTTTCTTCGTTATCGCCTTCACCATCAGCGCCGTATTCACCCATACCCATTTCGTATCCCAAACCTAAATCTACATATACATTTTCTACGATAGGAACTAAATAGCCGGCTTTAAGGTCAAGATAATTAGCAGATACTTTCATATCAAAATCTCCATCATCATAGCTCCAGGAAGTAAGCATAAAACCTAAGCCACCATAGAAATTCTTGTAGAAATACCTTCCACCAATTCCAATATCAAATGATGAACTTTTGTAATCACCTTCTGACATGCTTTCGAAGTCAATTAACAAATCTGCAGCAAGGTTATCAATAAAGAAATAACCAACTTGCGGAGCAAATGATAACACATTTGTAGCATCCTCATCATCGGCATTTTCCTTATAACTTGTATAAGAAATGCTGCCACCCGGGTTGATAGTGCCCTTGTCAAAAGCGCACAAACTTGATAAGACGAATAGTGACATAAGGATAATTAATCCTATTCTCATTTAATCCTCCTTAAAGGTTTAGAATAATTAAAAGTCATGTAAACTTTTGTCAAGTAAAATCTTATATGGCTATCTTTAAAATCGCATAAAACTCAATCATATTGACAACACATTGCCTTGTAAGTAGTTATAATTTAGCATTTAAAAAGCCGCATTCTAACTGATAAAAAAAGCCAGTTAAAGACATGAAAATCAAGCCATAACAAAGGATATCCATGGCATTGGAAACAGTGGGTTATGTAAAATAATAACAATCTTGCTACATATCTGAATTACCTGGTTAAATATTTAAAATCATAATATAGGAAGTTGGCAGCAATAAAAAAAGGGAGCGAGTAAACTCACTCCCTGTTATTTTTGGTTGATTAATTATTTAAGTCTGTAAGATGCACCTAAGAAGAATGTTGTTTCCAGGTCATCGTTTCCATTATCATCAATACCATCATCATACATATGGAACTTCAGAGATGTATTCAAATTAACTTTATTGGTAATGTAATAGTAGAAAGCAGTTTCAAGAGTATTGGAAATTATATTCTCTGCGCCTTCAATAGTAGGCATATCAATCGAAGTTGAAAGTTTGTTTTCCCAATCAATCAGGGAAGTTAATTCATAAGTAAGTGAAGCCTGATTCATAATGTGGTGCACAGGATCTTCTCCAAGTACGGTTGAAAAATCCAGAGCTTCAATGAACTGCAGCTTATACGAAAAAGGATGTGCATATTCAAAAGAAGCATCAAGAGTAGGGTCAGGATCGCTTCCGTCATAAGCTGAAAGAATATAGCCAACACCTGCACGGGCTGTCCAGCCATATCTGCGTGTACTGATTCTCTGGTCCAATACTTCCTGAAGTCTGACTATTCCCAATGCATGCAGGGAACCATCTCTCAGAACGCCTTCTTTATTGAACACATCTTCCATAGCTTCGTACCAGTACTTTTGATATTCAACGCTGCCATACTTTGTGATGTATTCGCCTTTTTTCTCGATAATCTGACCTAATTCAATATAAGCGCTGTTAGAAAGCTCGCCTCTGATTACATTATACTTAATCAGTTCGTTTACAATACGCATAGCTCTGGCTAATACCGTGGCATCAATAACTCTGCCATAACCGCCGCCTATGCCGATTTTAACATAAGGATCGTCTGCATCATCCATTGCCATTTGTTTGCGATATCCTAAATCAAGTGAACCATAACCGAAGATATTGGTATCATTGATATATTTGTCAGCATTTGCTCCAAGAGTTACCATATACCCGGTTTCTGATTCTGCACCTTCATATGAATCCTGCATCAGAGTTAAATTTACATCTCCCTCAACTTTCCAGTTGAAAGGCAGACTGTTGTAATAAACCAAATAGTTACCACCAAATAAACCGTTGTAACTGGCCTGATCTTGATTACCGTCATGGAAATTAAAGTTACCGTTTAGAAAAGCTTCCCGCCCGAAAGAAACGGGGTTAGTGTAATCCGTTAAACTAATAGACATCAGTGCTAAGGGCACAAGCACCAACATTAGAATTAAAACCTGTTTCATTATATCTCCTTTTTCCTGAATTCTGCGACTTGCAGAATTTTCATAGTGAAATCTTACAATTATTAGATTTCACAAGTCTATATAAATCAAGTTATAACAACATGTCAAGAAAAATTTCGAAAATTGCATCTAAAGGTGTAAATCTTCATGGTACAGATAAATACTAATTTACTTGAACGAATACGTTTTCAAGAAAATATTTAAACATACATAGGCGACGCTAATGCATTGCAAGACAATATATTGCGTCTTGGTAAACAATAATGTTGATCAGATCTTACAAAATCCATCGCGCTATTAATATTGTTTGACTTTCTTACAGATATTTTTCAGCTTGTTCATAGAGTGAATTGAGTTGATTTTCTAAAGGAGTTTAGTCATGCAAAAGACTGTATTTCTCATTTTGGTTATAATTTTCTGCCTGTCTGGTGCACTATTATATTCAAAAGATAAAAATAATGATAAGCAATGGAAAAAACTTGATTATAAAATGCTGGTACCTGCGGCTAATAAAAAATTCCCCTGCATCATCATCTGCCCGGGCAGAGGTTATCATAAAGATCTTCCTTTAATCAAAGACTTAGCCAGGAAAGCATATGCTAATGATATCGCTTCAGTTACATTTAACTGGAGCTTTTTTATCAATAAACAGGATCCATCCCCTGATGGAAGCGCAGAAATAGCTGATATTGAAAACATTTTGGCAATGGTTATGCAGGACCCGAGGATTGATATTTCGCGTGTATATATCGCAGGAAAGTCCCTGGGCACCTTGTTTGCATATTTCGCTTTCCGGGAACACAAGGAATTAAAAGGCTGCATATTGCTCACTCCACTGCTTTCCAAAGCAGAAGAAGGAGAAAGTTATTATCCGGAACTATCCAAAGAGACCAGACCTGTAACATTCATTTTAGGAGACAGGGATTCTTTAAACTGCCCTCTCCAGGAACTCTATACATATCTTGGCAACTGCACCGAAAATGTCTCTGTTATAACATTGAACGGAGGTCATAGCCTGCAAATTGAGGGCAATCCTGAAGACTATACTTTAAATGAAATAAATAAGAAAAATTTCAGGCTTGCTATTGACGCTGCTATCCTTAAGCTCAGAGTTCTTGAATATTCTGGAATGTAATACCATGCTGAACAGTTAAATTTTGCCAAAATTAGTAACGTATTAGTTATGCAAAATTATGAACTTAAAAACTTTAGTACCTGTTCCTGTTCCGGTAAAGAGAAGTTTTCTTGTATGCTTATTTCTTTAATGCAAGTCGATAACCAGTCGATGTTTGAGCGACTGGATACTGACAGGATATCGGGTGAATAATGAGCAGTAATAAAGAATAAACTAAAATTTTTAAGTGGGGAGGATATCTCTGATGATACATTTACATATGGGTGATATTACGCAGATGGAAGTCGATGCCATAGTTAATGCAGCCAATAATTCTCTGCTGGGCGGCAGTGGAGTTGATGGCGCTATTCACAGGGCTGCAGGTCCGGAGCTGTTGGCTGAATGCAGGACACTAAACGGTTGTGCCACAGGTCAGGCTAAAATTACCAAAGGTTATAACCTCAAAGCCAGTTATGTTATCCACACGGTAGGACCTATCTGGCAGGGCGGAATGTTTGAGGAAGATACTTTTCTGGCAAACTGTTACCACAATAGCCTGTGCCTGGCAAAAGAGTATAAGATGAAATCAATTGCCTTTCCTGCTATTTCAACAGGTGCATATGGTTTTCCCAAAGACAGGGCTGTCAGTATCGCTATCAAGGAAATCGTTAATTTTACCCATGACAATGATATGGATATCTGGCTTGTCTGCTTTGATAACGAGATGTTTGAACTTTACAAAAATCTGCTAACAGAGTTTCAATCCAAAAAAGGAGTGGAGTTCAAATGCTGACTCCTTAGAGACAGACGCTTCATCTGTCATTTCTGCTACTTGTGGGGACGCATGTAACTACATAATATAGGAGAAAATTATATGCTGAAGATATGGTCATGGAATGTGAACGGCTTGCGCGCTATCATGAACAAAGGTTTTATGGATATCCTGCTGACAGATAAGCCAGATATTATCGGTCTGCAGGAAACAAAGCTGCAGGAAGAGCAAATCCCTTCTGAAGTCCTGGGTTTAAAAGATTATCATAACTACTGGTCTTGTGCAGAAAAGAAAGGCTATTCGGGTGTTTGCCTGCTAAGCAGACCCCAACCTCTTTCTGTAAAGCAGGGTTTTGATGTACCCAGGTTCGATTCGGAAGGAAGAATCATTATTGCTGAATATGACAGCTTTTTCCTCTTTAATATTTATTTCCCCAATGGCAAAATGAGTGAAGAGCGCTTACAATATAAACTTGCTTTTTACGATGCCTGCTTTGAAGTCATGCAGACATACCGGAAAACTGGTAAAGCTGTGCTCGTGACAGGAGATTACAATACTGCCCATAAACCGATTGACCTCACGCATCCAAAAGCTAATCAGGAAATTTCCGGATTTTTACCCATTGAAAGAGCCTGGCTTGATAAAATCGTAGAAATGGGATGGGTGGATACTTTCAGACAATTTGATTCTTCTCCTGAGCAATACTCATGGTGGACTTATCTGGGCAAAGCCCGAGATAGGAATGTTGGCTGGCGCATTGACTATTTCTTTATCGATAAAGAACACCTGTCTATAGTAAAAAATGCCGGAATCCGTCAGGATATTTTTGGCAGCGACCATTGTCCTGTCTATGTCGAAATCGAGGTTTAGTTTACCACGAAGAACAAGAAGAAAAAGAGAAGAAAGGAAGGTAAAGTAACATGAAATCAAAATCAATTTTATTTACTTTGGTGTTAATCCTTGTAATTGCCATGCCTTTAACTTTGCAGGGAAGGCAATTTGCTCGTTGGTGGACAACTTTAGGCAGTTTTACTGCTGATTTGAGAGATGAAATTGTACCGATTACTGCGAATAATTTTATCAATCTGACTAATTCTGGTTTCTACAACGGACTGCACTTCCACAGAGTTATAGAAGGTTTTGTAATCCAGGATGGAGACCCTTTGGGAACTGGATATGGCGGACCGGGCTATACAATCCAGGACGAATTCAGTCCACTTCTTCACCATGATAGTGCCGGTGTTTTGGCAATGGCTCACTCTTCCTTACCCAATTCTGCAGGTTCACAGTATTATATTACTTTAGCTCCGACTCCACACCTGGATGGAAACTATGCTATTTTCGGCAAGGTTTTTGAGGGTTTGGATGTGGTTCTGAGTATAGGTCAGGTACCTGTTGATGCAAATTATCATCCAATTAATAATGTCTATATTGACAGTTTGAAGATACTTGACCTTATCATTTATAATGTTTCACCTCAGAACGATTCGCTGGTTTATTACAATCTGGAATCGGTTCCTGATCCTTTTGCTGTGGAGGCCTTCAATAATGATATGAGCGTACAGATTAGCTGGTTTGTTAACGATGAGCTGCAGCCACAGGCAACTGATATTATCTTTCAGCCTCCTTTTACTGATGATGACTACGGAATGAATACCCTTAAATGTGTGACTGCAACAAATGAGGTTTCCTGGACAACAGAATGGCAGATACTTGTTTTTCGGGGTGGTGCAGTGGAAGATTTTCAAACACCTCATATTGCTGATATCAGGATTGTTTCCATATATCCCAATCCATTCGTAGTCAATACCAGAGTTGATTTTAAGCTGGAAAAAGCTGATATGGTCAGAATAGGCGTTTATGACTTAAAAGGAAGACTCATCAAGGAAGAAGAGTCTTTATACAAAGCAGGATTAAACCAATGGAATTGGAATGGAAAGGATACAAATGGTTATACTTTTGCCTCAGGTATTTACTTCATAAAAGTAAATACCGCTTCTGCACAAAGTGTACAAAAAGCGGTTTTTATCAAGTAGTGATGTATTGTTTATAGTTAAACTAATTTACCATCCTTAAGCTCAACCATCTTTCCGGCTGATTCAGCCAAATGATGATTATGGGTAACCAGGATAATGGTAATTCCTTCTTCTTTATTCAATTGTTGGAAGATTCCTGAAATCTCTGCACTTCTCTTACTGTCCAGATTACCTGTAGGTTCATCTGCGAGTAGGATTTTGGGTCTGTTTATCAAAGCTCTGGCAACAGCCACTCTCTGCATCTCCCCACCCGATAGTTCTTTGGGCAGATGGCTTAATCTGTGTGCTATGCCAAGCATTTCTGTCAGATGCTTAGCATTCTTATGAGCATCTTCTTTTTGATAGAAAGCAAACGGCAGCAGGATATTTTCTTCAACAGTGAGAGTAGGAATCAGGTAAAACTTTTGGAATACATATCCAAACAGCTCTCTGCGCAACTTTGTGAGGTCTCTTTCATTCATGCATTTGTTTTCGCAATAGACCATCCTGTCTGCAACCATAAGAGAGCCTTCGGTCGGATTATCAAGGCAGCCCAATAGATGCAACAGTGTTGTTTTGCCTGAACCTGATGGACCAACAAAGGCAACATATTCTCCCTTGTTAACATCAAGAGTAATCCCATCCACAGCGTGAATATGCTCAGAACCTCGAACATATATTTTCTTAAGGTCTTTTATCTCTATTATTTTTTCGTTATTTACACTCATAATTCACCATCCGTACTGCGAATTGCTTCTATAGGACGTATCTTTGCAGCTTTCCAGGCAGGATAGATACCGCTGATTAAACCTATCGCCATGATTATTCCTATCGCTTTTAAAGCCAGAAGCACATCGATTTGCACCAGAGCACTGGTTGGAGAATAAGGAAGCACGCTGCGAATCAATTTATCAGTTACGGTTGCAAGAATCCAGGACATCACAGAACCAACAATTCCACCGACAAAGGTAAGAAGGATAGTCTCAAACCATATCAGTTTAAAGATATGTGAAGTCATTGCTCCCATGGATTTCATAATACCTATTTCCTGCCAGCGTTCCAAGACAGACATCAGGACTGTATTCATGACACCAACCATAGCTATGAGAATAGCAATTAGTGCAATGGACATAACCATGACACGTGCTGTAGCAACCAGATTAGATATAGTCATCTTGACCTGAGCCATCGAAACAACCTGAACGTCAGAAAGTTTGTATAATTCTTCTTCGTAGGCAGCGAGGTCAGTTTCTTTATTAACCTTGATACCTATGGATGTAATCTTGTTCTCTAATTTATAGACATTCTGCACTGTCCTGACAGGTAGAAATATCGTACCATCGTCCTGGGTTCCGCTTCTTTTTAATACTCCAACAACTGTGACTTCAACATCACTTTCAGGTAGAAGATACAAGTCCCCCACTTCCCGCTGTTCCAGTTCTGCAGCTTCGTAACCAAAGACTGCTTCCATTGCTTCAGGCTTATCAAACCACTTGCCCTGCTCAAAAATCAGATACGTCTTCATTTTGGGATAAGTAGCCGGATCTATACCAAGAAAAGCAGTTACACCGCCGCTTTCACCTTTATTGGGATCAAACACAACCTGCATCAGCATTGGAGTAACTTCTTCCACCTGGGGATTTGCTTTTACGGAATCCACAATGCTGTACGGCATGTATTTCAAACCGGTTCCGCCTTTAAGCATTAAAGTTGCAGCTTCATAGGGGCAGCCTTTTGCTGTAAGAAGAACCTGAAAGCCAAGATTATCTATATCTTTGTTAAGTGAGTTTTCATATCCCTGGTTAAATCCCAGAAGGCTTACAAGCACCCAGGTTGACAGTGCTATACCGACAATAGTCAGCATACTGCGCAAACGTTTGCGCCTGAGGTTCTTCCAGGCAATTCCAAATAGTGATGGCATTACGAACTCCTTTGGTTCATTCCCGAATCAAAATCTATTTTATATATCCGAATTCCTGCATCAGAATCAGATTCTTTTTTACACCCCGGAGAGTTGCTTTAAAGTCTTTTTCTGCTTTAACAGCCGGATTCTTTATTTTAGCTAAGCTTCCTTCCTGTTTCCCTGTAGAAGGATTGTAAGAAGCAAAGTCTTTCATTGAAAGACCCTTGAATTGTTTGGCAAAATCATCACTGCGAAAAGATTTTGCAGCCTGATTTGTCATCTTCTGGTAATACAGATTGAGGATAACCCCCTTCGTATCAAGAGCCAGAAATACCTGTATTCCGCCATACTGCCCTTTTTGATTGACACCGTGAATATAGCCTGTGACTTGCTTGTCCTTGTATATTTCGTAGATTGTGTAAGGAACATCGGCTGTTTCATACAAACCTGTAAACTTGTCTCCAAGTCTTTTTTCCACTTTTGCCAGCAGAGCTTTTCCACCTTTTTGGGTAATGGACATATAATAGGCTTTATATCCTGTCGAAGATGGAAACAGTCTCTTTACATCACGGTCAGGATCATTTAAATCACAGCCCACAGCTGCAAAGAGACCTTGTGACAGTATCAGCAGTAATATAATCAGAAATCCCATTCGTTTCATGTTAACCTCATGCACTTTAGAAGAGCCTTTTGTAATAATATATCTGTGCTACTATCTTGTAGTCATTATCTTTTGTCTGGAAATTGTTCATAGTATGGTAGTCATAGAAAGTCCTAAATGCCAAATCAGGATGAAACTTCCAGGTAATTCCAACTGAATAATTACTATGTTTTGTCCCGACAAACTCTCGCCAGATACCTTGTGCTTCAAGTTTTAAAACATCTTCAGGAAGAAGGTTTAAACCATTTCTCCAAAGAATACTCCAAGTATCCTTTTTGTAAAACTGTCCTGCATAGATATCAATCATGCTTTCAATGTTGTTGTACCTGATTGTGGCATCTAATCCACCCAGAACCTCATCGTGAACAATCTTATTATGCCCAATATGATATCCCATGGCTTCCAGTACTTTACCTTGCTGCAAAGTTGCTCCTAAACTGAAATTATCATCATTCAGCAAGCCATAAGATATATGTCCTGCTGCCAGATAATTATTATCTTTCCTGTAAAACAGCATACCTGATGCACTGGTTAAAGAAGCAGACACATTTCCCCAGGCTATATCTTTTGAATACAAAACTCCCCAGTCTCTGTCATAAGCTAAGGTAAACATAGTCATATCAGGCAGGAGCAGAGCGTGATTATCCAGATTATACGAAAGTCCTGATGCAGGTTTAAGATGTCCGGCTGAAATATCTCCAAGACCGGATTTATACTTCAGCCAGGCATTGTACAACTGTGGTTCAATAGAAACCTTATCTTCAATGTTCAAAGCAAGGCGAAACTGAACCGATGCTACGGCAATATCTCTTCTGTCATTCGCAAAGCGTTTCAACCAGTCAAAACCAATTGAAGGTTTTTGCATTACATGGTCTGAGTGATGAGAATAATATACCACTTCATCCGTGTCAGACCTGTATCCGATTACTCCCTGCGCTTCTATATACATTAGCTGATTTTGTGCTTTTAGTGCTATACTAAAAGCTAAAACCAACAGAATCACTGTCAGAAACTTGTTACTGCTTTTCTTTAATTTCATCTGAACCTCCTAAGAAGTGTTCAGTTTCCAGTTTACTTAGATTTTTTGCTCAAATGTAAATGTATTGGTGTGTTTGCCGTCTTTGTAGAAATGCAGAGTGATTTCCCAGACACCGGGCATAACAAAATTAACAGGTGTCAGCAACTCACCTTTTTTATTAGCTTTCATTTTCACATCACCACTGGCGTGAGCCCCTCTCATAGAAGGCATATCGGCTGATATATATACATCAAAATCGTCACTCAGTCTCTTTTTCTTGTCATAGACATTTACTCTCAGAATAGCAGTTCCGATTTTTGGCTTTTTAGTAAAACTGTATTTGAAGTATTTACTGTCTGCCAGCTGGACCTCTTTGTTATATCCGGGCAAAGGCATGGCAGCCATTTTTGAGTTCTTGCTTAAACTTCCAGAAGACATTTTGGTATTGCCATCTGATTTACTTTTTGAAGTTGGACAGTCTGCGCATTGTGCCCAAATTGCGATTGGCAGCATAACTGCCAGGATTAACGATATTAGTGTTATCTTTTTCATTTTATTCTCCTATGTCTTTTTTTTATTTCATCATTCTTCTGATAGTTTCTAAAAGTTCATCGATTACTTCCGACTTTCCTGCCTGCACCTGTTCAACAATACAGCTGCGCATATGTGCTTCAAACAATATTTTGGATACAGATGACAAAGCATTACGCGCTGCTGATATCTGAGTGAGTATATCGTCACAATAGATATCACCCTGAATCATATTCTGAATTCCTCTCACCTGTCCTTCAATCCTGCTTAAGCGGTTTACCAGGTCTGCCTTAAATTCATCTGTATGATGAGCTGACTTGTTGTCATGAGTACAGCAGTGTTTTTCCATAATTATTTACCTCTTTTAAGATACCCTATGGGGGTATATACAAGATAATACAATTAGCATTCCAAAGCAAATGTTATTTGAGATTATTGGGGAATCAGGAGAAGAATTGTTCGTGTTCTTTGTCGGGGATGATATTGACCCAGCGTTTCTTGCCGTTAAAGTGAAAGTACAGGCTGAAAGTGCGGTAGGGTAAAATATCTTCTGCCAGTTCAGGCCATTCTATCAGTGTAACACCGTTTTCAATCATGTCCATTATGCCCAAATCAAGAAATTCCATTTCTTCTTTGAGACGAAACAAATCAATATGATAGAGGGGATACTTGCCTGTTTTATACTCATTGAGCAAAACAAAAGAAGGGCTGCTGATTTCATCTTCGATGAACATCATTTTGCCAACTTGCTTTGTGAAGAATGTTTTTCCTGTTCCAAGTTCGCCATACAGGCAAAGTACATCTCCCCTCTTTAAAAGAGGTGCTATATACGCTGCCAAATCTATTGTGTCCTGTTCGGACTTTAATTCTATATATTTTCCCATTGTTTTCTCTTTAGTCCTTTTTATAACAAACCGTTAAGTATAATCTTCTTATGGATATAATACTCAGGCAATGTATATTTGCCAAGTACAAATATTCACGTAAACCTGATGTTTAGTTCACATTGTTCTGTCCAATTATTTTAATACTATGTAGCTGCCTGATATGTAACAGATTCTTTATGGTATAACATTCCTGTAAGTAATAAACAGATAAGTCACAACAAATATTAACAGCCATGAAAAGACAATAACTCCAACTCCCCCTGCACCTGATGTCCAAAGAGATAGTCCTCCCCAGATACGTGAAGGGAGGTGTTTTTTTAATACACAGATAGGTCTGGCACGCCAGGTGCGAACATATTGACCTGCTTTCTCCGGCTGCAAAAGGCAATATTCAAACCATTGGGCATAACTGTGGTCACGCCAGTGTTCTATAGCTTTCCAGGGAAAACCAATACCATGTGTAATCCCTGTACCGTCATTGCCAATCTTTTTTCTTAACCTGTAAGGCAGAGTAGCAGAATTACGGCAGGGAAACAGTGTGACTCGGGCTACGATAATGGCATGGTCATCTCCGGTAGCATAATGTGCAGCAGTTTTTTTGTAAAAACCGAAATATATCCCGCTTCCGGCATAATCTCCACCGCCTACATACCATCTGCCATAGGTGGCAATATTTGTGGCAATGCCTTTAAAAGAAGTCCCGTGATACATTGTATAGGTCGGCAAAACAGTATCCACACCAGTCATCAGGATACCTTCCAGCAAAGACAATCCATTACGTGATATAACATTCAGGAGTCTGCCGGGAAAATTTGTTATCCATTTCCACCAGTAATTAGGAAGAGATAACTTCCTGTATTTCTCTCTTTTAGGCTGAAGCAATTCTGCTATACTGTCACAAAATGAAACGCTCCAATACAGGATGATGTTAAAATATATCGCATTAACAATTCTAACAGGAGTTAAAATAATGTGCATCGCCAGCCACCAAACTGGTGAAAGCAGAGAAAGAAATAGCAGGTTAAAGCTAAGATTTGCAGTTCCCTGCTTTGGATGCCGCCAATAATCACGGATGGGATTGTATAGAATCCATTGTATCCAATTCAGAAGCAGAAACGGATAGCGAATCAGCCAGATTACGTTCCTGAGCAGATAAACAGCAATCAATACAACAATAATACCTATAATGGCATAGATTGCATAAAAGCCGGATTGCTCAAGAATATTTAACCAACTCATCATTCAATTATCCCAACAAACAATAAACTGTCAACTTCAATGCTTAAGAAGCCTTTACCAAAATTAATAATTACAAACCTTAAACAAAGCCGGGGACATCTGTCCTACATCCTTTTTCCATCTTTAACGATCCGTTGGTGATTGGTCAGAGATGCTAGGGGTATCTAAGGGCTTACCCCTTAGATACCCCTGACATCTCCCTTGTATATCCCTTGGATTGAATAAGGAAAATTAATGTTTAATTACTCTGTGGTATAAAAAAGATAGTATCGTTATACTGGTTTTTGCAGGAGTCCAATTTGCAAACGTAAATTGTCAATATAAATGCTCTCTTGGTGCAAATCGGACTTCGTCAAAGGAGTTATTCAATTAACCCTATAAGCATAGTATCGTCCTTCCGGACTCATTACTACTTTTATCCCCTTTCCCGGCACTCACGTGCCGGGTTACATAGTGTCGTCCTACCGGACTCAAGACATCGTATCTTCTGTTCCCAGCAATGAATTGCTGGGCTAACCAATACCGTCCTACCGGACTGGAATCGCTTTTCAATATTTCGATTTTGCTCAGATTGACATAATGAAACAATAATCAGGTAACACAGATTGTTAATCTGTTGGGGTCCGGTATTGGTAATGCAGGAAAGATATCCACCAGTGCTGGAGAAAGATAAACAATATACTGAGTCCGGCTGGACGGTAATAATTAGCCCAGTACTTTAGTACTGGGTAAGGTATAAAAACGCAAATGAGTCCGTAAGGACGATACTATGTAACCCTGTACGCAAGTGCGGGGATAAGATGCACAAAATTATTGAGTCCGGCAGGACGACACCTTTTCTCTTGACGGGTAATGTACTTTTGACTTAATATAATTTATCATAAAATATCGGGACAGATATTTTAAAGGGAAGGCTATGAAAAAGATATGTCTGGTTTTGGTAATCCTGATACCGATACTTCTGGTTAGTGTTACCCGTACAGTCTCACTGGACGGAACTCAGCAATATACAAGCATCCAGACTGCAGTGAATGCTTGCTTAACTGGAGATATTGTCTTAGTTTACCCGGGAAGGTATGTAGAGAACATTAATCTAAACGGACACAATATAACGCTTGCAAGTCTTTATTCTCAAAGTCCATTACAAACCTACATAGACAATACAATCATTGATGGTAACCTGAGTACATGCATAAAAATCATTACCGGAGAAACAGTCACAATCAATGGTTTTACCTTAGTAAATAATGAACAACACCAGAACCCATATACCGCAGTAATAGGTGGCGGACTCTACATTTCAAACAGTAGTCATGTTTATCTGCTAAACTGCATAATCAGGGATTGTTTAGCAAAATGGGGCGGCGGAATCTGGGCTAGTTATAATCCAACAATTGAATTCAGTAATGTTATTATTCATTCAAATCAGTCATTAAATACAGGAGGTGGATTAACATTGACATCGGGAGGTCAGTTAATCTGGAATACATTGCAACCCAGCAGAATATATAATAATGTTGCTCCTATCGGGATGGATGTTTTAATAAGAAGTTGCCAAAATCAGGTAAATATTAGTTTAGAATTAGGAAGCAAAGCTATCTCTGAACCCGATAGTTTTTTTGTATTATGTTATAACAATACCCCACAACCTACAGTTGATATTACACAAAGCTATTTCACATTCAATGACATTGATTTGTTTGTAAGTCCTGATGGTAATGATAATAACGACGGACTTACCAGTATAACTCCTTTTAAAACAATCAAACATGCTTTGCAGGTGATAAACTCCAATCAGGAAAGTCCCAGGACTGTTCATTTAGCTGCAGGAACATATTCATCCAGTACCAGTGGACAGTTACTCCCCCTGAGTTTTAAGCCAAATGTTAGAATCATCGGAGCCGGTACAGGTCAGACAATCATTGATGGAGAATTCTCCAGAGCTTTTTTTGCTGGTTGGTTCAATCACGATATATATCTGTCAGATATGAGTTTCAATCATGGTAGAGCTTCCAGTACAAATCCTCTTGATATTATGGATAGTTATAACGTTACACTCAGTAATTTATCCTTTCATGATAATCAGTGCTATTTAACATCTGGAATATATCTTTTAAGAACAAATAACATTATCTGTGAGAACCTTGATATTGGGGAGACAAATCTGACTGACTTTTTAAACACAATTGATATATCAAGGTGCACAGATGTGTATATAAATAATGTAATTTCTCATGACAATGTAATTAGCGGAATAGATTATTACTGGCTTGGTTTTAGTTTTGATGAGAGTGACATTGTTTTAAGAAATACAATAATTGCCAACAATTCAAGCCCGGATGCGTATGTCTTGCACTATCAAAATATCTATCCTGAGAGTGCGGATTACAATCTTGATATGAGTAATGTGCTGTTTTACAATAACCATATTACGGAAAATAGCTGGTCGTTTGCACCTGTTTATCTGCAGAACCGCTACCAAAGGATAAAAGTCAATAATTGCACGTTTGCCAATAACAGCGGATCGGGAACCTTTTGTAAGGTATTTTGTTATGCCGATTTCACTAATCTCATATCCTACAATCCAGGTCACTACAGCGAACTTGCATTTACTAATCATGTTTTCAATAGTTTAACTAATCAATATATTGATGCTGATGTAACAGTCAGAAACAGCTTATTCAGAACAAGTTCAATATATGCGCAGTTACCCGAACTTGCTACCTTCACAGATAACATCTTTAATGGAAATCCCCTGTTCCTGGGTAGTGTGACAGATACACTGGAAGTATCTCAACCGGAATACTATTACCTGAGTCCCAATTCACCCTGTATCAATATGGGAACAGCAGATACAACAGGATTGAACTTACCTGCGATGGATTTAGCAGGTAACTACCGTGTCTGGAATAACAGGATTGATATGGGTTGTTATGAGTATGGCTCTGAGCCATATACAGCCAATGATAATCCTGAATACCCGCCATTACCTAGTAAGATAATGCTCAGCACCTATCCTAATCCTGTTTATCTGAATGGTTCCAAGAGCGGTTACACTTTTATAGAATTTACCTTACCTGAGAAAGCCAAAGAACAGCCGGTGATAGATATCTATAACCTGAAAGGGCAGAAAGTGAGGACTATCAGGTTATCGCAAAGCTATAATGACCTGGTGAGAAAAGCAGGATTGCATTCGATAAGTCAATCTTTCGCAGGAGGGAATCTTGAATTGAAGCAAGAGACGATATCTCAGACTCCAAAAGACCTGGATTCCAGCCTACGCTGGAATGACAGGAAGGGCGGAGAGTTTTATTCAACAGTCTGGGACTGCAAAGACGACAGGAATCAAAGACTGGCATCAGGGATATATATAGTCAAGGTTAGATCCGGCAGTAAGCAAGCTGCAATAAAAATGACTTTGCTCAAGTAACATGTTCAAAACATAAAAAGACAGTGATACTTAGGCTATAAATAGAAGATTTTGTTTGACAGATTAAAATGAACAAATTATACGTCTTTTATCCATTTGATGTTTTGTATCTTTGCAAATTTGATTAAATTGTCAATATGTTAATCCTGAGTTTATTGCACATCAGGAAAAGCATCATTTGGACAATGAAAAGGATGTTATGACCAAAATGAAGTTCAGAACATACATGGTTTTGCTGGGATTAACCTTGTTAATCTTTCCGGCAACGCTATTCGCAGACAAATATGCCGGGGAGATATTCTATATGACACCCGGGGTAGCAAATCAAGCGATGGGTAATACAGGAATAACGAATGGTGATGCTTTGTCTGCTGCGTGGTGGAATCCTGCTTTGTTAGCTCTTCCCGGAAGCAAAGGTGTGGAACTGATGCATGCAGAACAGTTTGAAGGGCTCTTGCAATTTAATCACATTTCCGCAATTCTGGGTAATCAAAACCGGATGGGACTGGTTATCACTCATATCGGGATTGATGATATTGGTTTAACCCGTTTGGAAAATGACAGCCTTCCTCCTTCTGCTACTAATCAGCCTTATGTCTATAAAAAGGTCAACAACAACGACCTGGTGGCATATTTTGGCATAAGCAGAAGCTTAAAAGATAATCTCCACATGGGAGTTACACCCAAACTTGCATACCGTTCTTTAGCCGAAAAGACAGGTTTTGGCTTCGGAGCAGACCTTGGTTTGCTTTGGGATATCAATCCGGTCTGGAGATTTGGTCTTGTTGCAAAGGACTTTTTTACAACTCAGATAATCTGGGAAAATGGAACTCAGGAGAACGTATTACCCTCAGCTAACACTGAAATTGGCTTGCATACAACAATTTTACGCAGCAAGGTGCCATTTATCCTGAATGCCGGATTGGAAACTTTGTTTGAAGGCAGGGATGAAGCTGCTACCATAAATGCGGGAGCAATCAGTGCTGACTTGCATGCCGGTATGTCTGTTCAACCTATTCCACAGCTTAAGGTGATGGCAGGTTATGATATAGATTCTATTACTGCAGGTTTGGGAATTTACATTAATAAGCTGAATATTGAATATGCCATCAAACAAGGCTCTCAGGATGATTTGGGCTATTCACAACGCATTTCTGCCGGTTGGAGATGGTAAAAAAACGTATTGCCTTATTAGGTGCTACCGGTTCTATAGGTCAGTCTACTCTTCAGGTTATTAAGGAACAATCCGATAGGTTTGAGATTGTCCTGGCAACTGCTCACAGCCATTCTAAAGAATTGTTCCAGATAGCAGAAAACTATAATATCCCCAATCTTATCTTTACAAATGAGCAATTGAGATTTGCTAAAATGGAAATTCCTCATAACAGAAAAGTCTATTTTGGCGAAGATGAATTAATCAGTTTACTCAAAGATGTTGATTACGATATTGCCCTGAATTCAATCAGCGGTTCTGCCGGATTAAGAAGCACCATGGCTGTACTGGAAACAGGAAAAACTTTAGCATTGGCTAATAAGGAATCTTTGGTAATGGCAGGGAATCTGGTAAAAGAACTACAGACAAAATACGGTTCTAAAATCATCCCTGTTGACAGTGAGCACAGCGCTGTGTTCCAGGCTATTGGTAATCATCCCTCCGTTGAAATTGCACAAATACATCTCACTGCTTCCGGAGGTGCTTTCCGGACATTACCATTGGAAGATTTTGATAAAATTACAGTGGAGCAGGCATTAAAACATCCCAACTGGGATATGGGTGCAAAGGTTACGCTGGATTCTGCCACAATGTTTAACAAAGCTCTGGAAGTTATGGAAGCGCATTGGCTTTTTAACCTTGATTGGGAACAAATCAAGGCAGTTATCCATCCACAGTCAATCATACATTCCATGGTTGAATTTACCGATGGTTCAATTTTAGCACAAATGAGCAAGCCGGATATGAAACTTCCTATTCTCTATGCTTTGTCATATCCTGAACGCTATCAGTCACAACTTGTAAAGACAAATATAAGTACCTTACCTGCTCTTACTTTTGAGGAAATAGCTCCCAGGAGATACCCTTTGTTTTTCACAGGCTTGGAAGCAGCTATCGAAGGCGGAATATTACCAACTGTTGCCAATGCAGCCAATGAAGCGGCACTCAGGCTTTTTATTCAGAAACAAATCAAGTTTAACGAAATTGCTGATGTGGTAAAAAAAGCTGTTAATAATGCAGACAGAATAGAGAATGTCAATTTGGAAATTGTATTGGCAGTTAATTCTTCAGTATATCAGACTATAGTAAATAGCTTTTAACCAGATTTATCTGATCATAGCTATTAAATGATGCAGTTTACCTGTCATAGCTGACTGAAGTAACCAGCAAATAATAGCAATGATATTAAACACCCATTGCTCCAGGTCTGTAATCTTGCAGATTCTTCTAAATGCTCTCCAGATAGAAATAAACTTTGGCATCATCAGCGCATAAACTGCAACAACGCGCATATATGCTCCAATGTTACAGAGCATCCAGGCTACATAACTTAAAAAGACAATAGCTAAAATATTGGTTAGGATTGTAGAGATATCAAGTTTTTGCTTGGCAGCTTGTTCCATATCACCTCACTTTACTTTTCAATTTAAATAACAGCACATTTATATGTCAATAGTTTTGTTTGTAAGCTCTGATGATTTCTGCTACTGTATATAAAGAACCTGCACCGACCACAATATCATCCCGGGCTGCATCTTTAAAAGCCATGGTAAAAACTTCAGTAACAGAAGGAGCAGTTTTAAATTCACAACCCGTTGCTTTTACCACTTCAACCTGGGCATCTATTTCTGCAGCTCTGTCTGATTCGTTCTTGCTGATGTAAAACCTCTTTGCCAGGGGACAAAGCACCTTTAGCATACGCTTATAATCTTTATCAGCAAGTATGGATATAACGAAAAGCATTTTCTTGTTTGGGAAAAGTTCTTGCAAATTGCTGAAAAATGTTTTTATGCCCTGTAAATTGTGCGCACCGTCTATTATAACTATCGGATTAGTACCCAGCATCTGCATTCTGCCTTTCCAATTGATGTTTTTCAGAGCAGTGCGAATATTCTGCTCCTCAACCCTAATTCCCTGTATTTTGCAATAAACCAGGAAGCAGGTTAAAGCTACAGCGATATTGGCTGCCTGATGCCTTCCCAGCAAATTGGTTTGAATTTGTGAATAGTATACGTCCTTAAACTTATAATTGAAACTCAAACCGGAAGTAGATACAGAAACATCGCTAACGAAGTAATCTTTATCGATTCTAAATACTTCAATCTGCTTTTCTGCTGCTTGCTTTAATATTACATTCAATGGTTTATCATCTATTCTGCCAAGTACTAATGGGATTTTATCCTTAATAATGCCTGCCTTCTCAAAGGCTATCTTCTCAAGACTGTTTCCCAAAGTTTTGACATGATCAAGACCAATTGTAGTTATTGCACTTACCTGAGGGATAAACAGATTAGTTGCATCAAGCCTGCCGCCAAGACCAACTTCAATTATAGAAGTTTCCACTTTTCTTTCATAAAATAACTGAAATGCTATGGCAGTTGTTATCTCAAAAAAGGAAGCATCCCACTCAGAAAAAGTATGCTCATAACGGTGAAAGACATCCAGGACTTCCTCAAAAGTAACATTTTGGCCATCTATCCGAAATCGTTCACAGTAGTCTATCAAGTGGGGAGATGTGTTCAATCCGGTATAGAGCTTATGTGCAATTGCCAATGCTTCACAGGTTGCACAAGTACTTCCCTTTCCATTTGTACCGGCAATATGGATGCCTTTAAGTTGGTTTTGGGGGTTGCCCATATCTTCCAGAACACTTGTAATTCTGTCTAAACCAAGTTTGACATTACCAGAGTATCTCTGGAAGATATATTCTAAAAATTCGTTATACGTCATTTAAATAAAAGCACCAACAGATACAAATCCATTGGTGCTTTATCCTTAATATTTGCAAACTATTCAGTGGTTTCTTCAGTAACTTCTTCAGTTGTTTCTTCAGTAACTTCTTCAGGATATACTTCTATTGGTAAAACCTGATTACGGATAGCATAATTATTTTCACGAATGCGTGTAAGTGCTGTATTGTCTGTTTTCCAAATCTCAATATACTTTTTAATAAGTGCCAGTTTTCTCGCTCCGTCAGTACCTGCTGCTGCGCTAAAAGCATCTAAATCATCGATAAAGTAGTTCTGTAATTCTGAGGATTCCATGTTTTCATAAAAACTTTTAGGAATAAAATGTTTGGGATATCTTGCCAGGTTGGGGCAAACTACTATTGTGCCGAAAGTTGCTTTTTTGGTACCTTGCACTTCTTCCGTTATCAGTTTCCCAAAAACTATATACTGAGCATCAGATTTCCTGTTTTCCGGGCATTGATATACTTTCTCAAGATATCGATTGCGGGATGTGGATTTTTTACCTCCGCTGATAACATCCGGTGTTTTTTTGTAATTTGTGGTTAATATCTTTAAATCACCGTTAAAGCTGGTTAAATTATCTTTCATATAATCTGTCGTAGCAACCCAAATCAGTTTCATGTTATTAATACAATCTTCTTCATTTTTGGTTTTATCAAGATTGAAGAAATTGGGCAAAGCTAAGATAAAAATCAAAGCTAAAAATAAAATAATGCTAATTAGTGTATAAACAGAGAATCCACGTTCATTCTGAAACATATTTAACTCCCAAAGTTCTAATACTTAGTTATTTTATCATTTTGAAAAGGCTTTTCCCGTCAAGTCTTTTCTCATTCATTTAAGCATCTTCTCAACTGGAATATTATGGTCTTTAGCTGCAGAAATAATGCTGTGAACAATACTATCAAAACAAACAAAAAAAGTATTTACAAATTTAACCTTAGATTATATATGGCAATAGAGAGTTGTTAACGTTTATTTAAAAAGACAGCATAAGAGGTCATTTATGGAACTGCTATTAGAACCTTTAAAGTTTCCTCAGGATTGCAATATCATCTTTGGGCAGTCTCACTTTATAAAAACTGTTGAAGATTTATACGAAGCAGCAATTAATTGTGTGCCGGGAATTAAATTCGGTATTGCTTTTAATGAAGCTTCCGGACCTTGCCTGGTTCGTAAAGATGGCACAGATAACGATTTGATAGAGATTGCTGTGGAGAATATGCTTCGTGTTGGAGCAGGACATACATTTCTGATTGTAATGAGAGATGCATTTCCCATCAATCTCCTCCCTTCAATCAAAGCGTGTCGTGAAGTAGCTAATATCTTCTGTGCAACCGCTAACCCTGTTGAAGTAATCATTGCTAAAACTGAACAAGGCAAAGGAGTTTTAGGGGTAATTGACGGCAGTAGTCCCAAAGGTATAGAGCTTGATACAGATATTACACACAGGAAAAAATTCCTGCGTGATATTGGCTATAAAAGATAATAACTCTATCAGGAATTTGTGGATTTTGTAAAAAATATGCAACTCAGGACCTTTATTGCACTTGAAATACCCGATATTCATAAACAACCGGTTTTAAATTATCTGAGTGTTTGGAGCAGAATTCACAACAATGGGATTAACTGGGTAGCTCCTGAAAATCTGCATTTGACTTTACTGTTTATAGGAGAAACCCCCAGCGGTGATATTCCTGACCTGCAAGATGCTCTTTTTAATCTTATAATAAAAACACCTTGTTTTGATTTAAAATGTTTGGGCTTTGAGCTTTTCCCTGCCAGGGAACCGAGATTAATCTGGATAAAAATGGAATCTGCTAATAATGGTATTTTCACTTTTGCCAAAGAGTTGAATAGAGCAGTAAGAGAGTTCGGTTTAGAGCCTGATTCTAAATCATTAAAACTGCACATTACTGCCGGCAGGATTAAAACTCCTCAGCCTGTCTGGCTGGAACAGGAGATTATGAAGTCAGAGTTACCTAAGGATTATGCTTTTTATGATACTGTTACGTTTTACCAAAGTATACTAAAACCTACAGGACCTGTATATCTGCCATTACAACAATTTAACATGATCAAGAAATAAATAATATATTAACTGGAGGAATCAATGCTGGAAAAAACAAAGGACACAGCACTCAAAACTGCTATGACGCAACTTGAAAAGAAGTTTGGTATCGGTACATTAATGCGGTTGGGTGATAATCCCAAAGCTGCTGTTGATATCATTCCTACCGGAGCATTAAATCTTGACCTTGCTCTTGGTATTGGTGGAATCCCAAGAGGAAGAGTTACAGAAATCTATGGAGCTGAAGCTTCAGGAAAGACCACTCTGGCTCTGCACATAACCGCTCAGGCTCAAATGAAAGGCGGAACCGTAGCATATATAGATGCAGAACATGCTTTGGATGTTTACTATGCCAAAAAGATTGGAGTAGACATTGAAAACCTGTTATTGTCTCAGCCTGATGGTGGTGAACAAGCATTGGAAATAGTGGAAACTTTGGTCAGAAGCAGTGCCATTGATTTAATAGTTGTAGATTCTGTAGCAGCATTAGTTCCCCGCCAGGAAATTGAAGGTAATATGGGAGACAGCCATGTGGGATTGCAGGCAAGACTCATGTCGCAAGCTTTAAGAAAGCTGACTGCTATAGTCTCAAAATCCAATACTTCTGTTCTGTTTATCAACCAGACTCGCATGAAAATCGGAGCTCCGCCGTATGTTAATCCTGAAACAACAACTGGTGGTGTTGCACTGAAGTTTTATTCATCAGTCCGGATTGAAGTCCGTAATGCAGGCGCTATTAAAGATGCAGGTGGAGAGAATCAGGTTATTGGTTCACGTACGAGGGTAAAGATTGTAAAAAACAAATTTGCACCACCGTTTAAGACAATTGAGTTCCCAATTATTTTTGGAGAAGGTATCTCTAATCTGGATATTCTTTTGGATATGGGCAGCCAGCATGACATTATTAAGAAAAGCGGATCATGGTTTTCTTATGGCGAGATAAGACTGGGGCAAGGTGCCGATAAGACAAAGATTTATCTTAAAGAAAATCCTGAATTAATTGAACAGATAACCTCACAACTGAAGGCTGTTATTAAACCGGAAAACATTCCCATATCTCCTGAAACAGATGATTCTGACAATCTGGAAGAAGTCTGATAAAGACCGCAATTGCCTGATAAAGATTGAGATCAGCGTCTGGGGTACTCTTCCCGAAAAAGTACTTCGGACGCTCTTTCATTACCATATCGGCAGTATTGATATCACTGATTCTGAAGCTAAATTCCTGCAGGATGAGCTGCAAAGAACTGCCTGGAAAAAGCTGCTGGACTGGTTATCCAGACAGGAACATTCTGTTTTAGAAAGTAAATCTTATCTAAAAAAATATCAATTTCATTCATCCATTATTGAGTTATGCATCTCAGAAGCTTTAAAGAAGAACTACATTGACGATACAAGATACTGCCGTATGTTGATTGAATCCCTCTTAATCAGGCAAAAGAGTCCTTTCCAAATCAAAACCAAGATGATTGAAAAGAGACTTCCGGCAAACATGTGGGAGCCAATACTGGAAGAATTAAGCGTTCCAGAGGAACAAAAGTCAATCCTGAAAACCCAGGCAGAAAAGGCATTTCAAAGATATTGCAGGCTTGACCAAAGAGATTGCTATGATAAGTGTTTGTCTGCTTTATACAGAAAGGGGTTTGACATGGATGATGCCAGGGATGTCCTGATTAAGATAATCTGGCCTAAGAAATAAAAAAACCGCACTATGCAATGCGGTTTTCTTATATACTGGTAAGAATAGGTTTCTTAAATAATTTTCCTGATTTTATTGGCTTTTAAGCAGGAGCTACAGACTTTATATCTGCCTATTATTCCCTTATATTCAGCTTTCATTTCATGCAAATTGGGGTAAAAACGGCGTTTGGAGGCATTCATTGCGTGTGAGCGATGATTACCAACCATTGGTGCTTTTCCACAGATATCACATATTCTCATAATTTTCACCGTCCTCGGTTATTCAATTTAGGTCAAACAAATTAATGACAGGATTTTTGACAAGTATTTATTTTATATTCTGTTGCGGAAGCTTAATAGTAAAGATAGTACCTTGGGGTTGATTGGGTTCATATTCAATTGTACCTTTGTGTTCACTTATTAATTTTTTCGAAATGGCAAGCCCCAGACCTGTACCTGAAGGTTTCCCCTCAGACAGGAAAGGGCTAAACAAGTTTGCTCTGATATGTTCTGAAATACCATAGCCATTGTCACTGACCACAAAGTATAATACTTTATCTTCAAACCTGGCATCAATATGAATAAAGCCATTATTTTCGATAGCCTCAGAGCTGTTTTTGATTAAATTACCCAATACTCTGCGAATCTTTGATTCATCAAAAAAGACATCCTCATTAACTTTGTTGTTTATAGCAAAATCAATGTCTCTTCCTGAAAGAGTTTGACCAATAGTAGCCTCAATATCATCAAAGAATGTAATAAGATTAACTTTTTGAGGTGTAATGGGAGTTGATTTGCCTTTGGCAAAGTCCAATATCTCCCGCACCATTTGGTCGATTACATGAGTTTGGCTCACTATATTTTTGGCAAATTCCTTACTTTCGGGATAAAGGCTTTCAATTAATTCTGCAGCAAGCACAATAACAGTAAGAGGTGTTTTGATATCATGAATAATTTTACTGGCAGCCATACCAATAGCCATCAGGCGGTTTTGGGCTATCAGTTTTTCCATGACTTCAGCAAATTTCTGGTTTGTATCTCTCAATCTCCAGGACAAAGTTCTAATCAGGTTAAACAATACTTTCGGATTAGAATACGCTATATTCAGGAATCTCTCTTTGGGTATGACCAGAAGTTCTACATTATCTCTTGAGATTACATTGGCACTGCGTGGCTCATTATCAAGCAAAGACATTTCACCAAAGAATTCTCCGGGCTGCATGACTTTGAGTTGCGCTACCATATCCTCATCATTTTCTGCAATTTCCTTGTTTATTTCTACAGAACCTTTAACGATTACAAAAAGACTATCTCCTAACGTATGTTCCGCAATTACAGATTTACCGGTCGGTACAACGAGTGTCTTCAAACCATCAATAGTAATATTTATCTCTTCTTCTGACATTTGTTCAAACAACTTACATTGTTTTAAAAATCCGATATTCATGAAAACTCCTTGAGAAATTAGCTAAATCTTTCAAATTCAACGCTTTGAAATATGATAAAAGCACCAGCTAAGATAATCATTTAAAAAATAACCTCTTGCATATGTCAAGAATTTTATCTTGCAGACTTATTTCTTAACCACACACCGGGTAGTTCCCGGGTAGTTCCCGGGTGATTCCCGGGTTAAACCCGGGAAGTATCCGGGTAAAACTACCGAAGTACATGAGATGATGTAAAGATTCATGTCTGTCCTTTTACTTGACATTTTGAAGATATCTTTTGTAACGTCAATGCTTTGATTGATAGATTTATTGATTAAGAGAGTTTGTTCAGGAAATATCAGAGCTTAACCGAAAAGGAAGATAACAGGTATGCAGAATTCCCGCGACAATTCAAATCACAATAATCGTGTTTTGGTGATCAACGATTTAGCTGGACACAGTAACACTTCACTGATGTCAATTATCCCAATTATGCACGCAATGGGCATACCAATTACAGTTCTTCCCACAGCAATTTTATCCTCCAACACAGAACATAAAGGATACCAGATGGTAGATATGACTGAACATCTGGAAGCATTTCTAAGGCACTGGTCTGACCTGGGACTGGCATTTAATGCAGTTTACAGTGGTTTTTTAAGCTCAGAAAAACAAGTCGATGTGGTTATAGAAGCTATCAATATGTTTAAGAAATCCGGAACGTTTATAGTTGTTGATCCCGTGATGGCTGATGATGGAGAGTTATATCCGTGCTATAATAAAGATATCATCATTTCCATGCAGAATTTGATTTCTCATGCGGATTTAATTGCTCCCAACCTTACAGAAGCAGCATTTTTGCTGAAAGAACCTTATCAATCTGTAATTAAGCTTCAGGAAGTAGAAAACTGGTGTAAAAGATTGTCTCAATTTGGTCCTGAACAAATCGTTATTACCAATGTTCCGGACGAAAGTAATTCAGAACTTACTTCTGTTGTCTGCTACGACAAAACCCGCAATTATATCCATCGAAGCTTTTGCAGGCATTACTCTGTCAACTACCCCGGAACCGGAGATATCTTTGCTTCTGTTCTAACTTGTCTCCTTCTTAAAGGATCCGGTTTATTCCCTGCCGTTGATAAAACTGTTAAGTTTATGTGTGAAGCAATAGAAGCCACTATAGCTTTAAAATCTCCTGTGAATGAGGGTATCAGCCTGGAAACTGTATTGAACCGCTTACCAAAGCCGTGATTTGAGTATGCTGAATTAACCTGTTATGTTAAGCAAGAAAACTTTTTCGCATATTTGTG
This sequence comes from Cloacimonetes bacterium UBA6097, assembly GCA_002435865.1. Taxonomy (GTDB): domain Bacteria; phylum Cloacimonadota; class Cloacimonadia; order Cloacimonadales; family Cloacimonadaceae; genus UBA5614. Next base: position 250,431 of record DIWV01000007.1, on the reverse strand, counting down.
TTACTGACTTAGACGGAACATTGCTCAATATTGACCATACTATATCTGACCAGAATTGGGAAGCGCTAAAGATGTTGGGTGAAGCCAACGTCTGCAGGGTAGCAGCAACCGGCAGGTCATTATACTCCCTAAAAAAAGTAGTTTCCTCAGATACTCCTTTTGATTATATTGTTTTTTCCACAGGTGCCGGTGTTATGAATTGGCTTACACAAGAGATTATACTAACCAGGCACATCAGCAAAGACCAGATTGAAGTTACATTTAACAAGCTTCTGAAACTCAATGAAGACTTTATGTTTCACGCACCTATCCCTGAAAATCATCATTTTCTGGCTGTAAGGGGTAAAGGATTACCTGATTTCTATCGCAGAATCGGATTTTATCAGGAATTTGGATTGGAATGGGACCACAAAACTGCTCTGCCATGGAAGGAAGGAACACAATTTTTGGTAGTAGCAGATGAAAGAGAAACAAATCTATATGCTCAACTAATCAGTTTGCTATATCCTCTAAAAGTAATCAGGACCACCTCTCCCATTGACCATAAGTCTCTGTGGATAGAGATATTCTCAACTGAAGTTTCTAAGGGAAGTGCAGTTGAATATCTGTTGGATTTGCTCAGTATCAAGAAAGAAAACCTGATGGTGATTGGAAATGACTACAACGATACTGATATGCTTCAACTGACTGACAATGCCTATGTAACATCGAATGCTCCGGAAGAACTTACCGGAAAATATCAGGTTGTTGCAGATTATAATAATCATGGCTTTGCTGAAGCAGTAAAGCACTGGTTAAAAACTATATACTAAATTGCTATCAATAAAAAAAAGGAGTATGAGGCTAGTGCTTCATACTCCTTTTTTATTATTCGAATTTTATTATTATTGCATCAATAAGACTTTTACTGTCTTGTTGGCTTCTGCACTCTTATACCTGATAAAGTAGAAACCACTGGAGCAAGTCTTGCCTTTTTCATCTTTGCCATTCCAGACTATTTCATGATTACCTTTCTTATAAGAACCTAATGTCTTCACATGCTGACCTTTAATTGAATACACATCAAGACTGGCATCAATACCGTCCTTAACATGTAATCTGATGTTAGTGGAACCTGCAAATGGATTGGGATAAACGCTTATCATCGGATAAGGTAACTCAACTTCATCGTCGTTTCCTACAACACCTAACTGGGTAAAGGGTATAGTCTGAATCACTGTACCGGCGGTTACGGTGATTATAGCAGTACGTGCAATTGGTGAAGTATTCTCCTCATATGTTACCGTAAAGGTGCCTGCGCCGGTACCAGTCATTGGAGATACAGAAAACCAGGGTGTAAATTCAGATATAGCCCAATCGTAATTGGAATCTATAGAAAAGTCAGCTGTTCCGGCATCAGCAGATACTTCCCCGGAATCAGGAGTTACTGTTACATAAATCGCTGTTCCTGTGAATTCCTGGGATGTGTTTGCCATGATGTTTGTTACAACAAAGATATCAGGAGTAAATATATATCCTGCCATCTGAACAGTAAAAGTAGCACCAGCACCGTAATTCATGATGAACTGGTACGGTGTGTTAAATCCACTGTCTACCCCATCCACATATATGTCTGCGTTTGTTGGTGTAGATGTTATGTCTACAGTGTAATCCATTAATGTGCCGACAAAGTTCTGGCTCGTATTTGCCATAATGTTGGTCACCACAAAGTCAACCGGCACCCATGTGTATCCCGCCATCTGAACAGTATACGTTCCGCTTGTCCCATAGTTCATCACGAACTGGTGAGGAGTAGTGAATCCTGTATCAACTGCATCTTTATAAATGGCTGCACCTGTAGGAGTAGAAGTAATGTCAACAGTATATGTCAATATGGTTCCTACAAAGTTTTGGCTGGTGTTAGCCGTAATGTTTGTCACTACAAAATTGGCCGGTGCCCAGGTATATCCTGCCATTTGGACTGTATAAGTAGCACTCATACCATAATCCAAAACAAATTGGTGTGGTGTATTAAATCCGCTATCGATCCCATTCACATAAATGTCTGAATCTGTAGGTGCAGATGTTATATCAACAGTATAAGTAATTATTGTTCCCACAAAGTTCTGGCTGGTATTTGCCATAATGTTTGTTACCACAAAGTTAGTTGGAGTCCAGCCGGAACAATTAACCCTCTGAACTGTATAAGTGGCACTTGTGCCGTAGTTCATAGTGAAAATATGCGGTGTATTGAATCCGCTGTCGACACCGTCTACATAAATATCTGCGTCTGTAGGTGTAGAAGTTATGTTAACAGTATAGGTTATTATCGTACCAACAAAGTTCTGGCTTGTGTTTGCCATAATGTTGGTTACTACGAAATTGGTTGGTGCCCAGGTATATCCTGCCATCTGGACTGTATACGTTCCGCTTGTTCCATAGTTCATCACGAACTGGTGTGGAGTAGTGAATCCTGTATCAACTGCATTTTTATATATGGCTGCACCTGCCGGAGTCGACGTTATATCAACAGTATAAGTCATCAGAGTACCAACAAAATTTTGGCTGGTATTAGCAGCTATGTTAGTAACTACCAAGCTGGTTGGCGCCCAGGTATAGCCAGCCATCTGTACAGTATAAGTCCCGCTTGTTCCATAGTTCATCACAAACTGGTGGGGAGTAGTGAATCCTGTATTTACTGCATCTTTATATATGGCAGCACCTGTTGGCGTCGATGTTATGTCCACAGTATACGTCATGATAGTTCCCACAAAAGTTTGGTTTGCATTAGCAGTAATATTTGTAACTACAAACTGTGCAGGTGCCCAGGTGTAACCCGGTTTTTGAACAGTATAGGTCGCACTTGTACCATAATTCATTGTAAAATTATACGGAGTATTAAAACCTGAATCCACTCCATTTACATAGATGTCTGCGTCTACAGGAGTAGAGCCGATTAAAACACTGAACGTCTGTAAAGTACCGACAAAATTCCTGGTTTGGTTGGATTGAATGTTTGTAACAACAAAGCTGGTTGGAACCCATGTATATCCTGCCATCTGGACGGTGTATGTGGCACTTGAAAATTGTACCATAGAAAACTGATGAGGTGTTGTAAAACCTGAGTTCACACCATTAACATAAATTGCTGCTCCTGTAGGTGCAGACGTAATATCTACAGTATAATACTGCGTCATAGCAGCAGTAAAAGTCCAGGTTGGACAATTAATAGCATCACCTCTGCTGTTGGTCCTTGATTTATTCAAATATACAGGAACTGCCCTTCCAGTTGTTACCTTCCTGGTCGTCGGCTCAACATAATAAGGAACAATCTTCCAGGTATATGGTCCTGCAGCAGGTATGTTTTTACTGACTGTAAGAACATTACCTAAATCTTCTGCGGTTATGCTTCCATTCCAGTACAGTTTATAACCTGTGGGAGCTTGTCCGGTTGTAGCTGGTGACCATGATAATGTTTGATTATACGGGAAAGTTTCAGAATATACTGTTGTTCCGGTTGCAGGACTGGGATTTATAGCTGGATCCGGATTAATCTCTAACGTTGTAGAAAATGCCCAAATAGGGCAATCTGCTGCTTCAAGAGTATCTGCAATCGGTACAATTTTCCAGTAGTATAATTGACTATTCAATAAAGCACCCGTTGAATAAGTAGTACCTGTTTGTATCGTTCCATTCACAATGTTTGTGGGAGGGGTATCAGTTCCAAAGTAAACTTTATAACCTGTGGGCACAATTCCAGTTCCAGCGCTCCATGTTAAATCTACTCCAGTATTGCTGACTCCAACAGCACCATTAGCAGGACTAACTATTACAGCCGGATTTAATGTAAGCGGTGATATCAATTCCCAATTAGACCAACCATAAGCAGGTATATAAGGCTGAATGGTTTGAGTTGTCGCTGTAGTCAACGTATACAACGCAGTAAACGCAATCGATTTTGTTGCCAAAGCAATGGTATTGGCATTAAATATTCTTAAGAATACTTTATCTCCGGTGTAGCCTCCGGCAGTGGGTATGTATGTGTTACCTGTACCGGGATATTCAGCGAAAATAGCGGCTGTCGGCTGCCAGACATTGCCCGGACTTAAAGCTACTGTGCCGGTCGTGTATGCGTTAGTAGCAGTTGCTATTAAATCATCTCCGGTAGGAGCGCCATTGGCATCGAGGGGAGAGATAATCCCGTCGCCGCCGTCTCTGTAATACTGGTATCTCCATCTGTTGGCTGAGGTCGGGAACGTAACTGTATAACCTGCACCAAGCAGTGGCACAGCTTCAATATCCAGCACTGCCTTGGTCAAAGGAGAAGCAGCAGCATCAATAAACCTGACTGCTCCTGTTAGCGCAAACATACTTGTAAGAGTAATTAACATTAGGACGATTAAAAGAAAAGTGGTCTTGTTCATGGTTTCCTCCACAGGTAATTTTTTATATTGTTGTTCATCTTTTAAACTATGCACACAGTACTTTGATTTGATTTGTATTTAGTATATCTAGCTTCGGAATAATGGAATTAAAAAACCTAACGATACTAATACTCATCAATAGTAATCCTTAAACATTAATATTTAGGAATATAGCTTCCTAAAAGACTTCACGGACATTCTAATACGAATACCTTATATTTTCTAACTTTTTATTACGTCAAGATAAATATTCTTCTCCACGATGGCATACTTAGCCTGGTCAATCCAAATGACCATTTTAAAGATCATAAAATCACACTGAGCTTAGGCAAAACAGTTAAATGTGGGGACTAAAGTTCAGTTTAATCTTGACAATCAGAGTGAAATACAGCTTTGTTTTAATTAATCTGATAATGAGGTTTCTTATGAAAATATTCAAGTGGATAATTATAGGATTAATTAGCGTGATAACGTTGCTTTTTGTTGCTTCATGGATGTATTATGGCTGGCATTACCGAACACCAGACAATCCTGTACCCGATAATAAAAACCTGACATTTATCGGCAATGATAACAGATTCTATTATAACAGCAAAGCCTGCCAGTTAAAAGACAGTTCAATAGTAATTGCATCAGTTCTTGCAAGACCCAAAAAAAACAGAGACGCTGTCTCTATTATGAAATTATCCCCCGGGGGCATGTTTTTATGGGAGAAGAAATTTTCTTTTGCAAAACTTAGTTTCTGGGATTTTGTACCGGCAGTTATTCGCAAAGGGAAAGGACACCAGTTTCTTAATACTCTCAGTATAAATAACCTTGATGGTAAATACTACATTTTACTGGTTCGGTATAACTTAAAAGTGTTAGAACCATTTTTGCTTACACTGGATTCAAACGGAAATTTGCTTAACTCTGATAAAGTGAATCTAAAACTGGATAGATATACTCCAATAAAGAGCTTTATGCAAAACAACTATGCATATCTTAGCTATTTGGATACTATGGTTAAGATGATTTGCGTAGCTAAGCTGAATATCAAAACAGGAGATGTAATTAATAATTCTTTGCTGTTTTATAAACAGGACAGTCTATATTTCAATGCAATCACAGCAGACAAAGCTGATACAACCATATCACTTACTGCCTATGACAGTAAAAATGGCTGTTCATATTATATGTATACTCCGCAATATGGTCTTAAAGAATATTTCCGCACAGAACCAAGTTCTGAGTTTACAATACTAAAATACATAGATGAAAAACTTTATGGTGTGGTTAAAGAAGACAGCCTGCTAAGGATATTGGATTTAACGAGCCTGAGCAAACCTCTGATTCTGTTTACTGATATTCCGGAATATATACATTACCAAGCTAAAGATCTGCAAATTGTTAACGGGGATTTTTATGTTTGCCTGAATGTGATAAACCGGAATAATAATGCTCTTAATAAAGATATATTAGTATGTAAATATGCAAAAAACAATGAAAAATCAACCGTGTTTATCATCCGGGGTAAGAAATACGAAAATGCATCTTATTTGTTTAGAACAACAGATAACCGGATGCTTGTAATAGGAAACAGCAACAGTATGAAAACCGGCAAGGGTTACAGAGTCTTTACCGGAAAGTTTAAATTATAGCAGCAATTAGTCAAACACCAATACAACAAAAGCTTGACGGAATAGCCCAAATCACAGAAAATTATCTGATAACAAGCATATAGCATGCGAACTTTCTAAATGTCATGCATTTAACTAAGGATAATACTAAATGGGATTCCTGTTTCTGACAAGCGGACTTTTTCTTGGCTGGTCATTGGGTGCCAATCATCATGGTAATGTTTTTGGTGCCGCTGTCCAGACCAGGATGCTCAAATTTAAATACGCAGCTCTTATCACAAGCATATTTGTCATCCTTGGTGCCATAATAGAAGGCAGCGGCGGCTCTGCGACACTTAACCGTCTGGGTTCAGTCAATGCAGCAGCTGGAGCATTTTCCGTGGCTTTGGCAACAGCAATTTCTATTGCCCTGATGACAAAAATCAAACTACCTGTTTCCACATCTCAAGCCATAGTAGGCGCAATTATCGGCTGGAATCTGTTTGCAGGTATGCTGACAGACTACCATTCATTGTTAAGCATTGTCTCCAGTTGGGTTGTGGCTCCTATAATAGCAGCAGCCATTGCTTTTGGATTGTTCCAGATTTTCCGCTCCCGTTTAAAGCGTTCTAATATTCACATTTTGAGCCTTGATACATATACCAGATGGGCGTTGATCATTTTTGGAGCTTTTGGAGCTTACAGTCTGGGAGCTAATAATATCGGCAATATTGTCGGTATCTTTGTTTCTGTTTCACCATTCAAAGACATCAGTTTATTCCATATAATCCATATTTCCAGCCTTGAACAACTCTATTTCTGGGGTGCTGCTTCAATAGCAGTGGGAGTTTATACTTACTCCGGAAAAGTGATGAAAACAGTCGGTACAGATTTATTCAAGCTTTCTCCAATAACCGGTTTAATCGTTGTCATCGCATCAGCTATTGTTCTCTATCTTTTCGGTTCCAGAGGATTACAGCAACTTTTGATAAACCTGCATTTGCCGACTATCCCTTTAGTCCCGATTTCTTCTTCGCAAGCTACCATTGGCGCAGTGATTGGAGTTGGAATAGCTAAAGGGGGAAGAAATATTCACTATAACATTATGGGTAAAATTTCATTAGGCTGGGTTTCTGCTCCTGCTTTAGCCTGTCTGCTTACTTTTGTAATCCTGTTTTTCGTGCAGAATGTCTTTGAACAACCAGTTTTGAACAAAATCACATATGTATTTAACAGAGTTGAGTTAGTAGAATTACAGAATCGCGGCATTAATCTGGATTACCTGACTGAAGTCAATGGTCGTGAATACAAAAGCGCTTTAGCATTGAAAAGCAGCCTGAAAAACATACCACAATTAAACCGGGAACAAAAGATAATCTTGAGCACTGTGAGTGAAGTACATAAAATGAAGATTGACTATGATAACCTGCAAACAAGCCTTCCTGAAGAAACACTCTCTGCTGTCCAATGGGAGACATTGAAAACCTTGGATGGAAAGAAATATAATCATAAATGGCAATTGGAAAATAAACTTTGCGAACTTAGCGAAGAATGGTGCTTTAAACCCGTAACCAGTAAAAATCAACTGTATAACAGCGATCTTCAGAAGAAGTATAAAATAGTGGAAAGTATTAGTAAAATTGCTGTTAAAGCACCCCCAAACAGAATTTGAGGGTATAAGCTTTCTAAAAATATTCTTTGTTTTAGTTCAACTACTATTCTTTATTAATACCATAAGAACCACATTTGTAATAGACATAAATTGCCGTATTTCATCTGCTAAACAGAAGTTAGTTCAACAATATCTTGACTAGAATATTACTATGTTTAGATGTTGTAACCTTATTAAATTAAGGACTAATAATCATTAATAATAATACTGCTAAATAAAGGACATTACTGAATGGGATTTCTGTTTCTGACCAGTGGACTGTTCCTTGGATGGTCTCTTGGTGCTAATGACCACGGCAACATTTTTGGTGCTCCAGTCCAGACCAAGATGATGAAATTCAAGTTCGCTGCATTAATAGGAAGTATCTTTGTTATTCTTGGTGCAGTTTCTGAGGGTAGCGGTGGTTCGGCAACCTTAAACCAATTGGGTTCTGTTAACGCTGCAGCAGGAACCTTTTCTGTAGCACTTGCCACTGCACTTACTGTAGCATTCATGACAAAATTAAAGCTTCCTGTGTCCACTTCCCAGGCAATTGTAGGCGGCATCATCGGCTGGAATCTTTTTGCAGGAATGATGACAGATTATTCATCATTGTTAAAGATTGTTACAAGCTGGGTTGCAGCACCATTGTTAGCAGGTTTATTTGCTTTTATGCTATATCACCTATTCAAACGCTATTTATCTAAAAGTAAACTTCACCTTTTATCCCTGGATAATTTCAACCGATGGGGTTTTATTATTATAGGAGCTTTTGGAGCATATAGCCTTGGTGCTAATAACATTGCCAATGTAGTTGGTATATTCGTAACCAACTCCCCATTTAAAGATATGACACTCTTTGGCAATCTTCATATTACGGGATTGATGCAACTATATTTCTGGGGTGCCGTTTCTATTGCAGTAGGTATTTATACATATTCTCAAAGAGTTATTACAACTGTTGGCTCAGATTTATACAAACTTTCACCTATGACCGGATTAATTGTTGTTCTCGCAGAATCACTGGTCTTGTATTTATTCGGTTCCAAAGGTTTGCAGCATGTATTAATTAGTCTGCACCTGCCTACCATTCCTCTTGTGCCGATATCTTCCTCCCAGGCAGTGATTGGAGCTGTTCTCGGTATAGGCCTGATCAAAGGCGGCAGAAATATCAACTTTGGTACAATGGGCAAAATATCTTTCGGTTGGATTGCCACCCCTGCAATGTCTTGCCTGGTTACTTTCGTTATGTTGTTTTTCGTCCAGAATGTCTTCGAGCAGGCAGTGGTGAATAAAATCTATTATCAGTTCAACAGGGCAGAACTTATGGAACTTAAAGATAGGGGGATTAACCTGGATTATCTGACGGAAGTCAACGGACGAAAATATGATAGCGCTCAATCCCTGCACAGAAGTCTGGATAAGATAAAACAGTTAAACCGAAAGGAAAAACTTATTCTGACAAATGTTGCAGAAGTTCATAAGATGAAAATTGATTATCAGAACCTAAAGAAAGAACTCAGGGAAAAGACATTTACTCAGGAACAGTGGGTTACCCTTCTTAAACTTGATGGTAAGAAATATGATCATATGTGGCAATTGGAAGACGATTTAATTAAACTTACTCCTGAATGGGAACTTAAACCCAAAGCATATAAAAATCAGATTTACAATGATGACCTCAAAGGCAAATTAAAAATACTGGGAAATGTAAGCAAAGTAAAAGAAGATACGACGGAAGAACCTTGATGCAGTACTGCTCATCCGGGAACGTAAGTTTTGTGAAATAGCAACAAACAATTTGAGTCCGGCAGGACGGCACTATCCTTATAATACTCTGGATTATTCTGTGATTAATAATCCTTGCTTGATCCGTTGGAGATGGAAGGGGTATCTAAGGGGTATCTAAGGGCTAACCCCTTAGATACCCCTTACATCTCTGTTCAATATCCATTAGATTGACTAAAAAGTAAAAAAGGACTGTCCAGCGAGAAATGTATTACTTAGAAACAAAAAGGAAAGTTGATTCTATCTAAAGCTAATACTACCTGACTACTCCCAAAATTTACGGTCTAATGTCCTGTATTGGATAGCTTCGCTTAAGTGTTCGGGTTTTATGTTATCGCTGCCTTCCAGGTCAGCAATGGTGCGTGAGACTTTTAGAATACGGTCAAAGACACGGGCAGAGTAACCCATATGGTCAATGGCATTCTGCAGCAGTGAATGGCTTTCAGGAGTAAGCTGGCAATGCTTTTTGGAGACTTTGGAAGTCATCTGGGCATTACAGAATATCTTCTCAGTCTTGAATCGGGCACGTTGGATTGCACGTGCTTCATTAACACGCTTCCTGATTTGAACTGAAGTTTCACCTGTAGGCAGAGAACTCAAATCTGCATAAGTAACAGCCGGAACTTCCACATGTATATCAATCCTATCCAGAAGAGGACCGGATATCTTGGTTCTGTATCTTACAATGCTTCCCCACTGGCAGTTGCATGTATGATTCGGGATATTACTGCCATAATAACCGCAGGGACAGGGATTCATAGAAGCAATCAGATTAAACTCTGCCGGAAAAGACAGACTCTGCGTCGCTCGCGAAATAGTAACAACTCCATCTTCCAGAGGCTGCCTTAGCACTTCCAGGACTGCTCTCTTAAATTCAGGAAGTTCATCCAGAAACAGAACTCCCCTGTGAGAAAGAGAAACTTCTCCCGGTTTGGGAAAAGTTCCGCCCCCGATTAATGCGATGTCGCTGATAGTATGGTGTGGAGATCTAAATGGTCTACTAGTTAAAATACCATTAACAAAATTGGCGGAATGTCCTGTAACAGAATGTATCTTTGTTGCTTCCAACGCTTCTTCCAACGAGAGTTCAGGTAAGATTGTCGGAACTCTTCTGGCAAGCATGGTTTTTCCACTGCCCGGAGGTCCTATCATCAGGATATTATGTCCGCCAGCCGCTGCAACTTCCAGAGCACGCTTGACCTGGAACTGCCCTTTCACATCTGCCATATCGACAGGAGATTCGTTCAGGACAGAAAAGATGCTTTCACGGTCTACAGTCTTGGGAGGAATAATGGCTTTGCCCATCAGGTAATTTGCTGTCTCACGCAAAGAAGTGACGGGAATAACGGTCAAGCCTTCAATGATTGCAGCTTCTTCAGCATTTTCATAAGGAACAATCAGAGCATCAAGATTATCTTTTTTAGCTTCGATAGCAATAGGCAAGACTCCTTTTACGGGACGTACATTGCCATCCAGGGAGAGTTCTCCTACTATACCTATCCGTTCCATCTGCGTCTTGGGAAGTTCTTTCAGGGCTTGCAGGATAGCAATGGCAATGGATAAATCCAGGGAAGCACTTTCTTTTTTCAAATCTGCAGGTGCAAGATTGATTGTGTATTTCTTGTTGGGAGTATCCCAACCTGAGTTTTTGATTGCTGCCATCACACGGTGGCTGCTTTCTTTTACTGAAGCAGAAGGCAATCCAACCATGATAACCATCCACATTCCATTGGCAGTATCACATTCTATCGTAATCGGTTTGGCATCTATGCCGACAGTTGTATAAGACAGAGAATTCCCAAGCATCAGAACCCCTTTACTTTTTTATGCTTCAATTTGACATAAAACAATAAATCAGAACTATTATTTTGTGGCAAGAACAACCGTAAGTTGTTTTCTTAGAAAGTAACGGTTAGTGCTGTCTTTTGCTTCTACAAGCAGGATGTATAGCCCCCGTGGTAAAGCTTTTCCCTGATTATCCCTGCCGTTCCAGATAAGTTCTCCGGAACTGCCAATACTTTTATCGGATGCGATAGTAAACCTTTTGTTGCCTTTCAAATCATAAACACTGCAATTGATTGTATTAGAAGTATCCCTGAAGTTGTATTGTAAATGCATGCTTTCACCAATTAAAGGATTAAAGGTACTGCTGTTTAGTTTTACGTGCCCGGATTCAATTGGTGGTAACGGGGGAACGATGCTGTTATGTTGTCCGGGAGTAGCTTTAGCTTCATCCAGACAGTAATGCCAGGTAACAGTACTATCTGCATTTAGCTGTCTTTCCAAAGATATATCCTTTTTATTGGAAACGCCGACATAAGACATGGAGTCAATTGTAATACCATAATTGTCTTTAATAATGATGATATCACCATCATTATTCAAAGCAGGAAGTGAACTTACCTGCAAGACATTGTATGCAGGACAATTGGGATATTTGGTAAGCAGCAAAGATGCATCCCTGCATAACACAAGATATTCTACACACAAAGAATTTAAAGTAATCTGAACAGAATTTTCAGCTGCATCTGTTATTGTGACTTCCCGCAAATCGCATACCCAGGGAGGAATATACAGCTCAATCCATTCCTGGCTATCAGTTTCGGGATTGTACATAATCTCATTTATAGATAAATCAAAGAATAACGAATCTCCCAATTGGGTTGTCCATAGATTATTAGCAGGATTAACATCATTATAAAGCACTAACTCAACTGATAAAATTCCAACAGAAAGATTTGAAACATTAAGGGGTGTTGAAAAGTGCAGACTTGTGCCTGAAGCAAAGGGCTGTATGTCGAACGACTGCAGCAGCTGATTATTCAGGGAAACCTGCATGTTGATTGTAATTGTATCGTTATCTGCTAAAGAGTAATTCCAGATGTCTGTATTAAGAGTATATATCTGATCAATATAAGATACCTCTGTTTCACCCAGGGCATAATCAACAGGAACATTATTTGGCAGACCCGGAGTAGGGTTTAGTTCTCCAATGAAGTCTGCTTCACAGTTATGGGTATCCAGTCCGTCCACTATTCTCGCCAAAGAATATCCTGCAGATACATCAGGGACAAAGGATACTCCCGGAACATCATAGTCATTTAACAATCCATTGGTATTGGGACTATCGTACAGGACTGTATCTGTATAACTGCCATCAGCAGAAATAAACCCCACACCGTCTGTAGCATCACCCCCATTCTGCATAACAAGCGGAGTGATAAAAACTGCCTGGGTAATATTAGCTTCCCCAATCAGGACAAATCTGTGAGCCCTGAGGATGTAATGAGGAAATGTAAATACTGTAGTAAAGGATGAGCCTGCAACCTGTATCCCGGCACCTTCCAGATTGATGTCCAAGTTTCCGTTATTGTAAAGTTCAATCCATTCAAAGCCTGTATCAGTGCCAACAGGATCATAAAGAAATTCATTGATTATAACGTTGCAGTATAAACTGCAATATGCTAAAACGAATGTAAGTACAGCCCCGACAATTTTTGTCATATTATGCCCTCTATAACTTAAATTATAACTTTGGAACCATATTGCCTTAAATTAAATAATTTTTATTCTCCATGGGTTAGTTCTATATGTACCGGCTTAATATTCCATATCTCTTCTGCGTACTGGATGATTGCCCTGTCGGATGAAAACTTACCCATTCTGGCAACATTTATAATCGCCTTTTTAATCCATTCATCCGGTGTTTTATATAGTTCGTCAACCTTATCCTGCATTTCCATGTAACTGCGGAAATCTGCCAGCAGGCAAAATGTATCTCCATCCTGCAAAAGGGATTTCACTATAGGGTCAAAAATGCCAGGTTCATCTTTGCAGAAATAGTCCTGGCCAATCATATCAATAACTTTCTTAAGCTCTGCATCGGAGTTATAATAATCTTTGGGATTATATCCATTTTGTTTTAAGGCAACCACATCTTCTGACTTCATTCCAAAGATAAACATGTTTTCAGCACCGATTTCTTCTGCCATTTCCACATTTGCACCATCCAGAGTACCGATAGTCAGTGCTCCATTGAGAGCAAACTTCATATTTCCTGTTCCACTGGCTTCATAACCTGCAGTGGATATCTGTTCCGATAAATCTGCAGCAGGGATAATCTTTTCTGCCAATGAAACAGAATAATTGGGCATAAAGACAACTTTCAACCGGTCTTTTACGTCTATATCCTTATTGATGATGTCGCCGATGTTATTGATCAGCTTGATAATCTTCTTTGCCACAAAATAACCTGGCGCAGCTTTACCTGCAAAGATTACAGTGCGTGGAACAAAATCTCCTTTTGGATTAGCTTTAATTCTGTTGTAACGTGCGATAACCTGAAGGACATTAAGAAGCTGTCTTTTATATTCATGCATCCGTTTTACATGGATATCAAACATTGAATCAGGATTGGTACGCACCCCAGTTTCTTTATAGATGTGTTTGGACAGGTTCTTTTTGTTAATTCCCTTGATTTCAGCAAAATTCTCCCGAAACTGAGGGTCGTCAATGTACTTTTCGATACCTCTGATGCTGAATAAATCTGTAAGCCAGCCATCGCCAATATGCTCAGAAATCAGGCTTGCCAGGTGCGGATTGCATTCCCTTAGCCATAAACGCTGGGTAATACCATTGGTTTTATTCTGAAACTTTTCGGGACACATTTCATAGAAATCGGGGAAGATATCTTCCTTGAGTATTTTAAAGTGCAGCTCTGCCACACCATTAATGGTATGACTTCCGGCAATGCTCAGCTGTGCCATGCGAATGTGTTTATCCGGTCCTTCTTCAATTACAGACATTTTATTCATCTTGTTTAAATCACCCGGATATTTGTCTGTCACTTCATTTAAAACATGATTATTTATCTGGTATATTATCATCAGATGCCTGGGAAGCAGATCTTCAAACAAAGAAACAGACCAGCGTTCCAGAGCTTCTGGCAGAATTGTATGATTAGTGTAGGAAAATGTTTTACGTGTAATATCCCAGGCAGTTTCAAAGCTGATTTTCTTTTCATCAATGAGGATACGCATCATTTCCGGAATGGCTATTGCAGGATGTGTATCATTCAGTTGAATAGCTGTTTTATCGGGAAACTCCGCAAAGCTGTCATTATCCAGTTTCCAGTCTGCAAAGATATTCTGCAGAGTGGCAGAAACAAAGAAATACTCTTGTTTCAGGCGAAGTATTTTGCCAAGATGCTGGTTATCATTGGGGTAAAGAACTTTGGAGATGTTTTCCGAGTCGTTTTTACGTTCAACAGCTTTTACATAGTCACCGCTGTTGAAGTAGTCAAAGTCAAATTCATCCGTTGCTGTAGCCTGCCAAAGCCGGAGATTATTAACAGTATGTGTCCTGAATCCCGGAATCGGAATATCCCAGGCAACTGCCATAATATCTTCCGTGTCAACCCAACGGTGCGTATATCTGCCATCTGTTTGCTCTTCAGAAATGACTCTGCCGCCAAACCTGACTCTATACGTAATATCCGGTCTGTGAATTTCCCAGGGGCAGCCTTTTTTCAGCCAGTGGTCAGGTTCTTCCACCTGATAGCCCTGTTCAATGAGTTGTTTGAATATCCCAAATTCATAACGGATGCCATAACCGAAAGCAGGATATTCCTGGGTTGCAAGAGAGTCCATAAAACAGGCTGCCAGTCTGCCCAGACCACCATTACCGAGCCCCATGTCAGGTTCCAGTTCTTCGATATCTTCCAGGTTATAACTCATTTCCTTGAGCATATCATAGCAGTCGTCATACATATCAAGATTGATAAGAGCATTGCCCAGAAGCCTGCCAATCAGGAATTCCATCGATAAATAGCACACTTTTTTTACATTACGCTTGCGGTATTCATACTGGGTGCGCAGCCAGCGTTCTATCAACCTGTCGCGCAGCGACAATGACAATGCGTAATAGACATCCCAGTCTTTGATTGTGGTTGTATCTTTAATCAGAGAATATTCCAGATGATTGAGGAACAGTGATTTCAGGTCGTGCTTTCCATTTCCTGTCCTGTCTGTAAAGAATATACTCTTATAATCGTTTTTTTGTATGAAGCCTTCTTTCATCTATGTTTCCTTAAGTTTCAACCCATCAATCAATGTTAACAAGTCCTTATCTTACATATTTATGCAAGTTTCTAACCTAAAACACGACTTTATGATATTGGTCAATATCTATTTGAATTGTTGAGAGGAAAAGTAGAAGAATTTTTACCACAGAACACACAGAAATAACAGAAAATAGCAATAAATATCTTTGCGTTTGAATTATGTCACCCTTAAAGGGTTTAATTGTTTCTATGCAACTTATACTGGGGTTAACACCCCAGCCTATGTTATGCCGTCATTACATGACTCTTTGTGTCTCTGTGTCTTTGTGGTGAAAAAGCCTTTTCTATAATTTCTGTTTTTTCTGTGTATTCTGTGGCTAATTCTTTTTTTTATTCTTTATTCTCACTGCGTTTTCTATCTGTATGGTGCAAGATTTTCTTTCTCATGCGGATGGCAGCAGGTGTAATTTCCACCAGTTCATCATCGCCGACATATTCAATTGCCTGTTCCAGAGAAAAAATGCGCGGAGGAGTAAGCTTAATGGCATCATCTTTACCGGCAGCGCGGTTATTGGTGAGCTTTTTTCCACGGCAGACATTAATCACAAGGTCATTTTCCTTGGCGTGCTGACCCACAATCATTCCGGCATAAACTTCTGTATTGGGATTGATAAAAAACCAACCTCTGGGCTGGAAAGCATTCAGGGAATAACCCAAGGCAATTCCTGTTTCCAGGGCAACCATCGAACCATGTGCCGAACCCTGGATTTCGCCTTTGTAATTGTCATATTCAAAAAAACACTGATTCAGGATTCCTGTGCCGCGTGTCTCGGTCAGAAACTCGTTTCTGAAGCCGATTAAACCACGGGCAGGAACTTTGAATTCCAGACGGGAATAGCCGTCAACCGCAGCGGTCATATGGATAAGCTCACCCTTTCTGCCACCCATCATTTCTATGACTTTACCGACAAATTCCTCACCGCAATCAACCATCGCAAGTTCAATAGGTTCAAGCAGTTTGCCGTCAACTTCATGAAAAATCACGCGTGGCTTGGAAACTGCAAATTCATATCCTTCCCGGCGCATGTTTTCCATCAGGATAGCCAACTGGAGTTCGCCTCTGCCTTTGACGGTAAAAGTATCTGAAGATTCTGTCCTTTCCACAATCAACGAAACATTAGTCTGCAATTCTTTTTGCAAACGCTCCCATATCTTATTGGAAGTGACCCATTTACCGCTTCTGCCCAGAAACGGGGAATCGTTTATCATAAACTCTATGGCAATGGTCGGCTCGTCAATACTGATGCTTTCGAGCGGAATCGGATTGTCTTTGTTGGCAACGGTTTCACCCACATCAATGTCTTCAAGTCCGGCAACCAGAATGATGTCTCCGGCATAAGCGGTCTTAATTTCTTTTTTGTGAAGTCCGTCATAAGTAAAAATATTGGTCACCTTATAGAGCTTTTTCTCGTCATTGCGCTTGAGCAGAAGAACTTCTTCTCCCTGATGCAAAACTCCGTTCTGAATCTTGCCTGTGCCCATTTTCCCCAAATAATTGTCATATTCTATGGCAGAAACCAGCATCTGGAACGGGTGTTTCCTATCGCCGACCGCATCGGGAACTTCTTTGATTATCATATCCAGCAACGGGAAGATATTCTCTTTCTCGTCGGTTAGTTCATTTACTGCGTAACCTTCTTTGGCAGAAGTGTATATCACAGGAAAATCAAGCTGTTCATGATGTGCATTCAGCTCGATGAAAAGGTCAAATATCATATCTAAAACATCGTGTGCACGGGCATTATGACGGTCAATTTTATTAATCACGACTATGGGTTTAAGACCCAGTTCCAGAGCGTTTTTGAGCACATACTTGGTCTGGGGCATAGGACCTTCAAAGGCATCAACAATCAACAGCACGCAATCAACCATTTTCATGATACGCTGTACTTCACCGCCAAAATCGGAGTGACCGGGAGTATCTACTATATTAATTTTGTAATTTTTATAAACAAGTGATGCGCTTTTGGAAAAGATAGTGATTCCGCGTTCTTTTTCTATGTCATTAGAGTCCATGACTCTTTCTATGAGTTTCTCGTTACTTCTGAAAACACCTGCCTGGCGAAGAATCGCATCGACAAGTGTTGTTTTGCCATGGTCAACGTGTGCTATAATGGCTATGTTCTTGATTTTATGCATTTTGTGTCCTATGTTTTATTCAGATTTGTCGCCATCTTCCTGAGAGGGCTATAACCGTCAATCTGTTAAATACTTATGGTTATAAAACGAGCGTTAGACTTAGTATCTGCAGAAGGAATTGCTAATAACACCATAAGAAGTTCTCATTCACCGATTATTTCTCTCTCAATTGCATGTATATATCAAAAGTATATTAACAGCATATTTACAGTATAGTTTCTGTATCTTAGTATACAGAAAGTATACTGCAAGTATACAGAAACTATACTGCAAGTATACTGCAACTAATAAGAGAGAATTGAGGATCTTCTTAGTTCCAACCTGCGGACTCGAATGAGTGCGATAGCTGATCCGGCACTTACGTACCGGTTTACATAGTATCGTCCTGCCGGATTTGTTTTTGATTTGAGATTATAGTATGAAACTGAGTAATTTAATCAGGGGGTTGTCCAAATTCCTTTTGGAGTTGAGGATAAAAGTCTGCAATGGTATTAAAGCTTTTTCTGTCAGCTTCATATTGTAACAGCAGGTTATACATAGCTTCTGTCTTTGGGGCTTTGTTTCGTAGGGCATTTTCAAAATACCAGGCATTGTCTGAACTTTTGACAATATCGTTTTGGACGCAAAGGCGGTGAGTAATAGCCCAGATAATGCTTTCATTCAAGGCACAATACCATACTGATTGTTCTTCTGTTGTCACCAATCCATCTGGGAACAAATTATCAGACAGAGGATTAATAACAGAATGCAGGAATTCATGCCAGATTATTGAAAAAAGCACTCTTTCAAGACTTTTATTACCCTGGGCAACCTGCAGCCAGTAACTCCCGCAAAAACTATAAATATTCCTATTAACAGAACTACCAGTCCATACTCCGATTGAACACTTTAGTATGTTCATAAGAACAATGTGTGTGTTATCAAATTTTAGTCCTGTATAATCTTCAAGGATTTCATTATAAGGATGATTTGTTATCGAATCGTTTAGTATTTTTCTAAACTCCATGTTTTCTTGTAAGGTAGTTTTGTAATAGTCAGGAAAATTGCTTTTCAGGTCAAAATCACGCAGGTGAGCCACATACTCTATCAAAGTATCAAAAGCATTTTCAATAATCTTATAGAATCCGTCTTCCAGTTTATACTCTTCCATGAGATGAATATCATCTGTTAAAAACAGAGCAAGACGCGGAACTTCTCCCCACCATAATCCAAGTTCCCATAATCTGGGATATTCCGTGACGGCAGGATGATTCACAAAATCTGCAAACCGCTCATTGATAGCTGAAGAACCTAAGTCACTCTGACTTACGACAAAGCTCTTCTCATCAAGATAGGAAAGATAGATTGCTGTTGAGAGCAATTCCAGACGGTAATCTGTTTTTATGCTGTTTGCACTGATAATTGATGTTTTCAACTATACACCGATACCTAAACCAAGTAATTTCTTTCTAAACCATCAGAATAAGAATTTTATGTTTGGGATTATTGCCAAACCTATCAGATAGGATGCAGCGTTGCAGGCAAAAGAAAGAATATAAGCCTGCCTGTATGTAATCCGAAGGAAAAACCGATAGATCAGGGCTTCAATTACAAAGGCAAATATCTCTCCGCTTATTGTTACAAGAGGTAACGTGTGCAGCAGTGACGGACAAATCCACCAAAGCATGATAAGTGTAAAACTAGTGCCCAGTATACAGGATGCTTCTAATGTACCTGCTTTTTCCTTAACCTTCATCCCTGTTACCAATGGAAATAACATTAATAATACGACGAGTTCAACTATTATAGTTACAATTGCTGCAAGGCAGAAGAATAGCATGAAGAATATCTTGTTATCTCTCTCATATTTTTCAAGAATGTGCGAGTTTAATCCACGGTACAGGCCATGAGGATTGTCCAAAAGTAGTTTTCTTATATAACTTTGTGCCCCACTTTTATGATTGTTTGGGTGCCCTGTTACCCAAAGATATATGCCATTTACCTCAATCTGAAGAAATCGAAAGAATGAAGGTTTCCTGTCATTAGGTTCTTCGCCTAAGGGATATCTATTTTTTGCATTTTTGTAAGTTTTTGCATCGGGTAATATCATGAATTTTGGAGCTTCGGGAAAATTCACATCTGTTTTTTTAATAGTAAAAACCAGTGTTTTTTTTCCTGTAGTTTTATCTTTGTAGCCGTAATAGGAGTTAAATCGTATGCGGAAGGAAGTATGTTCTTTACCTGCAACCCAAAACCCGTACATGATGGGAAGGGTGTCTCTGAACCTGTCATATTCATCAGTGTCTTTACCATATACCTGCCCCTCCTGCCAGTCTTTGAGGAAAGGTGCCCAGGAAATGAAACATGCCTGTTTGCCATTATAATTCAGGCTGGCAAAGTTATTACTTATCTTAGAACATTGGATGCCTTGTCTTAGATTCACCATGTAAAATTGAGTGTCCCTGAATTTATCGAATCCCTCAACCCAGACATCCAGTCCTTTATAATTTTCAGGGTTGTCCATTTCAAAGGGTGGTTCCGGCGCATTGCCAAATAAAGAAAAGCATGTAGTAAGTACGATAAAAAGCAGGGCTAATCTGATTACAGTCATTTTCTCCCCTTAATCATGACTCACATATTAACTCTCAAGTGTTAGTAAGATTCCCGTAATAAAAGACTAATCTCCGAGACTGATACCAAGTCCTCTGGCTGTTTTGATGAGATTGGAATCCACATCAACGTAATTGTATTTGCTAATGGCTTCCAACAAGGGAACGGCAACAATATCCGGATGGCGGTATGCGACCATGTGACCCCATTGCTGCTTTAAGACAAGCTCAAAAGCTTCTATTCCAAACTGGGAAGCAAGGATACGGTCAAAGGAATTGGGACGTCCGCCTCTTTGCAGATGTCCCAGGATGGTTTCCCGTATTTCCACTTCACAGCCTGCAGCCTTGAGTTGTGCAGAAAGCCTGAGAGCTACACCACCCAGATGAATTGGCATCGCTCCGGGATCGGTTACATTTTCAAAAACCATATCTCCATCCACAGGAGTTGCGCCTTCTGCAATAACTATAATGGCAAAACCCTTACCGCTGTCGATGCGTTTATTGATGGCATCCATGATACTGCTGATCTTGTATGGAATTTCGGGTATCAGGCAAACTTCCGAACCTCCGGCAATTGCTGCATGTAATGCAATCCAACCGGCATAGCGTCCCATCACTTCCAGAATCAGGATACGGTGATGGCTGGCAGCCGTGGTGACAAGCTTATCTACGGCATCAGTAGCAACATCCACTGCTGTCTGGAAACCAAAGGTAAAGTCCGTAGCAGATAAATCGTTATCTATGGTTTTGGGGACGCCTATAATCGGGCAGCCTTTTTCATAAAGCTTTTGGGATATGGTCTGGGAACCTTCTCCGCCGATATTTATTACTGCTTCGATGTTTTGATACTTAAGTCTTTTCAATAAATCATCAGAACGGTCAACTTCACTGACAGAACCGTCGGCATTCTTAACAGGCCAGGCAAAAGGACCGCCTTTATTGGTTGTGCCGATAATCGTACCACCCTGGACATGGATTCCGGCTACTTTTTCTTCTGTAAGTTCCACCAAATGCATGGGTTCCATCAGAATGCCGTTGAAGGCATCAATGCTGCCCAAAACTTCCCAGTCATGCTCCTGAGCAGCTCTTTTTACAATAGCCCTGATCACGGCATTAAGACCGGGACAATCTCCCCCACCGGTTGCAATCAGTAATCTCTTTTTCATATTTCCCCCATGCAGAAGTAATCAACAATACCTTTACAAATCACAAATCAGATTTGGTAAATCTGACAAGAGATATTTTCTTATTGATATTATAGCAGAAAAAAACCCTGCAATAGAGCAGGGCTTTTTTATATACAAATATTATGTTTGATTAATTATTCAGCAGGTTTATCTTCTTCAGCTTCAGCTATTTCCTCTGCTGGCTCTTCGATAACTTCTTCTGTTTGTTCTTCTACCGGTTCTGCAGCTTTGATTTCTTTAACAGGTTCAGAAACTTCAACATCTTCTACCGGTTCTGCAACCTGTTTCTTGGTCTTGGTTTCTTTAGCAGGTTTTTCAACTAAATCAGCAGCCTTGATGTTTTCCACTACAGGTTTGGTTTTTTTAACTGCTTTAGCTTTTTTGCCATCAGCAGGTTTCTTCTCTTCATGTTGGTCAGCAGGTTTTACGAATTCAATAATTGCCATTGGTGCAGAATCACCTTTGCGATAACCTGTCTTAAGCACACGGGTATATCCGCCCTGGCGTTCCTGCATCTGGGGTCCTACTTCTTCAAACAATCTTTTCACCAGTGTACGGTTTCCCAAAACACTGTAAGCCAATCTGCGCGAAGCGACTGTGTCTTTCTTAGCATAAGTAATCAATCTATCCATATAACCACGCAGGGATTTAGCTTTGGTTACGGTGGTTTCTATTCTGCCATTGGGACTTACAATCATGGACTTTACTAAATTGCGAAACAAAGAAGTCCGGTGGGCTTTTTCTCTTCCGAATTTTTTTCCTTCAAGTCTATGTCGCATTATTTCACCTTCTTTTTTGTAGTGCTGGGAATTGGTTTCTTTGGTGGTGTAGCAGTCTTGGCAGAGGTTTTTGCGGAAGTTTTTGCGGAAGTTTTAGCAGATGTTTTGACAACAGGTACTTCCTCTTCTACCGGAGCAACTTCAGCTTCTGCAAAAAAGTTTGCAGCAGTAGGAATACCGCGGCTGCGGGCATCACTGATTCTCTTATAAACTGAATCCACATCCATTCCCAGAGTTAAATCATATTTCTTTAATTTAAGGACAATTTCTTCCAGCGATTTCTTACCAAAATTGCGGAATTTAAGCATTTCGGGTTCTGATTTTCCAACCAGTTCACCAATTGTATAAATATTTGCCTGGTCCAGACAATTTGCAGCACGCACAGTCAGCTCAATTTCTTTGACACTCATTTTAAGAATGCGTTCCATTTCTTCCAATTCAGGATCTAACTGAACGTCGCGGATATATTCCGGTTCAACTTCAAACAAGCAAAGCTTACCGAACATATCTTTCAGAATCTTGGCAGACAAGAACAAAGCATGCTTGGGCTCATATGCTCCATTCGACCAGACTTCCAAAATCAGTTTGTCATAGTTCATCCTTTCCTTTACTCTTTGATGGGTAACGGAAAAGTTGACTTTCATAATGGGAGAATAAATCGAATCGATAGGAATAGCACCTATTGGTTTGCCTTCCACAATCTGCTTATCAGCAGGAACATATCCCCTGCCAATGCCAACCCACAGTTCAATCTTTAAATCAATGTCTTCTGTGACTTCAAGCAGATAAAGGTCTTTATTAATAATCTTAACTTCTGCCGTTTCTCTAATCTCAGCAGCAGTGACAACACCCTTTCCTTTGTGTTCCAACTCAATCATAACCTCATCAACAACATTTGACATAACAATAAGTTGCTTCAGGCGTAAAATCAAGTCAATGTAATCAGAATTTGTACCCGGAATGGGTG
This sequence comes from Cloacimonetes bacterium UBA6097, assembly GCA_002435865.1. GTDB lineage: Bacteria > Cloacimonadota > Cloacimonadia > Cloacimonadales > Cloacimonadaceae > UBA5614. The sequence continues at coordinate 227,210 of DIWV01000007.1, read as the reverse complement.
TAAATTCATGATGTAAACCTTCGATACGTACGTGACGAACCGCCGCACCCTGAATTGAAGATAATAAGACACGACGTAAGGTGTTTCCGATTGTGGTACCAAAACCTGGTTCCAAAGGACCTATTTCAAACTTGCCATAAGTTTTGGAATATGTAGATTCTTCGGTTTCCACATTCTCGGGCATTTGTAAGGGTTCTAGAAACATCATAAACAGACTCCTCTCTTTTTAAATAAGTCTGGCACTAATTACTTAGAGTAGAACTCAACAATCAATCTGACATCAACTGTATTCGGAATTTCCGAAGCAGCCGGAATCGACAGAAACTGACCGTTCATTTTATCTTTATCAACACTCAGCCAGGAATAAGGTGAAGTGGCTTCTGTGCGGTCCATAGCATCTTTTATCATGACATTGCTACGGCTTTTTTCACGGACTTCTATAACATCACCGGGTTTAACTAACAACGACGGAATATCTACTTTTTTACCGTTGATAGTGAAATGCCCATGGGTAACAAATTGGCGTGCCTGCATTCTGGTAACTGCAAAACCTAAACGGTAAACAACATTGTCAAATCTGCGTTCCAGCAATTGTAACAAATTATCACCGGTAACACCGGCTGCTTTCTCAGCTTTGACAAAGTAATTATGGAACTGCTTTTCCATTAAACAATATATCAGCCTCAGCTTTTGCTTTTCTTTCAGATGCATTCCATAGTCACTAACCTTGCGACGGAATGATTTACCGTGCTGTCCTGCAGGATAATTTCTTTTGCCCAATATTTTATCGTACTTTGCAGTACCAAAAAGATTTTCTCCAAACCGACGACAGAGTTTTGCTTTGGGTCCTGTATATCTTGCCATTTCTTTATCTCCTTAGATACGTCGGGTCTTGGGTGGACGACAACCGTTATGAGGAATAGGTGTTTCATCTTTTATCATGGAAACACGTAATCCTGCTGCATTGATAGCCCTGATTGCAGATTCACGACCGCCTCCGGGACCTTTAACAATAACTCCTACCTTGGAAATTCCCATTTCCAAAGCAGCTTTTGCAACTTCTTCAGCAGCTAACTGAGCTGCAAAAGGAGTACTCTTACGTGAGCCTTTATAACCAATCTTTCCGCCACTGGACCAGGCTAACACGTTACCCGCCTTATCTGCAAATGAAACAATGGTATTATTGAAACTGGAGTGCACAAATACCAATCCTTCGTCAAAAGCGAGACGGACACGTTTTTTCTTAACTCTTGCTTTCTTTGCCATTAACCTGCTCCTATTTCTTCTTCTTTATTGCGCCGGCTCTTGGACCTTTTCTGGTTCTGGCGTTTGTATGAGTGCGCTGTCCGCGGACTGGCAGACCACGTTTGTGCCTTAGACCACGATAGCAGCCTATTTCCATCAAACGCTTGATATTCATTGCAATCTGCGTTCTGAGAGCGCCTTCTACAATATACTCATGCTGAACCAAGTCACGTAGTAACTTTTCTTCGTCCATAGTGAGCTCGGAGATTTTCTTGTGCTCATCGATATTAGCTTTCTTTACAATTTCCTGTGCACGGGACCTTCCAATGCCGTATATGTAAGTTAAGCCAATAACAACTCGTTTTGTTTTGGGTACATCAATACCAGCTATATGTGCCAAATTTATCCTCCTCCGTTATCCCTGACGTTGTTTATGCTTGGGATTGGAACTGCATATAACACGGATTACTCCATGTCTTTTAATAATCTTGCAATCCTTGCAGATTATTTTGACTGATGCTTTTACTTTCATTTATAACTCCTGCTTACGAACCAATCATAACAAGATTGGTTGGTGAACTCGTCGGACTACAATAAATCCGAATCATTTATACCTGTATGTGATCCGACCTCTGGTCAAATCATATGGCGATAATTCAATTTTGACTTTATCTCCCGGGAGAATGCGTATATAATTCATTCTCATTTTACCGGAACTGTGAGCAAGGATTTCATGCCCATTCTCCAACTCTACTTTGAAAGTAGTGTTAGGTAAAGCTTCCTTTACGACACCTTCAACTTCTATAACACCGGATTTCCCCATTTACTTCCCCTTATCCTTCAGACATTTTCACAAACTGGTTAGAATTTCGGGTTGCCCATCTGTAACTAATATCGTGTGTTCAAAATGAGCAGAAAGAGAATTATCGGTTGTGGAAAACTCCCAACCATTTTCACGGACTCGATTGGTTCCAACATTAACCATAGGTTCTATTGCCAGAGTCATACCTTTTTGCAATCTTGGTCCTTTTCCTTTTTGTCCGGTATTCGGAATTTGTGGAGCTTCATGAAGTTCTCTGCCAATGCCATGACCGGTCAAATTATCCGCAATGTAAAATCCTTGCGATGTAACATAATCGCCAATCGAACCGGATATATCACCCACCCGATTGCCAACTATTGCCTTACTTATACCAATTTCCAGTGATTTCTTTGTAACATCCAGAAGAGTTTTGGCTAAAGCCGATGGAGTACCAACAAAGTATGTTCGGGCAGCATCACCATGATATCCGTCCATATATACTCCGACATCAACTCCAAGAATATCACCATCCTGTAATATCTTTTCTTTTGCAGGTATCCCATGTACTATTACAGAATTTACAGAAGCACAGATTGAACCCGGAAAAGGGGGAAGACCCGGAACTGTGTAACCCTTAAATGAAGGTACTGCACCTTGCTTTCTGATAAATTCTTCTGAAAACCGGTCAATCTCCAATGTTGATACACCTGGTTTTATCAGCTTTTCTAAGCTTTCAAATAGCCTGGCTATAACAAGACAGCTTTGTCTCATTTTCTTTATTTCTTCAGGAGATTTCAAATAAATCATAATTTCTTATGTTAGTTCGAGCGGCCACGTAGTTTGCCCTTGCGCATAAATCCGTCATAATGACGCATCACAAGATGTGATTCAATTTGCTGCAAAGTATCCAATGCCACACCGACTACAATAATTAGTCCTGTCCCACCAAAATAAAACGGCAGGTCAAGTCGGGCACTCATAATCTCAGGTGTCAAGGCCACAAAAGCAAAGAAGATTGCACCTGGAAGAGTTATCTTGGTCAGAACATTGTTGATATATTCGGCTGTCTTTTTCCCTGGCTTTTTCCCTGGTATATGACCTCCGTATTTAACCATGTTCTCTGCCATTTCTGTTGGATTAAGGACTATTGCAGTATAAAAATAAGCAAAAAAGATAATTAATGTAACATACAACAAAGTATATAAGAAAGCTCCCGGTGACAGCCAGGCCTTAATTACTTCCCAAAAACCACCACTGCGCCCAAACAAGGAAGCAATTGTAGCTGGGAACATCAAAACTGACTGAGCAAAGATTATCGGAATTACACCTGCTGTATTAACACGCAATGGTATAAAGGTACTTTGACCACCGTAAACTTTTCTGCCGACAATACGCTTGGCATATTGTACAGGTATCTTGCGTACAGCTTCAGTAACAAGAATTACCGCAGCTGTAACAGCCACCATAACAAGCAATGCCAATAGAGCTTTTACTATACTAAGAGATCCGTTAACCACCAGTCTGTACATATTGGCAAAACCATGCGGGTATCTTGCAATAATACCGGCAAAGATAATCAAAGAAATACCGTTTCCAATACCGAATTCAGTAATCTGCTCACCCAACCACATAACTATCATAGTACCTGTGATCAATGTAACTACACATGTAAAATAAAACAGGAAATTTGGATTCGGGACTACTGGTTGTGTACCACTGGATAAACTTGCCAGCCAAAGCGCAATAGCAACAGAATTGAAAGCTGCAATACCAACGGTACCATAACGGGTAATCTGATTCAGCTTCTTCTGACCGTCCGCACCTTCTTTTCTGAGTTTTTCAAAATAAGGTATAATGCTGCCCAAAAGCTGTATCACAATGGATGCAGTTATATAAGGCATAATACCTAAGGCAAAGACTGATGCTCGTTCAAAGTTACCACCAACAAACAAGTCCAGCAATCCAAACAGATTGTTTCCACCTTCACGGGCAGATTCAAAAAAGCCTTGCAACGCTGTAGCATTGATTCCTGGTGTAGGTATAAAACTGCCGAGACGGTATAATACCAAAAACAGAGCAGTAAAGAGTATTTTCTTCTTTAAATCCGGAACCCTGAATACATTAGCTATCGTTTTAATCAAGTTAGATTACCTCCGCTTTGCCGCCATTCTTCTCAATTACTTCAACAGCTTTAACTGAAAAAGCATTGGCTTTGATGTGAACAGCTTTGGTGAAGTCATCTGCAGACCCGGCAAGTATCTTGACCGGACTCTTAGCTTTCTTGCCCTTGGATACAACTAAACCTCTGGATTCAAATTTCTCTACGTCCCATTCGGTTTCATCCAGGTCTTGTAAGCGATTCAGATTAATTATTCTATACTCAACTTTAAAGATGTTTTTAAATCCACGCTTGGGTAAACGTCTCTGAATTGGCATCTGACCACCTTCAAACCAAGCTGGAATGTTTCCACCTGCACGTGATTTTTGACCTTTATGACCACGTCCCGCCTGATGTCCGCTGCCAGAGCCCTGTCCTTTACCCAATCGTTTCTTTCTTTTATATTCTGCAGGTCTTTTTAAATTACTTAATGTTAACATAATACAAACTCCTATTCGACAGACGAAGCGTCAGGAGCAATGCTCTCAACTTTAACTAAATATCTTACTTTGTCTATCATACCACGAATTACAGGATTATCATCATGAATACGGCTTTTGCCAATTCTTCCTAAACCGAGAGATTTGATAACACGTTTATGTGTTTCCATATGACCAATTGTGCTGCGTATTTGTGTAACTTTTATCTTCATTTCTCCTCCTCTGAATTCTCAGACAAGGATGTTTCTATTGGTTCTGCAGACATTACCGGGATTTCAATGTTAACTGACTTGATTGGAATTGGATCAAAACCTGTCAATTGTGCAATAGTCTTACCCCTGAGTGCTGCAACTTCAGCAATAGTACGCATTGACTTTAGGCCATCAATCGTTGCCTTAACTACATTGCATGGAGTGTTTGAACCAAGAGATTTGCACAGGATGTTTTCTATACCTGCAGCTTCAAATATAGCACGTGTTGTACCGCCGGCGATAACACCGGTACCTTCTGATGCAGGTTTTATCATCACTCTGCTTGCACCATAACGGGCAACTATCTCGTGAGGTACCGTTCCTTTAACTATTGGTACTTTAAACATAGCTTTTGTAGCTTTCTCTTTTGCTTTGCGGATAGCATCAACAATTTCGTTGGCTTTACCCGTTCCAACACCAACATTACCTTTTTTATCACCTACTACAACAATAGCACTGAAACTGAAATTACGTCCGCCTTTAACTACTTTAGCAACGCGCTTGGTTTCAATTATCTTTTCGAGAAGTTTTTCTTCTTCATAATTCTTTTGATCATAATTCACTTATTACCTCCCTTAAAAGACTAACCCAGCTTTTCTGGCACCATCAGCTAGCGCTTTAACACGACCGTGGTATTTATATCCGGAACGGTCAAATGCAACTGTAGTGATACCCTTGGCAAGAGCTAATTCACCAAGTTTCAAGCCTATCTGAAAACTCAGTTCGGTCTTCTTAACCGCTGTTTCAACTTTAAATTCTTTCGATTTTGTAGATAGTGCACACATTGTCTGCCCTTTATCATCGTCGACTATCTGAGCATAAATATGTTTCAGGCTGCGGAATACAACCATTCTCGGGCGTTCTGTTGTTCCTCTCAAATGCTTGCGTATGGCAGCTCTTCTGCGATTACGTTTTCTATTTTTAATTAAATGACTTTCTTTTACCATGCTATGTCTCCTTACTTCGCACCGGCTTTTCCGGCTTTGATAACCACTTTTTCATCGTGGTAACGGACGCCTTTGCCTTTATAGTTTTCAGGTGGACGCACAGATCTGGTTTCTGCAGAGAACTGGCCAACCATATGTTTATCAATACCTTTGATGCGAATTATACTCTGAAGATCGGCTTTGGAACCTTTGGTTCTTGGTACTGGTTGGGCTTCAACAGTAATTCCCTTGGGAATCTGAAGCATAACATCATGAGAAAAGCCCAGAGATAATCTTAACCAGGGACCTATAACTTCTCCGGAATAACCTGTTCCTATAACGTGAAGAACTTTTTCATAACCTTCACTCACGCCTGTAACCATGTTTTGTATAAGTGCACGACTTAATCCATGCATGGCTCTCATTTGTTTTGTTTCATCTGCGCGATTAACCTGCAAAGTATTTTCAACCTTTTCAACTGTAATACCGGGAAGCAGGTCATATTCTAATGAACCCAGTTTCCCTTTGATAGTTACATGATTGTTTTTTACCTCAAAGGACACATCAGAAGGAAGCTTTATCGGTAATTTACCTACTCTTGACATTTTGCCTCCTACCAAACCTTGCAGATATATTCTCCGCCAACACGGTTAATTCTGGCATCACGATCAGCCATAACCCCCATACTGGTTGAGATAATTGCACAGCCGGTATTGTTGAAAACCGACGGAAGTTTATCTGATTTAACATAAACACGGCGACCCGGTTTAGATATCTTTTGAATACCTTTTAAAACCGGTTCTCCAGTATTTGTGTATCTCAGGTTTACACTAATTCTACGGTAATTAATACGCTGTTCAGGATCTTTATCAAGAACCTGATAGTTGTTCATGTAGCTTTCTTCGGTAAGAATTTTCACAACGTTTTCTAACAAACGACTGTGATTAAGCACAACATGCGTATGTCCGGCACGATATGCATTGCGAATCTTAGTTAATGCATCAGCTATCGGATCGCTTACGCTCATTTTTTCTCCTTAATATATATAAGCTTATTGGTTTACCAACTTGCTCTGGTAATACCGGGTATTTGCCCGTTTGAGGCATACTTACGGAAACACAGGCGACACATTCCAAAAGTACGCATAAAAGCTCTTGGACGTCCGCATATAAGACAACGATTATACTTTCTGACTTTGAACTTTGGAGTTCTTTGTTGTTTAATTCTCAAAGATGTTTTAGCCAATGCTAACTCCTTTTATTTCTCAGGTTTCTGAAAAGGCATGCCAAGCTCAGATAAAAGCTCACGACATTCCTCATCACTCTTTGCAGTGGTAACTATATTTATATTGAGACCACGTATAGCATCAATCTTGTCATATTCTATTTCAGGAAACACAGTTTGTTCTTTTAAACCGATAGAGTAGTTACCCCTACCATCAAAAGCCTGAACTGAGACTCCGTGAAAATCCCTGATGCGGGGTATGACTATTGAAATTAAACGATCAAAAAATTCATACATCACTTCATCTCTGAGAGTAACTTTGCACCCAATCGGCATTCCCTGGCGCAGTTTAAAATTAGAAATAGACTTACGGGCTTTTGTTACTATAGCTTTGCGCCCGGTTATCATTTCAATATCTTTTACTGCATTATCAAGTATAGCTTTATTCTGAGTCGCTTGTCCTACTCCCATGCTCACAACAATTTTATTCAATTGTGGAACCTGATGCATATTCTTGTATCCAAATTTCTTCGACAATGAAGCTCTTGCTTCAGAGGTAAATTTTTCTTTAATCCTATTCATCTGCAAACCTCTATAACTCGTCACCGGATTTCTTGCAAATCCGTACACGTTTACCTTCACGAAGCACATAAACGGCTTTTGTCACACTTCCCAGTTTCTCATTCCAAATCATCACGTTTGATGCATTCAATGGAGCTTCCTTATGAATAATCCCACCTTGTGGATTACGTTGAGAAGGTTTGGCGTGCTTCTTAATCATGTGAACTTTTTCCACAATAACTTTACCGGTCTTAGGAAAAGCTTTCAAGACATGACCTTTGATTCCTTTATATGGTCCGGAAATGACGATAACCAAGTCACCTTTTTTTACATGTAAACCTGCCATCATATCCTCCTAAATTACTTCCGGTGCCAAAGATACTATCTTGGTGTAATGATGTTCACGCAATTCTCTGGCTACTGGTCCGAATATACGGGTACCTTTGGGTTCATGTTTTTCATCAATAATGACTGCTGCATTATCTTCAAACCTGATATAAGAGCCGTCTGCACGTCGAACTTCTTTGGAAACTCTGACGATAACAGCTCTTTCAACAGTACCCTTCTTAATTTTGCCACCAGGTGTGGCTGATTTTATCGCAATAACAATAACGTCTCCCAATGAGGCATATTTACGCCTGGTGCCGCCCAATACTTTAATACACATAGCTTTTTTGGCACCGGAGTTATCGGCGATATTCACCATAGTTTGAGCTTGAATCATTCCAAAACCCCTTACTTCTTTCTCTCTACAATTTTATGTAGATTCCAACGTTTACGAGCACTCATGGGACGGTATTCAGTAATCTGCACTATATCACCTTCATGAGCTTCACTATTTTCATCGTGAGCCATGAATTTCTTGTGTCTGCGCACAGTCTTTTTATAAAGTGGATGTATGAACTGGCGTTCGACTTTGACTACTATAGTTTTTTCATTCTTATCACTAACTACAATACCCTGATTTATCTTCTTTTTTATCAATGACATGTTATACCTCACTGCGCTCTTTGTTTTTGTTTCATTATGGTCAATACACGAGCAATATCCCGGCGTACTAATCTGAGTCTGTCTACTTTATCCAAGAGATTTTTTGCTTTTTGAAAACGCAGATTAAACAATTCCGTGCGCAGTTCTTCTAATTTATGATTAAGCTCCGGGACGCTTAATTCACGAATATCTTCTGTCTTCATATTTCCACTCCTTCACGACCAATGAAGCGGGTTCTAATCGGTAATTTGTGTGCTGCTAAGCGCATGGCTTCTTTAGCTGTCTTCAGATCCACACCTTCCAATTCAAACAGAATTCTGCCGGGTTGAATAACAGCTACCCAATATTCCGGAGCGCCCTTACCTTTACCCATACGTGTTTCTGCCGGCTTCTTGGTGACTGGTTTGTCCGGGAATATCCTAATCCAAACTTTACCAATACGTTTCATATGTCTGGTTATTGCTATACGGGCAGCTTCAATCTGTCTGCTGGTCAGCCAGGCATCTTCCAGGGCAATTAATCCATAATCGCCAAAGTTTATATCAGAACCTGTCCAAGCCAGACCGCTGCGTCTGCCGCGCATCTGTTTACGATATTTAATTTTCTTTGGTGCTAACATGATTCACTCCCTAATTCAGGATATCGCCTTTGTATATCCAAACCTTGATTCCGATTACACCGTAGGTTGTATTGGCTTCTACAAGTGCGTAATCAATGTCGGCACGGATAGTGTGCAAAGGTGTTCTTCCCTGTTTATAGCGCTCTGTTCTGGCAATCTCAGCACCGCCAAGACGACCCGATACCTGCACTTTTACTCCCAGAGCACCTTCTTTTAAAACATTACGCATTGCCATTTTCATAGCACGACGGAATGAAACACGCTGCTCAAGCTGGCGGGAAATCTCATGACCAACAAGTTTGGAATCAAGCCATAACTTGTCGATCTCCTGAATATTTATGGATACTGTAATAGGTGTAGGTCTGCTTTTATTGATAAGGACATTTAACTCATTACGAAGTTTGTCAATATCTTCACCTTTTTTACCGATGACCATTCCCGGACGTGCAGTATAGATATCAATAATGATGGAATTGGTCTTGCGGAAAATCTTAACCTGTGATATCATTTTGTCACTGAGTCTCTTATTTATATAATTACGGACTTTGATATCTTCCTGTAAGGATTCGACGTAATTTGTTCCCTGTGCAAACCAGATTGATTCTGTATCTTTGTTTACTCCAAGTCTAAACAGGGTAGGATTAATTTTCTGTCCCAACTGAATCCTCCTATTCGATGTTCTGAATCTCAAGGGAGATATGGCAAGTCCGTTTTCTAATCAGAAATGCTCTTCCCTGAGCTCTGGGCATATATCTTTTCATGGTTGGACCTTCATCAGCAAATGCTTTGGTGACAAAGACTTCATTCAAATCAAGTTTGGGTTCTTTAATATGTGCATTGGCAACTGCAGAGGCAAGAAGTTTTCCCACAGCAACAGATGCTCTCTTGCGTGATAAACGCAGGATATTCTGTGCTTCCGGTACTCTCTTGTTGCGAATCTGGTCAAGAACCAGACGAACTTTGCGGGCAGAACCACGTGCAAACCGTAGGGTAGCTTTAGCTTCCATCATAGTCTCCTATTTCTTAACCTTTTTCTTCTCTTTGTGTCCACGGTAGGTTCTGGTAGGTGAGAATTCACCCAGCTTGTGGCCAACCATATTCTCGGTTATATATACCGGTACAAACTTGTGCCCGTTATGTACGGCAAAGGTATGTCCGATAAAGTCCGGAAGAATGGTTGAACGTCTGGACCATGTCTTAATAACAGTTTTTTTATTATCAACATTCAGAACTTCAACTTTCTTTTGGAGGTGCCCGTCAACAAAAGGTCCTTTTTTAACTGATCTTCCCATTTACTCGCTCCTCCTTATCTCTTCTTTTCTGATTTGACAATATATTTGTCAGAATACTTATTCTTTTTACGGGTTTTTCCGCCTTTGGCAGGTTTACCCCAGGGTGAAACAGGATGACGTCCGCCTGAGGATCTACCCTCACCACCACCCATAGGATGGTCAACGGGATTCATTACAACGCCGCGCACTGTTGGTCGGATTCCCAGCCAACGCTTACGCCCGGCTTTGCCAAGTGATATCAGGTTATGGTCAACATTGCTGACCTGACCGATAGTTGCGAGACATTCTTTACGAATTAAATGTACGTCATTGGATGGCATTTTTACGTGAACATAATTACCGTCTTTTGCAACAACCTGACCATAGGTTCCTGCACTTCTGGCAATCTGGCCACCTCTTCCACTCTTAAGTTCAATATTATGTACAAATGAACCGAGGGGAATTTTGTCCAATGGCATTGAGTTTCCTACTGCAATTTCCACGGAATCGTTTCCGGATAAAACCTTATCACCAACTTTGAGTCCGTCTGGAGCAAGTATATATCTCTTTTCTCCATCGATATAATTGAGCAGAGCTATACGAGCTGTACGATTGGGATCGTATTCAATACTGGCGACATTGGCAGGAATATTAAACTTGTTCCGCTTAAAATCTATAATTCTGTAGTGGCGACGATGTCCTCCGCCTCTGTGGCGGCATGTGATACGTCCCTGATTATTGCGTCCGCCTGTTTTGTGGAGAGGCATAAGCAAGGATTTTTCTGGCTCGTTAGTGGTTATTTCTTCAAAAGTATAACCAGTGCGGAACCGAAGAGAAGGAGTAACCGGTTTGTATTTCTTAACACCCATTTCTATCTCCCTTAAACTTCAAATTCTGCAATTTTATCGCCGGGTTTAAGGGTAACAATGGCTTTTTTCCAATCAGGACGCTTACCACTGTATTTACCTAACTTTTTGGGTTTACCCAGCATATTAATTGTATTAACGCTAAGAACTCTCACCGAGAATATTCTCTCGATGGCTTTCTTGATTTCAACTTTATTGGCATTCACACTCACCTTAAAGGTGTATGAATTTTGTGTAATCATCTGGTGTCCGGATTTTTCTGTAACCAGAGGAGCAATGATTATTTCGCGTGGATGAATCATGATTTGAAAACCTCCTCTACTTTTTTCAGAGCATCCTGTGTTATAAGGACGTAACTGCTTTTTAATATTTCATAGGCAAAAAGACCGTCTGCTCTGTCAGTCATAACATCGGGAAGATTTGTAAAAGACTTTACGGTTGGGATGTGATGACCATCTGTAATCAAAAGCTTGCGTCCTTTTTCCGGCAGCATTTTCTGCATCAATTCTCGGGCATTTTTTGTGCTTGGTTTATCAAATGACAGGGATTCAATCACAAAAACACGGCCTTCACGGGCACGGTCAGTCAAAGCGACTTTCAGCGCCATGCGCTTTTTTGATTTGGGTATATTACGGTACCAGTTCTTAGGCAGAATAGCAAAAGCGCGTCCGCCATGTGTTCTCACTGGTGTCCTGCGTGTTCCCTGACGTGCGTTGCCGGTGCCTTTCTGCTTGAAAAGCTTGCGGGTGCTGCCTTGTGTCATGGAACGGTTCTTTTTCTGAACTGTTCCCTGTCTTTGGTTTGCCATATACATGGAAATAACTTCGTGAAGCAGGGAGTTTGGATTGTTTACATCCACGTCAAATATAGCGCCAGGGAGTTCGATTTCATCAATCTTGTCGCCAAGATTATTGAATTTAACAGCTTTAACCATCTCTTTCTCCCCTTAAAATTCTTTCTTTATAAAAACCAATGCATTACGGTGTCCGGGAACTGCTCCCCTGACCATAATCAGGTTTTGTTCTGCATCAATTTTCACAATCTGCATATGTTTCATAGTAGATTGTTTGTTTCCGTGCTGGCCAGCCATTTTTACATTCTTGAAAACACGGGAAGGTTGGGCACACTGACCGATTGAACCACCGCCACGGAAGCTTTCATGTGCGCCATGGCTCTGCTCAAATCCTGCAAAGTGATGGCGTTTCATCACACCGGAAAAACCACGTCCCTTGGATGTGCCTGTAATACTGACCCAGTCTTCTGTATTGAACATATCGGCTTTGATTGTGTCGCCTTCTTTCATCTCTTCAATACTTTGGTCAATAGTAGGACGGAATTCCTTTACATAGCGGTAAAACTTTGAATTGTGTTTCTTAAAGTGTCCCTGCAAAGGTCTGGTTGTGTGTTTTTCTTTCTTTTCTTCATAACCGATCTGAAGGGCTTCATAGCCATTCTTCTCAACTGTCATCTTACAAACTACCTGACAAGGACCGGCTTGAATTAGTGTAACAGGAACTACTTTGCCATCAGCATCAAATATCTGGGTCATACCGATTTTCTTTCCAATTAGTCCTAACATCGTCAGCTCCTTGTATTAGCCTTTATCTCTACATGCACACCTGATGGCAGACTAAGTTTTTTCAGAGCCTGGGTTGTCTGGGCAGTAGGATTGATAATATCAATCAATCTCTTGTGCACAAGCATCTGGAACTGGTCCATACTCTTCTTATCTGCATGAGGTGAACGCAATACCGTATAAACTGATTTATCGGTAGGAAGTGGAATGGGTCCGACTACTTTGGCACCGGTATTACGGGTGCTTTTGATAATTTCGGCTACCGACTGGTCAATTAAACGATGGTCGTAGGCTTTCAGCTTAATGCGAATACGATTATCGTTTTTACTCACTGATACCTCCACAAAACAGCAAAACTCTGCCAAATACAAAAATCCGGATACAGCTGTAGCCGATTTGATTTTCGGACAGTAATTTCGTCTGTAAAATTTGACCGGATATTTTAGCCCGGTCACTATGGTACAATTCTCTTGCACCGTTTGGGCAATAAAACATTGTTCCTCCCAAAGAACTATAAACCCCGCTTATTTCAGGGGTTTGTGCTATGCGCTAAAAACCGCTTTTATTAATGAATGACATTAATTTTGAAGCCCGAATATTTGTCAAATAGAAAAACTATAATATATGCAAATTTGAAAAATAATTAATTGACAAAAACAACAAGTATTACAAAGTAAATTTGTTAGAGGAGTTACTAAAACATGATTACTATCAATATAAATACACAGCATCCTGTAAATAATTTACCGAGTTACAACAAAAGTGATTTTCATGAGGAGGATTACCTAGTTGACTCTTTTATCATAGAGTATAATAAAATTGCGACAAAAATTCATAAAAGTAATGACAGAGAATTTATCATATCAAAAGAAATTCAAATAAACGGATATGGTATTGCAGATATTCTTGCATTGTCTATACGGAAAATTCATGTAGAAGATCATAAAGATCTTTTAACTGCAGTATTAAAATCTAAACCTATTATTAGAGCTTTCGAAGTGAAGATCAACAATTGGAAAAAGGGTCTTATGCAGGCATACAGATATAATTTTTTTGCAAACGTTTCTATCCTTTTATTACCACAAGGAAAAATAAATGTCGCTAAAAGAAACTTAAGTTTATTTAAGGATTTGAAAGTTGGTCTTTGGTCATTTGATATAAAACAAAATAAGATTTGTCGTATATATACACCAAGACCAAGAAATGCGCATATAACTGAGTATTACAATACAGCACTTAAAAAGATAGTTAACCCAATTATAATTCAGCAATCTTAATAAAAGTATCTATAGCCAATTCCAAAGAATCTAAATATTCATAATTGAACTTATAGTCTGTTGTTATTAATCTTCTTTCAAGCATTTGATAAGTTGATTTTGCTTGTTTCACATGCTCCAGAAAATCCAAACAAGATTTTTTAATATCTTGAGATATGAATTTATTACTGAGAAAGGAAATAGTCTCCCAGCATTGGAGTACTTCCTCAGCTCTCTTTGGTTCAGGGTCATATAAAGCATCACAATATAAATCATTAATGACACTTTTCTCAAAGCTCGAAAATGCAGATTTCTCAGGTATTGTAATTCTATTCAATAACTTTGCACTTAAGTATTTTATTACCGGGAGTCTCCCTTTTTCTTGTTTTGGCATAAATTTGTCTAACGAAAACATGCGTAAATTTGACCACCAACCAGTTGAACAAGCATTTGCACCAGCTATGCCTAATAACGGGGATAATATATCTGCGAAACCATTTATAATGATAAAACCATTATTCCGAAGTGCATAATTCAAGAACATCCAATTAGCTATAACATCTGCATCAAAAATATCTGATAATGATTGTAAAGATCTTGAACCTATGATTATGTAATAACCATCAGGTGGATTTTCAATAGAAGTTAGATCATTAACAAATGAGAAGAATTCCTCTTTATTTATTAATGCTTCTCTAGATAAGACCAAAGATGCGAATACTGGTGGTTTATTACTAATGTTTATAGCATTATATACTTCCTTTGTATATCGGATAAAATTCTTTGCAATACTGGCTTCAATTGAATCAAAAGATCTAGTTATATAAATATTAGGGGAAATCAAAGCAGATACAGGAAACTTACTTTCGTATTTTAAGTAACCTTTAATAATGTTCTGCAATATATCTGGATTTTCTAAATCATTTCTTCTATAAGGCTTAAAACAATTCCATTCAGTTAATTTCCCTAACTTAATACCATCATTTAATGCATATAGACTTATATAAAACTGTGGATCAATATAAAAAGAAGCTTTAGCGTCTATATTTAGAATTTTTTCTATGGAATTATTTACTTGCTTAGGGGAATAATCTTTGGGACTATAAATTATTCCATCTATGTATTTATTTTCTATGCCTGTTAACGATTTTTCTCCATCCCCGAACCCATGTTGACTTAGTAATTTCATAAAAAATCCTTCATTTTGTTTATTAATATATTAATATTAGGTCTAAGTGATGATTTTTTCTTCAATAATTGGTCTATTAACAGACAAAATTCATGTGGCAAGTCTTCTCTTAACTCCGTTAATGGCTTTGCATTATCCTCTGCAATGCTTTTAAAAGTATTATATTGATTGTCTTTAATAAAAGGATGAACACCTGAGGTAAATTCGTATGCTGTTACACCAAGTGAAAACATATCTACTCTGAAATCGATATTATCTCGAAATCCACTCTTAAGCATCTCTGGGGCTATATAAGCCGGAGTACATGGTGTGTTACCCACTAAAGTTAGCAGGGTATCTCCTATAATAAATGCAATCCCAAAATCTAGGATAACGTACGGCCTCGTTTTATTTCCAGTAAACATAATATTACCTGGTTTAATATCTCTATGAATCGTTTTATATGTCCAAATTTCTTTAATAACATCTAACCCACAGAATAAAAGTTGTGCAGCTTCTTTCATCGTTGGAATGTACTTTTCAGAGATCATTTTATCAAGGGGATTTCCTCCAACTAGTTCTTCAGAATAAATAAGGTATTTTCTATTAGACAATTTAATTGTTCTTTGCTTAATGGATCCAAGTTTAACTACATAAGGAGATTGTAAAGATTCTAGTAATTTAAACTCACGATTAATTCTCTTAATATAGTTCTCCTGCTGCACCAAATTATCGTCGCCTTTAATTTCAGGAACATACAAAACTTTAAGTGCTTCAATTCTACTATTTACATTTACTCTGTAGACGGTTTTATAACTACCCTCAGCGAATTCATCTATAAGTTCCAAGTCATTCAACTCTATTCTTAATTCTTCTATAGATGGTCTATTTTGCATCGCATCCATCCCCTTGTTAACAAATCTTGTTTATTGTAAAACAATACTACAATTTATGTCAATCGCAATTTTCTTAGAAAGAACAATTGCTTCTATCTTACAAAATAATTTACTCTGGATTATATCGAGGATTTGATATTCATTAGTTTAAGAAATTTATAGATCTTCAAATGAATTTATATGCCATTTCTTCAATTGGCTTTATTAATACGCTAATATCTGATTCTGAAAACTCGAATAACTTTAAAATAAATTCTTTATTATTTTTAAGTGAACATAATATCAATTCAATTTTCTTTCTTGATATAGAATTAAAGTATCTATAACAATCACATATGTGTCCATGTATTGATATAACATTTCGTTTTGCTAAGAATAAAACGATCACTATCTTATCTTTCCCTTCATAAATTGCTGGAAAATTGAATTTCATAACTATTTTATTAGTTGATCTCGAAATACTGCTAGAATCATTAAAAATGAGTACCCTTCCTCGTAATGACATTACTAGAGTATAGTCTTGAGATAGATTATGAATCTCACCTATAGCGAAAAGGTAGTCTAATTTAGATATTAGTGTCTTTTGTTCTTTGGGAGCATCCAAATAACTATCTTCGAATTTTATTGTCTTCCTATTCGTTTTGTTTTCAAATAATTCAGTAATAACCATATTTGTTACTCGATTAATAAGTTCACAGACTATCTCTAATTGTTTTCAATATAGAGTAGTTTTGATGTTAATTCGTGGTATGATGCAAGCCTTTGATACTTATAAAAGTTTAATCTAGTCTTTATTAGTTTAAATGTGTAACTTTCTATTATTTTATTATATAACCTTTCTTTAGAGCCATCAGCAACTATGAAGAATTTACTATTGAAATCCTGTAATTCTATGAACTTCAACAATGAGTGTTCTATGTTTGTAGAGTGCTCAACTTCGAAGAAGCTATCAGGCATGTTTCTATCGTTAAACCAGATTACATCAACTGTTTTTGCTTTTATTAGTATTTGATCATAACAAAATTGAGGTATAGTCTTAAAAGTAGCAATTTCCCCGAGTTTATTTGAAACATATAACTTATTCTTATCTTGATTAGGAATGAAGGTACTATAGTTCTTCATATTTCCTAATTCTACAAGTAAACCTTGATAGTAGGAGTGATTATACTCCTCAGTTTTTGTATCGTGAGTATCATTTTTTCCAATTAGTTCATCAGGAATTTGATTTTTAAATGAGTTCAATGCCCATAAACCAGGCCTAATTTTAAAAAAGTACTTTTGGTCTTGCACTATTCGTCGTATCGTTGCATCCGGAGTTTTAGTTTGCCATTTACAATCAGTTATCTTGAAGATATTTTGATAAATATGGCCCAATGTTGCAATACCTTTATTTTCTTCAAGAATTCGAATAACAGCTTCTCTTTGATTCATTGTTTGCTCCAAGCTACTACATGTATTATGGCATTTTGTCTACGTAATCCAATATAAAATGATTGATATCTATTTATATAATATCATAAATTACGTATATTAAAATCGGTCAAGAGCTATTTTGTAAAAAAAATTATGTAATTCCCAGATTTCAATTAACATTCTTTCTTCTCTTATCCTTCCTAAAAGCCGAAGTTAATCTGATGTATATCAAATGTATATTTACAGCATAGTTTCTGTATCTTGGTATACAGAAAGTATACAGAAACTATACTGCAACTATGCTGTAAATATGCTGAAGATATTAAAAAATATAAAAGGGAAATGAAGGAAAGTGGAAAAAGTGATGAGGTGACAAAGTGTTAAAGGAGAAGGGATTACGGACAGGCACAAGACCTATCCCTACGTGTCATCCTGAGCTTAGTCGAAGGATAAGACACGCCTGTATACAGGTAATCAGCGAGAAACAGGCGAGTATATCTCTAGAAACCGGCGTGTTACCCTTAAAAGTATCCATCCCGGTCGGGTAAGGTTTATACCTGGAAGCTGGATACCAAAGTCAAATGAAGTAGTAGAGCAATCAGGGAAGTTAAGGGATTTATAACATGTAATATCCATATCCAAATGAACTAAGATATATCACAATGATATAAATATCCTGATAATTAATCTTGCTGATACCTGTTCATTTTTACCTATATGCATGATTGTCAATGCTTTGGAAAGCAAGAATGTTTTGGCACAGAAATTGATTATATTATAGTTATAACACATTCCTGCATAGTGGGAATACAAGACACAAACAGGAGACTAAAATGCGTATTATACGAATATGGAACAAGTACAAAGCTGAACGGATTAAGGTTGACGCCATAGGCTTTGTAAAGTAAAAACTAAATTGATATAATAAAAGTACATTTACCTGCATCATAAAACCTTGGTTGCAGAATTAATTAAATAAAAAAAGGCTGCTTGGTTAAGCAGCCTTTTTCATTTTATTGAAGTTTACTAATTTTCCAGTATTTTTACTTCCACACGGCGGTTCATTCTTCTGCCATGTGCTGTCTCATTTGACTTTATAGGTTTGGACTCCCCATAACCCATAACGTTCACTCTATTCATACTTATACCATGATTGAAAAGATACATCCTAACTTCCCTGGCACGGAGCAGAGAGAGCTTTTTGTTTTGTTCCGGAGTTCCTATACTGCAGGTATGACCACTTATTTCTATCTTTACTTCGGGATTATTAAGCATGGTCAATACAATTTGATTCAGGATCGGCAAATCTTCCTTCAGCAACATCTTGCTGTTGTAGATAAACTGGATATTGTTGAAAACGAATACTTTTTCCAGCTTTAGGGCTTCTAAGACGATAGGTTTGAGCACAATTACATTGTCCTCACCAACGCTAAAAGTCTTAGTATAGTGGAAGTAACCGTCGGCATTAATATTTATCTCAAATTCATCTGTATGCGGCAGAGTCAGGGAGAACAGACCTTCCAGACCGGAATATGCTGCAGAACTAAGTTTCTTATCTCCGTCATAATAAAAGAATTCCAGCATAACTTTGAGGGGTTTTCCGTCATCATCCATTACTTTTCCGGAAATCTGTAAATCTGCAATAGGTTTTTTTAATGAAGCATTATCAATTCCATCAATAATTCTTGTTTTCTTACCTGTTGCTTTGTCCATAATCACAAAAGAGCGGGGTGCATATGTAAGGTTAATGCCATAAAGGTTTTCGAAACCTTCACCGCCGCGGTCGGAACTGAAATAAGCATCCGTAGTGTGTTTAATATGAAAGAAGCTTCTGTCATTCTTGACAGAATTTATTGATATCCCAAGATTTTCGGGCAAAGACCAATCAGTCCAGCTTTTACCAATTTTTACAACTTTAAAAAGGTCATAGCCGCCAAAACCGTTATGCCCGTCTGAAGCAAAGAACAGAGTTTTTCTATCCCAATCCAGGAAAGGTGTTTGTTCATTTTTGCCAGTATTCACAGTAGGTCCCAGATTAACAGGTTCAGACCAGTCATTTCCCTTTTTCACAGACACATAAATATCCGTGCTGCCGATTCCACCTTCCCGGGATGAAACAAAGAACATCAGACTGTCTTCAAAAACCATAGGCTGACCATCATACTGGTCGGAATGCAGGATACTTATCTGCTGTGGCTTGCTCCAGCTATCATAATATGTAGATTCGTATATGTCGCCATCAATTGTGTCTTTCTGATAGTTACCCGTTAAATAAACCGTTCTGCCATCACTTGAGAAAGAACCTATGGATTCGTTCTTATCAGTATTGAATGATTCATTAAAAACAGGCTTTCCCCAGGCATTATTCAGCTTTGGACAATACCATATATTTTCTTTGTCTTTTGCAGAAGTCCTCAGAGAAGTAAAGTACAGGTTGACGCCGTCCTGTGATACTATCGGCGCAAAATCAGAAGACCTGCTGTTAATGTACTTAGGAAGGTTTAATATCATAGATTTAGTAAAAATGTATTTCTGTTCATCAATTATTTCTATCAGGGAATTGGAAAAGACACTCAAATCCGAATCTGACTTCAATGCAGGACTATTCAGCCAGGATTTGGCATTCATCGTATCTTCCAGCGCTATATATGTCTTTCCCAGCCAATAATGATAATCAGCCCTTTCGCCTGAAGCAGCTTTATCTGCCAGGAGGAAATACTTTAGTGCATAATCATAATCTCCCCGTTGATAATAGTCTTTAGCTTCATCAGCATAACGGCTGCCTTGCATACCCAAGCCGAAAGACAGGCACAGACTTGCCAACAGGAACAAGATTAATAATAGCCTTTTCATCTGAAACTCCTTTGTATAAATGCTCTGCCGCATTTAGAACCTGACTAATAATGACAAGTAGTGGTCATCACTAAAGATTTCGCTGTTATTGAGCTTGTATGTATAATCAAGCTGAAGGTTTCGAAACCGTAATCCTGTTCCACAAGCAAAAACACCATTGTTAAATCCGAGCCTGAGACCTGTTTGTGTATCTTTAAGAACATCCTGCCAGGTGGTTTTTTCCTTAATCTCAACTACTGACAGCTTGGAATTTGCTTCCGTATCTTTACCAATTGAAGCCCAGTATTCAGTACCGAAATTCAAATAAGCATCTGTATCCTGCTTTTTAACAACATCTGCAGAAATAGTAATTCCCGAAAAAGGAAATGTTGCCAATCCAAAAGAAACCTGATAAGGAATATTGTCGTCGTCAATACTCCCGACTATATCACGAGCCATCAGACCTGCAACTACATACTGGTTAATATCGTATTTGAGCCCAAGGTCCAGCCCAATGCCGGATTTCATATCATTATCAATTGAAGATACATACAGCTTTGGCGTTATTCCAAAAGAAAGCATTTTGTAACGATTAGCATAACTGAAGCCGATATTATATTCACTGTTATCAAAATAACCTGTGGGATTGTCTGCTTCATCATAACCTTCAATATCTCCGACAGTTGCTCCGACCCAGGTCAGTGCAATTGCTCCAAAACCGTAGTTTTGCCCAATAGCTGCATATTGATAACTGCGGTCTAAACTCATTTTTATATTGTATAAACAAGCCAGCTCAAGGTCTTTTAAACTTATCAACCCGGCAGGATTCCAATATGCTGAAGTAACATCTGTAGTAGTGGCAGTACCGGCATTACCCATAGCAATTGTCCTGGCTCCGACACCCAGATTTGTGTAAGCTGCTGTATGGTTGTTGTCGGCAATTAGTATAACGGGAACCATTAAAACAACAAGAATAAAAGCAATGGAGATACCTATCCATTTCTGAAACACAAAAGATGACTTATTTATGTTCTTATGATTTGAAGTGATTTTTATATTTATCGTTTTCATTGTCATCTCCTTATTTTACAGCAATCTTGATTGTCTTGGATGATTTATTGATTTCGTTGTTAACAACAACCCTGGCAAAGTAAGTACCTCTTCCAACCTTTTTACCATCGGAAGTTTTTAAATCCCATGGTAATTCAATTAAATTGCTGTTTACAGTCGGCATATTCAGTTTTCTCACTTCCTTGCCGGTAAAATCGTAGATATTTACTGATACCTGGACATTTTCATTACGATTCATTATTACCTTGATTATACAGGAATTTGTTGCCGGATTGGGATAAATATGTGATGATGAACTTATGGTAAGCTCCTGTGCAACATATTCAATCGCAGACACATTGCTGCCGGCACTTTCAATCCCGTCATAGATAGCAGTAACATAATACTGATACGTTTGATTAATCTCAACATTATAATCGTCGTAGAAATATATTTCCTCATCCGATGTAACAATCGGACTGGAGTTTAGTTTTGTATATTCCGTCTGGTCAATTCTCTTTCTGTATACGTTAAAACCATCCAGCGTCCTGACCTCAACCGGTGAATTCCAGAATACGCGGATGTATCCGAAGAAAGCATTTAATCTTACGTTTACTGGCAGTAAAAGCACAGAATATGTAGCAGATGTTATGCTGCTTGAAATCCAGTTTTCCTTAAATGCTTTGGCTTTGATATTCAGGTTCATTGCCAATGCAGGAATTTCTATTGGATCTTCATATAACTCGGAGGTTTCATCCGGCTCAGTTCCATCCATTGTATATCGTATAACTGCATTCTCAGTAGAGCAGGTTATCTCTACAGTGAAAGCATCAGAATACGAACCTGGTGCAACAGAGAACACAGGATTTTCCACGATACCAGTAATTACATAATTTGCTGATTCTACCGGACTTTCTGCCCAATCCTGTGAGAAGCCTCTCACTTTAATTGTAATATTAGAGTCCAGCGGAAGAATAATTGGTTGGATATATGCAGGTGAATTCTGTGTAGGATCCGAACCATCCAAAGTATACCTGATTACAGCTTCCGTTGGTAATGATGGAGGTGATATGGTTATTGATTGAGGAGTATTATATACTCCCGGAGCAGGGTCAAATACTGGATATGTTAGCACAACCTGTCCTGTTACTCTGTATGAGGCAGAAATAATTTCACTTGGAGTCCAGTCTGTAAGATATGCACGCACACGAATTGTTATAGCTGAATCAATACCCAAACCTATTGGCTCAGTATATATGGCAGAAGTTCCATTGGGATCTGAACCATCTGTAGTATACCGTAAAGTAGCTCCGGTAGGTATGGTTGTTTGATTAATACTTATATTGACTGGTTCTGTATATAAACCCGGAGCAGGATTAAATAACGGTTCAGTCAATGCTGCCTGGCCTGTGATTGTGTATTGTGCAGTGATAATATCACTTGGAGTCCAGTTGTCCTTATATGCACGTGTTTTAATAGTCATGCTGGTATTCAGTGGTATTTGTATCGGGTTCATGTATATATCCGATGCTTCTGTAGGATTGCTTCCATCCGTTGTATAATGGACAACAGCATCGGCAGGATCAGGAGTATTTATTGATACAATTTGCGAACTGGTATAAACACCTCCAACCGGATTAAAGACAGGCATCTGCATTGCAACCTGACCTGTAACAGTATAATCCTGGGTAATTGTATTACCGGGAATCCAGCCAGGCTTATAGGCTTTGGCTTTGATTGACATAGCTGTGTTCAGCGGTATATTTATTGTACCCGTAAAACTTGCTGAAGCTTCACTGGGTTCAGAGCCATCTGTAGTGAAACGGATAGTAGCACCAGGAGTGGCAGAAGATAACATTATGTCTTGTGCCTCTGTATAGATTCCACCAAGCGGATTAAATACCACATCTGCAACCTGCCCCGTAATTTCGTAATCTGCCTGAATAACATCACTATCAGTCCATCCGGTTTTGTAAGCAATAACCTTGATTGTTTGAGAAATGCTGATATCAATCGGAGCTGAATATAATATTCCACTCGTTGAAGAAGGAATCGTCCCATCAGTAGTGTATCTGATTTGAGCTCCCGGAGTGTTTACACTGAGTGTGAGGGTTTGAGCTGAAGTATATGTTCCCTGTTGTAAAGACAGCAAGGGATTCCTGACTATGAAATTATATTGTTCAGATGCTATTTGCGAATCCAGCCAACCTGTTTTAAATGCAATAGCTTTTAATACCATAGAATTTGAAATCTGGAACGGAGTTGTGTAAATCAATCCTGATGTCGGGGAAGGATCAGTTCCGTCAGTAGTATATCTTATTGTAGCATCAGCCGGATAAGTTGTAATACTGATAATCTGATCATCGTAATAATCTCCACCCAAAGGATTAATAGTAGGAATAGCACAAGCACCGTTGATAATATATATTTGATCAACGACCTGTGAAGCAATCCAGTTAGCTTTATATGCAATTGCCTTAAGTACAGCGCTTTGTGTTATAGTTACAGGAGCAGTGTAAAGACTGCCATAGACTATTGAAGGTTCTGTACCATCAAGAGTGTAACGGATTGAAGCACCATTTGTTGCTGATGAAATAGTGACCATTTGCTGTGTAGTATATGAACCTGCGGGAGGATTAAAACCGGGATTATCTGCACTGAAAACATAATCAGCAATATAAGTTTCAGAATCGGTCCATCCTGATTTGAATGCTTTTGCCTTAACAGTGGCAGCATTAGCTAAACTGAAAGGATTGCTGTATATCATACCATTTGTTAATCCAGGTTCACTGCCGTCAGTTGTATAATACACTACAGCGTCAGCAGGATTTGGAGTGCCCAAAGCAACGCTTATTGCATTAATATAATTTCCTGTAGCAGGTGTAAAAACAGGAGCACTGATGGCAACCTGTCCGGTGACAGTATATGTTTCACTTGTTGTAGTACTAGGTGTCCAGCCTGTTTTAAATGCTTTGGCCTTGATTGTCATAGTACTGTTTAACGGAACATTGACAGCAACAGTATAAAGAACTGATGCAACTGTCGGCTCACTACCATCAGTTGTATATCTTATTGTTGCCGCATCAGTGGCTGTTGTAAGTAATACATTTTGGGGTGTTGAATAACTTCCTCCCACAGGATTAAACACTACTGGAGCTACCTGACCGGTAACAGTGTATGTAGCTACGGCAAGTTGGCTGTTGAAGTAACCTGTTTTATATGCAATAGCCTTAATCACAAGTGTAGTATTAAGTGGTATATCTATCGGAGTAGCATACATAGTTCCAATCAAATCTGTAGGAATTGAACCATCGATAGTATATCTTATTTGTGCGTCAGGTGTTGATGTGGTTATAACTATTGATTGTGCTGTTGTATAAGGTCCTTCCGGAGGAGTAAAAACAGGTGTTTCCACTACTGGTAAAACAACTCCTATAGCATAAGTTGCAGAAGAAACAACTGATGTCTGAAAACCAGCTTTGAAAGCAATCGCTTTCACAGTTTGACTGGATGCAACTACAATTGGAGTAGTATATAGTATTCCTGTTGTTTCACTGGGAATAGAACCATCAACAGAATAATGAATAATAGCATCAGGGGTAAGAGTAGATATCTCTACTAATTGGGCTGAACCATATACTCCAGCCGGGGGATTAAAGGTTGGCGCATCAACGGTTGGAATTGTAATATTTATTACATAACCTGCTGATGCAATAGATGATGTCTGATAACCGCTTCTGAATGCTATTGCTTTGATTGTCTGAGTAGCAGATACAACAACTGGAGCTGTGTAAACAGTTCCAACTGATTCCGAGGGATCTGTTCCGTCGGTTGTATAATGAATTGTAGCACCCGGAGTGGTGGTTGTTATTGTAACGTTTTGTGCAGATGAATAGATTCCTGTAGGAGGGTCAAATGTCGGTGTAGAGACAAGCGGAACAGGTATATCGATTATGTAATATGCATTTGCTATTTCAGAATTATTGTAACCAACTTTATAACCGATAGCTTTAATTAATGTCGAAACGCTAACTGATATGGGGGTTCCGTTATAAAGCACACCTTCAGTTGGACTGGGATTAGTTCCGTCAATTGTATATCTGATTTGAGCATCAGTTGTTGTTGTGCTTAAATACACATCTTGTGCAGAAGTGTAAACAATACTTGCGGGTGGAGTAAATGTTGGTGTGGCAACAGTAGGCAGGGTAATATCAATTACATATGCCGCATTCAGGATTGGTGAAGCTATCCAGTTTATTTTTGTAGCAATAGCTTTAAGATTCAGAGAAGTATTTATGCTGATTGGATTAGAATAAATGTTAGATGTACCAGGATTGGGATTAGTGCCGTCTGTTGTATAATATATAACTGCACCCGGTGTGATAGTAGAGAGACTTACAATTTGTTGTGAAGTATATGTTCCTGCAGGTGGATTTGCAGTTGGACTGCTTGCCTGTAGTACATAATTAACAGTTGAGGTAGCAGATGGCAGCCATGAGTCTCTATAAGCATATGCTTTTAATACAGTACTTTCACTAATCATAACGGGAGTTGTATATGTTATTCCATTTGTGAGAGTCGGCTCACTGCCATCAGTTGTATATCTGATGGTTGCATCTGCCGGAACTGAATAAATCGTTGCCATGAATGCGCTATTGTATGTGCCCGATAGCACAGAAAATGTTGGTGCAGGAAGCACGCCATTGATGGTATATTGTGCTCTGGATATTAACGAAGGATTCCATCCTGCCTTGGTTGCGATAGCTTTTATTATTGTATTTTGGTTAACCTGGATTGGTGCAGTATAAAGGTTACTTGCATTAGGAACAGGATCAACATCTCCAAAAGCATACCAGATTTGAGTCGCAGGAGTACTGCAGGCAATTGTAACCGTTTGATTTGTGGCATATGAGCCTGGAGTAGGTGCAAATGTTGGTGTAGCTACATTGAATGAATATGTT
The DNA here is from genome assembly GCA_002435865.1 of Cloacimonetes bacterium UBA6097. GTDB lineage: Bacteria > Cloacimonadota > Cloacimonadia > Cloacimonadales > Cloacimonadaceae > UBA5614. The sequence goes on along the minus strand of DIWV01000007.1, from coordinate 200,705 downwards.
GCTTCAGAAATACCTGATGGTAACCAGTTTCCTTTTAATCCTACCGCTCTGATTGTCATAGAAGTATTAACTAATATCGGGTTTTGATAAACGAAAGCGTTAGTTTGATTTGGATCGCTTCCATCAAGAGTATATTTAATCAGAGAATTCGCCGGGAAAGTAGTAATGCTTACCATTTGCGGAGTAGAATATGTTCCTCCCAGAGGTGAGAATATTGGATTGGATACATAACCATTAATATTGTAATTTCCACTAACAACAGGAGATGATATCCAATTTGTTTTATAAGCAATTGCTTTTAAAGTGGAACTCGCAGCAATTGTGATGGAATCTGCAGGACTATATATTATTCCGTATGACTCTGTTGGAATAGTACCATCTAAAGTATATCTGAAATTTGCGTTTGGAGTAGTGCTTGTTATTCTTACATAAACTGTTGTAGCAAATTCACCCGGATTAGGATTGAACACCGGTGAATCTACAGTTCCCGTAATGGTATATTGTGCCGGAATAATACCTGATGGCGTCCAGCCTGTCTTGTAAGCCCTGGCTTTTATTGTAACGGATTCATTTACACTAATAAACTGTCCTATGCCTTGCTGATAAGCAGTACCATTTGTTTCCGAAGGATCACTGCCATCAAGGGTATAGTAAATCATAGCATCATTTGGTGTGGCACTTAGATATACCGTCTGAGGTGAAGTATAAATTGCAGGTGGCGGAGTATAAATTGGACTTCCTACAACACCTGTTATACTATAAACTGCCGTTGCTATTGGTGAATCATTCCAGTGATGCAGATAAGCAATAGCTTTTATTGTTACTCCTGAAGTTACAAGAATCGGATTTATATATTCTGAACCATAAACATTTGTGGGATTAGTTCCATCAGTTGTATAACGAATCGAGGAACCGGGAGTTGCACTGACTATCGAAACCATTTGTGCAGAGAGATATTCTCCAGCTGCAGGCGCAAATTCAGGCATACTTACAGTTCCTGTGACGACATAGTCCCTGAATGTAGTGGAACTGGAGTTCCAGCCGGAACGAAAGGCTTTGGCTTTTATCTGCATCTGCGAATTAGCAGGAACAGTAATCGGAACTGTATAAAGTGTACTCGTTACTGTCGGTTCATCCGGCTCACTACCGTCGGTTGTAATTGTATAAGTAATAAAGGCTTCGGGTGTTAATGGAGTAGATATTTCAATATTGATTGAGTACCGATAATACCCGCTTTCACGATTAAAAACAGGAGGAGGAAGCGTATTAATGTAATATGTTCCTGAACGGATAGAACTGGGAATCCAGTTGGATTTATATGCTATAGCTTTGAGTGTGGTTACTCCAACAGGTATAGTTATTGGTGAAGTATATAAGGTAGATGTCTCATCAGGATTTTGTCCATCAGTTGTATAGTAAATTATGCAATCCGGAGTATTTGAGGTAATCGTAACTACTTGTGAAGTGTTATAAACACCACTGGCTTGGTAAAATACAGGCGTAGCGACAGTCCCTGTAATATTAAAATTCCCATTATAAACGGGACTGTGGCTTAATCCTGTAAAATAAGCTATGGCTTTTATTTCAGCAGTTGCACTAACCTCTATTGGATTTATGTACAGAGTGGAAGTAGAATCCGGGTCTGAACCATTAGTCGTATAATAAATGTTTCCACCCAGAGGATTAGTAGCATTAAGAGAAATCAATTGTGGATTTGTATAAAACCCAGGGGGCGGATCAAATATACTGCTGTTTGGAGCCGGATATGTATTAATAATAACCTGACCTAATACATTATATACTGCTGTAATAATGTCGCTGGGGAGTAAATCTGTTTTAAATGCTCTTATACGGATAGTTGTTGGAGAGTTAACGTATATCGGTTGAGAAGGATTATAAATCTGAGCATTTACATTGGTTGGGTCAGGAATGCTGCTATCGACAGTATAATACAGTACTGCATCAACCGGAGAAAGAACTAAATCTCCGATAGAAACAGCAATTGAATCGCCTATAGGCAGGTCATAGTTACCGGGAGCAGGAGTAAAAGTGTGGCTCACAATGTGAACAATATCTGCTAAAGTATACGTTGCTGAAACGACACTACTATTTAACCAATATTCTTTTACTGCGATAGCTTTTATATGTTTGGTAGTCATCACAGGTATAGTTATCGGTGCAGAATACAGATACGTATTAGGTGCTCCTGGGATGGGGTCAGAGCCATCATCTGTCCAATATATTGATGCACCTGTTGTTGCAGTATTCAAAACAACATTTTGTTCTTCATAATATAGGACATTGGGATCAGGATCAAATACCGGTTCTGCAACAGTACCAGTAATATGATAAGTCTGACTGATAATTGTTGAAGGCGGTAAATCAGTCTCATAATAAATTGCATTAATAACAACTATATGGTCATTATTCGGTATGGAATTTACAGATATCGGATTTCCTGCAACATACAGATTCGAAGATTGATCCGGATCACTTCCATCCAGTGTATAGTATATCAGTGCATTGGGATATTCAGCAGGAGGTAGTAACTCAACCAAAGTATCTGTGTAAAAGACATTGCCCCATGGGTTAAACAGCGGTCCTATCGGTTGAACAGTTATAGTCCATATTCTTGATACAATATTTTCACCGTCTGTCACATCGCATTTAACCTCAAAAATTCCTGGGTAACTAAACACATGAGATACAGTATCAGCATTTGAGATTACAGTACTGAATGGCACACCATTTAGTTCACCTGAGTATGTCCACGTATAGCTTAGGACCGGATTATCAATATCAGAAGCATTAATAGAGAAATCCAGGATTGAATTTTGTGGAATTAACTGAATTAAATTATTCGGTGTGATACTGTTTATCACTGGAGCATCATTAACCGGAGTAATTGTTATTGTAATAGTTGTATCTGCAACAGCGTTTGTTAATCTGTCAACGCCAGTGATTAAAAATGTTGTATTCCCAAAATAATTGTTTCTGGGTGTAAAAGTAACTGTATGCCCGGTGACAGGATCTTGTACAAAGTTAATATTATATGGAGGAGTTGTCTGTGTTTGTTGAACATACAGAGTAAAGTTACTTGGTGCACTATCCAAACACATTATGTGTGGAGTAAAGTCTATGCTAAAAGAAGAATCTTCAGGAAACTGGGTTTGAATTAGCGACCAATCAACAAATAATGGTGCATCATTTACACCTGTTACATTGATTTGGACAATCGCTGTTGAATACGTCCTGTCAGGTCTTCCCAAAGGTTCATCAGAAATTGTAAGTATAAGTAATTCTGATCCATGCCAATTAGGCTTGGGAGTAAATATCAAGGCTAAAGGATTACTAACAGAGCGGCTGATACTAAAGTGAGTCGTATCCGGTATACTATGATATAGATACAATGTATCTCCGTCCGGATTATTGATATGTCGTGTAAAATCCTTAATCCAGACGATGTCTTCATAAAACTGATTGCCGGAACTGATGTCAATAGCATCAGGTAAATTGTATGGAATGGATGTAAAATTAAAAGAAGGACTTCGTAAGTTTCTGTTTGATTCAATAATCTGATTAACTATTTCCGGAGTTATATCCTTTTCAGTTAAATTCAAGTAATTTGTATTGCCATTTAGCACAACTATAAATAGAGATGCCATTATCAATAACAGATATATTGCTCTTTTCATATTATTAACCTCCATATCTTCTCCCGGGTAAATGATTATTTCTTGTAATTTGTGTTATTAACATAAGTGAATTTGAACTCAAAAAAGTCCTTTTATCAAGAAACATTTTTTTTATTAAAAAATAATTATATATTCCAATTGGTATGCTTATCAGACTCATCAAATTTTGTTGTTGATATCTCATTTCAGATTAGTAAAGACTTGATATTTTAGGTTATTGCGCATCAATTGATACGATTGCTGTTTATTGGTTATCGTTATCTAACCAATTAATTTTACGTGACATAGCGCATCTTTCAAGATATTGTTTTACTTTTTTTGTGTCTAAAACATGTGTTAATCTCATAATCCTCCCGAGCACATTGATATTTGTTTAATATAAATGATTTTATGTCAAGTGATTTTTTCTGCAAACACAAATCCCCCCCCCCCATTATTTTCAACGAACCTATTCTTTAACTTTCCGGATTCATTAAAAGGTGATTATTGTTCTATCATTACATACTTATTCCTAAATCTATCCCCGGGAGATTATAGGAAGATGTAAGGGGTATCTAAGGGCTAACCCCTTAGATACCCCTTAGAAACCAGGGCAATCTCTGTAGGATGCAGAAGGAATATATTAAAAAAAAAGAGGCTGCCTTTTAATGGCAGCCTCTTTTTTATAGTTGATTGATTAATGAGTTATTTCATCAGGACGACTTTCTTACTGGAAGTGTATTTGCCGGAAGTCATTCTGTAATAATATACACCTGAGCTTACAGCATTGCCGTTCATGTCTCTGCCATCCCAGTTGGTCTGATAATATCCCGGTACAGAATGATTCTGGGATTCACTCCAGATGACCTGTCCCTTTAAATTAAATATCTCAATCTTTACATTACCAGCATCCTTAATCGTATAAGGAATATAGGTTCTAGGATTGAATGGATTGGGATAGGCATCACGCAATTCAGTGACTTTGGGAATAACAGGAGTCGGAGTATCATTGTTGGTGTTGATAATAACGCTGATAGGACCGTGGAAATTGGATTCTCCGTTTAATTCCATTGCCTGAAGCCAGTAGAAATATGTATTACCGGGTTCAACTTCCTGGTCTGTGAATGCATAGCTTGTTTCGTTAGAAGTATTGGTAGCCATGATCAGGGAAGGAATCTGGTAAGCTGAATTAAGGCTGTTAACATTATTGCGGAATATATAATATCCCTGCATATTGGTTTCTGACTGAGTAGTCCATTTCAGGGTTACAAAATACTGAGATGTAACGATAGCAGTAAAAGAAGAAAGTTCAACCGGTAGAGGTGCATCAGTAGTTGCACTCTGTTCATCAGAGTTTGCACTGGTACCATAAGCACCGACTGCTCTTACGACATAGTAATATGTGGTTCCGGAGCTTAAATCTGTAACCTCATAACTTGTTACATTACCGACATTCAAGTCCTGATAACCGCTTACATAATTAGATGAACTCATTGTATGAGAGCCAAGATATGTAATTGTATCAATATCATAAGCATCCCATTCGGTTGAAAGGGTTGGGAAACCTGTGGGATTTGATGTAACGCCGCCTGTGACAGAGCTTTTCCTGACCAGAGTCTGGTTAACTGTTGTCAGAGGAGCAGTTCCCCAGGCAGAACCGGGATCACTGCCAATTTGACCAAGAATGTCAGCATAACCTTTAGTCAATTCATTCTCTAACCCAAGTGCATCATCACCGTTGAAGTTGGCAACACCAGACGTGATATCAGCCAAAGCAAGGAATGGAGCACTTGAGCTGGAATTGGCTATAACATAAACATCATTGTGGGCAAGAGAACCGGACATTGCAAGGGTAGCAGTGGGAGTAGCTGACCCATTGGCATACAGGTATACTGTATAATTACCCAAGTCCACAGTAGCACCAGTTCCATTGAATATCTCAAGAACCTTATTATTACTGCTGCCTTCAATATATTCAGAGAAGAATAAATCTGAAGCATATCCACCACTTGTATATACATCCAGTCTGTAACTGGTTGCACCGGAAACAGCATCCCAATTTGCATAGAAACTATCGGTATCTATTCCTGATGGAGCAGTTGCATCGGGAGGATCTGGTGGGGGTGGAGTTGAAACTGAACCGCTGCAGGTAACTGTTTTATTTGTAGCACCCGAAGATGTAGCAGTAATAACCTCACTATTATAATCTCCGATAGCTAAGCCGGATTTTAGACGCACATAAACAGTATCTGTTGCAACAACTCCACCAACCTGAGTAAGTACTAATGGAGTTGTATAACCGCTGCCGGATGTAAGAGAAATTTCATAATTGGTAGAAGCAGCTATACTGATGTTTTGGCTTAAGTCTGCACCACTGATAGTGAATGTCTGTTCGGTTGAAGGTCCGCTGCCATATTCATAAGTAAATCCGGTAAGAGTTGAAGGATCAACCAAGATAACCGGAGAAGCAAGATATATAGAGATATCATCTACTCTCCATAAACTGGGGCTATTAGTAGAGTAATATTTAAAGGCAAAATAAACACTGGTTCCACTGATACCGGATAAATCCAGAATACCGGAAAATGCAGAAAGCTCTGTGCTTCCAACTGTACCGGTAGTAGGTTGGGTGAAAGTAATTTCTGTCCAGGAAGCACCGGAAGGTGCACCGATACCATAATAATTTGTAGAATAATACAGTTTCAAATAATTATTCGTATCTATAGTGCCGTATTTTACATAATTATTAAAGCTCATTCTTTCGTTAGAGTAGTTATCCATGTTTATACCCGGTAACACAAGCCATTGTTCCTCGGGATTCTGACCACCAAAACCATTGCAGGATGCTGATGTAGTTCCGAAGAACCAGGGATTTGTACCTGCAACATTATATGCATAACAATCTCCCAAATCAGCATCAAATGTCTCTGAATAAGGAAGAGTGGTTGTAGAAGGATTCCTGACGGTATAACTTTGTTCGCTTGAAGTGGTGGAATCATCAGCATCATCTACAGCATAAACTACGAAATAAACGGTCGTTCCGTCACTTTGGGCAGGAATATCTGAATCAGTTATATATGTATCACCTGAATCAAGCGACATATTTATAGTATTGGGATATGTACCTGTGGAAGTACCCCATTTAACTAGTGTTGTATCAACTGTGCCGTCTGAGTCAGTAATATCTGCAGAAACCTCAACCGTTGTTGTTGAGACATAATCAGCTGCAGGATTTAAAACAATATTGCTGATTGCCGGAGCTTGGTTACCGCCACCGGTTGTAACAGTTATAGTATAGGTAGGAAAAGTTAGCGGTCCTGTATCATTAGTGTAATATTTAGTATTATCTGTGAATAATGCCAGTAATTCAGCTTTTGTTCCTGAAACTGATACAGAAGTCTGTGAAGAAGAACCATTGGCAAAATATCCATTGTCCTTTTCAGTTGATGAACTGGTAAGTCCAACATTTGCTCCGGATAAAGCTGTGGGAATATCTGATGTATTTGTGTTATTTGCCCATACCCAATTCTCCAGGGAGAAGCCATATAACCATAGAGCTGAGCTATTTGTGGTCGGAGCTGTCGAACCTTCATAAGCTAAGACCTGGTCGCCGCTTGTGGCCATATTGAAATTAGTGTTTGTGGTAACAGAACCAACATTAACTGTAAAAGGTGAAGTCGGAGCACCCATAGTAATTGTAACCACAGTTCCCTTTGTTGTGATTGACGAATTGGACCAGGTAAAGGTGCCCTCTCCTGTACGCCAAGCTTCAGTTGAGGCATTCCAGGCATTATCGGTAAAAGATATGGTAGTGCTGGCAGGTATATCTGCCAGTGCAACAAATACCATGCTCTTTGATGCATCTGCATTAACACCAATTATTGCAATATCTCCTGCAGTTAATGCATAAGATGCGGAAATAGAAAAAAGAATGAATAGAAATGTTAAGAAATAAAATCTCTTTTTCATTTGTCACCTCGCTATTTTTTTAAAATTCGTTTAAATTTATCGGGTCATTTTATCAATGCCCATAATGTTTTACAAAATTTTAGAGACACTTCTATAGTTTAATTCTCTCATAAATCTATGCCAAAAATTAGTCAAGAAAAAAATTAATTTCTTTAATACTAACCTCTATTCTTGCTACAATTTAACAATTCTCTTGACAGTTAGTAAGGTATCTGTAGGTATTATTTTATCCTGCCTCTTAATTGATTTTCGTGAGGTTAATTTTATGAAGTATTACAAACCAATGTTAAATATATTATTTTTGATACTGTTCACATGTTCTCTTCCCGGCATTGTAATCCAAATAGGAAACGGAATATTGGTAAATAAATGCCTTCCAATAGAACCGGCTTTAAACTACTCGTATTCACAATCAATTTTTACAGAACAGGAAATAGGCTCCGGTGGCTATATTTCTTCTGTTGCTTTTCAATATTCAGTCGGTGGGAATATCTTCCTGGCAAATAATTACCAATTGAATATCTATCTGGGAACTGTAAGCAGAGACAGATTTACTTCACTGACAGACTGGGTTCCATTTGACAGCCTGCAGCTTGTTTTTCAGGGAGATTTACAACAACAGTGGTTTTCATCAGCTTTACCCGGAACAGGCTGGCTAACAATACCCTTAAGCAGTATTTATAACTATTCCGGAACAGGTAATCTTGTTATTGCAATTGATGAAAATACTCCGGGCAGCAGTTCTTTAGGAGATGACTTTTATTGTACTGAAACTTCCTTACCTCTATCCCTGGAAATTCACACAATGACTATAAATCCTGATCCTGCAACTCCTCCACCTGCCTATAACAACAATCCTTATAATCCCCTCTCAGTACGGCCAAATCTGCGAATTGATATACAACCCATTATCTATACACCACATTCACCAACACCGGCTGATTCAGCTGAAGGAATATCAATTGCTACATCCCTGTTATGGCAAAGCAATGCAGATAGCTGGGATGTTCTCTTTGCTCCTGCCAGCCAGACCTTACAGCAGGTTGCATTTGACCTGACAGAACAAAGCTGGACTCCTAATATGGATTTATCTCTGCTCACTCCCTATCGATGGCAGGTAATTGCCCATCAGGGAGATAATACATTTGCAGGTGATATCTGGACTTTTACAACTGCCGGAGAAACATTGACTGCTCCTTTAAACCTGACTGCAATGACAGTTGGAATGGATGTTCAGCTGCATTGGCAGGCACCTGAGCAGGGTACAATAGTCAGCTACAGGATTCTCAGGAATCAACAATTGATAGATATCTGTATCGGGACCAACTTTACAGATACTTCTGCCCTGCCAAACCAAACTTACTGGTACCAGGTGGAAGCAGTTAATTACCTTAATCAGATCTCTCCCCCTTCCAACTCAGTATCAGTAACAATTCCCGGTTCCCTGCCTGTCTGGCAGATGAGCTTTGATAATCAGTCAGATTTTATAACTTCGATACCCGACTGGACATTATACGATATGGATAATTCCAATACCTGGCAATTCAGCAATACCAATTTCCCGAATGAAGGTACTCCTATGAGTTGGTTAGTCTTTAATCCGGCTCAGACTAATCCTCCCATCACAAATATTGCAGCACATAACGGACAGAAGATGCTGTTATGTATAGACAGCACCAACCCGCCTAATAACGATTGGCTGATATCCCCTGCTATGACAATCCAGAATGGTTATGAACTCAGTTTCTGGGCAAGATCATATACTGCTGACTATGGCTTGGAAAGAATGAGGTTTCTGGTTTCCACAACCGATAACACAATATCATCATTTATTCCGTTATCCACAGAACCATGGCTGGCTGTTCCGGCAGATTGGACGCAAATAATCTATAGTCTTTCAGAATATACAGGTCAGCAGGTCTATTTAGCCTGGCAATGTGTAAGCTGGGATGCTTTTGCTCTATGCTTTGACGATATTGTTATCTCCCGGAATACTGGTAATCAGGATGAAAACATTGTTCCTAAACCTGAATTCAGAATATATCCCAATCCTGCTAAAGACTGGTTTAGAATTGAAAACAACGATAGAGCTCCCTTTGATTTATCTATATTTAATATAAAAGGACAAAACATTAAAACCATAAAACAAACCACAGAATACACCTGGCACAAAGGCAATGATACAGATTTAAAACCAGGCATTTACTTATTAAAGATAAACTCACCAAAATACACTTCAACTTTCAAGCTGGTGATTTACTAATCATGACCTCTCTTTTCTCACTTTCTCTCTGTGTCTCTGTGTCTCTAAATAGCAAAATAAGGTATAAGTATTAACATGTTGATTGATGACTTTGTCTACAAGCTGAAAAGCTCCAAATCCTACACAGACAACCTTGTCTCAGAGCAGGTTTTGCCTGAACAGTCAGCAGTCTGGCAGGATTTTCCTCCCAATCTGGATGCACAGGTTATACAGACTTTGAACAAAACAGGGATTACAAGACTATACAAACATCAGGTGGATGCAATTCAACATGTTCTGGACGGCAGGAATATCGTTGTCAGCACAGGTGTTGCCAGCGGTAAAAGCCTCACCTATCAAATTCCCATAATGCAAACTCTAAGCATCAATCCCAATGCCAGAATCCTGCTCATCTACCCTACCAAAGCACTGGCACAAGACCAGCACCAGAAACTTGATAACTTCCTGGCTCTGTTTTCTGCCGGACAAAACAGAAAGAAGCCTTACTACACAGGCATTTATGACGGTGATACTCCCACCGGTCAAAGAACACTTATCCGCAAGCAGGCAAGCCTTGTCTTTACCAATCCTGATATGCTGCATCTGGGAATTTTACCGCATCATACGATGTGGAGCACTTTCTTTGCCAATCTTAAGTATGTGATAATAGATGAAGTGCATATCTATCGTGGTGTTTTCGGTTCGCATATTGCCAATGTCATCCGTCGTTTGAAACGCATTGCCGCTTTTTATGGCTCACATCCACAGTTTATTTTTACCTCAGCCACTCTTTCCAATGCCCGTGAATTTGTGGAAACACTGGTGGAAAACCCGATTAGTTTGATTGATAAAGACACTTCGCCGCATGGCAAACGCTATTTTCACATCATTAATCCTCCCATGCTGAATCCTGATTTGGGTATCCGCAAGAGCTCAATGATTGAAAGCGTTTCCATGGCAAACAGGTTTCTGGATACCAATGCACAGGCTCTGCTTTTTACCATCTCCCGCCGCAGCGCTGAAATGCTATATATCTACCTGCAGGATAAAACTCTGCTAAAAAGTAAAATACAGTCTTACCGCAGCGGTTATTTACCTGAACAAAGACGTGCTATAGAAAAACAACTCAGGGACGGTGAGACCAATATTGTCATATCTACCAATGCATTGGAACTAGGGATTGACATCGGCGGCCTGGACGCAGTTTTTCTCAACGGTTACCCCGGCAGTATTTCTGCCACACGCCAGCAGGCTGGCAGAGCAGGCAGAAAGGGTAAAAGTTCCTTTGCAGCTCTGATAGCATCTTCCACTGCCCTGGATCAGTATATCTGCGCACATCCAGAGTTCTTGTGGGATAAATCACCGGAGCAGGCACTCATCGATCCCGATAACCCGGAAATACTAAAAGCTCATCTGCTCTGCGCCGTATTTGAAATGGCATTACTGGAATCTGAAAACTATGGCTCATTATCGCCTATAGAAATCCTGCCCTATTTGCAAATGCTGCTTAAAGAAGGCAAAATCCGCAAGGTTGGCAACCGCTATACTGGTATTCTGGAGACCTATCCTGCCGGTGATATCTCCATCAGAAACGCTCCTGGACTGTATTTGATAAACTATAAAGACGAACTGATTGGCATGGTGGACGAGCTCAGCGCTTTCTGGATGGCGCATGAGGAAGCAATTTACCTGCATCATGGCGACACCTGGCTGGTCAAAAAGCTGGATATAGAGAACAAAAAAGTAGAGATTGAACCTATCCACACCAATTATTACACTCAGGCAAACCGCATAACAGAAATTGAACTTACCGACCTTCTGGAATCGGAAGCTATTTCAGGAGGGAATAAGTACTATGGCAAAGTCCTGGTCACTTCTGAAATTACAGGTTTCAAGAAACTGCGTTGGTTTACCCAGGAAGTAATAGGATATGGCGAACTGGACTTACCACCATCATTCTTAAATACTGAAGGCTGGTGGATTTCCCTGAACCCGGAAGTAGTAAAACGCATCAAGGATTCAGGGCTATGGCGAAATCAAACCAACGATTACGGAAACAGTTGGAACACTATCAAGCAGGCTATCCGTGCCCGTGATTTGTTTAGGTGCAGGCATTGCGGAGTAGCAGAAAGCGATAAACCGCATGATGTTCATCACGTAATCCCGTTCAGGAAATTTGATAAACCTGAGATGGCAAACCATCCTGAAAACCTGGTCACTCTGTGTGGCAGATGCCATCGTTTGGCAGAACAGCAGGTGCATATCCAGAGCGGTTTGGCTGCCACTTCCTATCTTTTGGGAAACATTGCTCCGTTCTTTCTGATGTGCGACAGAACAGACATAGGCGTCCATTCTGAGGATGATTCTCCGCTCGGCAACGGTAATCCCGTTGTGATAATTTATGATAATGTGCCCGGCGGCATCGGACTCAGCAAAAAGCTCTATAGCATCAACGAAACCATTATCAAAGAAGCTTATCTACTGGTCAAAAACTGCTCCTGCAAGGACGGTTGTCCCGCCTGCACAGGACCCGTGGCAGAAAACGGACTGGGTGCAAAAGAACACGCCATCGCCATCTTAAAAGAACTAATCAATCCTGAATTGTCCTCCGCCAAAATCATAGACTTCCCCATCTGATTGTCATTCCTGCATAGAAGAATGTCATACCGCCCCGACTTCTTTGTCATTCCTGCGCAGGCAGGAATCTTATCTTTTCCTCGTCGCTTCCGGGAGTACTTTTTGCTAACGAATACTATCAATGTTGAACACAACCAAAGGGCAAAATGGACTTCACAAAAGTCGTTGATTAATTTACCGTGTAATCGTAGTGTCGTCCTTCCGGACTCAGAATATGCGGATTTCTTTACCCAGCAATGAATTGCTGGGCTAAATAGTATCGTCCTACGGACTAAGTTGTTTTCCTCAAATAGTGGTTTATTTTGTAAATCTATATTAACGTAACTCTGGCGAAGTCCATAATTCCCTTGAGATATGTAATCCATCTTCATTTTCGTCGGAATTATGAACTCCCGCAAGCTTGGAGTATCACAGCTTCCGGGAGTCCTTTTTGCCAACGAATATTATCAACTTTTAACGAAGTCAATGGGCAAAATGGACTTCGGGCATTAACGCATTTGTATATCTTTTTAAAGTACACACAACAGAGTTATCAGGTAAACATTTTAGAATCTGGAATCACTCTTTCAATCACTTTTCCGAACCCGGTTTCCCCTTACTAAATGCTTATGATCTTCAGCATATCTGCAGTATAGTTGCAGTATACTTTCTGTATAGTTTCTGTATACTCAGATACAGAAACTATACTGTAATTATGCTGTAAATACGCTGTAGATTAACACATGCAATTAAGGTATAAAAAAGAGCATTTAAAGAAGAAAGTTACAGGCAATGCGCATCAGGAAACGAAGAAGCTGTTGATTTTAAAGTAGCGTAGGATTCAAATCCTGCGAAAATACCTTTATGCAGCAATGGAATGCTGCACTACCGTTTAGCATCAGGAAACGAAGAAGCTGTTGATTTTAAAGTAGCGTAGGATTCCAATCCTGCGAAAATACCTTTATGCAGCATTGGAATGCTGCACTATAAATAAGAAAAGCACGGACAATATTGCCCGTGCTTTTTATTTAAAGGAACTGGATTCCCGCCTGCGCGGGAATGACGGGATGTAGCTTAGGCATCTTGCCTGAGTAAGATTCCTGTCCCGTCCTTCGACGGGAGAGACCCGCGTACCTCAGGAATGACATAAATTAGGTTTTGCCGGTTATCTATCCAAGGTTATCTTGCTGCTGCGGGATAGGTAAGGGTGCAGGCTTGCGATACTTTTATCCAATAGCCCTTGTTAGGTGCAAGCTGAGTTAAAGTGCTGTTTCCATCACCCGGAATGTAATATTGAGTCTGGCTGCGCACTTCCTGCAGATAGGTTGAAACAGAACTTAATGCTGTTGCTGTTGCAATTGCAGTACCAGGATAATACGCCACCAGGTTCCAGCCGGGATTCAGATTTATATCAGTTAAAACCGGGTCAATAGCCTGTCCTGTGACACTCAGGGTTGTACCGCTGTCTACATTTACCCAATAGCCATTGCCGGTGTATAGATTGCTTAAGGTATTGAAATGTGCAGCCATAACTGGCGAGTAAGATGAGTAAGTATCTTTTACCTGCAGCAGGTTTGCTGATATGCCGGAAAACACACTTGAAACAGACAGATTAGTTGGCACTACATTTAAACTGATTAAATTCCAGCCGGTTGTAAGAGGAATATCCTGGGTAATCTGACCCAGAACTACATTTAAAGTTGTTTTTTGTCCGGCTGTAATGACTACATTATTAAAAGTGCGGGTCGGATATCCTGCAGAACTAACTTCAACAGTATAAGTTCCCGGCAGCAACATCCTGATATAATCACCGTTCGCAGGATCTGTTACAGCACAGTTTATAGCATCATCTATTCCCACAATCTTGATTGCTGCATCCAGAGGAGTGCCGGAACCATTAGTTACTATTCCCTGCAAACCATAAAGGGCGTTCTCCAGATAGCCCAGCAGAGAATTGTAATTATAGTTCCAATGAGCAGGAAGCTCTGCTGCGGGAAGTATATATGCATTAGATAGCTCAATTGTAACTTCCCTGCCATGTCTGAAATATATGTGCCAGTCCTGCCTGCCACCGGTAATTACATACCAGGCTGCTCCATTGGTTATTCCGTTATTAAGGTAATCCATATAGTTTGAGGGTGCGACTGCTTGTACTGAATCTACATATGCCCTGCTGATATTAACAAACCAGTTATTGTCAGGGTGTAAAGTGTATATTCCATCCCAGGGATAGTTCACAACCTCAACTCCACCATGAAAATTGGCAGAAAGCACAAAATGATGAGCATTGCCAAGATTCGTCATGATTGTAGTTTCCGGCTGGATAGGATATGGATTTGTTACCCATGGATCAGGGAAATTACGGTTAAGGTCATAACCATTCAAATTATAACGCCTGGCACCGGTAACTGAGTTGTCACTTGTGTAATAGGTTCCGTCCGGATTGGCATTGGGATTTATCCAGATTTCCAGGTTGTTGACCATATTCTGTACCCTGGTATCCGTTGTATAGTTACTCAGCAGATAATCAATCAGGCGGAGCATCAGGACATAACCCGTGGTTTCATCTCCATGCATGGTCGAAGAATACAATACTTCCGGTTCTGCTTCATGCTGGGATATATTGTCCGAGATTCTGGCAAAGAGGATTTTCCTGCCACCAACAGTTGTTCCTGCATCTATAATCTGGCACAGATTGGGATAATTCGTTGCAAAGGCATACATCTGAGCCACATAAGCAGAATAAGTGGGATAGGAATCCCAAAGACGGGTCTGCTGCCCTGCGTCCCTCATATCAGGATTGACAACATCACCGGGATTGGGCAGAATTTCTGCAGTATATCCCAATCTCTGGAAAGCAGCCCATTCATCATCATTGGCAAAAGCCCAGACTGTATTACCCGTAACCTTAGCAATTGATACAACCTGAGTTAGATCTTTAAGCTCAGACATGTTATCTATTTTGAATTTAAAATAATACTGTGTCCAGTTTTTAGGCAGGGCAAAGAGAACGGTGGCAAGCAAACTTATAAGCAAGGTTAGTAATATAACTTTTCTCATTTTGCACCTCCCCTCAATGTTATACCATCTGAGGCAACAACTTTATAGAAACAGGCAGGAGCAAGGCTTGTATCGATAAACTCAGTTGCTGTAACAACTGCAATCTGGGTAAATCCGGAATCGTAACTAACTGAACTGTAAACATAATACTGAGTTGCAACTGGAACAGCATCCCAGCTAAGCCTTATTCCTTCTGTCACTTTGTGGATTGTAACTACAGGTGCTTCAATAAATACAAGAGAACTGAAGCTGATGGGATGTGGTGTAATCTCACCGAATACCTGACCATATGCCATATTTAGAGGAGTTTGAGTAGAATAGACAATATCAGCACTTTCATCATAAACTTTAAATATCACACCTTCACCTGAGGTGTTGAGATTAACCAACATCGTTGTGTAAGACTGACCATTATCAATAACAATAGATCCTGTTCCCCTGCATTCATCTCCTGCAAAAGCAGAAATGACATCGTCATTAGTAACAGGAATTCCATCGATTGTGATAACACCATAAACAGTAGCAGGATTGTTGGGATAGATTACCGGTAACCAGGTCGGAATATCTGTCGGCAACACGATAACTGATACAGAGTCACTGGCTGTTGCCTGTCCGTCATCAACTGTAAATGTATAAACCTGGCTGCCATACCAGTTTGGCGTAGCTGTAAATGTAACCTCATGATTATCAACCGATACGTTCACATTTCTGCTTGGTAAGTAGGATAAGAATATAGGGTCGCCATCAGAATCGTTGATATATGGTTCAAAGTTACGGATTAAAGATTCATTTTTATTAAAAGAAAATGAATCAGGCAGATTAATTGTCGGAGCATGGTTTACTCTGTAAACATTCAGGGTAACTTCTATTTCCTGCACAGGAAAATCCGGATCATTGCTGTTGACGATAATTGTTGTATAATATGTTCCCGTATCCATACCTACCGCGTCAAAATCAACACTTACAGGGAAGCAGACACTGTTCTGAACTGTACCACTCACTGGTAAACAACTTAGCCAAGCAGGAAAACCATCAAGCTCAAGATTAAATAACAAGTCCTGACTACCGGTATTGCATATGGTAAAGCCCAATGATTGAGTTTCTTCTGAACTTAGAGAAAGCTCAAGTTCAGTTAAATTTAACAGGGCAGAGGGTGGCACATAACCTGAACCTGTTATACTAACATTATAGGTCGAATTTAAAATGTCATTACAGATAACAGAAATAGTACCGTTATAATCCTGAGCTGCTTCAGGAGCAAAGGTAATATTGTATTGTTTAGATTGTCCAATGGACAGACTGAATCCAAGTGAATTTCTGCTATCATTCTCTCTGGTATCTAGAGAAGCAGTATACCCGGCAGGAGTTGATATAATTCCTGTTAATGCCTGATCTGATATGTTCCGGATAGTCAATACCTGGTTTGATGTATTGCCCAGAATAACCGGACTAAAGTATAAAGAAGAAGGAGTAATACTAACTAAAGGTGGAGCTGCACTAATCATGTTCAGTTTTAGATTTGGAACAGTAGTTCTGGCATAAAGATTAGTACCTGTTGTCGGAGGTGAAGCAGGGTCTGTATTTGTAAACAAGCTGTAAAATACAAGGCTTCTGTCTGCTCCGACTTCCTGGCAGAAGAATTCATCTGTATCAGTATATCTTGTCCCGGTATTGTCATCAACTGCAATAACAAGATTTTGGCTATTGTTATAAGCAAAAGGATAATTTAAAAGGATTTCAATCCAATCGGGCGTGGGAGTGGTTGTAAGATTGCCATCATAAACCAGTGTCAGGTTACTGAGAGGAATCCAGCTGCTGTTTGAAGGATATGCCAAAAGGTCAGTGTGCCCCATATATATCTTAATTGCGTCTGTGAATTCAGTCCCCCCGCCATAATACCAATATAACCTGTTTATGGCCTTGTTTGCCTGGTTGATTTCACTCTGAAGATATATTGATTGTGAGTATGTGTAGCGCTGATAAGGCTCCATTGGTAATCCCTGTCCTGTTTGAGTGCCTTCTGCAATTGTCTGAGTAATGCTCACATTGGGTGTGACTGTAGCTGTATTGGATAATGCGGATTGAGCATATGGATTCGAATACATTGCTTTAACATTATAATTATATGTTGCGCCGATAAGAACGCTGCTATCAATGCATGTAGTCTCTGTTAAAGTTTTAAAGGGTAAATTATTACGCAATACAACATAAAATGCTGGTGTGCCTGCAACAGGAGGCATCCATATTAATGTAACTGATGCATTATTACTATTGCCCATAAGGTTTTGTGGGGGTAAAGCAAGAGGTATTGCATTTACTGTATTCGAGTTTGCTGATTCGCCTGAAGGAGAGGAGTAAACTGCTTTTACATAATATTGATACGTTGTTCCGTTGGTCAGACCCGTATTATTAAAATATGAAGTAGTAATTGGGGTTGGTGTTATAAGAACATCATTACGATAGACTTTGTATCCGGACAATGTTCCTGAACTTCCGGTTGGAGGTGTCCAGGTTAAGTTTACTGCCGCATGCGATGCTGCAGCGGTTAAAGAAGCAGGTGCATTAAAGACCGGAGTTACACCTGTTCCTGTTACAGCCAGGTTTATACTTGGATTTGTTGCATCATTACTTGTGATGACAACATTACCATTATAGGATTGAACTGCAGTCGGAGAAAGGACAAGTGAGTATTCCTGGCTTTGCCCCATAGTTAAAGAATATCCAAGTACATTTCTGATACCCGAAGATGATCTTGCGGTCTCTTTACCTATTCCGTTTCTGGCAACAAAAACAGCATAACCGTTTGGAGTAGTAATTTGCCCTGTTAATGTCCCTCCGCCAATATTGGATAAGGTAAAACTATGGGAAGGAGAATTCCCGATAAACACATTACCAAAGTCTATGCTTGCAGGTGTTAAATCAAAAACCGGATCTGTTTGAACTGCTGTTAGATTCAGCTTTGCATTCGGTATAGATGTCCTTGTATAAAGATATGAATCTGTCGTAGGCGGTGATGCTGGATCTGGATCTATGCTGTCACTGTAGAAAAGGATGCTCCTGTTTCCTGTAACAGTTGAACAATAAAATTCATCTGAACCCGAATGATAACCGGATGTATTCTCTTCTACGGCAATGACCAGGTTTTGAGCATTGTTATAATCAAAGGGAGTGTCTAACGTCAGTTCAATCCAGCCGGCAGTAGTTGATGTTGCCAGATTTCCATCGTAAACCATAGTAAGTCCAGATAAAGGTAACCAACTGGATGTACTGGCAAAAGAGGTTAGGGTTGTATGTCCCAGATAAATCTTAATTGCATCTGTCCAGGCACTGTTGCCGTTATAATACCAGCTAATCTTACCGATACTACCTTCGAAATTTATATCAGTTTGAAGGTATATTGATTGTGAATAAGTGTATCCATAATATGGTTCGATGGGAAGCCCCTGGCTTGTTGTAGTGCCGGAACCGATTGTTATTATGGTATTAACGTCGGGAGTTGCATTTACAATATTGGTAGGATCAGACTCTCCGCCGCTGTACACAGCCTTAAGGTAATAACTGTAAGTTACACCATTAGTAACATCAGTATCGCTATAATTAAGAACGGTAACAGTCGTTAACAAAGTGCTGTTTTTAAAAATCTTATATCCGGTGGGAGTACCCGAAGCAGGAGCTTGCCAGTTTAGATTTACAAAACCATTACCGGAAACTGCAGTAAAGTTCTGGGGTGGATTATAAATGCTTGGAGCTGTGGAAGCAGGGAATATTATATCATCAATCCATGCACAATCTGAACCATTGTCTTCAGAACTATCTTTGTAATAAGTCCAGGTAAGAGTTCTTGTTCCTGCTGAGAGATTATATGTAGCTTGAGTCCAGTTTACCTCACCTGACCAGGAATTTTTAAGAGTTCCATCTACATAGAATCTAAGATAATCATAACCAGATTCAGAAGAAACCTTGTACCAGAAAGAAATATTTCCACTTGCAGTTAAAACACGTATAGTTTGCATTGTAGAAGTCTGATTGTGAGTAATTGTACCACTTTTAGCAGAATAAGTTCCACTATTAACATTAGTATTATCAATTGACCAGTTTGCATTGCCGGCAAATGACCAGGGGAAGTCATTAAAATTGCCAGTTTCAAAGTCTTCTAAAATAATGCCTACTGTCACGTTTTCTGTTTTATCTGCAATATATGCGCCTGCATTAGCAGCAAATTCTAAAATTGCAATATCACCTATTGTCATACCTGCTGAAGCTGTCAGATTAAAAGTAAGGCTGGTATTCCCGCCGGCTGTAATTTCAGAATATGAGTCTGCCCATTCATTCAAAGTTATTCCTGGTGTAGTGCAGATTAATGTAGCGCTGCCTGCTGCAGATGCAGCATGACCTGTGTTCTGCAAAGCAATTGAAATATCCACTGTTTCGCCCGGATCAAGCATTCCATTGTTATTTCCGGTCGGGTCTGAAATAGAGAGATTTCCAAATAGTAATGCAGGTGCATTTACAGTAAGATTAAACTGACTGTCCCATGTATCAGGGCTGCTAACCATTGCCAGATCAAAGTTTGCTTCTGCCTGGTCTGAAACATTATTAGCAACGGTAAAAGAAAACGCATTATTTATAATCGTAGTTGCCCCTGCTGCTAAACTGGCAATTGTCTCAATATTATCACTAATAATAATGCCTGAGCTGGCAGTGGATAATGTGCAGTTAATACCGGTTGCTGTTACGGAGCCTACATTTTTAAATGTAGCATTGATATAACCCGTTTCACCATACTCCGGTATATTGTTGTTGCTGTCCGTATAACTCCAGCTATCCATGGCTATATAAGGACCAGAGTTTGGAATGATGTCTATAGTGCTGATGTATGTCTTCTTGTTTTGACTTGTTACTACTATATCAGCAGTTCCGACAGAACTGAAGGGAGTTATGGTTAGAGTTAATGAACCTGATGTGCCTACAATTCCTGTTCCATGTAATACTCCGTTTTGTGTGATTGCTACACGTGACTGAGGTATTGCATTTATTGTAATAGAAGTTGCTCCAATCAGTAATTCGTAAGGATAGGTCACATTGTGTACTGTAGGAATCCCCACATAAGGATAGAGGGATGGATCACCCATTATGGAGTATATCTCCCAGTAATAATTTATTCTTGAACTTGCTCCCTGGGTTACTGCCAGATTACCCATGTAAATCATGTCTCCGGTTGTCTGGCACCAATTACCGACAGCTTCACCATGAGTGTGAAAAAGTCCATCATAAACACCTAAGGTTGATACATTATAAGCGGGTGCATTTCCATCAGGAGTACCTTTTGCTCCAACGCCCCACCAGTAATCTTCATCCCAGTAAGTATTATTTGTTCCTCCGATATATGCTACCGCGCCCTTATTTTGTGCTCGTATTAAAGTTTCTCCGAAACAAGACGCATAGTCAAACTTATTAGTTAAACAGCAGTTGCCAATCATCAGGGGATATTCATTTGTGTTGGTCATTGAAGCAACGGTTGTATTAGAAAACGTCGGGTCTGCCCATCCGGTTTCACTGCCATGAGCAGTATAATTGGCTATACCAACACCTCCATTAATATCAGCAATAATTTGTGCATCACTACTGGCAGATGCAGGATACAGGTAATTATGGGATGTAATACCGTTAGTAGCATTGAAATATGTGACACTGCCATAATTAATTTGTCCATTTCCATATGTTGGTGCATAAGTGGCATCTGCACCCGCAATAAGAACTGTTTCTCCAAGGTAAGCAGTGGATGGCATAGTTGTTTTTTCAAATAATAGAGTCTTATCAATTATATTCTGTAATTCAGTGGTAGTTGTAGCAGAAAACCTTCCATAATACATTTCAGGTACATAATCTGTACCATTCAACCTGACATAAGTCAAATCTGTCGGGTGGCTTCCTGTTACCCCGGTATTTGCGACAACCTGACCGGTATCACCTACAATTAGCAGGTAGGTTGGGGCAGGATTTTCTCCGGTAGCAGTGTCCCATAAGTTCTGCAAATAAGCTTTTATTGCTGTTGTAGTATTTGCTACTTCTCCTGCACCTGCACCTATATTCTGAAGAGTAACAACGTATCCCTGTTGCTTTTTCCAGGAGAAAAAGGATTCTAAAGTAGTATTAAATGTTGAAGGAG
The DNA here is from genome assembly GCA_002435865.1 of Cloacimonetes bacterium UBA6097. Lineage (GTDB taxonomy): Bacteria > Cloacimonadota > Cloacimonadia > Cloacimonadales > Cloacimonadaceae > UBA5614. Next base: position 178,975 of record DIWV01000007.1, on the reverse strand, counting down.
CAAGTATAACATACCTGGTTGGATAGCGGACAATAGATGTTCTGTCATTTTCAGGCCAGTTGAACAGAGTTTTTTGATAAAGTTTGTTAAATTCATAAGATGCTGTACGTTCCAGAATGTCCCGGCTGAGAGCAAGGTTACCACCGATAAAATCAATCTGAACCTTGACGTCGTCATAAATCCTGAAACTATTCTTAACAGGATTGTACTTAATCGGCTCGAAATCAACAGCAACGATACGAACACCACGCATAATTCCAATTTCTTTTATATTCGCTATTGGAACTTCATTGTATTTATCCTGTTGATATGCCTTAGCGTTATATTCAAAAGGAATCATTGCGGGGTCATCACTTTTGGAAACCGTAGGTTGGGCTGGTAATAATTTATGTTGAATTCCTAATTCCTTAGCTGAGTAATCTATGTAATGCGAATTTATTATAGAAAGATGTAACTGAGCATTAAATGGAACATAAATCAGTTTTCTTAAAAGTGGTAATTCTGGTTCCCCAAACCTTGTGGAGCTTGTATAACCTGTAACATTAACTGTGGAAAAATTTATGTCCTTTGTGTTGATCGTGCTCACTTCTAAATCAGAAAGAGAATAATGTATCAGGCAATCAGAATCCGTTGCACGTAGCAATCTGGTTGCTTGTTCAAATGAATTAAGCTTTACTGTACGAACATCAACAGCAAAGAGTGGTAATGCCATAACTGCTATGACAAAGAGCAAAAGCAATGACTTGTTTTTCATAATTTATCCTTATTCAGTAATTCTTAAAGCAAATAGCTGCTGTCTGCAAAAAATATTCCTAATTAACCGTGAAATTCGTTAAACCAATAATCTGTTAGTAACCTGGTGACCAGCTATTCAAAAACTGCTATGACTTTATAAAAGGCACAATCAAGTACATTTGATTCAGTAAAAACGGTTTGAGTTACTGATTCAATAAATTGATAAACACCGTCATAGCTACAGCATCTGTATATTTTGTAATTATTTGCTCCAGGTACCGGATTCCAGCTAATCTGCAGATTGTAGCCGTTACGGGAAATGTGCGCAACTGGACTTGATATAGTTACATTCAAATCAATTGTTACAGTCAGTATAGGGTGAGCTGGATCGTTGGAACTAATATTAATAACAGCACTATGCAATCCAGGAAGCAGTCCTGCTGCATTAAAACCAATATCTAAAACGTGTGAATTTCCTGCTGCTATCGTTCCACTTTGAGAACTGCAAGTTAACCAGGTAATATTTCTATCTGTTTGAGATACAAATCTATCCGTACGCTGACTCTCCATATTCAAAGGAGGATCAGTTATTTGAATTGAATAATTCAATTGCCCCCCTCCAGTGTTAAGCAGACTTAGTGTTTGAACCGAACTGCTGTTTGAAGTCAAATATTCTGTCATATAGATAGTCGATAATTCTAGATTTGGAGGAACTACGCCGATTCCTGTTAATTCAATATAAGAGAGTGGCTTAAACGGATCATTACTCGTGATAGTAATGCTTCCATTGTAAGGTTGATTTATTGATGGTAAAAAAGTTATTTGAAAATTTTCACTTTGACCGGGAGCAATTGAATAACCCATAGAGTTTCTACCTTCTGCATCTCTTGCCTGTATTATGCTAAATCCCGTTGGAGTAGTTATATTTCCGGTAAGGTATGCATTACCTGTATTCTGAATTTGACTGATTAATTGGCATGTTCCACCAATAGATACTTCGCCAAAGTTTAGATTAGCAGGAGATACATTTATATATGGAACAAAAACAGAAACGAGATAGAGTTTAATATTGGGGATATATGCTCTTAACAATCCGTTAGGCGGTGATGCGGGATCAGGATTTAATGTGTCATTCTTATAAAGTAAACTTCGATTTCCTGTAACAGAACTATTAAAGAAATAGCTGCTCTGAAAACCGGGATTATTTTCATCTAACGCGATAACCAGATTTTGTATATTATTGTAGATAAACGGGGAACTTAGATTAAGCACAATCCAACCTGCAGAGGAAGTAGTAGTGATTGTGCCATCATAAACACAGGTAAGACTGGTTAAAGGAACCCAACTGGTTGCAGATGGAAAAGCATTAAGATTAGTGTGACCCATATAAATTCTGATATTATCCGTATATACAGCTCCACCAGCATAATACCAATAGAGTTTGGTTATGCTTTTACTTGGATAGTTAATTTCACTTTGAAGATATATTGATTGAGAATATGAGTACTGATTTGCCGTTGTCATAGGTAAACCCTGGTTGAGATTTCCACTGCCTATAGTTAGAATGAGGTCATCAACCGGAGTTAGTGAAACTGAATTAGAAGCTACTGACTCAGCTATGGGATTAGCATATATGGCAGTCACATAATAAGAATAATAGGTGTTGTTTACTACAGAGTTATCAACAAAGCTAAGACCAGTAGTTGTTGCCTTTAAAACCGAATTGCGGTAGATTTTATATCCTGTGGGAGTTCCGGAAATCGGAGCTTGCCAGGTTAATGTACATATCGCATCACCTGCAGTTCCTGAAAGGCTTTGAGGTTGTAAAGCAGAGGGAGTAGCAAACACAGTATTAGAAGCTTCAGATTCACCTGCAGGATTTGTAAAAACAGCTTTAACATAATAATTGTAAGATGTTCCATTTGTAACATCAGTATCATTATATTCCAGACCTGTTAATGTAGTTAAAAGGATACCATTGCGATATAACTTATAACTGTTTGGGATGAAGTATCCGGGAACCTGCCAGCTTAAGGATACTTTTGCATGTGATGCAATTGCATTCAGATTTTGAGGTGGAATGTAATTTAGGGAAAATGAGATTGATGCTCCTCCTGAGCTTCCAATCGCAGATAATGAAATGTTTCCATTATCTCCTGTAGATAAAAAACAAGAAGGATTTGTATTATCATTAAAGCTAGTTCTTCCTGTTTCAATGCTAAACGCGGCTGAGCTTATTGTTCCGTTTACAGATGGTGTACCGTTTAATCTGTATAAATATACTTCATCAGGGGGACCATCTGCATTTCCATTACCGCAATCAGTTTTAATGCGGTAGATCAGCATTCCTGTACCAGGTAGACTATTTTCAAATTGTCCCGTCTTTTTTCTAAATTCTACTACAAAGTATTCTGAAGATGAATTCGGAGAATTAATCCGATAACAATTATTATCAGCTGATATCAAAGAGTTTATGGAATAACTTCCGGCATTAGCTAAAACTGGAATTTCAGATATCCAGTGACCATATTTATACTTCATAAATGCACACATATGTTCCGGGGGATTGGAATTACTTTCCATCAAATCCCAGGCACCAACAGGACTAATTCCGTTTGAAGTGTAATGGTATAAGTCAGGTGCACCCAATGAATGGAACATTTCATGGCATAATACTCCATTTCCACTTGAAGCAATAGAATTAGAAAGCTGGAAGTTGTAATCATATACCCGTTTTCCATTGATACTGACATTTTGAGAATACAAAGTCCATCTATGGGGCCAAAGTAATGTTGCCCAAGCAGTTGTAGCCCCCTGTATAATAAAGCATACGTTATCCACCTTGCCGTCATTATCGCCATCCAGGTTTAACCCAGCAGGTACCTGAGTGCTTATACCATTAACTGCATTGACGAGAAGATTGTGCTCTCTGGCAGTCCGTTCAGAATCTAAATATCCGCCCGGATTAGTACTGGCATTATATGGCATATAATAACTGCGGGAGTGTTCTGTATCTTGCCAGGAAACTACCATAGATGTTGGAGTCGGATAAAAACTAGTGTTTACATTCAATTGGTCATATGATACTTCTTTGAAATAAGACTGCATAGTATTGCCGGAAATCCCGTTGAACAAAGAACTATAAGTTGTTAAGCTTTGGTTAAATTCTGGCTGGTCAGAAAATCTGATGAAAACAACAAGATTATTTAATGTTCCGCTTGTTGGGGCTCGTCCGCTTTCTGACAACCTCATTTCCCTCTGAACTTGTTTTCTGATTTCTCCCATTTTATTCGGCGATATATTTGTCCAGGGAGAAAGGTTAAGAGTTTTAGGATTATCTCTACCAACAATCAGGTTCGTACAAATTAATTCATTCTCTGATTTTTTATCAAGATAGACGTACCACCCTTTATCATTTTGTTTGATTGTAAATCCATCTTTGTCGTGCAGCCAGTTGTAGAATTCATCACCGGTAGCAAAAAGATTGAGTTTTGAACCATCAGGTTGATTTAATTCAACCGGTTCAAACCTAAGATATGCCCCACTTAAAGAACTGACAATTATGAGCATAATGCTCAAAACAAAAATATGCTTAATGAATTTATGCATCTTTTAACCTTATTTTTTTTATGCTAGAATGCATATTTATGCTAACTTGTCAAGAATTTATGCCTATCGCTATAATTAACAAGCAATTACGGCTGCTGATAAAAGTTGGTTTATGCACCTCATATACTTCCGGTTTTTTGCTTGGTGGCCAATACAAAATTATTTTCCTGCAGAGTTTGTAACAGCTGTAACGTAGTAAAAAGCATGCTCTAAACCATCATTATCAGTATAGTTGGTAGATGTTGTTGTTTCTATCAGAGTATAAGGACCTCCTGATTCCGAAGAACGGTATATATTATATTCATCAGCATTAGTTATTGAGTTCCAATTCAAAGTAAAACCTTCTGAAGAAGTTAAACATTCTACACAAATCTCCTCCTCGGGAATATGCTGATACACAAGCCTGAGGTTTGGCCTGTAAGTGGTTATAGTCCCTCCAGAAAAGACATTAGTTTGGTCAGCAGTATCTAGTCGTACATACCTGTATCCATTAATAACAGAAGTATATTGAACGGTTCCTGTTTCAGAATAGGTTGTTACTGGTGCAAATGCTGTATCAATAACAATATTATCAATGCCGTTCCACAAAAAGGGAACATACAGAGATAGCATTTCATAACCGCCAGAAATTGGCATATAAGAAGAATTAGTATAAACGGTTTCCATATTAGTCGAATTCTGCCAACTAGCCACATTAATTGCAGTTGTATGCTTCATTCTAACAATAAAATCAGGCAAAGCAAGATTAGGAACAGATACTATATAAAAGCCTAATTCAGTTATATAAACAGGACCATATATACCTGCTGCATTTAGTTCTGTCGCAGTATAAACAGATTGTCCGTGTAGACTTTTGTACCAAATATTAATGGGTGCGCCTTCACTGGTTCCTGTGCTTGATGTGCCGGAACCGATTATAGCTACAGGTGGGGTTCCAATGCTAATCTCTTCATTCCTTGCAGAGGCATATGCTCCAGATGCAGCGTTGAATACGAGTGTTCCAATTGTTCCATCCACAATTCCAATAGAGGCTGATACAGTAAAATTGAGAATTGTGTTGCCACCAGCTGATATTGGTGCAAAGCTTGCATTTGGAGCAATTATTGTTATTCCGGATGTAGGACTTGATAAAATAGAATTTCCGCTTAAACAAGCCGCTCCGCCGGTATTATTCAGTGCAATACTGGCTGTGACTGTTTCTCCTGGATCCAGCCTGCCATTATTATTACCTGTGGGGTCAAGGATTGTTACATTGCCAAAAGTCAGGACCGGAGCACCGATAATAAGTGAGAAATTATATTCCCAAGTTTCTCTGCTGCCTGCCATTGTAACAGTAAAAAATGCTGTTGTGCCATTTATGATGTTATTGGCAATGCTGATTGAGAAGATATTTTCAGTGGCTAATGAAGCACCAGCTCCCAAAGGAGAAATAGTTTCTGTGTTATCTGTAATATTTATCCCGGGAGTGGAACAAGTAAGAGTAGCAATAACACTGGTAGATGAAGTAGAACCAATATTTTGGAAAGTTAAGTTTAAACTTCCGGTTTCACTAAACTCGGGACTAGAGTTATTGCTATCAGTATAATTTACCGCTGTTATTGTCATATAGGGACCACTGTTGAGAATCTGCTGTATGTTTCCAATATACGTCACTCTGTTAAAAGCAGTGGCTGTTATAGTATAACTTATAACACTTTGGGGAGCATCTGAAAGAGTTAAAGTGACTTCTCCAATTGAATTAGTATACCCCCGGGCATATATGGTATTATTGTAGGTCAGAGCTACCAGAGCATTGGCTACCCCTGTGCTGACGTTTAGTGTGGGTGCACCCATAAATATCTGATTGGGATGAGTAACAGTCATAGATACCGGTGTTTTGGTTCGAATCATCAGGGAGACATCCCCAAAGATATGCCAGGATTTGTACATCCCGACACCTTCGGAACCTGTTGTATTTCCATAAATATCCATCATATTACATGAGCTATTGTAATAAAGACCACCTGCAGTGAATTTTGTTTCTGCAACAATTAAATCTGTTGCATGGTCCTGAGCTCTCATGGGTGCACTCCATGATTGGTTTATTGAAGAGGCATACATAGCAACTGCCCCGCCATTTGCTTTTCTGAGCCAGGCTTCGGCAAAACAGGTCGTAACAGTGAAATTTCCATTAACACAAGCAACATCCATAATAAAGGGAGTTTTATTGCCATTGGACAGGACATCTATGTTAGAGTTGCTGAAACCGGTTGTAACCCAATAAGTATTTGCTCCGTGGCCGACATAATTAATAAATCCACGTCCCGCATTTACATTAGTTGTCACAGTTGCTGCAGATGCACTTGGTTCATAGATCTGGTCAACTGAAGAATATCCGTGATTGAGCAATTTAGTCCGAATATTATTCATATGCTGGATGTCTGTTTCATTATCATCCCCAAGAGTTGATGCCTGGTCAGAAATACCCATAGCCTGGGTCAGCCAGGATGCAGAAGTAGTTAAATCTCTCTCATAAGCAACAGTTTTATTTATTTGTGCTGTCAATTGCGCAGATGTCTCTGCTGAAAAACGTCCAATAAATATATCCGGATAGTTATCGCTGCCAGCAACTAAAGCAAAAGTCGGGTCGCTTCCTCCTGTGCTGCCGCTATAAGTAATTGATAAAGTAGGTATTTGGCCTGCATCTCCTACCAACTGTACATAGGTAATTGTATTATCAGATATGTACCTGTTTTGAATATAGGTTTGCAATTGAGCTGCAGTTGTACAAATGGTTGACCAATCAACAAGTTCAGTATCAATACCTTTTTGCTTTTTCCAGTTAACATAATCAGCTATCTGGGTTAGAAAACTGCTGTGGCAAATTACTAATAGCTTGCCAAATGAATCGCTGACCGGAGTGTATCTATAATTTTGCCAGTTCAGAAAGTGATTTTCATAAAGTGTCTCAAATTCTCTTGAGATGGAACTGCGGTTGTTTGTAAGAACATTTTTAGTATCCGTTCCATCTTCATATACACGAACTTTATAGGATGTGCAAACTCTCAGGACTTTTGTAGAAGGATTATAACTGAAAGGGGTTGTCTTAATAGTAATTCCCCGGAATTCCCTTAAAATATAAGGTTCAGAAAGCTCTGCTATTGTTGAAGGATACAACACATTGCTTGAATAAATTTTATCAAAGCTATATGGAATTGTTTCAGGATCAATATTACGCGTAATAACTCCTTTGGATGGAACAATTTGTAGGGGGATATCATTATATTGAATGTCATATACTTCCAGTTTCATCTTCGCTTTATCTGCAACAATAATACTTCTGTTATATACGGGAAGCTGTGGATATCCCTTATCCTGAGTAACACCTTCCCGGGGCATATTAACCTGATACCAGGCTTCTCCGTCTATCAATATCTTTGTCTTTTCAAAATGTGATATTTTATATTGTAATAATGTTTCTGTTGGAGATGTTGATATAATTTGTATTGAGTTATTTCCACTATTCAGCCTGACCGTTTCAGAAGCAAGAGAAGATATTATTGCTAGTAAAAATAATAAAAGAATCACATATCTCATGTTTAGTCTCCTTGTATAAGCAGTTAATTACTTATTAATTATCTAAAGAATTTATTTAATGAAAAACAGGTTAATCAAATACAGCTACAATTTTATAAAAAGCCTCGTTACTTATTGTTGAGTATAAGAATATCGGCTCAATCACCGTAGAAATTAATTGAAATTCTCCATTGACAGATTCAGATTTATAAACTTTATATGCGACCGCATTTGTAATAGCTTCCCAGGTTATGCATATCTCTTCTGATACTACACTTATGTGCGGGACGGGAATAGCAGGTATTACGATATCAGTAAAAGTCATATGCAGCTTCAAATTGGGAACGGACGCCCTGGTAATGAGATTAGTACCTGTCGTTGGCGGTGAAGCAGGATTTGGATTAGTAAAAAGACTGTAAAAGACGATACTTCTGTTTGTTCCAACTGCATTACAATAGAATTCGTCCGTATCTGCATGCCTGTTACTGGTATTTTCGTCGACAGCAATCACCAGATTTTGGGTATTATTATACTCAAACGGAGTGGTTAGTATGATTTCAATCCACCCGGGTGTTTGAGTTGTTGTTATAGAACCGTCATAAACCAAGGTTAAATTGTCAAACGGGATCCAACTGCTGTTACTGGGAAAAGCGGATAAATCTGTATGCCCCATGTAAATCTTTATTGCATCAGTAAAAACTGTTCCTCCTCCAAAGTACCAATATAACCTGTTAATTTCATCATTAGAGTGATTAATCTCACTTTGAAGGTAAATAGACTGAGAATATGTGTAGCCCTGATAAGGCTCCATAGGTAATCCCTGGCTTATTACAGATCCTGAAGCAACTGTAATTACAACTACAGGATTTGGCATAACACTTATCGTATTTGAAGCTGCTGATTGCGCTACAGGATTATCGTAATAAGCTACGATGAAATAAGTGTATGAAACTCCATTAACCAGATTGCTGTCTATATAGGTTGTTTCTGTTTGATTTTGGATAAAAACACTATTCCTGAATATTTTGTAATAAGCAGGTGTTCCCAAAGCTGGTGCCTGCCAGGTTAAGGCAGCGGTATGATTACCTTCACTCCCGGATAGGTTTTGAGGAGGAAGAGGTACCGGAATAGCGTTAACTGTTTCAGAATTTGCTGATTCTCCGGCAGGATTTGTATATACTGCTTTCACATAATAGGGATAAGATGTGCCATTTGTAAGACCTGTATTGGAAAAACTTGTCTCTGTAATAGGTGTTGGTGTTATAAGAATGTTGTTGCGATATACCTTGTAACCAGCCAGTGTTCCTGAGCTTCCGACTGGAACAGCCCAGCTTAAGTTAACTGCTGTATGATAAACTGTAGCAATTACAGACGTGGGTGCATTAAACACCGGTGTTACCCCTGTTCCGGTTACTGCCAGATTATAAGTGGGATTATCAGGGTCAGAACTGGTAATAATTACATTCCCATTGTATACTTGGGCTAAAGCAGGTGTGAATACTAATGTAAATATCTGACTCTGCCCTCCTGTTAATGAATACTCTAGAACATTCCTGTCATGCTTAACAGTCCTGATATCAGCATCTTCAGTCGCTCTTGCAGCAATTGATACAGAATACCCGGCAGGAGTCGTAATATTGCCTGATAAGGTTCCTCCGCCATCATTGGTAATAGTAAAATCATGACTTGGTGTTAAACCTATATAGACGTTACCATAGCTTAAACTTCCCGGGCTAACAGATATAAGAGGGCTTATGTCAAAGGTCAACATGGTATTGGGTATGTAAGTTTTCAGAGTTCCTGTTGGTGGAGAAGCGGGATTGGGATTTGTGGAATCACTATAATAACGGATGCTTCTGTTTCCCGTAACCGATGTGCAATAAAACTCATCTGAGCTTGAATGATACCCTGATGTATTTTCATCTACTGCTATAACAAGATTTTGCGTATTATTATAGTAAAATGGTGTATCCAATGTTATTGTTATCCATCCTGAAGTTGTTGTAGTTGTAATATTGCCATCATAAACCTGTGTGAGATTTGCCTGCGGAATCCAGCTTGATGTACTGGCGATTGAGGTTAGTGATGTATGCCCCATATAGATTTTTATGGCATCTGTCCAGGCACTGTTCCCATTGTATTGCCAGGAAATTTTTTTAATACAATTATTGGCAATATTTATTTCTGACTGCAGATATATGGATTGAGAATAAGTATACCCGTAAAAAGGCTCCATAGGCAGACTTTGCCCGGTTGCTGTACCGGTTCCGATTGTTATTTTTGGTATATTTTGTACCGTTACATTAACAGAATTTGAAGCAGTTGTTTCTGAAGTGGGATTAGAAAACATAGCAGTAACATAGTATGTGTACGAATTGTTTAAAACTACATTAGTATCAGTATAATTCAGGTTTGTCGTTGTGTCCAGATATCCGCCATCACGGTAAATCTTGTAACTGTCAGGTGTTCCAGAAACAGGACTTTGCCAGTTTAATACAACAGTTCCGCTTTCCAATTCTGCTGTCAGATTAAGAGGTGGATTATCAACATTATAATAAAAAGATATCGTTGATCCGGCTGAACTGCCAACAGATGAAATGGAAATGTCGCCCAGAGTCCCATCCTGCAGAAAACAATAGGGATTTGTTGTATTGTTAAAAGATGTCCTGCCTGTTTCAGCACTGAAAGTTGCAGAGTTAATCGTCCCGTTTACAGTGGGAGAACCATTTAATCTAAAGGCATAAACTTCATCCGGAGGACCATCGGCATTACCATTTTCTGATGGATCAATACGATAAATAATCATTCCCGTGCCTGGCAGGCTATTTTCAAAGGTTCCCGTCTTTTTTCTGAACTCCACTACAAAATGCTGCGAAGCAGAATTGGGCGAATTAATTCTATAACACTGCCCTGTCGATGAAGTCAGTGGGTTAAGAGTATATGTTCCATTTGTATATAACTCGGGAATTGATGAAATCCAGTGCCCGTATTTGTATTTCATATAAGCACTCATGTGTTGTGGAGGATTGTAATTACTTTGCATAATATCCCAACCGCCAACAGGAGTAAAGCCGTCATAACTGTAATGATACAAATCCGGTGCTCCAAGAGAATGGAACATCTCATGACATAAAACTCCTACACCACTGGATGCAAGAGAATTTGAAAGCTGAAAGTTGTAATCATAAACCCGTTTTCCGTTGATGTTGACTGTATATGAATATAATGACCATCTGTGCGGCCAGAGTAAAGTTGCCCAGGCTGTTGTTGCACCCTGGATAATAAAGCAGACATTATCTACTCTACCATCGTTATCTCCGTCAAGGTTCAGCCCTGCAGGAACCTGTGAGCTGATACCATTAACTGCATCAACAAGCAGGGAATGCTCCCGTGTTGTACGTTGTATGTCTCCATTATAACCAATGGGATTAGTAGAAGCATCATATGGGACAAAATAATTTCTTGAATGTGCTGTGTCCTGCCAGGAAACAACCATTGTAGAAGGAGTGGGATAAAAGGTCGTACTTATGTTCAATTGGTCGTAAGATGCTTCCTTAAAGTAATTCTGCATAGTATTACCTGTTGTACCATTGAACATAGAACTATATGTGGAAATAGTCTGCCCGAATTCTGACTGGTCAGAAAAGCGGATAAAGACCACAAGATTATTAATTGTACCAATTGTTGGAGCACGACCATTATTTATCTCGCGCATCTGGCTCTGTGCACTTTCCCTGATTTCACCCATCTTCCGGGGGGTAATATTAGTCCAGGGGACGAGGTTGCTTTCTATAGGATTATCTACGCCAACAATCAGGTTGGTAAAAATCAGTTCATCCCCGGAGCCTTTATCCAGATAGACATACCATCCCTTGTCATTTTGCTTTATTGTATATCCATCTTTATCGTGCATCCAGTTATAATATTCATCACCTGTAGCAAACAAATCAAGTTTAGTACCATTCGGCTGGAATACTTCCTGTGGTTCAAATGTTAGATAAGCTCCAAATAATGCTCCGGAGAGAATGAGCAGGATCACTCCAAGGATTAAAGATTTTAATTTTATCTGCATACAATTTCCTAATTTTTCAGTAGATTTTTTACAGTATGTTTATTAATGAAACTCGAATTGTTTAAGAGTGTACCTTTTGCCAATATTAATAATTTATAACTATGCATGTTTTGTATCCTTTGTTTTATCTGATAAATATCTATGCAATAGATAAGCCAATTGTTTCAATTTGGAGTATATAAATCTGTTTATCTAATTGTAATTGGCTTATTATCAAGCTGTTAAACACTAAATGTGCTTACCTGATTCAATAGTATTTGATTAAAATTAACTATTGTTTTGGTTCAATTGCAAGCGAAACTGATGTAAATATATAACAATGCTGCGACTATTTACCTGAGATAGTCTTCCTGAGCATTTTTATTGCATTGTAGGCAAACAAACCTGGATTTCTGGTCAGAATCATAGAAACGAGTTTCATATCAAAATTGCCTTTCATCAAAGCCAGAATTATATCAGGGTCCACATCTTTCATAATGGATATAACTTTATCCCATTTAGCATCAGAGTAATTAGTAATAATCTCATTCATGGCATGATTTAAGTTTATACTGAGTCCGTATTTCTTTTTCCAGAGGGTTTCGTATTGCTTTAGAAACCGTTCTGAAGTATCTTGCTCTTTAATTGCATTGGCAGCGGTTTCTCCTGCCATTCTGCCGATATCCAAAGCCAGGCGGATTCCTTCTCCCGCTATACCAAGCACCTGACCCGCTGCATCTCCCACAATCATAAGATTATCTGCATAAGACTTTTCGATATACCCTGAATTGGGTACAGCACCCAGATGAACTTCCAGAATACTATAAGGCTTTAACTGACGAGTGATTTCATGGTTTGTATTCATGTAATTTTCCAGTAACTCCAGAGGATTTGCCATGCTCTTAGGTGCAACAACTCCAATTCCAACCCTCACCCTGTTTTCGCCATAGGGAAAAACCCAGGCATAACCTACGGGAGAAAAGGTTGAACCTAACATTATTGCTGTTTTATCCTGCTGCCAGGAATTGGTTATAATTTCATATTCTGCTCCATTGCCATAACTCACGTTCTTTTTTTCTATACCCATCTTTCTTACAATTGCACTGCTGAATCCGCTGGCATCGATAAGCATTTTAGCTTTATATTCTACCAGTTTACCATTCCGGACTGCTTTTACACCGCATAATTTCCCGTTTTCATAAATAGGTTCCCTGGCAATTGTATTGGTTAATATTACCCCTCCGGCAAGCGATGCTTCTTCTGCCAGATGCTGATAAACACCCCTGATGTCGATGATACAGATTTCGGATTTTGTGTAATCTATGGTGAATTTTGCATTATCGCTCAGTACATCCAAGTGAAAAATCGGATGTATATATTTATTAGGGATTCCCAGTTCTGTTAATTCTTTTGTCCAGCTTCCGCCACTTGTATGTACAGGATAACCTATCTCCAGGCTTTTTTCCAGCAATAATACGCTTAATCCTTTGGAGGCTGCTGCTTTAGCTGCAGAAAGACCTGCAGGTCCACCACCGATAACGATAACATCTTGCTGTTCAAATGAATTCATTACTTTTGCACCTTTAATATTTTAATTGCAGCGTTATTCTGCTAAATAAGATAAATCTTTAATATCGCAATACAGCATAGTGTCAAGATTTATGCTTTAATTACATTCATATCCGATATAATACTTTCACCCACCAGTTCCAGCATTCTTATCATATTGCCCTGTCTTTTACCTTATTCAATCCATGGGAGATTATAGGGAGATGCTAGGGTGATCTAAGGGTGCGACCCTTAGATCACCCTAGCATCTCCCTTGAATTTTCCATGAATCGGTAAAGGAATAAATGAGAATAAAACGGACAACTCTCGTTTACCATAGCTGAAAGAAAAAAAAGCCGGCAAATTGTGCCGGCTTTAATAATCGTCTCAGATAAAGTCTATTTTACTTAAGTTTGATAATCTTTTGTGTTACAAACCTGCTGCCCTGTTCCACTTTTATAAAATAGATAGAATTCGCCGTATAGTTTCCGGTTTCATCTCTACCGTCCCAGGTCAGGTTTTGTTCTGCTGATTTTGTCGTTCCGTTGAATAATGTCTTGATTTTCTGTCCTTTTATATTAAACATGGAAGCTTTGAGAGGTTTGTTAACCTTAATTCCCCGTATGTTCAGATTGAGCTGATTGCTGAAGGGATTGGGATAAACACTAGTGATAATAATTCCGGACAAAGGCGTGATATTTTCATCCTCAGTGGAAACAGTTTCCCCGAATAACTGGCTAAAGACATAGTACATTAAGGTTCTCACTTCATTTTGCTTCATATTGTAAAGCGGAAAACTGAGTACAACGCTTTCTCCCGCACCCTGGTGATTGTATACTCCGATTGGCATTGCATTCATAATACCCTGTGAAGTTGAGTCTGAATAATCAGATCCATAGTAATAGATGTTTTGTGAAAGCACATTAGAGCCAATTGATTCGATATTATAGATATGACCTGCTAAGGGTAAAACAGTTTTCAGGCTGTCAACTGTCAGGGCGGGGAAACCTGATGTCTCAGGTAAAGCATACCTGAATCTTGCACTCGTATTATATGCTACCTGCTGAATTCCGAAGGTATCGAAAAGGAAGTTTCCACTTTCAAAAGTATATGGATAGTTGTTGTTATTATCAAAAGCTTTGGAAGGGAAGTATGAACTAATCAATATTTTACCTCCCAATTGGAGATATTCCTTAACTTCTTCTCTTACCAGATATGGATAATTCAGATTACCTGAATCATTTCCATGCCAAAGAATTGACGAATAAATACCAATATCAGCAAGTTTTAAAGTCGGCTGTGTATCAATATCATACTGGACTGATTGGAAATCGTGCATTGCATCATCATAAAATTGGTCGCTTAATAAATCATTTGGAGCAAAGACAGTATTACCAGTGTTATTCATGGTTTCGTCAACTATCAGGATACTCTGATTGAGAGTTACTGCCCTGGAACGTATAATATCTGTAGGAACGCTTTCATTGCTGGAAAGATCCACAGCCATAAGTTTATAGTAATAATAAACAATATCTGCTACTTCCGAGTCTGTGTAAGATGTTGATGTTATGGGAGTTGTATTAAGCTCTGAATATGGGCCGTCAATTGAAGTCGAACGGTATATTCTGTAGCCGGCTAAATCAAGTTCATTGTTGGGTTCCCAGTTTAGAGTTACTGTATGAAAACCTGGTGAATCATGAAAACCAATGGGTGTTTGAGGTAAAAGATGGGGTGTCTCAGTTACAAAACGTGCAAGGCCTTCATTGTTATCATTATCAACAGCTGCTACACCGATATAATAATAAGTCCCGTCAACAAGATTGGGAATAATAAATGTGGTACTTGTCGTTGTATATTCAACCGGAGTCACATTAATATCGTCAGTTACATACACCTTGTAAGATACTATATCAGATTCCGGTAGTGCTGTACCCCAGCTTGCCTGCAGGGAATTTCCTGTTCCGGTATCCATAATATCTATATAATCAACCGGAGAAGGGATCTGGTCATAGGTCACACAGACAGCTGTTGATGCTTTAATAACTTCTTTTGCATAAAGAGGATTTATATTGGCAACCACATCATTAATAGAATGATAGTAGGGACTGAACTCATGTTCAGCGAAGTAAATCGAAGGGAAACCATAAAGCCAGAAAGAATAGCTGTCACTACCTGCACTGTTTAAATTACCTGCATAAGGTGTCAAAGTTGTTTGTGCATCTACAACACTCATCGCATAACCGGTGTAACCTTCAAAACCTTCGTAGGGCATCATCCTCACTAACCAGTTGGTTGCATTCTGGGTAGAATTGGATATCATATCATGATTTATCATGAGTTTAATATTCTGTGTCTGTTGCTGTGCAGTCATAGCATGAAATCTACTACCGTGTAAACCAACTTCTTCTGCAGCAAATGTTACAAATCTGATACTGCATTCAGGCTGATAATTATTGGCTTTCATAACACGGGCAATCTCCAGGGTTGCAGTAGTACCGCTGGCATTATCATCAGCTCCCGGTGCAACTATCATCGGATCATTGCCATCGTAAAGAATGGAGTCGTGATGACCACCAATCACAATATATTTATCTGGAGCAATTGTCCCGGGGATGGTAGCAACTACGTTCCACTGGTCATAGCCCTGTACTGAAAAGGAGTCTACATATGCATTGGTAATTCCAAAGCGAATGAACTGATCTCTAATCCAAATTGCTACACCCCTGCGATTATCTGCTCCGGCAAATCGGGTTCCAAAATCCTGCAGATGTTGTATAAACCATGATATGCTGTCTGCATTTACCTGGTCAAGCAAAGTTCCAAAATTGACTCTGTTTGGCAGATTTGAAGCCCTCAATCTGAGATTATTAAAAACCATGGGAGTGAAATCCATCCTGACAAAAGGCATTTCTGTAGTTCTGCTCAAATCAATTTCATTGAGTTTTGACTTTATCAGGATTGTCTGGTCAAAATTTGCAACAATGATACCCATATCTGTTGTAACTTTGTTTGCTCTCTCGGGAAGTTTTGTTATTAAATACCAATTGTCTTCTGGTGGGAAAGTATCCAGCAAGCTTAGTATATTCTTGGGGAATTCCCTAAGAAGTACTTCATCTGCAATAGCTAAGATATAATTATTACTGGTATAAAAGATGTCTGTTTTCATTGATAATTTCTGAACAGCAGAAGTTGCATCATTTATATCATAAAATTTGCCAAGTGCAGCACGGTCAATCTTAATCAGATATTGATTTGAGCTTTGCGCATAAGCAAAAGAAGCAATAATGAGAAGCAAAAAAAATGTCGTTGCATATTTCATATACTTGTCTCCTGTCTGTGGGATTTTATATCTAAATTAAAGTGCAATTTATATACCAAAATTTGTCAAACAATATTTGTTTTTGCAACATATTCCAGTGTATTACTTTGCAAGTTAAACCTTGCAATCATATTAAAAAGCAATGCTTTTATCAGATGGTTTCAATATCAATTTTACAAATATACATGCCCGTTTATATCAATATGATATTTGTAATCGTCTTTCTTCGCCTTGGAAATAAGGCTTAATTGGTTGACAAATAAGACTATTGGCAGAATCAAAAGAATTGGCACATGCTTTGCAATATTAAAGAATAACTGGAGGTTAATATGAACAAGAAATTTGTACTAATGGCAGTTTTATTAATATGTTTACTGCCCGTATTGTTAATTGCAGGTGATGATGAGACAGTATTAAAACAAGGGAACAAGACAATCATCATCAAGAAAACAGGCGATATGTCTGATTCTGATATCGAAGAGCTCCAAAATCTTAAGCTTGATATTCAAATGGAAGCTGAAAAAGAAATAGCTGATGATGCTCCGTTTTTTGGTATTATACCTGCTGAATTGGATTTTTCCAAAGCCCAGGAGTTGAATTATCCTAACAGCTATGGTATCTTAATAACAGGTATTGTCCCAAACTCAGCAGCTTACCAGTATCGGTTGGCAGAAGATGATATTCTTATGGAGATTGATAGCAAGAAAGTCATTAATCTAAAAGAATTGGATAAGTTAAAATCATTTTACCGTGCGGGAGATGCAGTAATGCTTACAATTTTCCGTGCCGGTGAACAAAAAAGGATAGATTTTGTTTTTGGCAGCCGGCCCAAAGCTCCAACAATGACAATTGAAAAGAAAATTCAGGGCAAGAAAGCTTTATCAGGCGGCAGCGGCGGCGGAACCTGGATACCAATGTGGTTCTCTGCTGATATGGACGACGTTAATGAATTAGTCCAAACCATAGGCTTTTCCAAACTCCCGGAAGACGGATTACTTACTCAAGGTTTCGGAGGAAAAGGCAATGTGGGAAAGAACTGGTTCCTGGGCGGACAATTCCATTTTTATTGGGATACAAAGAAAATTAATGAGGTAATAGATACAGAGTCTTATACCAACAGCATGAAATACAATATGTTTATTGGTGGTGGGACACTTGATAAAAGAATC
The DNA here is from genome assembly GCA_002435865.1 of Cloacimonetes bacterium UBA6097. Lineage (GTDB taxonomy): Bacteria > Cloacimonadota > Cloacimonadia > Cloacimonadales > Cloacimonadaceae > UBA5614. Next base: position 160,989 of record DIWV01000007.1, on the reverse strand, counting down.
CCCATTACGAGGAATATTATCACATCTGTGGGCCTGATGATAGGCGGAGGTTCTCATACGGTAGAACTGGTTCACACCAATGGTGATTATAACTGGCCTGTTGCAACTGATGATGATCCTAATCCAAATACTCAGGATATTATGTCCACAAACTCCTATGCTAAGCTGAGTAAGGGATATATTCTTGTTCAGCCAAGAGCTGAAATTATGGTTCGTTTACTTTCCTGGCTTGCATTAAGAGGTGAAGTTGGTTATATGTATGGCTACGGTCCTACCAGCGGTTGGAAGGTCAAACACACAGATTCCGAATCTTATGAATTAAAGAATTCTCCTGATACACCTTTTGAAGGTTTAACATTTACTGTTGGACCTTGGTTCGGTTTTTAAGAATTGAAAATAATTTTCTTGAGCCTGTTATTCAGGTTTTAGAATATCGTATAGAAAAGCGATAAACCCAAACCCTCCTGAACATCTCCTGAAACAGCCCTCTGCGGAGGGCTTGTTTCATTTCAGCTTAATCAGTTTGAATGCTTTATTAAAATCTGCGGATTTTATACGAGCCAGGTATATTCCTGCAGGAACAATCTTATCCTGATTATCTCTTCCATTCCAGGTTAAGTCAAGCTGTGAGCCTTTTAAATCAGAGTTGAATAATGTCCTGATTAATTGCCCTTTCATATTGTATATGTTTATTTCTGCTTTCTGGTTGGGCTTTACCAATTGCAGGGATAAATTAGTATGTGTTTGAAAGGGATTGGGGCCATAATTTAATTTTGTTTCCACGGGAGTTACATTTTCTTCATTGGCTGTAACAGGTAGAAGCACAATATATCCGGGTTGCAGATTGAGCACAGGTATACTGTTAAAGAAAAAATCTGATACGGTTAAAGTAACCAGTGAAACATTCCCAACATTTCCTGTTGCTCTGAAATTGAGTTTCAGCAAATTGCCGATTCCAACCAGATTACCGGAATAATTAAGGTTAAAGGTAAGAGCACCCAAACCGTTATTCGCAACTTGGATAACAGCGTTTTCTGATAGACTTCCCACCATGTCATAACCTTCCCATGTCACCTGGTTAGATGGATAATGTAATGTAAAACTGGCAGATGTTACATTCCAGGTGGGCAGGACAAATGTAGTAGTTAATGGAACAGATGCAATCTCATTATAAGACACATACATTACATTAAGCAAGTCGATAACTGAGTTTTGAGGTTCCATCACAGTAGCAGTAACGTTTATGGTAGTCGGGTTCAACAAGGTGACAGGTGATGAATTCATTGAAACCTGTGCCATGTTAAAGGCAAAGTTACCCGGTATCAATGGTTGAAAGTTAATCTTAAGAAGAGTACCAGCACCGGTTATAGCAGAGCTGCTGTTAACTGTAAATGCAATGCTTCCGGGTTGAATAGGATTTGTGTTTATTACAGAGCCTTCCAACATTGTACCGGTAGCTTCATAATCTATGAAAGCCATATTCTCATGATCATATTCAATTACAAAACTCATAACAGTAACGTTCCAATCCGGCAGAATGGGGTATGTAATTACAGAGACTGGAACATTATCTCCCACAGAGCAGTCCATACTCTGCAATGTCATCTGCACAGAAGAAGCATTGTAATTAACAGGATATACGTTAAAAATTGCACTTTGGTAATTGTTGAAGGTCGAGCCAGGATTCAGATTACTAACATAAAAGTAACCATCATAAGAGCCACTCCAACCCCAGTTAAAATGAAAATAATTGGTGCCCTGGTAACCATCACAGACAAAAGCATGACCGCCAGCAGGACCACTGCCGCTGTAATACATAGGTCTGGCACTGTCCAGTTCATCTCTCAGCATTTGTTCCCAGGTAGCACTGTTAAAATTATTTTTACTTTTGATTTGTGTGCCGGGATTATAACGGAAGTTATTTATCAAAGCAGGAACAACATCTGCACTATATGCACCTGATCCATCCGGTGAATACATCATATCCACTGAAACACCAAGGTGATATAAAAGCTTTGCTACTTCAGCATTTGGTTCGTGAACAGCATTAGGCATTTGAGACCATTGATAGGTTGTCTGACCGAAATTTGCAGTCTGGTTACCATATCCGTAAGCGTTATATGTATGAGAACCGACTCCTGTATTGGGCCAGTTCCAGTATTTCATAACCTGACCCATGGCTGTGGCTACACAACCTGCATAGACATGGCCACCGGAACCTGCTGCATCAGCGGGACAATACATGTTGTAAGGCCAGCCTTGATTCCAGGTTGTTGCGCATAAAGGAGTGACATTGCGGGTTTCATTACGTTGAAAATTATTGCTGATAATATCCTGCCACTGAGCAGCAGTATCTGTATTCTGAAGATTGTCTGCCTTAATCTGGGTAATTTCCTGTTGCAAAGTTGCTACATATTCCCTGAAGGCAGGATTGTCATCTATCTTACCGATTGTTGTGTCAAATCCATAGGCAAGCACTGGAACTATCGCATCATCAGCACTTGTAAGGACAAAACCGTCATTATACTGAAATAAATACAGCTGCGCTTCGGACTTATTATTAAAGGGGATAATCTTTTCCACAGCACGATTATTAAAATCCTGTGGAGCCCATTTGGCTGTCCAGTTCTGTGCAACGCGTCCTGCCATATCCTGTGAAACAGGTACTGTAAACGCTATTATGGATATCAGCAAGAAGCTGATTGTTAATATTAATTTCATAAAAAAACCTCGCTATACATCTCGTACCTTTACATAGCATAATTTATTCCATTTATTAATATTGGCAACATTTTGTTTTTTTAAGACAATTTAATTTCCGCAAATAATTCTGAAACCCGGCTTTGTTTGGTACTAAGATTTTCGCATAAAGGCTGGCAACTAACTGGAAATTGACTTTGAATATTGCGCGGGTGCGGTTTTCGTGGGTCTGAATATATTGTAAATGAATTCAAATAGTAAAAAGATAGTTCTTAATACCGTAATATTTTAGGCTGGCTGATAGAGAAAACGCCATCAGATTGATGGCGTTTTCTCTATCAGAACTGTAATCTCTTTATTTTAACAGAATCATCTTTCTTATCGATGAATATCTTCCTGAAGTCATTTTGTAGTAATAAATACCGCTGCTTACCTGATTACTGTCATCATCAGTACCATTCCATTTTATTTCGTGGCTTCCGGTTGCTTTAATTTCATTTACAAGAGTCTTTACCTTTTGTCCTTTCAGATTAAAAATATGTATTGAAACTAACGCTTTTCCATCAGAAGAATAGCGGATTACAGTTTCCGGATTGAAAGGATTGGGATAATTTCCAAGCAAAGAAGTTGAAACAATCTGTATATTGGGTTCTTCAGCAGAAATAGTTGGTTGATCTACAACAAAATCGTCAACCATAAAAACAAAGGCATCATTAGACACGCAATTTATTCCCACACGGATATTACCTGGAATAAAGCTAGATGGGATGTTATACTGAAAATAAGTCCATTCCACAGGTGCCTGTACGAATGTGCCGGGGGATATGATTGTAAACTGGGAAGGAAGCGTACCGCCAGTTGAAATTCCCACTTTAAAACGCTCCAGGCCGTAATCTGCAGTTAATGAACGAGCCCAGAAGCCAATGTTTGCTCCTATGTTGACATTAATGTTTCGTGAAATCATCCAATCGTTATTGGGAGGAGTTGATGCAGCCCAGCATTGAGCCATTTTTGCTCCTCCATGGGGTGCACCAATAAAAGCTGTGGAAGGAGGTACGGTTGTTGATGGATTAAATATAATAAAAGCCATTGCCTGGTATTCACCGGGAAAATCATATCCGCTTAATCCATAGGTCTCTGACTGGTCAACATCAACATTTACCCAAGGTAAAAAGTCTATGGCAAAATCAGTATAAACCTCAAAATCATCTCCAGTGTAGAAAGCCTCTGCAAGAACGAAATTAATTGTTGTCGTCAAGTCTGTTATGACAGTAACTCCATCCTGGTGACCATCTATAAAACCGACCGCAGCACAGGTTACATCATATATTCCGGCCGGAACCTGCATAGCATATGCACCCAAAGCGTTAGTTATTGCTGTATATGAACCAGCTGTAACAGTAGCACCCATGATGGGAGTGTTATCGGTCTGGCGTACAATTCCTGCAATTGTACCTATTTGAGTCAACTTTGTGATAGGATTAGAAAAAGCAGGTACTGACAAAACACTGTTTGTATAAAGTGATTTCACAGCCCATCTGTAAGTTCCATCAGGAACTGTGTCCCAGCCGTTATCCTGATATGATTCAGAAATTATACTATTCTGGGTAAGTAAATCCCATTCTGACTCATTGGTTTCCTGCCCGGCAGTCAGACGCCATACTTTGTAACCAGTCAGAACACGGTCATTTCTGCCCATTGACATTGTTTTGGAGACAAAAGCAGAATTGCTCTTAGTGATTTTGACAGACGTATTAGCTACAGCAGATCTGATTTCCATCTCGTCTTCATTAAACGTAATAGTTCTGTTTGGGCTGCTGACAGAAATATTATCAATCATGGCAAAGTGCCACATACCTCCGTTATTGGGAGGGTCATCAGCATGCCAGGCCAGCTTGATATTCTGTCCTGCATAATCTGCCAGAGAAATGGTAAAGGGAATACTATAATCACTATAATAAAATCCGCCTGCTGCTACAGCATCCCATAAAATTGTCCAGTCAGCTCCGTTGTTGGTTGAAACCTTAACGTAATGATGGTCATTGTTGACTGAACCCAGAAAAATCAAGCCATGAAATATCAGAGAAGCTCCTGTTGGACAATTAAATTGTGGAGTAATCAACCATTCATCCTGATGTGTGTATGCCCACCACATTGATGCCTGCCATGCACCATCCTGCGGAACAATCGGTCCAGTATCCAGATTTATGGTACTTACCCTGCACCAGGTTGGCAGTACTCCAAAGATATTCACAGGTCCTGTATTGGTAACTACTTGCGTCCAGTTTGCAGGAGGGAAGATAGTCCCTTCAAAACTTTGCATAACACTAAGTGCACCCGGATTTGGTGCTATCCAGGAAACATTTACATTCAGTGATTCCTCCGTAGCGTGAACTGCAGTCGGTGGAAAGGGAGCTTCAACCAGAGTTATAGTACCCATGTTATAGTTCGAAGCGCTCACATTAATTGAACCTGTTGCGAGATTATATCCTGTTTTACTTATTGTATAATTGTATGTCGTGTTATCAGGAATGCCTGCTATTGTAAAATGACCGGTAGCATCTGTAGTACCGGTATAATTTGAAGTAGCGGTCAATTCTATGGTTGCGCCGGCAAGACCAACTGTCGGAGCATCACTTCCGTCAACAAAACCTGTGACATTTACGTCAGGCCGGGTAATAATTACTGAGGTATTTGTTTCTGTCTGTCCGAAAACTGCAGTTATTGTGATAATAAACAAGAACACAAACCAAGATTTATAAAACTTGCTGATCATACTTAGCTCCTTTTTTCAATACTAATTCATTGGCAATATAAAGCATGACTTGTCAACAGTTTTCTTGTTATATCTGCATTCATTCTCAATATAAGAGAAAAAGACGCCACCCGGAGGCAGCGTCTTTTTTGTTTAGATTATGTCTTATCCAGACGTTATTTCATCATAATCATCTTTCTGGAAGATGTATATGTTCCTGCTTTCATTTTGTAGAAATAGACACCGCTTGTAACTCTGTGGTTATTATCATCGGTTCCATCCCATTTGACGTTGTAATTACCTGTAGCTTTGGTTTCATTTACCAGGGTCTTAACTCTCTGACCTTTGGTATTATAAACTTCAACCACAACGGGTAAATTGCCTTTGACTGAATAGCTGATGCTGGTCTCAGGATTAAACGGATTTGGGAAGTTTCCGTTCAAAGCTGTGTTAATTATTACAGGAGTAGGATCATCATTAGCAGTTTGACCTAAATCCATGACAAAGTCATCAACCATAAAGATAAATGCATCATTGGATACACAATTGATACCAATACGAACATCCCCGGGAATGAAAGTAACAGGGATATCATATTCGAAATATGTCCAGTCAACCGGAGCCTGTACGTAAGCACCGGGAGATATAACTGTGAAGTTTGCAGGAGCAGTTCCACCGCTGGATACTCCGACTTTGAAGCGTTCCAAACCGTAATCAGCGGTTAAAGAACGAGCCCAGAATCCAACAAAAGCACCATTGCCAACTGTGAACATCTGAGAAATCATCCAGTCGTTGTTAGGAGGTGTGGTTGCTGCCCAGCAATGAGCCATTTTGTCGCCACCATGAGCAGTTCCGATATCGTCAGTTGATGCAGGTACGGTCGTTAATGGATTGAATATCATGAATGCCATTGCCTGGTATTCACCGGGGAAGTCAAATCCGTTAAAACCATATGTGCCTGATTGGTCGACGTCCACATTTATCCATGGGGCAAAGTCTATGGCAAAATCAGTATAAGTTTCGAAACCATCTGTAACAAGGGCTGAAACAGCTAAGATGAAGTTAACTTGAGTGGTAACACCGGTTACTACAACTATACCATCATGGGAGGCCGGAACAAAGCCGGCAGCCGAACAGTTAACCGTATAAGTTCCGGCAGGAACCTGCATGGAATATGCACCTGTGGCATTGGATGTTGCTGAATAAGTTCCTGCTGTTATTGTAGCGCCAACTATTGGAATATTACCGCTTTGACTTACTATACCGGCGATGGTTCCAATCTGAGTGACTTTAGGAATCATGTTTGATAAAGCAGGCGTTGACATTACATTACCTGTATAAACAGCTTTTACTGCCCATTTGTAATTTCCGTCAGCAACTGAATTCCATCCCATATCCTGATAAGCTGTAGCAGTAATTATATTCGGTGTCAGCATAGTCCAGGCAGCTTCATTATCTTCCTGTCCTTCCAGCAGACGCCATACTTTATAACCTGTGAGTTCACGAGTGTTATAATTGTTTGTATTTTCGAATACTGATTTAGAACTGGGTATTCTTGCGATAATCTTGTTATTTACATAACCTGCACCGGTAACTCTTGCATTAGTTTTGGGTGCGCTTGCAGTTGAAGGTTGAATTCTTGCAATTTTAGTAACCGCTGTCCGTGCAGGAGTACCAAGGAAGAAGTCATCAACAAAGAAGCAAAATGCATCATTGGAAACACAATTAATACCAATCTTAACATCCTGTCCTGCATAGGTATTCAACTGATAAGTATACTCAGTCCATACAATTGGTGTCTGAATATAAGTACCACCGGAGATAATGGTAAAGTCAGCCGGAGCTGTTCCTGTAGTAGAAACTCCAACCTTAAAACGTTCCAGACCATATTCATCTGTTAATGAACGTGCCCAGAATTTTACAACACCATTGGCAGGAACAGTTATAGAAGGACTAATTAACCAGTCATTATTGGGAGGAGTTACAGAAGCCCAGCATGAAGCCATTTTGCTGCCAGCATGCGTTGTCATGATTGTAGTTGGAAATGCTGGTGAAGTAGTATTTGGATTAAACACCATAAAGGATTGTGCATCAAACTGCCCTGTCCAGACATATCCGGTATAAGCATAAGTTGTAGACAAATCTACGTCTATAGTTGTCCATGGTGCAAAATCCAGGGTAAAATCAGCATAGGTTTCAAAACCATCTTCAAAATTCTGCACATTAGGATTTGGAGCAGTCCAGGTAATATTTACATTGGGAGCTGCTTCAACAGCCTGTACACCTGACGGCGGGAAAGCAACTTCATTCAGGGTTATAGTCTGCATATCATAAGCAACTTCAGCTACTGTAATAGAACCTGTAGCAGGTGAGTAACCTGGTTTGCTGATTGTATAGCTATAAGTACTACTGCCTAAAACACCGGTTATGGTGAAGTAACCTGTAGCATTGGTAGTACCTGAATAATTCATGGTTCCGGTTAATTCAATTGCTGCGTCAGCAAGACCTACTGTAGGTGCATCACTGCCAACAACACGTCCTGTAACATTGATAGTAGGCAGAGTAACCATGACAAAGTCCTGGGTTACAATCTGGTTTTCAATAACTGTTACATTTGCTGTTTGCGGAGCATAACCAACTATGGAGCAGGAAACCTGCTGCGGACCCATTGGTACATATGGGAAGCTATAGGTGCCATTGGGGCCTGTAGTTTGGGTAAGGGAAGTGCCAACTACAGAAACAACGGCGTCTGCTAAGGGATTTCCACCTACTGTTACTGTACCCTGGATAGCTCCCATACCACTCACTACAAAGAACAATGTGGTCTTGGGGAATTGTCCTGTTGGTGTGGCAGTTGCAGGAGCAGCAGGATCATAAGTAACTGTGTCGCTTTGAAGTTTACGTGATCTTGCAGTTCCGATTGTCTGGCAGGCAAAGTTATCCGTAGAGTCGAAATATTCTGTATCCATCGGACGGTTAACCATCATGACCAGATTTCCGCCGGTATAAGTATATGGAGTGGCAAATGTAACGATTATAGTGTTTTGCCCTACCGGATAGCTAACCAACCCGTCATAAACCTGGGTTAACTGCGTGGAAGGAATCCAGCCGGCTGATAAATCAGTAGCAGTTGTTTCTCCTATCCAGATTTTAGTGGGCTTTCCGGCTGCAAGTTCGGTAGAAGTGAAATTATTATAGAAGGCAACTCCTGTTAACAGTCCGCCCAGATTGATTTCAGAAGCAAGATAGATGCATTCATACAAGCTGTTCTTCCAATAAAAATCTATGGGCATTCTTGCCACCTGGTCGCCGGCTCCTATGGTAACAGGAACTACGTTGGCAGCCTGGACATTAACCGTGATTGGAGCAGTTGCATCATTGTCAGGATTAGCGTCGCCGGCTAACACTACTTTACCGAAAATGGTTGTAGGACCGGTTACTGTGAAGGTATAACTGACCGGAACCTGAAGAATTTCTCCGGGCTGGATTGCAGGTCCTGCAACAGAAGCAAGCTCAGTTGCGCCGCTCATCAGTTTAACAGTATAAGTGGTTTGCGCGGCTGTGCCACGGTTACGGATGCTTACATTATAAGTTTCCGGGGAACCTGCAGTAGGTGCAGTCTCGCCGGTTATTGAGAGTGCCTGCAAATCATTGGGTACAGCTACAGGAGGCATAAATACATACATATTGCCAATAATATAGGGAACATGTGTTCCGTTGATGGCTGTAAATTCTGCAGTTGAAGAAGCTGAAGCCATGGGAGTAGCAGGAGTTACACTTACATAATTACCTGCAGCTGCACCGGATATTCCGATGGAAGCAGAAGCTGTTGTTCCGGGTGCGGCACCCATTGTACCATAAACAAAATTAATTATATTGGTAGATTCATAGAGAACTATCTGGAAATTAATCAGGTTAACGGGAGAAGCATTGTAATACCACTTCATGTTTTTGTACTGAACGTACAAGGCTCTGTTTGGTGCAGCGCCCATTAACTGATATGATACACCGGCATTAGTGTCATCAGATTTCAGGTCGTCCCACAGACCACCCAAAATAAGAAGACGTGTTGCCAGAGCGTTTGTTAATGATGCTGTGGATGCCAGATCAAGCGTGATAAATCCGTTGGAATTGGATTTGAACTGTGTATACGGCATATCGTCATACACAAAGGTAAAGCCAATATCAATCGCAGGGGACATGGCATCATCAACAACTGTTGAATGGATTACTGTCGGACTTGGCAGCTCAGTATACTGAGCTCCTGTCTGCATGAATGTATAATCTGATAAAGCTGCATATACAGGCATAGCTAAAATCATGATTACACTAAAAATTAATGTGGTTACTAAAGATTTCTTCATAATCTTTCTCCTTTCTATTATTGCCTTTTGTTGCTATTATAATTTGATAAAAATGCACTAAACCCTTTTCTGATTTTGTGCTTCCCATCTCCGAAGTTAAGCTTTCCTGACAATTGAAAAGCTGTTCTGTGAAACGCTCCTAATAATATAGATAAGGATTTCACTTTCAGTATTTAAAAAGTATTTATCACACTATATTGCTAAATTAGAGACATATCTCCGATTAATGCCATTTTTGCTTGTAGCATAATATTTTGTCAAGTAAGTTTTTAATTATAGCCCTTCGTAATTGTTTTCTGTTACAGTTATCGTTTACTATTTGACACACTTATCTTGTTGCCTTTTTCGGATATAAGCAATTGCTTGTTTGTATCCAAACCTCCCGATAGAATTGCCAGAGCAATCTGATTCTCCAGTTCCTTCTGAATTAATCTCTTCAAGGGTCTGGCTCCGAACTGAGCATCATAACCGTTCACCGTCAGCCAATCTACCAGTTCATCCGTGAAGTCAATGTTGATGCTTTGCCTGGAGAGTCTTTCCTTAAGATTACTAAGCTGAAGTTCCACAATCTGATGCAGATGTTCATGATTCAACCTGTGGAAGATAATTATGTCGTCCAGGCGGTTCAGGAATTCCGGTCGGAAGTGCTGCTGCAGGATTTGCATCAACTGCGGACGCAGGGATTCCGGGTCTGCGTCTTCTGCCTCAAAGATAAGGGTAGAGCCGATATTACTGGTCAGGATAATAACCGCATTCCTGAAATCCACCGTTCTGCCCTTGCCATCCGTTAATCTGCCTTCGTCCAGAATCTGGAGCAATACGTTGAAGACATCCTGATGAGCCTTTTCAATCTCGTCAAACAGGATTACGCAATAAGGTCTGCGCCGGACTGACTCAGTCAGATATCCGCCTTCCTCGTACCCGACATAACCCGGAGGAGCTCCTATTAAGCGAGCCACAGAATGCTTTTCCATAAATTCCGACATATCAATCCTGATCAGAGCTTTCTCTGTATCAAACAAGAATGACGCCAGTGTTTTTGCAAGTTCAGTTTTACCGACACCGGTGGGACCCAGGAACATAAAGGAACCAATAGGACGGTTTGTATCACTCAATCCGCTTCTGGAACGCCGTATTGCATTAGATATAGCAAAAATTCCCTCTTCCTGTCCGATTACCCTTTGTCCCAATATCTTTTCCAGTTCCAGTAACTTCTGCATTTCACTCTGTATGAGCTTGCTGACAGGTATCTTGGTCCATTTGGAAACTACTTCAGCAATCATTTCCTCATCCACCAACTCTTTTAAAAGCTGTTCGGAATTAGGTTTTTCTTTGAGTTTTATGTTCAGTTTCTCCAGTTCTTTTTCCTTTTCCACTAAAGTTCCATACCTTATTTTCGCTACTTTTTCATATTCACCCTGACGTTCTGATTTCTCCGCTTCTGCTTTTTGGTTATCTATTTCTTCTTTTAATGTCCTGATATCCGTGAGCATGGCTTTTTCGTTTTCCCAGCGTGCCCTGAGAGTAGTTCTCTGTTCTGTAAGCTCTGCAGTTTCAATATTTATTTTCTCCAGACGCTGTTTGGACATCTCGTCTTTTTCTTTTTCCAGAGAGAGTTTCTCAATTTCCAACTGGCGCAGCTTGCGTTCCACTTCATCCAGTTCAACAGGCATGGAATCCATTTCCATGCGCAGCTGTGCGCAGGCTTCATCAATTAAATCTATGGCTTTGTCAGGTAAGAACCGGTCGGCAATGTATCTATTGGACATGACGGCAGCTGCAACCAATGCATTATCAGTGATTTGCACGCCATGATGCACTTCGTATTTATCGCGGATTCCACGCAGGATGGAGATGGTTTCCTCAACCGACGGTTCTGTAACAATAATAGGCTGAAAACGCCTTTCAAGGGCAGGGTCTTTTTCTATGTATTTTCTATATTCATCAAGGGTTGTAGCACCTATGCAATGCAGGCTTCCTCTTGCCAGAGCAGGCTTGAGCATATTGGATGCATCAACTGCACCTTCGGCAGCACCGGCACCCACCACAGTATGAAGCTCGTCGATAAACAAAATTATCTGGCCATCTGATTTTTCCACTTCCTGCAAAACAGCTTTTAGCCTTTCCTCAAATTCTCCCCGAAACTTGGCTCCTGCAAGCAAAGCTGCCATATCCAGTTCCACAATTTCTTTTGTTTTAAGGTTTTCCGGTACATCCTGCTGTACAACCCGTCTTGCCAAACCTTCCACTATTGCTGTTTTCCCTACTCCCGGGTCGCCAATCAGAACAGGATTGTTCTTCCTGCGACGCGACAATATCTGGATAGTGCGCCTGATTTCTTCATCGCGTCCAATCACGGGATCAAGCTTTTCCTGTCTTGCCAGGCGTGTAAGATTACGGGAATATTTATCCAAAGCCTGGAATTTCCCTTCCGGATTCTGGTCTGTAATTCTTTGGTTGCCGCGCAGTTCTTTTAAAGCTTTCATAATGTTGTCAGGAGTAACTCCAACCGAGCCAAGCAATTGGTTTGCTTCTTTGCCTTTATGGATTAGGGCAAGAAGAATGTGTTCCAGACTGATATATTCATCCTGCAGTTTTTCCGCTTCCTTTTCTGCCTGGTTAAGTATATTCAATGCTGCCTGGCTCAGGTACTGCTGTCCATCTCCCCGAATGCGGGGTAGTTTTGCCAATGCCTGCTCCAGTTTATCTTCCAGTTGATTGAGCGGAACTTCCAGTTTCTGCAAAACCGGTTTCACCAGTGATTCGTCCTGTGAGAGCATGGCTTTGAGCAGATGCAGTTCCGATATTTCCTGGTGATTAAACTCTGCTGCCTGCTGTTGTGCGGTTTGCAGCATCTCCTGTGCTTTAATGGTAAAGCGCTGTAAATTCATAAGTCCTCCCCGTTTGCAAGAATGATGGTTATCTGTATTCTTACAAAGGTTTTATAATTACAAAATAAGTGCTGCATAAAACGTGTCAAGATATTTTTTAGCAGTCAGTGGTTGTGACTGCTAAGATAGTCTTGGTCCTCTCTTTTCTCACTTTCATATATCTTATTATCTTCAGTATAATTGCAGTATAGTTACAGTATAGTTGCAGTATACTTTCTGTATACTAAGATACAGAAACTATACAGATAATATCCAGAAGATATACTGCAAATCTGCTGTACTGAAAGAGATAATAGTAAGTAGGGATAAAGTGAGAAGATAGTAATTAGATGATAGTAATACAGTTATAGAATTGTGATAAACTTAATTCGAACGTAAAACAAGGTTAAAGCTTAGGTTAGGTCTATTTGTTTGTTTTCTCCAATGAATCGTCAATGGTAATGAAATTAACTCTATTCAACTGCATTTGTGGAATTGCCAGTTCATCGGTAACCGGATTATAGAAAATGTCTGCCGGAGACTGGTACTTCTCTTTGATAGTGCTTTTCATGAGGAAATCGGGACTGTATTTATAAACAGTGCTGTCTGCCCAGCTGGAAATGAGCCATTCACCCATTTTGTCCCTGGTAATACCATCTGCTCTTGTCATTTCTGTATGTGGAATATCGGTCAGTACTTTTGTGCCAAGGTTCAGAACCTTGATTGGGGTATTATCCTTCATGGAAACAATATATAGCAATGTATCCTTATCGGTTTTCTGATAGTAAAGTCCGTTCGGTTTGATAAGGTCTTTATCTTTATATATTTCCAGCTTTTTATCCACCACATTGAGCATGGCAATAAAGCTACTATCAGAATCGCTGATGTAAATCATCTTGCCGTCCGATGCAGTAACGTCATTCAAAAAAGAAGCATCAGGAACTTTTTGCTCAAAAGTCTTTTCACCTGTTTGCAAATCGAATCCAACTACCCGCTTAAGGTCAGCCACATACATGTTGTTACCCAGGATAGCCATGCCTTTGGGTCCGTCCAGATTAGCTTTGTTAAAGATGGAAAAATCCTGTTTGTCCTTGAGGGATAGGATAAATCCGCTGCCTACATTGGAAATCAGGTAGGACTCTGTAACGGGATTCCAGATAACGCTTTCAGGCTTGTTAAGCAGATAGGGATTTTCTTTTTTACAGGAAAGGGCGAGGGATGATAATAGCAGGACAAAGATTATTGTAAAACGCATTAAATACTCCTTTTTCTTCATACCGGTTGTAACCACTTAATTTATCTTTTTAATGGGTCAAAGGGCGAAGCCCTTTACAATAAGGGTGGTGGGCGGGTATAGAATTATTTTCTTTTAAAAACAGCATGAATTCCCACCTGCGCGGGAATGACACATTAAAAAATCGGGAACGACGCACTTTCAATTAAAAATATCTATTATAGAGGTTTCCAGACTGTGCCGTCTTTGGTATCTTTTACTTCCAGTCCCATAGCAATCAGTTCATCGCGCAGACGGTCACTGGCAGCCCAGTCTTTATTCTTACGGGCAAAATCTCTTTGCTGGACAAGGGTTTCGATCATAGCTATCTTCTCGGGAGCGAGAGTCTTAACTAACTTATCAGACAGATCTGTGAAAAAGCCGAGTACCCTTCCAAGTTCTACTAATAATTTAGCTGCTGCCTGGCGTTCTTCAACCTTATTACCTTCTGATTTGACCTTGCCTGCCAATTCAAACAGAACAGCCAAGGCTTTTGCACTGTTAAAATCATCGTCCATCGCTTCTGTAAATGTTTTAGTAAAAGCCTTGTAACTATCAGGTATTTCAATCAATTCAGCATTCAGCGTCAGCCAGTCAATACTTGATAAAGAGGAATAGAAGTTCTGCATGGCAGTCTTGCTTTCTTCAATCAATTCCCGGTTAAAATCTATCGGACTGCGGTAATGTTTTGACAAAAAGAAAAAGCGGATGGTCTCTGCATCATAGACATCCAGGATTTCACGGGCAGTAAAGAAATTCTTCAGGCTCTTGGACATTTTCTCTCCCTCGATGTTGAGGAAGCCATTGTGCATCCAATAGTTTGCCAAAGGTTTTCCTGTGGTGGCTATTGCCTGGGCAAGTTCGTTTTCGTGATGCGGGAACATCAAATCTGTTCCACCGCCGTGAATGTCAAATGTTACACCCAAAAGGTCTCTGGACATCACAACACACTCAGTATGCCAACCCGGACGCCCTTTACCCCAGGGACTGTCCCAGCTCGGTTCACCGGGTTTGGAAGCTTTCCACAGGGTAAAATCTGCCGGATGACGCTTGAGCAGGTTCTCTTCCACACGCGCTCCTGCCTTCTGGTCTTCGGTCTTTTTGCCACTTAGCTGGCCGTATTGTGGAAGTTTGTTTACCTCAAAATAGACATCGCCGCTGCTTTCATAGGCAAAACCTTTGTCTTCCAACTCTTTAATCAGAGCAATCATCTGGTTTATATACTCACTTGCCTTGGGCTGATATGTGGGCGGTTTTGTTCCCAGTCTTGCCACATCTTCCAGAAAAGCTTTGGTGTATTTATCCGCTATCTGAGAGAAAGGAATATTCTCTTCATTGGACTGAGCAATAATCTTATCTTCTATATCGGTAATGTTTTGCACATAGGTAACATCGAAACCCCGGTATTCCAGATAGCGTCTGACTACATCAAAAGTAAGGAAAGCACGAGCATTACCGATATGGAAATAGTTGTAAACGGTCGGACCGCAGGCATAAAGCTTGACTTTACCGGGTTCAATCGGTTTGAATTCTTCTTTCTGTCGTGTCAGTGTATTGTAAATACGCATTTTTAGTACTCCATCTTTATGATAATACAGTAAAGGCTGTTATCCTGCTGTTTTGTTTATAATTTATTATATCATCTTTATATTCATCGGCTATCTTTTCAAGAGGATGATGCTCAACAATGATAATACCGTCTTCATTTAGCAATTCCTTATCCTTAATAAGCTTTATTGTTGGGTTAACCATATTCTTCTGGTAAGGCGGATCAAGAAAAATCACATCCCACTTTTGCTCTGCAGCATTCAGGAAAGCTGCTACTATTTTGCGGTGTACATGGCAGTTTTCCCCACATTTCAACTTTTCAATGTTTTTTATCAGAACAGAAAGTGCTTTATTGGAAAACTCCACAAAATCTACCCACTGGGCACTTCTGGATAGAGTTTCCAAGCCAAATGAACCGGTTCCGGCATATAAATCCAGAATTCTTAAATCTTCATAATCCTGGTACATGGAAAAGATAACTTCCCGTTGATAATCTGTAGTTGGACGTGTAGTATTTCCCTGCACGGTAAAAAGATTTGTGCCTTTGTAGCGTCCCGTGATTATACGCATATCAGGAAACTTTGTTTTTTTTGCGGGTTTTCTTAAATAAAGGTATTTCCATCTGCTGCGGTGCAGATTCAAAGTTCGGACACTTTATCAGCTTCACGTGAACAGGCTGTTTGCAATCTCTGGCACAACGCTGGCATAAAGTATTGTGCTCAATACCGGGCTTAGCTTTCTTCATTATTCTTTGTCGGATTTGCCTGCCAGATTATAGTCCAGGATAACCTTCATAAATTCCTGTACTGATATATCGCTGAGTTTGCTGTCTTTGCCGAATTGTTTGATAAGCTTATCCACCAGGTCGCTGATTGAAGCTTCATCTTTATCTGCAGATGAACCGGTTATCTTTGATTCTGAAAGATTATCAATTTCGTCTACCATGCGTCGTACTTCATAGGAGGAAACTGTTGGTTTATTGGCAGATTCTTCATCTTCAAGCACTACTTCATAATCAGAAGCACCTTCAGCAAACTGTGATTGTATTCTGGACAGGTTTTCGAAAGCGGAATGGTTCAAAATCTTCAGATATGCCAATTCTTCCGGAGAAAAAAGTTTCTCGATCCGTTCGTCATATCTCAGATTAGGATCGCTCAAAATACGCGACTGCAAAGTCTCTATCTTTTCCCTGATCAGGGGAGAACTGTCTGATTGTCCCAGGATTTCGTAAATTGCTAAAGCATCGTAGAACTGGTTCTGTTCTTCAAAAAGCTTGGCAAGTGTCAAAGTCGGTTTCCAGTTAGTATTAGTTGTGTCAGATTTCATTATACCTCCATTCATGCTAAAGGCTTAGCCTGTGCCGGTTCTTTTCCAGTGTTTTAGGTCCGATGCCTTTTACATCCGTCAATTGCTCTACAGAAGTAAACTTGCCAATCTGTCTGCGATAGGCAAGAATAGCATCAGCTTTTATATCACCAATGCCATCAAGGCTCATTAAATCCTGTTTTGATGCAGTATTCAGATGAATAATACCCTGTGAATAATCAGAATACGGTTTTTCTGCAACGTATCCCTTTTTTGTAATTCCAGCGGATTCGTCAAGTTCTTGTTTGTCATAAGTTCCTGCGCTGTTATCGGACCGGGATTCTACCGTTTGCAGTTCAGTGAGTTTTGACTGGTTTGTAACTCCTGCTCCGGTTGTACCAAACTGCAGAAGCATCTGCTTCATGTTCAGGAACGTTTTGCTGCCGATTCCCTTTATATTAAGCAGTTCTTCTGTAGATTCAAACTGCTTGTTTTGCCTATAGGCAATAATATCAGCAGCTCTTTTTTCTCCGATCCCCGGCAGGAGTGTAAGTTCTTCAACCTCAGCTGTTCTGATATCAATCAGAATGATGCTGTCTTTTTCTGTGGCTTTAATTAAAGCAGTCTGGCCGGGACCTGCCTTTTCTGCATAAATTGTAGAAACACCGGTATAGTACAAAACCATACCGGTTATCATGAGTACAGCCAGATAACCGAAAATCTTCTGCTCATCCCTGGTTAGCACATTGCTCAATAGATTTTTTATCACAATTGCTTCATCACTATATAAACAGCCGTTCCTTCTGCATAAACAATCCCATTCTCGTCTGCAAGAATGGCTTTGGTATGGATTGTACGTGATTTCTGCAGAGTTATCTCTCCGGTAGCTTTTACACGTAATCCAACCGTAAGAGGTTTTCTGTAACGGATAGAAAGGTCTGCTGTTACAGCGACAAGGTTCTTGCTGAGGATGATTTTTGCCATTACTTCGTCCAGAAGCGTAGCAATGATACCACCGTGAATGACACCCTGATAGCCTTCAAAACTTGCAGGTGAATCAAACCAGGTCCAGGCAGCAGATTCATCATACATAAAGTCAAGCTTCAATCCGATGGGATTATCATGTCCGCAGACAAAGCAGTTAGTATACTTGATTTCTTGCATGAGAACAATTTAAAGATATATTTTTTTTAGTCAAACAAAATATTATGGATTCGTCAATTTATCGATTAAGGTCTTCCCATGGTTGAAACTGCTCTTGTGAAGAACTTGGTAAAGTCATTGTAAAAAGCGTATACCATCAGCATCAGCAAGAGCACGACCCCGATATTCTGCAATATGATCTGCATTTTAACAGGTAAAGGTTTACCTGTAATACCCTGGATTAGTGCAAACATGATATGGCCACCATCCAAAACCGGAATAGGCAGCAGATTCATGATCATTAACACCAGACTTATTGCTGCTACAAACATCAGCCAGGAAGAAATGCCTTTTTTAGCTGACTGGCTGCTCAGTGAATAAATCATCACAGGTCCGCCCACAGAACTTTTAAGCGTTTCAGGCTGACTGATGATTTTGTATAAGCCCACATAGTTGATTACCAAAAAACTGAATGTAGCTTTTGCTCCATATTCAATTGCCTGCAGCGGTGGATAGGACTGCAGATAGGTTACCGGCATAGCCTGGGTAATGCCGATAAGTTTCTGCCCGTCTGACAAAGGATTATTCTCTAAAGGAATTTTCTTTTCAAAGACATTGATTCCACGCTGTACAGTAATGGTAACTGTATCATGTGATGGCTGGGTAACAATTTCGCGCATCTCGTACCAATCATGTACTTCTATGTAGTTGACTTTGATGATTTTATCTCCGGGTTTCAGACCTGCCCGCCAGGCAGACATTCCCAGACTGACCTCACCAACCACAGCCGGCACTGCGGGCAAGACGCTGTTAACAAAAGTTGCCTGATTAACCTGGGGAATTGTAAGAGTAACCTTCTTTCCAGCCCGGGATAGTACAACTGTATTGTGTTGATCAGTTTTCAAGAGCCCCATGAACTGATAAAAACCCTTTACCACAGTTCCGTTAACAGATTGAATAGAATCCCCGGACATAAACAACAGGCTGTATTCACCGGTTGATTTGCCGACAACAGGATTTTGGTCTTCCACTTTACTGGGAATCATAAAAGTAAGGATAAAGATTAAAACAGCAAACAACAAATTGGAAAGCGGTCCAGAAAAAGCAATTATTATTTTCTTCCACCATGCAGTAAATCTGAAACTGTCAGGTTCTTCTGCTGCATCTTCTTCCAGGGCTTCGCCCTTCATCTTGACATATCCGCCCAAAGGTATCCAGCCGATGCGGTATTCTATCTCTTTTCTTGTAAACTTTAAGATTGGTTTCCCAAATCCTATGGAAAACATCTCCACTTTCACACCGCAGAGCCTGGCAGCTATAAAATGTCCTGTTTCATGGACAGTAACAAGAATACCTAAGGCTACAAATGCCAGTATTATATCAAACAATTAAACTCTCCAAAAGAAATTCACTATTTAGGCAACAAACCAAATGCTCTTTTCAGGTCAAGCAATTAATTATTACAGCATTGAACAACAGGCTGTTATCATTAAGGTTTAAAATAAATGATTGACTTTATTCAAACAGTCTGCCTTATTGTAATGAATGGTATGAAAATTGCACATTTAATTAATGAGAATATAATGTTATTGGGGAGCTTGTTATGAAAAAGCATTTGTTTGCCGTTGTGGTAATCCTGAGTTTTGTTACAACCATTTTAGCTTTGGATCCTATCCCGGACTGTTATCATACTTATGATGAAATAATCACTGAACTGCAACAACTTGAAACTCAATATCCGTCTATTGCAAAAGTATATAACATCGGCCATTCACAGCTGGACAGTATCCCCATTTATGTAATAAAAATATCTGATAATGTGCTAAACGAAGAATTTGAACCGGCTGTTGTTTTTGTGGGACAAGTGCACGCAGAAGAAGTTCTGGGTGTGGAAACCATTATGTCCAACATCAATGAAATACTGGCAAACAACACATCTTATCTTTATAGAAATTGGATAAACAACCTGGAAATGTGGTTTATTCCTACCCTGAATCCGGAAGGACATAATGTTGTTACTTCCAATCTCGACGTTAGTTACAGAAAAAACAAGCGGGATAATAATAATAACGGTATTCTTGATATCAATCCTTTGGTTGGTTATGACATTGATGGTGTTGATATCAACCGTAATTTTTCTTTTAACTGGTGCCATGGCGACACATTAATGCAGCCTGGCAGTACAGAAGTTTATGATTATTACAGAGGTCCTGCTCCCATGTCTGAAAGTGAAGTTCAGGGATTTAAGTCTTTCTGTGATGCCCAGAAGCCTGTGTTCAGTATCATCTGGCATTCTGCCCGTAATGTTAACGGCGGACTGAACGAGAAAGTGTTCTATCCATTAAACTGGGGAGGAATCAGACCTGCTCCGGATTTGGATTTGGGTATTCAGATTGGTACTAATGTTGCTGCCCAGATTATTATGCTTGATGGAACGAGTGGCTATGAAGCTTCTGCTGCATCAGGTCGAAAAGGTGGTGCTAATGACTGGATGTACTTACAATACGGAACAATTCCCCTGGTCATTGAATGTGGCGTAGCTCCAAATATTCAGCCTACCGATAGCCTGATGAATCTTTTTGTATCCCGCAATACATTAGGAGCCTGGTGGATGTTAAACAGAGCTTTGCGTACATCGAATCTGCCTTCAAATTCTATGTTGGGAGGTGTAATCACAGATGCTGTTACCGGAAATCCCCTGGAAGCGGAAGTTATTGTAGAACAGAAGAATTCCCCATGGTTTACTCCCCGCAAATCTGACCCTGTTTATGGCAGATACTGGCGTCCTATTACCAGTGGATTATATACATTGCACTACAGGAAAAAAGGATACGCGGATTATATAATTCCCAGTCAGAGTGTCTTTAACAATTGGATGATTGTTAATGTCCAGATGCAGCCCCTTTCAGCAGTTACACTCAGCGGAACTGTCCGTAGCAGTGATGGCGGTCAGTTAATTCCTGCCAAAGTTACTCTTTTTGATGTAGAAAACGAAACTCAGCTTACCAACGGCGAATTTGTTTTTAATTCTTTTGAGGGCATACACCGTATTGAAATTGATGCAGAAGGCTACTATCCCTTTATTGAAGATATTGTTATACCCGAAGGTATTTCAAACATGAATATAAATGTAGTTTTATCTCCTGCATCCCCTGTCTTTACAGAGGACTGGGAAAACGGAATGACTAATTGGATAAAAAGCGGTCCCTGGGTTCTGCAAAATGAACTTGCAGTCAGTGGATATGCTTTAACTGACAGTTGGGGCGGAAGAGGATTCTATTCGCAGAACTGCAATGTCTGGGTTAGAACCTTAAATCCCATACAAATACCGGCAACAGGCAGTCCTATGCTTGTCTTTGATGAACATCTTTATACCGAAGCTTATTTTGACAGTGTCCGAATAGAAGTATCTGCCGATACTTTATCCTGGCAAACGATTTATGGTAATTCCGGATTACATGACTGGTGGCATCCAGTGTATGTGCCTATAAACCAACTGGCAGGACAAAATCTGTATTTCAGGTTCAGGCTGACTGACCAATCTAATTCAGTTGATTTAACCGATCCCGGCTGGACAATTGACAATATCAGGATTGTTACAGGAAGTGCTACTCCCAATAGTGACGAGACTGTTACCGGGATACCTGTCACTATTTTATACCAGAATTTCCCCAATCCCTTCAATCCTGAAACCACTATTAAGTTCAGTCTCAGTGTAGATAGTCCCGTAAGTATAGATATTTATAATATTAAAGGACAAAAAGTAATCAACCTTGCCAGTGATATCTTCAAGGGCGGGACTCACACTCTTAAGTGGAATGGAACTGATGAAAACGGCAAACCTGTTTCCAGCGGCATCTATTTCTGCACAATGAATTCCAATGATAAAGTCAAGACCCAAAAGATGATTTTATTGAAGTAATGCTTATTTATCACTTTTTAAAGCACAGATTAATTCTGTGCTTTTTTTTAACGATTTTGTATTTTATGCTTCCCTGCTTGACAGTTTGTAGGTCATGCGTCCTCGCTTGATCATTGTAGGTTATGCGTCTTCGCTTGACCATTAATAACGCCCTTCAATTCATTGCTGGGTACAGATTCAAAGATGTTTTGAGTCCGCTAGAACGATACTATCTCTATTTCAGGATTGTCATTTTAATTGCAGCTTGCTTACTGCCGGCTGTGACTTTAACGATGTATATGCCTGATGCCAGCCTTTGATTCCTGTCGTCTTTGCAGTCCCAGACTGTGGAATAAAACTCTCCATTCTGCGTTACCTGTTTTGATAATCCTGCTTTTCTTACCAGGTCATTATAGCTTTGTGATAACCTGATAGACCGCACTTTCTGACCTTTAAGGTTACAGATATCTATCACTGGCTGTTCCTTGGCTTTTTCCGGTAAGGTAAATTCTATAAAAGTATAGCCACCCTTACTACCATTCAGATAAACAGGATTAGGATAAGTGCTGAGGACTATCTTATCCGGTAAAATTGGGCACATAGGGTCTTCATTTGTCACAGGTGCCCCATATTCGTAGCATCCCATATCAATTCTATTATTCCAGACACGGTAGTTACCGGCTAAATCCATCATAGGTAAGTTCAATCCCAATGTATCAGGTGTGCCTGAATTAATACAGGGTGAATTAGCGCTCAGATAATAGTATTCAGCCTCATTTACATTTAGTGTATCTGTCACGCTTCCCAGAAACAAAGGATTACCATTCATTATGTTATCTGTAAATGTAACCAGGTTAGGCAAGTCACTATTAACTGCACTTGTCCTGAATAAACTGTTACTTATATTGACTTCTGCATCTACATATTCACCAACATGGACATTCCAGACATGATTTCTAAGATATAACTCTCCTCCAAATTGCGGATTGTAAGATATCAGGTTCTTCACATCTGCATAAGCAAAGATATTACTAAAATTTCCTGCTCCCTGATTACCTGCAAAAGTGCAGTTATTAATCTTCATGGTTTGATACCTGTTCTGCAGATATACAGGTGCAAATGCCCAACTGCATTGAGTGATGGAATTATTATAAATAAGCACATTACACATATCAAGATTATTGTCAGCATTTTCGGGATAAACATTTTGATACTGAATTAGAAAGGCATCAGTGGCTGAATTGTTACAAATTACTGTGTTCCGCAACACTACATCACTTTCATTGATATAAAGTCCTATCCAGTTATTATCAAAGTTGTTTGTAATGTTGTTTTGAGAGACTACTCCATTTATATAAACA
Source organism: Cloacimonetes bacterium UBA6097 (assembly GCA_002435865.1). GTDB lineage: Bacteria > Cloacimonadota > Cloacimonadia > Cloacimonadales > Cloacimonadaceae > UBA5614. Next base: position 137,769 of record DIWV01000007.1, on the reverse strand, counting down.
TTATTACATATTTGAACTGACAAAGTAGCTAAATCTGCATAAGAATTGTATATCGTGTTCCCGATAATCAGATTCTCCAGTATGATGTTGTCACTTCTCAAGAGATAAACTCCATTGGTTAAATACCCATGATTATTTGAAAAAGCTAAATCTCTGAGTACAATATCTGAACAATCTGTAAGTTCAACTGGGTTAGTGTTACTAGATCTGCTATTTATAAAACTAATATCAGATAGGGATACATCCTCAAGATTCCTTCCTGAAAAGAATGTATTGTTCAATTCTCCATCTATAAAAGTATGTCCAGTATCGGCACCTACAATCATAACATGGGACTTCAGACTTAAAGGAAATAATTGCCCATTTGTGCTGAATGAGTACGTCCCAGCAGCAAGATGGACAGTTCTGGGATTATCAGGATCGGAATTTATTACTTGCAATGCATGCCTGATTGTTTTAAAGGGTGTTATTGGCGTAATACCACCGTTATTATCATTACCATTGGGATTTACATACACATCATTAATTATTATAGGGAAATAACTCTGTAATATTGAAACATTTGGTATCTGAGGATTGTCAAAATATGAAACAAAAAAACTATCCGGTTCAGTCATTTCTCTGCTTCCGAGTGAGATATCTATGTCAATTACCTCCTGACAACCACTAATTAAAAAATCCATCCCAATTGGTGCTGTGTTGTTATAAACGCTGCTGGGATGAGATGCAGACCAAATCAATTGACCACCGCCACCAAAGCGAATGCCACCACCCCATTGTAGTGCTCTATTTGAGTGAATAGATACATTACTGAATTCAAGTATTGAACCTAAACCTGCGGATATTCCTCCACCTAACCATGCGATGCAATCCCTGATGATGCAATTCTGTATATAAACATGACAATCATACCAAATATTAAAAGCACCACCATTATTTGTAGCTTGGTGATTTATATGCTGTTCGTTATTAACAAGAGTAAATCCATAAACAGTAAATACCTCTCCGTCCATTGCTGTGATACAGGTGTTTAGATTCCCATCTATAATAGTGCTATCTATATAAGTTTGCTGAGGATTTTGGGAATACAGGCTGGCAAGCGTTATATTATGTCCGTTAAGATTGATATTTTCCATATACCTGCCGGGATAGACCAAAACAATGTCTCCATTAGTACAGGCATCAATGGCGGTCTGGATATTGGTATATTGCTGTGTGCCGTCTAATGAGACTGTGCGGGTGACTCCAATTAGAATAAGTGGCAATAATAACGTAAGCAAAGCGAAATATATTTTCATAAGTTATCCTGTAGTGCAGCATTCCAATGCTGCATAGTTAATTTGTGCAGGTTTGGAAACCTACACTACTTGTAGCAACAAGATTTATTCCTGATTTTTTTATAAGGGAGGGAGTTAATCCCTCCCTTATATCAAGTTTTTACTTCAACAGCAAGCACTTCTTAATGATGCTTTTGTTTAGTGTTTTCAATTTGTAGAAATAGACTCCACTGCTAACAGCTTTGCCATTTTTATCTTTACTATCCCAAACTACACTATGTTTACCTTTTTCAAGAGAAGACGATACTAACGTTGTAACTTTTTGACCTTTTATATTGTAAATAGAAAGATCGACTTTAGCTTTTGAAGGCAAACTGAAATTAATTATGGTAGTAGGATTAAATGGATTAGGATAATTCTGGTGCAGAACAGGTACCAGTGGAATTTGTGCTCCATCAGTAATAGGTTCCTTTAAGAGAATTGACTTTAATAATCTGTTTGTTGTAGTAATGTGATCCGGCATCGACTTTGGCTTATATATGGAATACTTGCCTTTTACAGAATTATTAGATTCTAACCAGGTAAATCCCAGATCTATTACAGCATAACATGAATCATTATAGGTTGGATTATTATCCAAAATGCTCTCATAATAATCAATAGCAGCCTGATAATTACCAATAGCTCTGTTTGAGAGAGCAAGAGTATTTTGTAGTTTTTTTGCCATTGATACTGTTACTCCATTCGATAGTTCATTGTTTATCCATGTGTTAAATGTACTAAGCTGATTAAGATTCTTATTACATATAAACAGACCCTTTATTGATAGATAGTCTTCCACACTAATAATGCTATCATTATAAACAGATACATAATGAGGAATTGCTAATGACCAATCTTCGTTAAGCCTTAAACCCTCTGCTATTTGATAATCATTAACGTCTTTTCCCCTATTATTCTGCATGTTTGGTTCGGGACACCATTCATCATAGCTAATCTGATCTGGTTCATTAAACTTATTTCTGATTTCTCCTTCGTCATCGCTTCCCCACCAATTACATTTTGCTTTAGCGCCTAAACTTGATTCAACACTAATATTGTATCCCATATTTACTAAATCGTTATATCCATCTTCTAAATATAGCTCAGATTCTGCACAATATATTCCAATCTCGTTATCCATCAAGATATTATTACCCTGAAAATATGATGTTGAGTAACCCATATTTCCTTTGGAAGAATGGTATGCAGCAATACCATACGTTGCATTATAGATTGCATCCTGACCCATATCAATATTGGTGTTATAGCCGCTAATGGAACAGAGGTTTGATTTGAACTTACTATTCGTAATTATATAATCTCCAGTATCAAACAAATTCAAACCAATTTCGGCATTTTTAATATAGGCATATTGACTTTTGAGTGTTGTTTCATTAACTGACTCAATACCTCTCCAATAATCCAGTATATCGTTGTTACATAAACCAGCTAATTCAACCCATAGTGTATCAGCTATACCTTCCATTGTTAGGAAGCTTAAGTTGCTGATCTTTACGTTTTTGTTCATGCGAATGGTTATTCCAGTGTCTAACACTAAGCTCGCACCGTCAACAATGCGAGTTTCCTCTCTGTCAATAACACTGTTATTCCAAATAGTAAGATTAGTCGATATACTAGCTGGAATTGGTTGATAAAACTCACATGTTTTACGACCATTATTATTAAATTGCCGCCATTCATAAAGAAGCTCATTTGAGGTAGAAGTCAAAGGAATGTAATATATACTGGTTAAATTGGGCTGGTCTTGATAACCAAGGGCATATAGATTGTAATAATTTGAATTCATACCTTTACCTGAAATCAAAGATCTGATACTATCTGGCAAGATACATCTGTAGTTCATGTCTTGTGTTTGATTTTCATCATAACATTTAATCATATTATTTTTATATACAAACAATTCCTTAATGCTATCTTCATCATAATCAAGTAAAACTGCCGGTTGATACTGAAAGAAAAAATAGACCATTTCCCCTAGATAATAGAACAGTCCGTCAGTATAAAATTGAATAAATTCTCCTGTTTCAGAATCCAAAATCTCTTCTGTAACTGCTGTAATTATTTCAACTCCGGGATGACTTGGTATAAAATCTCCTGCTATTATATTGTATGCACTAGTATTATCTAATAAAGCATTATTTGCAATACAATCATCATGATAATCATGATCCCATACTATAACGGGATCATCTTCCCAAAAATCTATGCAGTTAAGAGTAAACTGGTTAGTATCTCGATGAGGGTCTACAGGCACATTTGTGTATGATCTAGCAAAATAGATGTACGATTTTTTATCCATATTGTCAAGGGGATGTGGTTTACTTAATATTATATCTGTTACATCCAGATGATATGTACTGCTTGCTGGCAGTGTTTCAATCGTACCGCTAACTTCTGTAAATACAACTGATTTGTTATTATTAACCAGCGTTAGTTTATTGATATCGATAAAAATCTGCTCACCGATTGTTGTAGCTGTGATATAAACAATTTCATAACAGGTTGAAAGATCTACATTACCTATAGCGAGATTCTTGGATAAGACAACACTATTATTGATAGGATTGTCATATACATCGTAGTTAAAGTCTTCATTAAAAACCAGAGCTCTTATATTCCAGCTATTCTCACTGAACTTTAACAACATTGCAATGTCAAGTTGACCATCATCGGAAACGTCCTCTATTGTAAAAGATTGCACTCCGTTTCCTGATACATGATCGCTATGAATACAATTCAATGAAGTATTGAAAATATATAGATATCCTGCACTATCGATAACTACGATTTCTTTGATACCATCGTAATCCATATCAGCAAATGCAGGTTTTATAGGTGAAGAGTAGTTCAATTCGTATTCAAATTCTGTGCCATGATTAATAAGGTTCACATAGTTATGATTACCGCGTTTAGTAGTCAATGCTATTTCTTCGATGCCATCCATATCCATATCATCAATGATTAGTTCAGAAGTAGGTTCCCGGTCCGGAAGAGATATACTCAAATTAGTATAATTCAATCGCCTATGCACTTTAAAATACAATTCATCAATTATATCATCATATTCAATTGTAAGCTTGAATAGAATATCGCGTGGCATTGATGAATTGTCTGTAATATGAACAGCTTGATTACTAAAAGTAACATCGCCTTCACCAATTGAATCCCAGTTCATTGCAATATGATGAATATCTACATCAGGATCATCAGTAGATAGAATACCAGATACAGTAGAACTATGAATCCACCAGTTTTTCAATTGAATATCGATTTCTGCATCCGGATCACCGCAGATTACTACATTCCCCCCAATTCCATAAGAATCAGTCAATTGAACTTCGTTAATCCTCAGCGTTGGATGTTCTGGCTCAGTTAAAGCTTTGTAAACATTCAATCGTCCTGAACCCATATTTCCAATCAGTTCAAAATCCGGATTTGCCTGTGAAATATTGTCTGCAGTACCTGTTATTCTGCTTTTTATCTCTTGCATTGATATATTCGGAAAAGCCTGTTTTACTAAGACAACTGCTGCTGTTACCATAGGAGCAGACATTGATGTGCCACATGCCCATTCATAATTGCTTTCCCAAGGAATAGGATGATTTGGATGTACATTATGTAACCAAAATAGCGTATCCTGAGGTGTTGTAGATAAAATGCTAGATGCCAAATGAGTTCCACCCCCACCCCCGGGAGCACTAATGTCTGATGTTGAGTGAAACGATGAATATCTTGCTTTAATATCTAACGAGTCAGTGGCAGCAACACTTATTACATATGGATTAGATGCTGGTACTTGTGTTATATAATCATAGTTATTTCCTGCGCTGCAGATGAATAAAGCAGGATCAGGAAGTGTGCTATAGTTGGTTATTAAAATGTCTAAATCATTAGGTGTCAAAGTACCTTGGGGAATTGTAATTCCAAAACTGCAGTTAAATATCCTGACTCCCCCTACACTATAAGCTTGGCGGATACCGCGTAGAATTGCCGATAATTTTAATGCAGATGCATAAAAAGTACCGCCAACTTTAATAGAGTATAACCTGCAGCCTGTTCTGTCTAATTGATCTTCGCCACCTGCAATTCCAGCTATACCGATATTATTGTTTGTTCTAGCAGCTATTATTCCTGCAACATGTGTGCCATGTCCATAATCATCTTGCACAAAAAATTCGTGTATCGAATCACCTGCTTCTATCGCATAAGCGTTATAACCGTAGTTGCCTAGACCGTCATCGTATAAGTTATCTTCAATATCCGGATGCGGATTTCCAGCAGGAGATAAATTTTGCCCAAGGTCGATGCCTGTATCCACTACTCCCACTTTGATTTCATCTCCATAGCAATCCAGATTATTCCAAACATCAAACATATCAATCTTATTTAATGCCCATTGACTGTTTATCATGGGATCTGAATGAAGAAGTGCATAATAGTTGGGTTCACAAAAATAAATCGGTTCCTCATTAGTAAATATACTGATTAATGAATCAACTGCCGCGGAATCCTTGTACTGAATATAGTAGCAGTAAGTTTTTTTTTGGTCAACTTCATAATCAAACATCTCCTCCAGATAATGAATCTTAAATTGAGCTGATATAGTATTAAACCACTCATAATTTGTTTCTAATGAATCAGTATATTGATTCTGTATCTCGATTTCATCTAGGAATTTATTAATAAACACTGCGGAGCATATAGAGTAACTTCTGCAAGCAGCAGAAGCGTAATACTCAGCAAAAACAGTACAACAAAAAATCTTCTCATGACATCCTCCTTCGGATGATTAAAACATTATAAGAGCATAATCTTTTTGAGTTCTGTACATTTCTTACCTCGATAAGAGTAAGAACATTTGAACAAATACAATCCGGACTTCAATTTGCTTTTTGAAAAATCAAGAGCAAATTCGTGATTGGATGTTTGATGCATTTTCTCAACAGAAATCACTTTTCCCTTAATGTTGTATATTTCAATTTTGTTTAACTTTGTGCCTTCTGATAGCTTTAGATTCAGTCTTGTCTCTACTGGATTGGGAAATAAGTGTATCTGAGACAGTGTAATCGTATTTTCATTAACTCCGGTATTACTATGATAGTGGACAATTATCTTAGGATTGTTTCCGATGTATGGAGTGTGGGCATTGTCAAACGATAACCAATCATCATTACAATCATAATCTGATAGTATGCGGAAATATAACAACAACTGGCAATATTGGTTTCCTGCACTCACATCATTGATATAAGCAGTTGTAATATCAAGTGATTTCCACCCATATGTGTTGTTTTCACTTACAATGCCAATATCTGACAATACCGGAGTATTGAAATCACTTAACTCCAATGTGTTATCATAGTCTACATTTGCAGCCAGGCACGGATAATATAAACCGTTATACCAGATTGGGAAAATAAAGTTCCCTCCATTTCCTGTGCTAAACCGCTGATACAATAGCAATGTTGCTGTTTCTATATGATAGTTTTCAGGCACTGATTCAATAGGGAATGATATGTATGAGCGGATAGAGACATTACATTGTGTAAATACATCATATGTGTCACCAACATAAAGTAATCCTTCACTTGGTGGACACACACCACCCATATATTGATTAATTTCTATGTGATAACCTATAGTGCCCTGCATTGCATCCACAGCATATAAGGTATCAATTATCTCTGTTTTCTCAGCATACATAACACCAATAGAGAATAGAATGCTGAATAATAACAAATATCTTACATTAAAAAGTTTTTTGATGCTCATTTGTACCTCCACGATTTCTTGTGATCGCCAAGTTTCACACATAATGCTTTTAATTACAAAATATAATTAGACATAAATGTCAAGTTTAACTCATGATGTCAATCATCTAGTTTAGCATGGCTTCAACAGATTTCGAAAACATAACAATCAATCTTGAGCAATGTAATCATTCTTTCAGGTTTTGTGTAGTTATGATTAATGCATCACTCAACATATTTATGCTCATCTCTTCACCATTTTAATTCATGGCTTATGCAAGTTGATTAAGCATAAACACTTGAAATGATAATTCTGTGAATTAGAGATGGTTAAAAAAAAGCTTTTCGCTTTGCCATCAACATCTTTGATGGATTTTCTCTGCGAATTGCATATAAAACATCGTCCCTCCTATCAAGATATTTATACTCTTTTTGAGTATAATCAATACCTTTTTCTTGATAAACCTACTCTAATTTTATAGCCCTACATATATAAATAATAATATTATTTTGCCATTACAGATGTCAAGTTATTTTTTATATTATTCTACTTATGGTTATATAGCGAATACATAAAAGCAGGTGTCGTCCTGCGAGATACAGCTTAAAGCAAGATGCTTTTACAAACAAGCCGAAAGCTTATGCTGCATATTTACCCTTTATCAATTATTCAATCCATTGGAGATACACGGGAGATGCTAGGGTGATGTAAGGGTCGCACCCTTAGATGACCCTAGCATCATTGTTCAATATCTATAGGATTTATTAAAGAAAAAGTAAAAAAATATTAAGTACGCCTGACCATAAATGCCATTTTCATGACCCTATATATATAGAGGGAGATTTTTTGAAAGGTGGAAAAGTGGAAGAGTGGCAAGGTGAAAAAGTGGCAACGGCAATGTAGGAACATGCCTTGTGCTTGTCCCAATAATAAAACAGCATGGATTCCTTTCTGCAAAGGAATGACGCACGGAGGACAAAAAAAATGAAAGTATTATTTAAGAACATGGTCAATGGCTTTACAGGTAAAGCGGATGACAGCGTTATCTATTACAACAGGCGTCTTAACAGGTGCTTTGTCAGACGTAGACCTAAATACAAAGACCATCCACGGCATCAGCCTTTTAGGGAGATAATGCATAATCTTGCCGGGATACAGCCATCTCTTGCTTACAAGGAAGATTTGAGCCTGTATCTGGAACTTTACAACCAACTCAAGCAAAACAAATTCACCCCGGTTATTTGTTGGAATAACCTGTTTATCAAAATCATGTTTGCTATGGCAAAACAATATCCCGATATTGACCTAAGCACTCTCACCAGAGCAGATATCTATGCACAGGATTTACCCTGCAAAAGTGTGATGAGAGCTATAGACTCCGGTTTGCTCCCAGAGGTGAAAGGATATGCCAGATTTAATATTGAGATGTAGAACACGAAAGGCACGAAAAGTGATTTATTTTAATTGACAAAACTCGTAAAATTTGTTATATTGCATATATAGAGTGTAAGCCTATTTGTAAGTATGATGTCTAAGATAAGACTGTGTGACTTGATTGGGGTCATTTGCCCTGTTGTCCTAATCCAAAATATTTGTTCAATAGGAGTCAATATGGCTATAATAATCAACATTACAATAGTAATGCAATGCACCATGGTGAGAATCGCACTTCTGGGACGGTCTGGTGACAGATGACCCCAAGTGAGGAAGCAGGTTGATTCAAAGGCAAAGTACGTTTTATAGGAGTAAGTGCAGGAGGGGGTGCAATTCCCCCCCGTCCCACCATTTTATATCTTTATTTTAATTCTATTTTTTATCATGCTCCTCTTTACAATCAATAAAGAGTGGTTCGCCTTTCTCGTTTGTCATAAAAGTCCAAACACCTCTTTCCCCGAAGTATAATTCTCCATATGGAATTTGAGTATACTTGGACAAATAATGGGCATATTCGGAAGTATTCCATTCATCAAATATTGGTTTATAACTTAATCCTTGTAAAGGTAGTTGAGACACTAGATATTTTTTTTCTTTGGATAGAAAGCCAATAATGTACTTAGGTGTTCTGTTTAATAAACTGGCACTATAGGTAATTTTTGAAAACAGCTCCCTAAATTGAATCCAATGGAAGGGAATTTCAAAATTTTCTTTTAGTTGTTCGTTTAAAAATTCGTGCGTTTCTGCATCTTGTAACACGGCAATTATTCCTATATTTCCCATTCTCAATCCGATAGTTAAATAAATCGGATTATCAACAAAATCCCAATCTCTTTCATTCTTATCATATGATTGTGTTTTAAAAATGAAAATTGATGCAGGAAAAAAATCTTGATATACAATTTGTCCCATATATCCATGAAGAAATAGGAAAAGTGTTTCATGTATTTTAAGAAATTCAGGTTCTGTTATTGAAACTGATTCTTCTTCTTTTAAGTCAAATTTCAAAAAAAGTTCTTTGTATATAATCCCGTATAGTATTTTAGATAACCATAAGAATACATCCATTTTGTTTAACGCTTTAAAGGCATCTATCCCTTTATCAACAGCTTCTTTAATTCTATCTTCCACAGGTTTTAGATTATCATTGTTACATGTCCTACAGCATGGGATTGTTAAATATCTATACTCAATAAAAGTTTTGTTAAGTAAAGCAATTCTCTGGTTCCATAAATTGTATTTCCTTTGTAGCCATTGAGGAATAACATGTTCTTTTGAAATGTTGCCAGCAGTTAACTCAACTCCACAAAGAAAACAATACGAATCATCGTATTTCTTTTCTTGTATTTTTTCCCATAAATCTTTTAAACTATCTGACATATATTTTCCTAAGGATAATTATATTAATTAATTGATGTTATTGTCAAGATGTATTTATTTTACATCATGATTGTAAAGTGAATATAGAAACAGGTGTCGTCCTACCGGACTCAATAATATTGTGCATCTTGTCCCTGCACTTACGTACAGGGTTACATAGTTACGTCCTGAAGGACTTAATAGTAGCAAACATGTGGGTTTATTTGTTCTATAGAAGGTGTCTTTTGTGAAGTCCGATTTGCCCGGAGAGGACATATATGATGGATAGTTGCATTGGCAAAAAAGGACTCCTGCAAAGACTGGAGAATGCAATTCTCCATATACAACAGGATGCTATCCTATGCTACAGGGCTCAAAACCAATGGAGTAAGTTATATAAAGCCTTTTACAAAAAGGCGCTACTTCTCTTTTGACTTCGTTTACTTCATAGTAAAGAAAAACAGCATGGATCCCTGCCTGCGCAGGAATGACGAGAATAAACAGCATGGATCCCCGACTACTCGAGGATGACGAAAAAAAAAGCATGGATCCCTGTCCTTCGACTATGCTCAGGATGACGAAAAAAAAAGTATGTAACATAGATTGTTAATCTGTTGGAGTCCGGTATTGGCAATGCAGGATAGATAGTGGAGAATGCAATTCACCACATACAACAGGATGCTATCCTATGCTACAGGGCTAATATGGAATGGATTCCCGTTCAAGCCGGGAATGACGGGGAAAAACAGCATGGATCCCATTCTATCACCCCAACCGATAATATCGATCGAGAACCCCGAACTACGCAGGAATGACGATAAGAAAAGCATTAAGTGCAGGCACTTTATGCCTGCCATAAAAAAAACCTTTACTAAATATACGGTTTTCCAGATTGTGCTATGTATGAAAAGGTGGAGGTAATATGCCTTTTAAGTCCTTGCTTATTTGCGCAATAATGGTTCTGTTGATGTTGAGCGGAACTTTATTTGCTGTTGGTGAAACTATATATGATATCCGCGTGGTTGGCAACCAGAACGTGGATTCATCGCTGATTTTATCTGCCTTGTCTTTGCGGGTGGGAGATGTCCTTGACCCCGAAGAAGCTGCCAAATCAATCAAAACTTTAAACAATCTTTCCACTTTTTCCAGTGTGAAGATTGATTCTGAGGTTTACCGTAATGGTATCAACCTGATTGTAACAGTAGCAGAATATCCGATTGTGGATAATGTAGAGTATAATGGCTTTTCTGCAGTTAAAAAGACTAAGATAGAAGAGCTTGTAACACTGCGAAAGGGCAGCTACTGGTCTCCACAACTCAAAAACCAGATGCTGCGGAAGCTAAAGAAAGAATATTATTCCAAAGGTTACCAGAACGTTGATATAAAGGTGGACGAATTTCCCCAGGCTAATAACAGGATTAATCTTGTTATCACTACTAATGAGGGAAAGCGTGTCGCAGTCAGGACTATAAGGTTTGAAGGCAATGAACAGATTGATGCTAAGCAACTGAAAAAACGTATGAAAACTAAAGCTGCATCACTATTGCGTTCAGGTCGTTTTGAACAGGAAAAATTCGAGACAGATTTAAGAAATATTATCAGTTATTACCAGAAGAACGGTTTTATCGATGCCCGGATAGCTGATTGGCAGCTTAATCCCAGGAACGAGAAATCCCTGGAACTGGTTATAACTCTTGAAGAAGGATTAAAATACAGGTTTGGCGCTTTGACTGTTACAGGTAATGAAGAATTTACTGCTGAGAACATTTTATCCAAATTCTCCCTGAAAGCCGGTGATCCCTTTGACCAGGAAAAATTTGATTTGCAGCTAAGCAAAGCTTATGCTCTATACTTTGAGGAAGGTTACATCTATATCAGCATTGAACCGGAAAAAATCAAAGCCGGGGATTTGCTCAATATTAACCTGAAAGTTACAGAAAACACCCGTGCCAAAGTAAGACAGATTCATATTGCGGGAAACAGGCGCACCAAAGAAAAAATAGTCAGGCGTCAGCTTGAGATTGCTCCCGGTGATTATTTCAGGCAGTCACAGGTAATCCGTTCACAGCAGAATATTTATAATATGGGATTCTTTGAGCCTGATATAAAGCTTGATTACAATCCCATCAACAACAATGGCGATATAGATTTAAACCTGATTGTTCCTGATAAATCAGCCGGAACTGCCAACGGCGGTATAGGTTATAATTCACAGGATAGTTTTGTCGGTACACTCAGCGTTTCACAGAATAACCTGTTTGGCAACAACTGGTCAACCAGCGTTAAATGGGAATTCGGCGGGAATACACAGAACTTTGAATACGACTTCACTAATCCTAATTTTTACGATTCCGATATGCTGCTTGGCTTTAACCTTTACCACACAGAAAAGGAATGGAGCAGCTTTTATTATAAGATTTTCACACAAGGCGCTTCCATCAGAGCCGGACAACCTTTGCCATGGGTAAACCGTTCACGTGTAGTATTCGGATATTCTATTTATGCCAAGAAATACCGTATCACGGATATGAATTCAATCCTTGCCAATGCTTCCCAAAACAGCAACCTGATAGAACTTGATTCTTTGGGAACACAGATTACCAGTTCTGTTAATGCTACCTTAAGCAGAGATACCAGGGATAATGTATTCTTCCCGACCACTGGATCGCAACTGACTTTGTTTAGTGAAGTTGCAGGCGGACCTTTGGGCGGAGACTTTGATTATTACAAGCAGATTGCACAGATAAGCTGGTTTATCGAAACTTGGCATAAACTTGCTCTCAGGACCAAGTGGCGGTTCGGCTACGTATCTCCATATGGAAAATCCAGTGATGTTCCTCCTGATGAAAAGTTTTACCTGGGCGGAACCGGACCTGATGGCATCAGAGGTTTTCCTGACAGGTCTGTCGGACCAATAGGCGGCGGAACGCGTGAAATTATCTTTTCCACAGAGCTTGGTTACCCAATTGGCGGCGACCAGATTATCGCTCTGGGATTTTTTGATGCAGGAAACAGTTATAATAAACTCAGAGACTTTAACTTCCTTGATTTCAAAAAAGGAGTGGGAGCCGGAATAAGAATCCGCAGTCCTTTTGGTCTGATTGGATTTGATTATGCCTACAACCTGGAAGACGGTATCTGGGAACCGCATCTTCAGTTCGGTACTACTTTCTGATAATAAAGAATTAATACTTACACAGCAGGAATTGGTGTTATAGTTGAATTATGAAGTATAAGCATTTATTCGGACCTGTTGTCTCCCGCAGATTAGGTTTATCCCTCGGAGTAGACATCGTTCCCTATAAATACTGTTCACTTAACTGCGTATATTGTGAAGTCAGCAGAACCACGCATCTTACAATAAAACGCAAAGCTTTTTACAGCACAAAAGATATTACACGTGAACTGGATGACTTTTTGTCCACAAATCCTGCCTTGGATTATATCACTTTCTCGGGAGCCGGTGAACCTACTCTGAACAGCAATCTGGGAGATATCATAGCATATATTAAATCAAGATATCCCCAATATAAACTCGCTTTGATTACAAACAGTACATTGCTCTCTGATCCGGAAGTCCGCAGGGAAATATTAGCCTGCGATTTAATGCTGCCTTCCCTGGATGCTGTCTCGGATGAATGCTTTGAATTGATAAACAGACCTCATGACAAGTTATCAGCACAGGATTTGATTGACGGTCTTGTCGAATTGCGCAGAGAATATAAGGGCTTGATCTGGCTGGAGATATTTATTGTGCCTGGAATCAATGACCACCTGGAAGAAATTGAACTGCTTAAAACTGCTATTGAACAAATAAAGCCTGATACTGTGCAGATTAATTCTCTGGATAGACCGGGCGCGGAAGAATGGGTAGAACCTGCTATTTATCTTGCTCTGGAAGAAATAAAGAACATTCTGCAGGAAGAAAGTAATATCCCGGTGGAAATTATTGCCAAAGCACACGTTGAAGGCTTGATAACTAAAACTGAACAGGACTATATCTCTGAGCTGACAGAGCTTATCAGGCAGGAAGAATATACCAAAGAAGAACTTGCCCGGGCAATGCAGATTCATGTTAATGAAGTCAGCAAGCTCCTGCAGCATCTCGCTGTTAAAGATAATGTAATAGCCAAGCGCCGTCAAAAAGGAACTTTCTATCTATGGAAAAAATGAAGACCATTGCTGTAATAACTGCCGGAGGAATTGGCTTAAGGCTTCCCGGTGATGTAAAAAAACAATTTCGTATGCTGAAGGGCAAACCGCTGCTTGTCAGGGCAATCGAACCATTTGCCAAGTATGAAGGTATCTCGGAGATTATTGTTACATTGCCAAAAGCTGATGTTGACTATTTTAAATCATTAGCTGCTGAATATCTTGTGCTTGATAAAGCTGAATGTCCCATCAGGTTTTGCGAAGGTGGTGCACAAAGGCAGGATTCTGTATTTAATGCATTAAAATTATGTCCTGCCGATACGAAACTGGTAATTATTCATGATGGTGTGCGTCCTTTTGTTTCTGAAAAAGTATTAGACGAACTTATACTCTTAACCAAAGAGTACGGTGCTGCAATTCCCGGTGCCCCGGTAAAGAATACTATTAAAACAATCAAGGACGATATTGTTGACCATACAATCAGAAGAGATATCCTGCTGCAGGTCTATACTCCGCAGGTTTTTCATTATGAAATCCTGATGAAATGCTATCACAGGGCTATGAATGAACAGTACTATTCAACTGATGATGCTGCTTTGTTTGAGCACTATGGCTATAGTGTTCATTACATGATTGACAGCAGTTTTAATTTAAAAGTGACAGATAAATTTGATTTCTTTCTTGCTGAACAGCTTATCAAATATAATGAGGGTAATGTAAATTCCTAAGGGATAAAACAATGAAAATGAATAATTTAAAAAAACTGAAAGTAAAGATTCCTGTCCCTGTTTTTGGCTGCGGATGCGGTGTATTGGGCTTGAGTCTGGCAAAAGTAACTGTAAATCTTGGTCAGTATGCTTCTACACTGCTCAAAGCTCTCGAATACCGTGGTTATGACAGCACGGGAGCTGTATTCCAGGATGATAAGGAAAACATTGTCCTTCTAAAGGACGTTGGAGCTCCCAGCACTCTGGTGCGAACCCTGGGGATTGAAAACCAGAAAGGCAAGCTGTTTTGCGGACAGGTGCGATGGGCAACCTTTGGCTTTGTTAATAAAGTCAATGCCCAACCTCATGAAGTTTGCTGCAAAAGGCACATATACGGCGCACATAACGGCAATATCACCAATACACGCGAACTTAAAACTTTCCTTACTCATGAAGGACACAACGTTTTGTCCGATAACGACGGTGAAATGCTGGTACATACTGTTGAGCACTATTTTGATATAGAGATGGATAAAAGCGGAAATCCCAAACAAGCAGAAACCAGGAAAGAGTGTATGCGCAATGCTATAGCCCAGGCAGCAGAACTTATTATCGGCTCTTATGCAGCTGTTATTACAGATCCCAAAACAGAAACAATGTGGGCTATTAAAGCCGGCAGCAGCCTTTATTTTGGCTTGGGAATCCTGGAAGAACAGAAGTTTTCTTTGGCTTCATCAGATTTAACCGCTGTCCTGCGCTTTACCAAAACTCTTGTCCCCTTCCGTGAAGGTGAATTTATTGAATTCACTTCCGATTATTATCAGCTTTATGCTGCAAAAAAGCTTCGTTTCAAACATCTTAACCAACCTGACGAAAGTTATAGTCCTCTGGAAAAGATATCTGCCCAACCGGTTTATTCAAAGCTCAGGGCAGAAGACGTTGAGCTTCTCCCTGATTATGAATACTTTATGGAACAGGAAATCTATGCCCAGCCGGAATCTACCGGTAAGTTAATCAAGCTCTTTCAAGGCGGTTCCAACACCGGCAAACGTATGCTGGAGTTTTTGGCAAAGGAAAAGATGGGTAAAGACTTTGCCAAGCTTTTGGATAATGTGGAACAGGCAGAAAATCACACAGATAAAAAGCAGTATTTTGATACATTCAACTCATCTGAGACAGCAGATAAATTTTATAACCTGATTCAATCCAGTTATATAGCTATCTTTGATGAAGTGGTTAAGGAAGACTTTGAAAAGAAGTATTTCTTCTCCAACGATAAGAATGTTTTTATTGAATTGCTCAATCATGAATTCGATAAGCGCAAGCTCCTGCTGGCTAAAGCACTGGATTCCATCTCTGAGCACAAGGATGTGATTGAATTCGATAAAAGCGTAAAGCATTTTATTGAACTGGTCAAAACTACTATGCTCAGTAACCGCAATGCTTATACAATTGCCTGCGGAACCTCGTTTCATGCTACCAAAGTAGCTGCATTGTTCTTCAATGAAATAGCCGGCTTTGAGATTATACCTATCCTTCCGGGAGATTTCAGGGGTGAATATTCCAACTGCCTTAAGGATAATGACCTGATCATAGGCGTATCCCAAAGTGGAGAGACCAAAGACCTGATAGATATTTTCAATGATATAGACCAGACCAACCTCAACATCCGCAAGGTCGTGCTGGTAAATAATATGAACAGCACCCTGGGACAGGAGAAAAGTGACGTGGCGATCCCTATTCTCTGCGGACCTGAAATAGCTGTTCCAGCTACCAAAAGTTTTATGAACCAGATAACCCTGTTTTATTACCTGGCTATTAAAATCGGGGAAATGAAGCTTGAATACCTGAAAGAAACCAGTTCCTGCGGTGATATGTGCACAAAGCTCGAAGCTGATTTACTGCTGCGCAGAAAAACCTTGAACGACATCCCCCTTCTGCTAAAGGAAACAATCGAAACTACACAGGATTCGGTTGAATACGTTGCAGGAAAAATCTATATGGAACCTTCCCTGCATATCCTGGCAACTAAGATTACCGGCGTAGCAATGGAAGGAGCACTTAAAATCCGTGAAACTGTGCTTAATCATGCAGAAGGCAGGGAAGCCAGTGAATTCAAGCACGGACCCAATACAATTCTTGGCAAGAACACTGTATTTGGTATGAAACATATCCGCAGTATGGTACGTTTTTATGGCAATATGATAGACAAAATTGATGAACTGGCAAATGAACGTAATATTTCACGTCACGAAACCAAGGAAATCATCAAGTCATACGGCAACTATATGTTCAGCCGCAATATACCATTTAACCTTTCTGTGCCTGCCACTGAGCTCTTCCAGGAATTAGTGCGCGACTATAATTTTTATGAGCCGTTATACCGTAAATATCCCCTGATTTATATTACAGGACCTGCAGACAGAGACGTAAATCTAACTATCTCGCAAATCAATACTCATAAAATCAGGGGTGCAAACACTTTTATCATTGCCGAAGAAAACGATAAGCTGCTTAAAAATGCAAGCACTAATCCCAATGAAGGTTCTTACTACGGTTGGGGATATATAGCCCTGCCCAAGACAGGCGATAGCCTGATGACCTGCTTCTCGGCAACGATTGCTCTGCAGCTGCTGGCTCTGAAGATGAGCGTCAAGAAGATGACTAAGCTGGACAGACTGAATATGCTTGACCACGGAGTTCATCCCGATGTGCCAAAGAACGTTTCCAAATCTATAACAGTGGATTAAGATTATGAAAATCGGTTATGGTTACGATGTACACCGTCTGGTTCCGGGCAGAAAGCTGGTTCTGGGTGGAGTGGAAATTCCTTACAAAAAGGGATTACTGGGTCATTCCGATGCAGATGTGCTCATTCATGCAGTCATAGACGCAATCCTTGGTGCAATGGCATGGGGCGACATCGGCAGTTGGTTTCCCGATTATGATAACCTGTACAAGGACATAGACAGCCGTTACCTGCTGCATAAAGTCATGGCAAAACTCAATGATACCGAGTGGCAGATTGGCAACCTGGACAGCACTATCTGTGCCCAAAACCCAAAGCTGCAGCCTTTTATAGAAGCAATGCGAACAAACCTTGCAACTGACCTGGGTACTGATATCAGTAATATCTCAGTTAAAGCCACCACGGAAGAAGGTCTTGGTTTTACCGGCGGAGAAGAAGGTATGACTGCTTCTGCAGTGGTCTTACTGAAGCAAAAAACAGAATAATTATGAAAGCTTTCGCTGTAATCGGCTATCATCACACAGGCAAGACCACAGTCGTAACAGAACTCATCAAGTCCCTCACAGCCAAAGGCTATAAAGTTGCCACTATCAAAGACATCCACAACGAAACATATCATGCGGATTCAGAAGGTACCAATACCTGGAAGCATATCAACTCCGGCTCAGCCATGACCTTTGCCAAAGGGCTTTATGACAGTGCATTGATTTTCCCTAAACCTCTTTCCCTCAAAGAAATGACAGCTATTATGCATTGTGATTACCTGATTATCGAGGGTATGAAAGATGCTCCGGTACCCAAAATCCTCTGCGTGGAAGATACAGACCAGTTGGAAGAACTGTATGACGATACGGTTATTGCCATATCAGGCAAATTCGCATCCACAAAACCGAACTGGCAGGAACCACCCGTCTTTGATATATTCACCGATTGCAGCGGACTTACCAACCTGATTATTGATAAAGTATTCGAATTACTTCCTGACAGCGATCCCGATTGCTGCAAAGCCTGCGGACTTACCTGCTACGAAATGGCGGGAGCCATCCTCAAAGGTGAACGCAAGCGTTCCGACTGCAAAACCGATAATCCACAGCAGGTGAGCTTGTCTATTGACGGTAAACCGGTAATAATCGTTCCTTTTGTACAGAATATACTCATGGATGTTATTAAAGGTTTCGTTACTAATCTTAAAGATGCCGATTCCGACGGCAACATCAGTATTGAGATAAAACAGCATGATTGAAAAATCTGATACCTTGCGCAAAGTGCTTTTCTCAGGGCATGACCCTGCCATGCTGAAGGTCTGGCAGAATGCTATTATCGGTATTGCCGGTGTCGGCGGACTGGGTACCAATATTGCTGTTTCACTGGCAAGAGCCGGTATTGGCAAACTGATTCTGGCTGATTTTGACGTTGTTACCACTGCCAATCTCAACCGTCAGCAGTTTTTCCTGGAACAGGTGGGATTGCCTAAAGTAACAGCTATGCAAGCCAATCTTCAGAGAATCAATCCTTTTTGCGAATGCATATCGCATAATAAAAAAATAACTCCCGATAACCTGGCAGATGTATTTGGCGATTGCGATATCCTGATGGAAGCATTTGACGGTGCAGAACAAAAACAAATGCTGATAGAAACCTGGCAGGAACTTTATCCCGATAAACCTTTAATCGGTGCATCCGGACTTTCCGGTTACGGCAGGAACGAACTTATCAGGACTATCAAACTGGACAATATCTACCTCTGCGGAGATGGCGAGAGCGAACTTCAGCAGGGCATCAGCCCCATCGCCCCCAGGGTTGCCATTGTAGCCAATATGCAGGCAAACCTCTGCCTGGAATTGCTCATCAGGAATAACAAATAGTCTTTCAGTTTTTCTTTTACCACAGAGACACAGAGGTAAAAAGAGTAGCGCCTTTTAGTAAAAGGCTTTCTTTTATATAATAACGACTAATATATTTTATATTCATTCTTCTTTCCTGCGCAGGCAGAAATCCGATTTATCACCTTAGTTTCCGGGAGTTCATTTTGCCAAACCGAGACTATGTTAATTCTCAATCCAAATGGCAAAATGGACTTCGGGCAAACAGAATGCACATTTGCGAAGTCCAAAATTCCCTTTTAATCATATCTTTACTTTTATTTACGTCGGAATTTAGGACTCCTGCAGAACTGCCGTTCAAATCATTTCAATCATAAATATTCCCCAAAAGCCTTTACTCTGCATTATTTCCTTCTTAATATCTTCAGCATATCTGCAGTATAGTTTCTGTATACTTGCAGTATAGTTTCTGTATACTTAGATACAGAAACCATACATTAAATATACTGTGAATATATATTAAATATATTGAAGTGAATAAAGTACAAATGAGCACTGTATGAGTAGTGACATATAATTGTAGCGACATGCGTCCCGCATGTCTCTTAATAAAATACCGTTTCTTTGTGTCTCTGCGTCTCTGTGACTCTAAATTCTATACTTTTCGTGCATTTCGTGGTTAATAATAAAAAAGCCCGGTCCGAAGACCGGGCATGGGGAAGATAATAAGCCGGATTCTGTTCCCTGCCTAAGAAAGCAGGGCAATGTCTATTCCTCTGTGCCATGATTCACATCATGGCTATAGCTGCCTACCCGAAAGCATAATTGCGCGAGCAGCGCTGAGCTTTCCTATTTGGCATTGCACCGGATAAGGCTTTCCTGGCTAACCTTGTCACCAAAGCTACCGGTAGTCTCTTACACTACCATTTCACCTTTTCCCCAACCCCCAAAGGAGCTGAGGTAGTTTGTTTCTGTGGAGCTGGCTCTGTCTTGCAACAGGTTCCCGTTAGGAACTATCCTGCTCTGCGGTGTCCGGACTTTCCTCCGCTTGAGGCACTTCCATACACAAGGCATGGGTTACCAGAAACAGCAGACATTTAATCTTCCCTATATATAATAAGGTATATCTATAATAAGTAAAAATATGTTTTCACACAGAGACACAGAGAAAAAAAGAGAAAAGGGAGAAAAATGCATTTAAGAATATCCCTTTGCGTCTTTGTTGTTTTGCGTCCTGGTGTTTGTTAAAACGGCATGGATTCCTGTCCCGTTCTTCAACGGGAGGGACCCTCGAGCAGGAATGACATTCTTCGACAGCCTCAGAATGAATAATTAAAACAAACAGATAATTACTCTGTCGTTTCGGTGAGTTCCTCTTCTGTAAATTTATTCATCAAAAGTCGTCCGCAGCTTTCGCAGCTGTGGATTTTCTTCTTCAACTCCAGTTCTATACGGATCTGGGGACGGATAATAAAACCGCAGCCGCCACAAGCGCCATTAGAGTTATATGCAACTGCCTGGTTGTTTTTGCTTTTAATCAGATGCCCGTATTGTTTCACCAGGGCAACGGGAAGCGCATGAGCCAATTCATTTCTCTGGTTGCGGAGGTTTTCTATTTTACCGTCCAGTTCAGCAATCTGCTGGCGCAGATCGTCTTCTTTATCGCTTTTACGTTTATTGGCTGCATCGAGGTCTTTCTGATAGATAGTAAGCTGCTTTTTTATCTCTGTTTCTGTTTCCATCAGTTCCAGCAGCATAGATTCAATGTCACCGTTTTTCTGCTTAAGATTGGCAATTTCACTGTTCAGGGCTTTGTATTCCTTATTCGTTTTGATGTCTGCCAGTTGATTGCCATACTTGAGAGCTAATTCATTATTATGCCTGATGTCGTTCTCAAGTTCGTTCTGCCTGGCGAGAATACTGGTTTTTACATTGTTAGCTTCGTTGACTTTGGCAGTTGCAGTTTCCACATCCTGAATCAGAGTATGCAGTTGCTGGGGAAGGATTCTCTGCAATTCCCTGCAACGTCCTATCTCATCATCAAACTTCTGCATCCTGGCAAGTGTTTTTAACTTATCTATCATTATTTACTCCTTAAACAATAAACTGATGTCCAGAGCTTTTACCGAGTGAGTCAAAGCTCCGATGGAAATATAATCTACTCCGGTTTGGGCATATTGCTCAATATTGGATTCGTTGATACCGCCGGATACCTCAAGTTCTACCTTACCCTTGTATTTCTTTACTGCCTGCTTTATAGTCTTTACGTCCATATTATCAAGCATTACCCTGTCAGCACCGCATTTTACAGCTTCTGCCAGTTCAGTAAGATTGGTGACTTCTATTTCAAGCTTATAGGTTGTGTTATGCAGTTTTATCCTGTTTACGGCTTCCGTTATTCCACCGGCTGCGCGGATATGGTTTTCTTTAAGTAAAATCATGTCATACAAACCTGTGCGGTGATTATAACCGCCGCCTACGCGAACGGCATATTTTTCCAGACGGCGCAGGAGTGGTGTGGTTTTACGTGTGTCGAGGATTTTAACATCTGTGGAAGCTATCAGTTTGACCAGATTATGTGTCTTGGTGGCAATACCGCTTAAGCGCTGGATAAAATTGAGAGCTGTGCGCTCTGCTTTAAGGATTGAGGAAGGATTACCTTCAATACGCAGAATTTCTTCCCTTGGTTTGACCAGGTCTCCGTCTTTGCGGTAAACAGTTACTTTAAGTTCATTATCCAGAAGTTTGAATACGCGGATGCCAATATCAACCCCGGCTACCATTCCTTCAGTTTTGGCAATCATATAAGCAATAGTATTGGTGCGTTCCAAATCAAGATAATTGGTAGTTATGTCACCATTGCCAAGGTCTTCTTCAATTGCCTGAAGAATTAAATCATCCAACCTCATTTTCACCTCTATAAACAAAAAAAGCATTTGCTGTCGTGCAAATGCTTTTAATCTATTTTATTATGTTATTAGTACGTTTTAGTTGCCAAGAGCCAATCATTCGCATGGTTCTCCTTTGCTTTACATGGATTTTTCTATTGACATTTTTGTCAACAAATAATATTGTATAGAAGTAAGTTAGAATACTCGGGGACGGTTAATGAACTTAATAAATATATATAAAATCGGATTAATAATCTGTATAATGCTAAGTCTTACACAAATGTCATGCGCCAGGAAAATAGCCAATGTTTATCCTCTGGACAAATCCTATTATAATGATGCCAAACTGAAAGCAGATTTAAAAGAGTTAAGCCGGATCAATCCGGAATCCTTTAAGCTGCATACAATCGGCACAACCATTGCCGGTGAAAATCCCATTTACGCCCTGCAAATCCAGACCGATATAGACCGTACCCCCGTCCTGATCATTGGTCAGCACCATGGTGATGAAGTGATGGGATTGGAAATAGCTATGGCTTTTGCAAAGTATCTGAGTGAGAATCCCGGTGATGCCAAGGTACGGGATTTGCTCGATGCATATGCTTTCTGGATTATTCCCACACTAAATCCTGATGGCTGGAAAATTGTAACCTCAGGAAAATATGAATGGAAAAGGAAGAACAATACAGATACCAATAATAACAGGAAGCTTGATATTAAAACGGACGGAGTAGATTTGAACCGTAATTATCCCACTTTTTGGAGCCTGGACAAAAGCCTGCCGGAAATGAGCCCCTTTTATAAAGGTATAGCTCCTGCTTCCGAAGCCGAAACCAGGGCTGTTATGGAAATTGCCGAACTGGTGAGTTTCAAATACGTATTTTCCTATCATACTTCTGCTTCCGGCACTTATAGTGAAAAGATATATCTGCCCTGGCAGGATATGAAAGACAAGAAAACCAAAGATGATTTTACCGCTATGAGAGATATTGCTAAAACCTATGCATCTGCAGTTCCCAAAGATTATGCACCCGGCACTTATGCTGTTCATCCGGGCAATACTTCCAGGATTGGCAATGCCAGGAACTACTTTTATTATGAATGGGGCACATATTCGTACGATATAGAAGTCTGCGGGGCAAACAAACTGGGTGTCGGCACTGTGCATCCTGCCGGCACTAAGCGACATGAGATAGTACAAAAAAATCTGCAGGCACTGGTCAGGACGCTGTTAATATTTAAATAAGAAGTAGCATAGGATTGTATCCTGTTGTAGCGTTAGGTTTGCAACCTCATGCATCATACAAAAGGTCAGGTTAAAAACCATGACCAAACAACAGCTTGAAAAGCTATGCTACCAATCTGGCATTATGAAATCCAAATAACGCTTTTCTTTCTTGTTCTTCGCACCCTAACGTTGTATATTTATCACTAAAGCCTAATATTAGTGTTACTTTTATACATCATTTAACCAAGATTGGCATTCTGTGAGAAAAAAAATACACATTTTGTTATTTGTTGTTATGCAGCGCTTAAGCCATTGTTTTTGTCATGATATTTTGGAATTGGAATAATTGGCACAGGGATTGCGTTATACAATTCCGAATGTCACATAGGGTGAAAAACCTAAAATTAACTAAAAAAAGGAGACCTTACTATGGGAACCCAACAAATTCTTTTGATCGTACTTAGTGTTATTATCGTCGGCGTCGCAGTCGTCGTAGGTATCATGATGTTTAACAACCAGGCATACAATGCCAACAAACAGGCTGTTGCCAGTGAATTAACAACTTATGGCAGTTTAGTAGTCCAATGGTGGAAGACCCCCACATCACAGGGTGGCGCAGGACAAGATGCAACCAATATGGTTCAGGCTGACATTGCTGCTTATATCGGATTCAATGGAGCTAACTACAGCTTAACTAATACCGATACCGGCGAATTCCGTTTAACCGCTGCTACTGCTGCAGACTCAACAGTTACTCTGGTTGGCTTAGGTAAAGACACCAAAGCCGGTCTGCATCCCAAAGTTACTACTATAGTATCACTGCCTGACGGCACAATGAATGCTACAGCTATTGATGCTGCAACATTTTAATTAAAGTATAACAAGCAACCATTTTGGGGGAGACTTTTTATCTGGTCTTCCCCATTTTTTTTGCTTTACTGATAAACCTTATAATGTTGCATAATTATTACATGAATTAGGCAAAACATAACATTTAAAATGCTGCTTAGTGCTTCTAACCACTCAGTAAATCAGAAGGTTACAAATTAAAACTAAATGGCAGAACGGATTGGAATGGTATATGCCTTGTTTATACCTTTAATAAAGAGATTTCTGCATGATTTTATTTATATTGCAATAGAGCCCGGAATAATTTATTTGACTTAGTGAGCTTTTACCAAAGGAGAGAAATATGGGAAATCAGCAAATACTGCTTCTGGTCATGAGCGTTATAATAGTTGGCGTGTTAATTTCACTGGGCATAAGCCTGTTTCTAACCCAGTCCTATATTGCCAACCGAAATGCCATGTCGGCAGAAATGACTACTTATATTCCCTATATGACAAAGTATTGCGAAACTTCAAAAATGCTTGGAGGTGCCGGAGACAAAAGCGGCTTAATCGATGCAAGCCTGGTTACTATTGCCAGATTATCAGGCAATATCGGCTTTAATGGTCCCAATTACAGTACTACCGGTGAGAATGGAGAATTCCGCATAATCAGCGTGCGTGCCAGAGATTTCCCGGCATTCACCTTTATAACAATCGTAGTTAAAGGTCTCGGAAAACACATTAAAGCCGGAAAACATCCCGTGGTAACAGCAAGTATCACCATTGTCCAGATAAAAGCAACCAAAAAAATCACAGAAACCCATACTGTCGCTGTTAGTGATGCGGCCGGCTGGTAATAATTGAGACATTATTGTTGTTTTACAAAATATCTCAGGATAATAAATAAAAGATATTGACTAAAATATACTATGTGAATAAGATTGTATTATGATAAAAGAAGTAAGATTCAAAGGTAGCAATCCACAAGGTAAACTTGTGCAGGGCACCCTCTCCGTTACATCCAAAAAAGAAGTTAAAGATCAGCTTGCAAAGCTTGTAGAAAGGCATCAGCTCAGGATTCTATCTGTTGAGTACAAAAAAGATTTTATCTACAAAGTAAAACTTCCCATGGGCAAAGCTTTTACAGGCAAACAATCTGCTTATTCTAAGGAAGAAGTATCCCAAGCTCTGCAGCGTATGGGATATAAAGACTTTAAAATTACACCGGTGCTGTTTGATATCAAAGTAAAACCAACACCTCAGGACATTATGATGTTCATCAAGCTAAGCACAAATATGCTGAGAGACAAGATGAGTTTTGGTAAAATCCTCAGCATGCTTGCAGAAGAACAGCCAAACAGGATGATGAGAGAAGCTTTGATGCAGATAGAAAACCAGCTGAAACAGGGTGTGGAAGGTAAAGAAGTATTTATGCGCTTTACCGATGTCTTTGGCAAATTCCCTGCTTTCATGATGGGACTTGCAACACGCAGCGGTAACATGACAGAGATTTTTGAAGCTACAAACAAATTTATTGAACGGGATATGGAAATCAGGAAAAACATTAAGAAAACTTTGATATCTCCGATGTTTGCCGTTGTAGCAACAGTTGCAGCTGTCGTATACTACGTAGTGGATATTTTCCCCGCAACTGCCCAACTCTTCATTAAGTACAAGATGCCTCTTCCGCCTTTGACAAAAGCAACTCTGCAATTAAGCGACTGGCTGTCAAACTGGTGGTGGATTTTACTATTATTAGTCGCTGTCCCATCCATAGCTCTTTGGCGGTGGTGGGCTACACCTAAAGGCAAAGTCTGGAGAGATAAACATATAATTAAATTACCGGTAATGGGACACTTGATCCATAAATCCAGCATCGAAATCTACTTCAGGGTATTTGGCACGATTTATTCCGGAGCAGGCGATAATATTGAAACTATCAGGACTGCCTCAGAAGCATGCCGTAATGCTTATATGGAAAAGCAAATAAAGAGTATTACCATTCCCCTGATGCTGAAAGAAGGTGAAGGATTTGTTCAGGCTATGGAAGCCTCAGGTGTATTTACCAAGACTGCCATAACCAGGCTTAAGACAGGTTCTGAAACAGGTAATATCCTGCAGGCAGCTCAGCAGATTGCATCTTATTATGAATCGGAAACAACCTACAAAATGCAGGCTCTGATTGAATATATTTCATCCTTTGTAGGTATCTTCATAGCTATAGCTATTACAATGTTAACAGTAGTTTCGGCTGAAATCGCCACTGTATCACCACCAACAGCATAAGGATTTATCATGGCAGCATTGACTAAATTCGGAGTATATCTTGTAGAAAAGGGGTATTTTCCCCAGGACTTTATTGAACGTGTCAATGTGCGGCTACGTGAATTTGGCGATACATCACCCAGTGCTATGGCAAGAATGCTGGTCGAAGAATATAAGGTATCTCATGATACAGTTTATGAAGCATTATCTAAACTTTACGCTTTTGCTAACTATGAAGTGGACCCTGAAAGCCTGGAAAAAGTACATATTGACCACACTATGGAGATTTTGAAAAACTTTCCTGATGAATTCAAAAGAAAGTTATTCTTCCGAAAAGTATTTCCTTTTAAATTGCAAAACTCTTCCAGGGAATCGTTAGTTGTTCTGGCTGCCGACCCCACTGACAGAATTATCAAAGATATACCAATAGAGACACCATATAAACGCTATGAAGTTTATTGGTGCAATTTAAAGACCATTGAAGATTTAATCCAAAAGATTGCTCCCCAAAAGAACGAATTTCTCCAGATGCTCCAGGAAGCCGGTGATGTTATAGTTGACGTTGACAAGCAGGAAGCAGAACTAAATGAACAGGAACTGGAAGAAGAAATAAACAGAAGCCTGCTGGTCAATTTGTTCGAAGGTGCTTTGCTTGAAGCTGTCCGCAAAGATGCCAGTGATATACATATATTGGCTGCAAGCAAGACTCAGGTAGAAATATATTTCAGGATAGATGGCAAGTTAACCCTTTGGCACAGACAGGATAATACTGCACCGGAAGCATTGGCTGCTGTGGTAAAAGACCGCAGTATCGGTGTTGACAGGTTTGAAAGAGATACAGCCCAGGACGGATTTGCCCAGCGTGTAATTGACGACCACCTGATTCGATTCAGAGTATCTATTCTTCCCGTAGTCTCAGCTGAATATGAACGACGCTTTGAGAGTGTTGTTATCCGTGTTATTGATGACCGTAAAGTTATCGCAGATTTCAGGAAACTGGGATTCCAGACCCAGGCTGAACAGGAATTTTTAAAATCTATTAATACTTCCAAGGGCATCATTATTGTTACAGGTCCTACCGGAAGCGGAAAAAGCACAACCCTGATGGCAGCCCTGCATCAGATTATTAAACCGGAAATAAATGTTCTTACCTGTGAAGACCCTGTTGAATACGTAATCAAGGGAGCCAGGCAGTTGAAGATTGGTCATAAAATGTCATTCGACCAAGCTATCAGGTGTATACTGAGGCATGACCCTGACGTTGTGATGGTGGGTGAGATAAGAGATAAAATTACAGCTGATATAGCTGTAAAATTAGCTAATACAGGTCACTTGACCTTTTCTACCCTGCATACAAACGATGCACCCAGCGCAATCACACGTTTGTACAAAATGGGAATTGAACCTTTCCTGCTAGCATATTCTATCAATATTATCATTGCTCAAAGACTTGTCCGCAAGCTCTGCGATGTATGCAAACGTCCATTAATGAAAGAGCATTGGAAGGCTGCCATTGAAATGGGCTTAAACGAAGAAGAACTGGCAGCAGGTAAAATTTATGAACCGGTAGGTTGTCCCAAATGTATTGGTGGCTACAAGGGCCGTATCAATATAGCCGAAGCTTTGTATTTCTATCCTGAGATAAAAGCAGAAATAGTGCAGGCCAGCATTGACATCAATGAAGACAGAATTCGTGAGATTGCCGAAAAACACGGTATGTTATCCATGAGAGACTCCGGCTTGGAAAGAATCAGGGAAGGACAAACCAGCCTCGAAGAAGTAGCTTATGCTACAACGGAGGAATAGATGAACTTTATGGAAATGGTGATGGCACTGTTTGCTATTGTGTTCTTTACAACAATATCTATGGTATATAACAGAAGTATGTGGGGGCAGGCTGAGAATCTTGATAATGTGGCAAAAATCATTCAGGCAACCCAGGTAGCACACAACAAACTTGATGAAATCGATGCCAAGTTGTTAAGCCAGCAATTTGCCTTTGCACAAATACAACCCGATAATGATCCGCCAACCGTTGCTCAGGCTTGTGTTGGTACACAAACAGTTAATCTCGCATATGCAGGATATGTATTCAATTCTACTTATGATTTTGATTATTGTGACTCTTTGGGAGTGGCTTTGGCTGACCAGTCATATAACCCCACCACTAAGTGGATTAAAATGACTGTAACAATAGCCAGTACACCGGGTATGAGTCATCAGGTAGCTGTTTCGCGGATTTATACCAAAACAAATCTGTATCTGGATTATTGATATGGGAGTACTTTTAGATTTACTTGGCGCACTGATGATAGCAACCCTGCTGATGCTGATGATGATATCTTTTCAGTTTCAGTTGCAGGATACTGCTAACCGTACTATCTTTGCAGCCCAGATGATGACTCATGAACAAACTGCCTGCAAGGAATTGAATAATCTGATTGCTTTGGCTGGTGTTAATCTTCCCATAGATTCCATTGCCGTTACTGTCGCCGACAGCAACAGGATGGCTTTCAGGACATATTGGGATTACAGTAACAACTTGTTAACGCTAAATGCCAATACTATCAGTTTTACTTTAAAAAACGCCACGGATTTTGGCAGGGAACTTGATATTTTACAGAGTTCCTCCCCCGTGTATGATTTGGGCTCTATTTTATGGCTGGAAGATTTATCGTTCTATTATTATGATATAAACGGGTACGGATTGGGGAATGTTGTTGTTGGTGATACCCGGGCGCAAATCTTTTCAGTTGATGTTAATATGACTTTCAGGCGAGACCCGCCGATAATTAATACAACACCTCTCAGAACCAAGGTTCAGCTAAGGTGCTATCTGATGAACCGTTACTTAAGATTCATATAACCATAGGGGGATATTATGGGAAGAGCAATCTTAATAGTTGTTATACTTGTTTCTACGATTTATGCAGGCATCAATGTAAGTGTCCAGAAAGAAATGTATAAATTACCAAGTGTAATAGTGAACAATTTCCTCAACAAGGAATGTGAGAATGTTAGTGACTATGCTTTAAGGGCAGCTGTGCGGCTAAGCACCGAAAATATTATAATGTTACCGGGGGTTGATACATTAACGGTAACCTTCAACGATAGTATTCCGGATCCCGGTGATATAAACTTACCTGATGATTACGCTATAGGCAATTGCAAGATAAAGAGAATCAGATATAAAAGACTGGGGGCTTCAACATTTGAAGCCAAGACTACAATAGAGGGAACGCTTCAGGGTAGAGTAGTTGATTATACAGGACAGATAGCTTTTAACTTTAGAACTACGGCTGTTGACGGTCCTCTCGTTCTTTATAACGATTACGACAGCCAGGCACATGCTCCGGATAGTCTTTTGGATCACAGCAGTCACCCCAGTGGTATACCCATGACGGGATTAATAACTGCAGTCGGTACAGATTTCAGTAATGTAGTCCATTATAGTTCTGATGGATTGGATAAATACTTTACAGGCGGAGGCGGAACCCACAAATGCCTGGAATTCGGCGCTGCAATGACCAATGGTAAAGACCATGTGGGAGGATGGGTTCAATGCCCAAGCCCGGCTAGTGAAAGTTATCAATTGTTATTAGACAGGTTGAAAACTTATAACCAATTCACTGTAGCAGTTTATGCTAAACCTCAAATAGTGAAGAGTGCAGACAGAAATGTTACCAACCAGGGTGCTGACGGTGCAGCAATAACTATCGGTGGAAATTCAGCAGCATTATATTGGGCAGCCTCTGACCCTGAACATTCTAAATTTAATGAACCGGGCTATGAGAGACCATCAATAGGCATCTGGTATGATAATTACAATGCTGTTGCCAAAACTGTAACCATGCACTATCAGGTAACCATAAACGATGGTACAGCATCAGGTACTTCTATGCAAATTACCAGAGCCGGATGTCCAATAAATTCCAATTTGACTCAGCTTGCCTGGCATATGTACACTCTGACATTTTTAAATGGAACTCTGACAGCATATTATGACTCAGATGTGGTTGGAACCGTTACAGCTCCGGGAGGTTATACTACAATTATGCCCAATGATTATGGCTTTACCCTCGGCATGAAGGATATCAGGGGGGATACACCTACTCCACTGTGCCCGACACAGGTTAAAGACCCGGCTACCTGTTACATGTTTTTTAACGGTCTTTTGGACCAGATAACATACTGGGATGTGTGTCTCACACCGCAAGATGTTGAGAACTGGTTCAATAATTATGTTGATAAAGCAGAAAAATTATATATCAGAGATTAATACATCGAGTTTGATAAGCAGAACAGGAATATAAGTTCCTTAGATTTAAAAAGAGGTAAATGGATGGATAAGCGAATTCTTGTAGTAGATAGTGAACAAAACGTCCGTGATTTTCTTTATCAGTTTCTGACCGATCTTAATCATCAGGTTGTGATAGCAGAAGATGGACAGGATGCTTTGGACAAAGTAGAGATGCAGCTTTTTGACCTGTACATCATTGATATCTTTACACCACGTCTGGACGGATTGGAATTGATGACGAGAATTAAGGAAATCCAACCTCTTGCGGTAATTATATTAACTACTGATAATTCAAGCATAGATGCAGCTGCAGGTGCACTAATTAAGGGAGCTTTTCATTATCTGGTTAAGCCGCTCGATTCCATGGAGTTGGAAAAAACAGTTGATAGAGCTTTAATACACAGTGAAGAGACTGAAGAAGTAGGTACAATATCACCTGCTTCTTTGGAAATATCTAAAGAGCTTATTGATTTATTACTACTCAAGGGGTTTAATCCGGACCAGCAGAGGGAATTTCAGCAGATTGGAACACTGGTTCAGTATACTGCCAATGAAAAAGTACTCCTAAATGACCAACTGGGAGCAATGATTTGGGTGGAAAGTGGAAGAGTTTCTGTTCAATACAATGGAATTCAGGTAGATATTCTGCGGCCCGGGGATTTGTGGGGAGAAGAGACCTTTATAGGTTCTAATTCTGTATTTACTGATTTAATTGTCGAAACAGATTCACAAATCAAGCATTTCAGCCGCAAAAAACTGTTAGAATACTTTACGTATCATGATGAAAGCCTGATTAAACGCTTTATGATAAACCTGATACATTGTTTATATTTTAAATGGCGTAAAGCTGTAGTTAAAATTGGTATGTCACCGGGTTACTCAACTTATGACCTAAATTCTAATCAGGATTAATTATGCCTTTAAGCTTTACTAATGAACTCAAAGCAACTATAAAAGCTCATTCATCGACTGGAACAGAACTGTGTGATACTATTGATGAATGGTATAAAAATCATCCGGAACACCAGGAAGAAGCTTATCAGATATTAAAAGGCTTCCTCGTCAAGATGAGAGCTGCCAATGCTTCAGACTTAGATATGGGAGCACCAGGATGTGGTGGACAAATATGGCTGAGGATATACGGATTTAAGAAACCTGTGCTGGAATACGGAAAGTATGACAATATAGAGACTTCCGCTCTTATCCTGGCATGGCTTAATCCCTATCAGAAAAAAATCCTGCATATCAGCAGAAGTGTTGACTTTTCCTCCAATATCGATGAGAATAATGAGTATCACAGATTCCGTACAACAGTCTATTATGACAGGGAATATCCAGCCGTAAACTTCAGAAGAATTAACGAAAAGATATTCTCAATGGAAAGCCTGGGGATACCAAAACCTATTTTGGACAGGATGGATTTACGCTATGAAAAAGTAGGTTTGATAATGGTTACCGGCATTACCGGTTCCGGAAAAAGCACAACTTTGGATGCAATTATCGATATGAATAACAGAAACAACCAATCTCATATCGTTATTATTGCCCATCCGATTGAATATATCCATGAGTCCAGATTGAGTATAGTGCGGCACAGAGAGGTTGGTGTAGACGTCAATTCTTTTCAGGAAGGAGCGATTCAGGCTTTAAGGCAAGACCCTGATGTGATTATGGTAGGAGAAATGCGTGATCCTAAAACGATTGCAACAGTTTTGGAAATTACTGATAGCGGACATAAAACGTTTACGACCCTGCATACAAGCTCTGCAATAGACAGTATTCACAGAATAGTAGCAGAATTTCCTCCTGAGGAACAGGAAAGAATACGTAACCGTTTAGCTGATGTTCTAACCGTTATTATCTCACAAAAACTGGTTCCGACAGTTGATAATAAAATGACTTTAGCCAAGGAGATATTGAGTGTTGATAGTTCTGTCCAGGCAGCAATAAGAAATAAAAACATTGGAGAGGTCTATCAGATGATGATTGAAGGTCGTAAATTGGGTATGACTACTCTGGAACAAGATCTTCAGAGATTATATAAAAGCGGGACTATATCAAATCGGACCGCTATGAATTTTGCCAATAATAAAAATCGCATGATGCAGTTGCTATCGTCTCCTGTATAATGATTTTTATTAGGTTAGTAACTTGAATAAATAGTATAATAGCGAGGTTTTAATGGCCAAACAGAAAAAAACAGCCTACGGTATTGCAGAAGATGGAGTAAGCTTAAAGCTTGCTTATCTGACGCGAGACGGACATCAGGTTTCTCTGCATGCACTGGAACAGGTAGAACTAAGCCAGTCACTTTACCAGCATGTTGCAGAGGCTTCAGATGATTCTGAATCCAATCTCGATTCGATAATGCCTGACAGCAATGCTCCGGGGGAACTAAATCTTGATGATTTTTCACAGGATAGTATGGCTTCTCTCAGAACTCAACCATATGAGGCACTATTCCAATCATATTCTTTGGATCAGGGTATTATTGCAATTAATGCCTATGATGAGCATTTTGTAAAATTAAACATTAACCGTCCTGATATTTCGCAAAAGCAAAAAACGAAACTTACTAAAGAAAATATCCCGCATAGTGAGTATAAATCGGGACGCTGGCAAAATTCTGTTGTATCTGTTAATGACCAGCCGGAATTATGGATACATCATGGCGTGAACCAGATTTTGGATATCCTTGAAACTTACAGAGCCACACAAAGGGCAAAGTATTATTACCAACTGGCTGATTCCAATGAGACAGCCCTGGCGAATCTGTTCATTTCCCAGGTACCCGCAGATTCAAAAGAAACAAGTATGGTTTTGTATCTTGGTAACGAATATCGCCGTGCATTGATGTTTGAGGGTAACAAATGGACATTTTCTCTTCCCATTAATGTTACACAACCTCAACCAGAAATTGATGTGATTTATTCAAAGTTATCATTAGCACTTGACGAAGCTCATATTTCAGACCCTGAAAACCTTTATGTTTGCGGTGATAATTGTTTTATTGAATCAGTTGAGTATCTGCGCACACAATTACCAAACACAATAATTGATTTCATACATTTGGATGCTCTGTTTCTTGATACAGAAACTGCCCAGGTTTATGATTCTCACTTTATAGCCAGATTTATATTACCTATAGCCTTAGCCTGGAAAACTCTGACTATGGATAACCCAGACACGATTAAAACAAATTTCCTGCCTTCTTATATTATTGAAGGCCAGAAAGTGTTTAAGATTGCCTGGCACGGTTACCTGATTCTGGCTGTCCTTTTTATTGCTTCACTATACCTTACTTTAACCTTAAAGCAACTTAAATATGACATAGTTGCAGGTGAAGCGCTGAATAAGCGACTTAGTGCAGAGTTTCTTGATAAGAAACAGCAGGCTGAATCAATGCTAGCTATGTCACGGGCAATTGAACAGCAAGCTGCCAATATTGAGACAATCAAGTCTTTATTGGTTGGTAAAAATCCCTGGACAGAGATTATAACCAAACTTAACAACAGTTTCCAAAATCATCCTACTAGTTGGATTAAAAACCTTCGTCAGGAAGGAACTGGATTCAAGGTAACAGGTGTTACTACTTTCAGGCCTAATATAGTATATTTCTCCAATCTGTTCCCCAATGGCCAGATACTGAGTGCAAAATACAGGAAAATCCGTTCCTTTACCGTATGGGATTTTGAAATTACCTATGATTATCCGCAAGTAGATTGGTATAAGATGATGGAGGCTGATGCTGAAGAACTGAGAAAATACCAGGAAGAAAAAGAAAAGACTTCATTGGATAAGGGAGTTGAAACATCAGTGGATTATAAAAATCCCACTATGACATCACAGGCAAAGACTATAGTTAAATCAGCCGTAACGCCTAAAACCGATGATAAAGTAGTTGTTCGTTCCAGTTTAATCGATATTCCCTATCCGGCAAAAAGCCTTATAGCAGAAAATAATGATCCGATGGTAAAAGCTTATAAAGATATTGTAACAGCTTTTAATGCAAAAAATGACTGGCAAATGATAGACCTGGGTGTTAAATTTATCAACAATTATCCAAACACAGTCCTAAAGTCATACGTTCGCTGGTATTTAGCATATAGGGCATGGCAAAACAGACAATATGAAAAAACCTTTTTATGGTTAGAACCTTTATATAAAAATCGCGATACTTTGTATCCCTATACTTTGTTGCTTTCAGGAGTTGTATACCGGGATACGAAGGATATAAAAAACGCTAAAGATAAATGGAATGAAATAGTTCGGGATTATTCCCAACACCAGTGTGCCAAAACCGCAAGGGAATTGTTAAATGAAGAACTTTAAATTTAATCCAATAAAAACTAATTCATTATCCGAATTAATAGGAAGATGAGGTAGAGATGACTAATACACAAAGAAATACTACTGTTATCGGCATAGTCCTGGCTTTAGTAGTTGGTTCAGGATATTATTTCGCTAATCGTTTAACCAAGCAGAAAAACCTGATTGATGGAAAAAACAAAGATTTAACTGCAGAAATCGAAAAATTGGATAAGATGCTTGCGCAAAGGGCAGAAATTGAAAGAAGCTTTGAAGAATTAAAGCTTATGATTTCTTTGCAAAGCAAGGTTCTTGCCCAGACTGATACTCCTGCTATGACTTATAATTATTTCCTGCAGCTGCTTAAATGGATGAAGAAGAATATTAACTACGACTTTTCGCTGTCATCCAAAAAAGCTGCGGATTCTAACTGGAATGAATACATAGTATCAGGTAAATCTGATTTCATTGTAGCAACTAATTTTATAAAAAACCTTGAGTATCAGCGTCCTCTGCTGACCATTGAGGATGTTACAGTAGCGGAATATATGCCGCATGTATGCGATACAGTCCAATTTTCACTTGTTCTTAAAACTCATTTTTCTCCTGACGGAGCTGAAATCGGTACAGTTAAAGAGAAAGAAGTAAAACCATATTCTTCTTCTTATGTATCTTTCAGACCCAAAATTTATGATAATCCTCCCGAAACAGATATTGATCCAAATCTGGTCAGAATTGATAAAGCATTGATAGTTGGTATTACTGAGACTCGTGCCTTCCTGAGAGATGAAAGGGGAATTATTCACATTCTGGCAGTTGGTGACCCTGTTGCCTATGGTTATCTGTATTCTATTGACCCTAAACAGGAAAAGATTGTATTCAGGTTGAATCAGTATGGTTCAACAGAAGATAAAACTCTGTTCATGCAAAAAACAAAATAAGACATAGAATGATACCATTTTAAATAAGGAGAATTCATGAATAAATATTTAATTATCCTATTGCTAGTTCTGGTTTCGGTGAGTGCACTTTTGGGCCAGGCTGATAATCAGAAAAGATTGGAACAGGAAACTGTTTCTTTTCTGGAGACTACCAATTACAATGATGCTCTGCAGATTTTAGAAACTTTCTCTTGGAAGTATGACCGTAAAAAGATTATTAACCTCAGTCCGATTAATGAACCGATTGGTATACCGATTCACAATCTTACCTGGAGAAGAGCTTTAGAAATGATAACCCTGAAAAAAGGACTGATAATCGAAGAGACTGTTGGTGCCATTATTACAAAATCCAAAGATTCAGGTATATCAAAAGATGATATGCTAAAACCCATGATTCAGAGCGAAATCAATACCAAACAGGTACGCATAAGTGCTGTTGCCTTCACTTGCGACAAGGCTTACCTGAAATCTCTTGGTATTGACTGGTCCACCTTATTCAATGGCAAAGTCAATGCTGCAATTAATTTTAATACATCAAACTACGTGCCAAGTCCTGTTCTGGATATCAGCGGCACCAGAAGTACAAATTTAAATAATATTTCAGCCCTTGAAGGAACGACAATTGATGTAGATGCTATGCTGAATGTGATTGAATCCAATGAATTGGGCACAGTTATTGCCAAACCTTCTGTTACTGTAAGTTCAGGCAAAAAGGGATTCATTCAGGTAGGTCAGGACATATCTATTAAGTCCGTAGACGACGCCGGCAATACAACAGATAAGTTTTTCTCTACCGGTGTTATAATGAATGTCGAACCAACCATCCTGACCTCTGAAGACAGCATTGAAGTTGTTCATCTTATAACAAATGTGGAGCGCAGTTCTGCAACTCCCGGAACGATTAGTACAATCATTAATAAAAACACCTCAAGCACAGATATAATTATGTATAATGGCGAGGAGACTGTTATTGGTGGATTGTACAGTACAGATGAACTTAAAACCAGAGCCGGTATACCATTGCTTAGAGATTTGCCCTGGTGGGTTTTTGGCATCAGGTATTTAACCGGATACTTCAAGGTTGAAAAGAAGGAAAGAGAATTAGTTATTATCATCAAGGCAGATATCATTGATAACGCCATCACAAGGATGAAAGCCAGGAAATAAGCTGATTATTTTAACCTTGTAGTTTTGAATGAAGATAACTCAACGATTAGTAGTTCTGTTTCTAATCGTCTCTGTATCTTTTAGTGCTTTAATATATCTCTTCTTTCAGATTAAAAAACAGGAAGGGAGATTATACAGTCAGGCAGAAGCCTTACAACGCAGACAGATTATTAACGCATTCATTGAGATAAAAAAGAACAATGTCATGCGTTTAATAGATGATAACTCTATTGAGGACGGCTTATTGTATTTTACAAAAAGCCGTTCTCAACAATGGGCGCAAAATAACTTACCCCGAATCCTGACTAAAAATGACCTTGATTTTATTCAGGTTTATGATACATCAGGCATTATCATTTACAGCACAAGCTCGCCAAATCAACCTTTATTTAATAACTTCCGTTTACCCCCCGATTTTTTTTATACCCTTTATCAGGAGAAACGTAAGTATTTCACTGAGCCGTGGCAGCAGCAATTCTTACAGATAGGGGCTTCTACAATCCATGCGTCTTCGGATTCATCGCGTATTAGTGAACCCGGTGGATTCTTATTGTTTGGAAAACTGTGGAGCGTTTCGTATCTTGAGGATTTTTCACAAACATTAGATTACAACATTACTTTTTACACTTCAGAACCTTCGTCGCAGACTATCAATCCTAATTTCAATGTGAATCTGTCTATACCCCTACAAGGCTGGGATAACAAACCTGTAGCCTGGCTGCGTTTTAGCAGTAATAATCCTTTTATTGAGCAGTGGCAATCACTTGGAAAGCAAATGCTGCTGGGAATACTGGGGTTTACATTGGCATTTTTGATCTTGCAGTTTGCTTTGCTTTATATCTGGATTCGTGCTCCCTTGCTGATGATATCCAACAGTCTTAAATATGGCAATCCTGAGATTATTGTACCTTTGAGTATAACCAATAATGAATTCGGAGAAATTGCCAACCTGATAAAACGTTTTTTTGAGCAAAACCAGCTGCTGCGCAATGAAGTGGAAGAGCGGAGGAAAACGGAAAACATGCTGCGCCAGGCTCAGAAGATGGAATCAATCGGAACTATGGCAGGCGGGATAGCACATGATTTTAATAATATAATTACAATAATTTCGGGATATATTTCCCTGGCTTCTGCCAAGGCAGAAGGTCAATCTGAAGTCCGCAATAATCTTGATGAAGCTATGATGGCTTGTTTCAGAGCCAAGAAGCTGATTGAAAAGATACTGACTTTCACAAGGTCGACCGAAAAAAATGTCCAGCCTGTTTACATGAAGACTATGGTTCAGGAAACAATCGCTATGCTGGAACATACGATTCCTACATCTATCACAGTTAATACTGACCTTCGCTCTGAAGCTTACGTTTTGGCAGACCCTACAGAAATGCTGCAGGTTGTTCTTAATGTTTCATCCAATTCCTATCATGCCATGAGATATCAGGGCGGAACTATAGATATAGAACTTTTTGATATGAGCGGTAGTGAAGTGCAGGCTATCGTTCCAAACGCAGACGCAAACCGTAATTATGTCTGCATATCTGTAAGGGATACAGGTTCGGGTATTCCACAGGAAATTTTAGATAGAATATTTGACCCCTATTTCAGTACAAAGGCTCCCGGAGAAGGTACAGGGCTTGGGCTTTCCATTGTTCACGGTATTGTTAGCGGAAACGGCGGATATATCAATATAAACAGCGTTGTAGAGCATGGAACTACTGTTAAAGTATTTCTGCCGGTAACCACATTAAGAGAATTTGAAGAACCGGAAGCAATCCTGGAAGCCGATTTTATACCCGCAAAGCTCTATTTTATTGATGATGAAGTGTCATTAACTGCTCTGTTCGAGGAATCACTGACTGATGCAGGTTATAGTGTTACTGCCTTTAATGACAGCAGTAGTGTTTATAACAAATTTCTGGATGGCACTGCTGATTGTGACCTGCTTATTGCCGATATTTCCATGCCGGGATTAAACGGCATCCAGTTAGCAGAAAAAATCAGGCAGATTAAACCTGACCTGCCAATCATTATCTATTCAGGATATACTGATACTACTATCCAGCAAAACTGCCGAGACCTCGGCATCAATAAATTACTCCTGAAACCTGTCCTGCCCGATACACTTTCTCTGGTTGTAAAACAAATTCTGGCAGAGCAACAACATAACGAATAACGCCCTTTGTACAATTCTTTAAATCCAAGCTAAAGGCAAAACGGACTTCAGAATATTACAAATCAGGCTTGCGGGAGTACATAATTCCGGTGAAAGTTAAATTGGATAACTTTTCTCAAGGGAATTATGGACTTTGCCAAGATACGAAATCAGACATGCGGGACGCTTTGAGATTGACATGCGGGACGCATGTCACTACATTTATATGTAGCTACAGGTGTATGGTGTAGGTACAGGCGTCCTCGCCTGTACGATAGTTGACATGCGGGACGCATGTCACTACGTTTATATGTTGCTACAATCCTTAGTCCTCTTTTTCCTCTTATTCACTTCAATAAATCCAATATATATTCACAGTATCTTCACAGTATATTTACAGCATAGTTTCTGTATCTGAGTATACAGAAACTATACTGTAAGTATACAGAAACTATGCTGCAAATATACTGAAGATACTAAGAAGGAAACAAGAAAGGATTAAGAACACGAAATTCACGAAACACACGGAAATAATGTTATTAGGGAAGATTGAAAGTGACTTGATT
The DNA here is from genome assembly GCA_002435865.1 of Cloacimonetes bacterium UBA6097. Lineage (GTDB taxonomy): Bacteria > Cloacimonadota > Cloacimonadia > Cloacimonadales > Cloacimonadaceae > UBA5614. Next base: position 97,809 of record DIWV01000007.1, on the reverse strand, counting down.
TGAATTACAAATACTTTTCTCTTCTTTTTCTCTGTGTCTCTGTGGTAAAATAGGGAAAGTAAAGCTTAATGGCTAAAACTGGAAGTATATGAATGGCTGAATGTCTGAAGTTCTTGCCTGATACATCAGCCAGATGACAACTGCCACACATATTGATTGCACAGGAACGGGCATTTTACGCATTAATTCGCCTACTCCCAGGTCAAACTTTTCTGGGAGCCAATGGAAGATATACCCCAATCCTATCAGGATTGCTATCATCCTATAACCTTTTAACCACTCAAGAATCAATAATTCATTGAAGTTATGGATAATCTGGCTCAGCATTTGTCCCGCAATGGCAAAATCATGAGCGCGGAAAAATATCCAGAGGAAACTGACAAAATTGAAGGTGATAAACAAACTGATAACTCTCATTACCTTTGTCTGCGATAATTTCATAGACAGCCAGAACTTATCCAATGCCAGCCCCAATCCATGCATTCCGCCCCAGAAGACAAAATTCCAGCTCGCACCATGCCATAAACCGCCCAGCAGCATTGTAATCATCAGGTTAATATATTGCCGTGTTTTACCCAGTTTGTTGCCACCTAATGGAATATACAGATAATCCCGCAACCAGGTGGATAATGACATATGCCACCGGTGCCAGAATTCCGTAACGCTGCGTGCTTTGTAGGGTGTATTGAAATTGATCGGAAGCTCAAAGCCTACCAAAGCTGCCAAACCAATGGCAATATCGGAATAACCGGAAAAATCGCAATAAATCTGCAAGCCATATCCATATATTGCAATCAGGTTTTCCACTCCGGAAAACAGTGCAGGGCTTTCAAAGACCCTATCCACAAAATTTGTGCTGATATAATCTGCAATAATGCCTTTCTTGATAAGCCCGCCCATGATCAGAATCAGAGCTTTGGCTACAGTGTCGTTATCGAGATGGACTTTCTTCTTAATCTGGGGAATAAACCAGGTTGCCCGGACTATAGGTCCTGCCACTAACTGGGGGAAAAACGCTACGAAAAACAGGAAATCCTTGAAGCTTCTGATGGGTTCCAGCTTCTTAAAATAAATATCCATCGTATAACTCATTATCTGGAAAGTGAAAAATGAGATTCCAACGGGCAGGAAAATATCCATCATAGGCAGATGCCCTTCACTGATGCGATTGATAATATCAAAGATAAAGTTTGTATATTTATAGTATCCCAAAGATCCAAGATTCCAGGCAATACTGCCCAATAACAGCCATTTGCGTGACGATTTGGTTTTACTTTGGTAGATTAACCTGCCTATGGTAAAATTGATAATAGCCGTCAGGATGAGCAGCAGAACAAACATTCCACTCGTTTTGTAGTAAAAATACAGTGACATCAGCATCAGGAACCAGGTCCGCAACTGAACCCTGTTGGCAATAAAGGGATATATCAGCACAATCGCCATGAAGAAAAACAAAAAGAACGAACTGGTAAACAGCAATGGCTGTTGGGGATTGTAAGCTAATGCTACCAAAATTTTATCCATCAAAACGGTAAACATCAGTTTTTCTCCGCATAATTTTTGTAACCCTTAATCAGGGCTTGCTGGAATAAATGCCCCTGCAGCATATAACCTTTGGGAGTATAATGCTTCAAATCACTACCTGCCAATTTGTTGTTTCGCCATTGTTTAACAGAACCTGCACCACCCATTACTACCCTCAAATCCCACCAGGCATAGTGATTTTCTAAAGCATATTCTTTAAGAATTACGTTAGCTTTGGCAATATCATTATTAGGAATACCGTTTTTGTAAGAGTCAGGTGGCAAAGTGAATAAAACAGGTACCTTGGGCACTGCTTTTTTCATCTGCTTCATAAACTGCTTCACTGATTTCAGGTAAACCTCTCCCCTAAACCTGCCCTGCACATCATTTGTACCGAGAGAGATAATAATCAAATCGGGTTCCAATATCCTTATCTGCGGAAAGAACTCATCTAACTTAGCCATTTTATCAAAACTGGCTCCGTTTACACCCATTGAATGATACAACAGACCGGGCTGCTGGCGTTCCAGGATTATACCATATAAATTAAGTTTATCTTTTGCATTATCTGCCTTGAAGGTAATTTCTGCCTGTTTTACAGGATTTAACCAGCTTAACTGATAAATGGATTGGTCGGAAAAAGTGCTTATTTCTGTAGTTAAATCTTGTTCCTGACCTTTTACGCTAAAGGTATAGCTGTTGTCTTTTTCTTTAAGAATCAGCGTCGTCTGGTCAAAGGTGTTATCTTTCTGGAAAAAGCTGTTGGTCTGGATATTCAGGTTACCTGATGATGCAGCTTTTAAGCCATATCCGCAGATGCCGATTTCTTCAGATGATCTTTCCCATACAGACTGTGAAGTAATCCTGATATCGTCGGGTTGATTTGTCCTTGCCAGCTTCCAGGGAAAAACCAGTCCCCTGCCGGCATTCCCAAAATACTTCTGCAAAAAACTGCGTGCAGTCCCGCTGAAATATCCGGGTTGTATATGCGAATCCCCTATCTGCAGGATTGTTACCCTGTCTCTTTGGCCATTCCTTAGTTCTGCCAGTTTCAGATAAAAATCCCTGAGTGTAACTGTATCATTTTCAATGGTATTAGCTTCCTGATTGATGAAGTTGTACTGCTCTGCCAGACTCTGTGAATCAAGCAGCAGGTAATAGCTTTGGATTATCTCTTCCAGTAAATCTATATCCTCGGGATAAGTTTCTTCAATATTTAATGAATCCTCACCGTTGTTAGACAATTCTGTTTTACCGCCTGCACTGATCATACTTAAAACTAATAGCGTCAAGACTATCAATAGCAGATAACGGTATACACGGCGATTAAGCATATTATTTTTTTCCCAGCAGAAAATCTGTCAGCATATCCGCTATTTTATTAGCGCCTGCCTGATTGAAATGAGTATAATCCTGTGAAGCAAGAGGTGGAACATTTCTTACGAATTTCTGCATACTGTCCTTTCCACCCATAGCTTCGTACAGGTTCCAGAAAGCACAACCGGTGGAATCGGCAATTTCATACTGGGCTTTGATTAAAAGAGGAATATCCGGAGAAGTTTTGTACCCGCCGGCTGTCTTGATGCTCCTGTCATGTGCACTGATTAATAAAATTGGTACATCAGGAAAGGCAGTTTGCAGATAACGGACCGTCTTTATCATTCCATATCTATAGTAGTCATAAGATTTTGTCTCGGGATTGGAAACATTCTCACCATATTGCAAAACAATCAAATCATACTGCAGCTCTCTTTGGAATTGTTCCAGAATCCGTTTGGGAATACGCTCGAAATACATCCCGGAATAACCTCTGATGGAGAAATTATCTACATAAACTCCACTGCTTTGGTCGAAACTGACACCGTAGGTGTGCACAGGATTATTTACAGGAAACTCCAGAGTAATCTCTTTTACAGGAATTCCTGCGCTCAAATCCAATACCTTCACATCTTCTCCGGTAAATAGATTGTATGTCCTGAAGGGTTGTTTATCAACACTTATTTTAATACTTGACCCCGGTAAAGCATGACTATAAAATAATCTATAGTGGTCAAACTGCTTTGATCCACCGGTCACATTGGCATATTGATATTTTACCCAGGGATTGGTATCAACATAGTATTTCTGAACCTCTGTTTTGCCTTCATTAGCATTGAAAGCAGCTGTGGAATCAGCTAAAGAGTCTACAACTGTTTGTATTGCTTTCTGGGCTGTATAGAAATTACGTGGAATATAGACAAATCCGTTAATTCCAAGTGGATAATCTGCTTTGTAGGGAGTCATAAAAGACATAGTTTCCCAGTTCCTGGCAAAGCTGTGCCTGATTGTCCTGCGGAAACCGGCTACTATTGAAGTAATAGGAACAAAGCCTACACCGCTGCCACCATATCTGCTCTGTAGATTGTATCTCAATTGCTGAGTAATTAAATCACCTTCAATAATTGAATCTCCGAAATAAGCTATCCTAAGCTTTCCACCTTCCTGCTTAAGATTGCTAAGCTTCGCGATAATCTGTCCCAGTGGAGCTGATACGTTGGTTATCTTCTCTGCCTTTGCTGCTTTATCATCAAGTTTAACCGTAAAAGAAGAATCCGGTTTTTCATAAAACCATTCAAACCATTTGAGTGGTTTTATGCGGATGCCTTTACAGTTACAGCCGGTAGAAAGCCAGGCAATGGCTCCTATTGATAATACTACCAGCAAGGTAAGCAGTGTAACTCTGAAGAAATCTTTATTCATGCAATATCATAACTCCCGCGTATGTAGAACAATACAAAGATTTAAATCGGCATTAATAGGCAAGTGTTTTCTTTTAGTAGAATCCTCTATCTATTTTATTGTAGGCAACAACTAAGCCAGAATATGATCACAATAGATAAAATATTCAGTAGATTTATTAATTGACAAAATTTATCTCTTCCATGAGAGTGACTTATGATTGAGATATTTAGCTATAGTGATTACCTGTCATATGTAACAATAATGTTTAGTATAATCCTGATCATCTGTTTCGATCGGTAGATAAAAAAAACATCAATAAGGAGTTAAAAATGAAACAATACTTACCCCCCCCCCCCCCGAAGTAAACATGTTCAATTGTTAAGCCCGAATTTGGAAAACATTCTGATTGGCTGTACCAATGCATTTAATTATGCCAAGCTGATCGTTGTTTTACTATTGATTGTTAATTTTGCTTGTCTTTCAGCAACAGATTTCATAATCAATCCTAACATTAATAACCCTCCCTATGATGGATCGTATGCACATCCATTTATTACAATTCAGCAAGCAATTGACGCATTAAACTGTGAAAATCACCTCCCTATACAAAACAATAATGTTACTTTCAAGATTGTACAAGGAACATATAGTGAAAATCTATATATTTTTTTAGTAGCTGGAGCTACAGACATTTATGAATGGAATTTCAAACCATATTCCAGTGAAGGGGAAGTAAGAATAGCTGGAGATCAAAATGCATCTCTTATCGTTCCAATTGTACAAATCTATAATATTATGGGAGCTGATATATCCTTTGAAAAAATTATATTTAAGCCAGAGAATTCTTCCATAGAAACTGGGTTTTATACATCATCATTAATTGGCTATAATTGTATGATAGGAAATCTAAGGTTTTCAGAATGTGAGTTTAGGGATTTACAAAATGGAATCTTGATTACTGAGCCTACAGATGAGGGTGTCCATTATACAGAACCGATACCTATTTTGAATATTGATGATTTTATTGTGAATAATTGCAGTTTTAATGGAATTCGATTTGAAGGAAAAGGTATTTGGACATTTGCACGAAATATGCGAATAAGTGGAGACAATGTTAAATTTATAAAAAAAATACATATTTTTGATAATGAATTCATAACAGATGAGATTATTAATCCATTCCCAAATTACAAATTTACCAATATAAGAATTTCAAATGGCAGAAAAAGTGCTGTAGCATACGATTCAGTATTCGTCTATAATAATATGTTCAATAATGAAAATTATAATGTAAAACCTGTTGCAATTCACTTGTATGCACTAAATAGGTTACGAAATACATTTCCCTGCGATAATAAATGTAAGGCATATGCTTATGAGAATGAAATTCTCAATAATGGAATCTACTCAGAGATATCTGATCTTAAATATACTCATAATAATGCTTATAATCCTGATTATACTTATGACCAATTCATCAAATTTGTAAGTGATCCGATATTTGGACTTGATACTTTATGGACAGAATGGAATTATTTAAGGTCGCCTAATGCTTATGCAATCGAAAATGCTGTTTTTATCGATAAACAGAATTCGTTTTTAGGCACATCCACATTTCTTAAAGGGAGAGGTAGCAATATCTATTTTACAAACAGTCTGATAACGGATTATGAGACTATTTTTGATTTGGATGATTGTACAATAACCTCTCAATATTGCTATTATGACCAAATCATAAATGATGATCATATTATTTATGGCGATGGGATTGTTACTGGAAATCCGCTGATAGAACCTGATCCATCCGGGTTTGGATATTCTCTTATCTGGAATGAAAGCGTAAAAAGTCCTTGCATAATGACAGCTTATGATGAAGAATTCAACCAATTAATTACTAATCCATGCGGTACTACTGCTTTTGATAAATTGGATATCGGAGCAATTCAGTATAGCGAGAATCCCGCTGAATGGATAAATTATAGCTTCCCAACTGCTGTACAACGAAATGGCAACAGATGGCTTAGTTTTCCCACTGCTGACAGGTTGTTAAATGAACCCTATAATCTGGATAATGCATATACTCTATTTGATACACTCATGATACTTAACAACTTAGTACCTGCAGTAAGCGAGATTCAATGGAAACCAGCAGATTATGATGAAGAATTCTTAAGTATATACTATGATAATTCTTGGCATGGCGAAGATCATTTAGTTATCCCCCAACAGGGATATAAATTCATAATGAGTCCCAATTTGTCTAATAATGTATCAATTACCACAGAAGGAATATATCCCGATATTTCTAATGAAACGGTTTATCTAAGGGCATTGAAGAGTGATGGAGAACTCAATGAGAACTGGATAGGATATTATGGAAAACAAACATTATCTCCATTTGATGCATTCCGGAATGTTATTGATAATCTCATTATGATTAAAACTCAAGACTGGTGTATGGTGAGAAGTAATTATCCAAGCAAAACCCAAGCTGAATGGATATATGTTTTTGATCATAATAATCCCCACACTATAAGTTATGGTGATATGGCTGTAGTTAAGTGTTATGCAAATGGTAATTTTCATTGGCCATCAGATGGTACTGAACTGGAGCCTTATGAATTGGAAGAGATTGAGCATTTTGCCTATATTGAAAAGCCGGATTATAAGCCATTTTATATTGATTTTGAAGGAACAAATTTACCTAAGGAAGTTGGATTTTACATTGATGATATCTGCATGGGTGCAGCAAAAGTTGTACAGGATTCAGTCGAAATAAAAGCATATTTGTATGAAGGTCTTCCAGAATATCCTGATATTGAATTCCGGCTGTATTATGAATCCAAAGCTAATGAAATAATTCCAACTTATTCTGTTATGGATATAAAAACCGGTGAGTTTAATCATAAAAAGTTAAGACTTGATGAACATCAGGATTATTACATTGTTAGAATTAATACTGACGATAATGAAAGCAGTCCAATACCTAAAATGTATATTGCAAATTATCCCAATCCTTTCAATCCATCTACCAAGATTGAGTACTATGTACCTGAAGATTCTGAAATTTCCATTGACATCTATAATGTTAAGGGGCAAAAGGTATATAGTTTTATTAAAGGATTTCAGGATAAGGGAATTCATCAGATAAATTGGAACGGCAAGGATTCCAGAGGAAGAGTTTTAGGAAGTGGAGTATACTTTGCATCACTAAACTATGCTGGAAAACGAGTAACTCAAAAAATGCTTATGCTGAAATAATCAAGTGTTTAAAGGGAAGGGGATATATCTCCCCTTCCCAATATTAAGGAATAAGAATGAAAACTATAACTTTATTATTATTTTTATTAACTGTAACATGGGTATCAGCAACTACTCTAACTGTAAAGCAGGATGGCAGCGGACAGTACACTATTATCCAATCAGCCATAACTGCCAGTGTGCATGGTGATACAGTCTTAGTCTATCCGGGAATCTATTATGAGAATGTCAACTATTCAGGCAAGAATATAACCATTGCCAGCTTAGAAATGACAACCGGTAATTTTGCTTATAGAGACAGCACAATAATAGACGGGAATAACAATGGTTCCTGTGTAAGAGTAATTTTCAATGCAAATAATGCCTCCATCTATGGCTTTACTTTACAACATGGCTCCGGTACTCCATACTACTTACTTGGAGCTACTCTTAGAGGTGGAGGAGGAATATATATAGCTGGTGCTACCAACTTTAGGATAAGCAATTGCCTGATTAAAAACAACAAGGCGTCAAATGGAGGTGGTGTAGCAATTAGCAGCGGTTATGTTTTTATCCGAGGAACATCGGTTTTTAATAATTACGTATCTGGTGGAGGAGGTGGAATCTTAGTTAATGGTAATTCCAATATATACTTTAACAGTAATGACAGGTGTAGCGTTTATGAAAACTATGCCGGGATTGGTAATGATATCCAATGTACTGATACAGGGAGCATTATTGATGTATACTTAAACATGCTGACCGTGTTTCCGGCGACAGGATACTATATTAGATATACAAAGAGTACTCCGTCCTGGTTTGGCAATTTTGGCATCATCGACATTCAGCAGGGTTACAGGACGGAAGTCAATCAAGATTTGTATCTTACTCCTGAGGGGGATGATGCTAACGACGGATTCTCGTGGTCAACCCCTAAGAAAACCATAGCTAAAGCACTCCACACAATTGCTTCGGACAGCCTAAATCAAAAAACCATTCATCTGGCACCCGGAACATATTCATCTGAAGATGGACAGATTTTCCCCCTGAGCTTAAAGGCTTATGTTATCTTAAAAGGTGATTCTATCTCATGGCCTGTTTTAGTAAATCAAAGGTATGAAAACTCCATCAACGCATCTTATGCAAATCATATGATGCTCTCAAACCTGGTTCTTGAGCATGGAAATAACAGTCCTTTATACATGTTCAGTATTTTTCGTTCTGACAATTCAATCGTCTCAAACTTCACCGTGAATCCAGTAGCTGTAGTTTCTCGTGCTGGAATTAGAGTATATCAGAGTAAGTGTGACTTGGACAATATCAGCTTGAATGGAGTGTCTTCTTTGGATACTTCAGGATTGGAATTCTCACAATCCTATGGCAGTATCAGGAATTTTTATATAAATAATTGCCACAATACGGGGGATGAAGACCATGTCTCAGCCGTAGTTGATGTTGATTATGACAGCCTTTTAGTAATCGAGAATATGTCAGTCACCAATTGCTCTGTAAATTCCCCTAATGCAAGAATTTTTTCCATAAGCAGCTATTATGCAGATAATCCTTATCTCAGGATGTCCAATGTCCTTGTGGCAAATAATACTACAGTCGGATTAGCACCTGTCTATATAGATAACTTGACAAACAATACTGCCTATATCTCCAACTGCAGTTTCGTTAACAATACGGGTAGTACTTATGCCGTGAAATTCAATGGCAAGATGAATATTTCAAATTGCATATTTGACAATTACACGCAAAATGAAATAAGTTTTCTCTATGTTACCGGTACAGATTACCCGATGCAGGTTTCCAATAACCTGATAAATAACTACCCTAATTCAATATATGTCAATCCTTCCTTGCAGATAAACTTTAATGATTATAATTTTACTGCTAATCCATCCTTTGCCGGAACAGACTGGACAAATCCCCTGAGTTATAGGCTAAACTATAACTCACCTTGTATAGATGCCGGTACACCTGACACTACAGGATTATTTCTGCCTTTCTTCGACCTATATGGCAATCCTAGGATTTATAATGACATAGTAGACATCGGATGTAATGAATGGAATGGTACTGCAAATCAGGATGATATAGTTACTCACAGCAGTTCTTTAGTATCAATATATCCTAATCCTTTCAGGGACATTACATGTATAAGTTATTCTTTAGCAAAAGAAACAAATGTAAGCCTGGAAGTCTATAACATAAAGGGACAGAGAGTTATTACTCTTGAACATGGTATTCATGCTAGGGGAGATTACAAATTAACCTGGAATGGTATTGATGATCAGGGTAAAGCAGTATCTTCAGGAATGTATATTTTGAGGTTGAAGGCAAGAGATGATGTGGTAACTAAAAAGTTTATGGTACAAAAATAAATACTATTCCTATTCTGATATTAGACAATATTATCATGTATATCAGTTATTGTTTTGCCCAATTCTATTCTTATTATCAATATTAGTTGTTATCCAATCATTTTAATAGCCTTGACACGAACAGGGCATACAAAATTATGGTAATTCATTAAAAATATAATAAAATAAAGACACTAATTTTAGGAGAATAGAATGAAACGGACTTATCAGCCTCATAACCGGAGAAGAAAAAGCGTTCATGGCTTCAGAGCCAGAATGAGCTCAGCCAATGGACGCAAACTACTTGCCCGTCGTCGCGCCAAAGGCAGAAAGAATCTCTGCGTTTAAGGGAATATGCTTCGCCGCATAGTATCTCATGCGGAATACCAGACCTTTATCAATGCGGTCAAATCATGCCGTCTTCCTCATTTTTTTGTACCTATTTTACCGGAAGAAGAAGGCTCATTTGCCTATGGAATTACAACTGTAAACCGGATTGGCAACGCCGTTATGCGTAACCGTCTCAAGCGTAGAATTAAAGCATGGTTTGCCAATAATGCCGCACTCTTTCCACAAGGTATCAAGATAAATCTGATAGCTCGTGCAGGTGCAACTGAATTAAGCTGGTCTGATTTATGCCTGGAATTATCTCAACTGCCTGATAAGCTTAAACTATGAAATCACTTACTATGAATTTTAAACATATACCAAATGAAGTTATCCTTTTTTTAATAACATTTTATCAGAAGGTGATATCCCGAGCTTTACCCAGAGTCTGCCGTTTTACGCCAACCTGCAGTGAATACGGCTTTCAGGCATTCAACACCTATCCTTTTTTTAAAGCTTTGTGGCTGACAATCAGCCGCATCTCACGTTGTCACCCTTTTCACAAGGGTGGATACGACCCTCTGCCATAGGAGGCTTTTCGTGAATCGTAACACATTACTCGGAATTCTATTAATTTTTGCCATCTTCTTTTTGAGTGAAAGGTTTATCTGGAAAAAGGCAAAGCCCCAGCCTGTAAAAACAGATAAACAGGAACAAACCACACCAGCAGAAACTACCACACAACCGGACATTAAACCAACAGATCAGCTCCCGCTTGGGATTCTGCCTGATGATCCGTATTTAACTGAAGTCAATGACAATATCGTATTAGAGAATGATTCTTTGAAGCTTGTTTTCAGCAATAAGGGTGCCGTTATCAGGGAAGCTTATCTCAAGAAGTTTTTACTTGTCGACAAATCAATTGTGCAGTTAATCCCTGCCAATAAACAGATTGCCAATACTATCCTGTTCAGTGAAAACAGCTCCACTGACCTAAAGAATCTGCCCTTTGATTATGAAATGACAGATGTTAATGGTCAGCCCGGTGTCAGGTTTTCTTTTACTCCTGAGCCTGATTACATCATTGAGAAAACTTATGTCCTGGATTATAATTACGGAATAAAATTAAATCTCAAAGTACATAATGTTTATTCTTTGACAGGTTATTCCCTTGGTTTCGGTTCAGGTATCCAAGATACGGAAGAATTTCTTAAGACAAAAGGCATGGATTACAAATTCTATGCCCAGATTGATAACATGCTGGTCAAAAAAGATTTGAACAAACTTAACAAAAATACTTTGCAGCAGAATGGTAAAGTGGAGTGGGCAGCTATCCGCTCCAAGTATTTTGTTATTGCCTGCAATGATTTATCCCCTGTTTTAATGAATTCAGTTAAAGCAGATACTTCTTCCGGAAGTCCGGCATTTGTTTTAACGACCAGGCGCGATAAACCCTCTATTGATTGGGAAGAAGACTTTCTTATCTATCTGGGACCCAGCAGCATAGAATCTTTAAGAAGTCATGGCAACGGCATGGAAAATATTGCAGAACGCGGAGCTAAGTGGCTGCGCTGGCTGGTAGATATCTTTGCCTGGTTTCTCAGTTTTCTTTATCGCCTGATACCCAATTATGGGATTGTCATCATCGTTTTTTCCATTGTTTTAAAGATTGTGCTGCATCCGTTTACGCATAAGAGTATGGATGCCAGCTTAAAAATGCAAAAAATACAACCACAGGTTTCTGCACTCCAGCAACAGTACAAAAGTGATCCCAAAAGAATGCAGCAGGAACTTTCCAAACTTTACAAGGAAGCGGGTGCAAGTCCACTTGGCGGCTGCCTGCCAATGCTTCTTCAGATGCCTGTATTCTTTGCACTTTATTCCGTATTGCGTTATTCACTCGATATGCGTCAGGCATATTTTGTCGGCTGGCTCAAGGATTTATCCGAGCCGGATCCTTATTACATTTTACCCATTCTGATGGGTATCTTTATGATTATTCAGCAGCTTATGATGAAACCTAAAAAGGAACAGCTGGAGCAAATGGACGAAAAGCAGCAGGCAATGCAGCAAAGCCAGAAAATGATGGCTTGGATTTTACCTGTGGTTCTGTTCTTCGTCTTTAAGTCAATGCCCGCAGGACTTGTGTTATACTGGACTGTCTTTAATGTGCTTTCCATCATACAGCAGTATTACTTGCAAAAACACCTAAACAGAAAGGATACTCTATGAAGAGCATAGAAAAAAAAGGAAAAGATTTAAACACTATTATCAGATCATTCAGAAAAGAATATAAAGTCAAAGACTGGGAATTGAAATATGACATTCTCAGCGAAGCTTCCAACGGATTTCTTGGCATTTTCGGCAAAAAAGAAGCCAAAGTGCGATTCAATCTTCTCAGTACGGAAGAACGTATTAAAGCTTTTGTCGAAGAGCTCTTAAAACACCTGGAAATCAGGTTTGACAGCGTAGTTACACGCACAGAATACAAAACTGTCTATGCAACTATCAATAATTCTTCTGATGCCGGTTTTTTGATTGGAAAAAACGGCAGTATGTTGGAACAACTGCAATACCTGGTTAACCGTATTTTTGAAAATGTGCCGAATCTGGAGCGCATCTATCTGGACACAGAAGACTATCGTCTTCGCCAGGAACAGGCTTTCCTGAGACCATTTATTCCAACTATTAACAAAGTTAAAACTACCGGAAAATCTGTAACTTTGGAACCTATGCAAGCTGGTGAGAGACGCATTATCCATAAATACGTGGAAGGTGACAGAGCGCTAAAGACACTTACAATCGGTGAAGGTGACCACAAACGCATAGTTGTTATGCTTTCCGGTCAGAAAGAACCGGAACCCAGAAAAACCCGTGCTCCACTTAAGAAGAACGAAACAAAGAAACCTGCTCCAGCCAAGAAGGTTGCTGAGAAAACTCCGGAAGAACTGGCACAGGAATCATACAAACGCCACAACGCTGCACATCCCGGTACCAAAACCGCCCAGCGTCCACGCAGGATTACCAAAACAAAAAAACCAACTGAATGAAACTTAGTTTAATTTCTGCCGGATATTACTGGACAGACGCAGGTGCGTTCATGGGCGTCCTGCCCTACTATATCTGGTATGACAAGGTCGAAACTGATGAAAGACAGCGCCTTAGGATGAACCTCAATCTGCTGTTGATTCAGACAAATGACAGAAACATCCTGGTCGATACGGGCATAGGCAACCGTTTAAACAAGCGCAGAAAAGAGATTTACAATCCTTCAGAATTTGAACTTGTTAACAACCTTAAAGCATTGAATATCAGTGCTGAAGACATAACCGATGTAGTTTTGACCCACCTGCATTTTGACCATGCAGGTGGAGTCGTTTCTAATGTCAGCGAAACAGACGTTCTCACCTTCCCCAATGCTGTTCATCATATCCAGCAGATGGAATGGGATATGGCAAAAAATCCCGATAAACTCAATAAAGCAGCTTACCAGTTCGAGCATCAGCTCTCCCTTTTGGAACAAGAAGGCAAGCTGCATTTTATAGACGGTGATGAAGAAATAGTACCGAATCTATTTGTCAGATTAACCGGAGGTCATACTGTGGGTATGCAGATTGTGGAAGCAGTTATCGACGAAAAGCCATATATTTATGCCGGAGACATTATTCCGACCCGTTTTCATCTTCCTCTGGCAATCACTTCCAGCTATGATGTCTGCCGTGAAGATTCCTTTAAAGCCAAGCAGATGATATATGATAAACTAAGTAAAAATAACGGTTTCCTGCTTCTTGACCATGATACCAAAGACTGGCAATTGCCCTTTTCAGAAATAACCCCGGTTATTTAAAATACATCTGCTTAACCCCTTTTAACACTATCCCGTAACGTTCTGTGTCACAAATATTTTTACATAGCTTAAATATAAAGCAAATATTAATATATAATTTGCTTATTGGCAAAATCGGATTAGTATATTGATTTAAAGGGAACTCTGTAGCACTCAAGATGCAATTGTTTCTTTGCTATTTAAAACAATCTATAAAGGTAGGTAATTATGAAAATTCTAAAGTATGTCAGTTTAGTTACACTTGTTGCAGCTTGTTTCTTCTTTGCTCCCAATTATGTTTATGGCAAAGGCAATAACAAAAACAACAGGAACAAGTATGAAAATAACAACAACAATGATAACAATAAGCAAAACAACAATAGCGATAATAATGGACACAGTTATAAATACCGCGGTAAATATAAGAATTTTAGCAACAATAATCACCATAACCGTTATTATTATCATGGAAAGTATTATAGCTTTACCGATTATTACCGTTACTACAGCCGAGAAAACAATGTCTTTACCTATGAAGGTTCTTATGGAAAGCACGGAAACATCTTTGTATTCTCAGATAGATATGGTAATGAGTTTGACCTTTATTTAAAACCTGTATCAAAACCACCCCTATGGTTTAAGGGACATCCCATAACACCCGGACACGCCTACAACATCAGAGTCAAACCCACGAGAATGTATCCAAGTAAGAGTGAACTAAGTATAGGTCTATCTTTATCCTTCGGATGGGGAAATCTAACTTTAACTAATGATAAATATTACGAATTGTACAGCGCTCCGCAACTGGTTAATATTAACGGACGTCTCTATGTGAGATAACAGGACTATAAAACCAGAAACCGATGTTTAACTTAACAACATTCCTGCGGGGCAGGGATCTTTTCCTTCCAAGGACGGGACAGGAATCCATGCTGTTTAATTACCACAGAAACACAGAGGGAAAAGAGAGTAGCGCCTTTTTGTAAAAGGCTGCATAAAATAATCTCATAAGGCAATTTATAATTTTATCACACTATCCTCAAGCGATAAAAATGACCCTCTTTCTTTTGTTTTGTCATTCCTGCGCAGGCAGGAATCCATGCTGTTTTTATTATTACAAATTGCTTTCAATAGAGAAAAATGACCCTCTTTTCCCCCTCATACATATCCTATCAGCTTCAGCATATCTGCAGCATAGTTTCTGTATACTTGCAGTATAGTTTCTGTATACTTGAATACAGAAACTATGCTTTTAGTATACATTATACACACTGTAGATTAACACATGCATTTAAGAAGTAAAAAAGAGGCATAAATCCCATAGGGATGTCTTAATAGTAGCACGGTGGTGAAGTCCCATATATCAACTGTGTTGATTTATGGGACGGAACCCCGTGAAGATAAAATCAATCTCAGAACCCCATCGGGGTGACTTATCCAAATAAACCTGATATTATTTAACTGGACAAATTAATTGTTAAAACCTGAATTGTTTGTGAGCTTTTTGAAATTTCCGGGAGAAAATATGGCTAATACCTATTCTCAAATTTATGTTCATCTGGTTTTTGCCACAAAAGAACGCTGTCCCGTTTTGACGGATGAAAGGCAAAACGAGGTTTATGCATATATAACTGAGTTGGTAAAGGATTATAATTCATATCTATTTGCCATTGGAGGCATGGATGACCATCTGCATTTGTTGATCAGCCTGCATCCTGCTCATTCAGTTTCAGAAGTTGTAAGGATTATTAAGGCAAATTCCAGCCGGATTATCAATAAAAAGGAATGGTTGAAAAGACGTTTTTCATGGCAGGAAGGTTATGGAGCGTTTTCTGTTTCACAGAGTAGTCTGGATAAGGTGATTCATTATATTAAAAATCAGAAAGAACACCATTCAAAACAACCTTTTGTAGATGAATATATTGATTTATTATCCAAATACCGAATTGAATATAACCATGAATTTATTTTTGCACATGTTGATTAAGATAAATCACCCCGATGGGGTTCCGGATATGGATTCACAATTTACCCGGGGTTACAGCCCTGCCTGGCGGCAGGTCTTTCACCACCGCGCTACTATTAAATCATCCCTAAGGGATTGTTTTGTTGAATTATTCGTTTTAATACTACATCCTTACGGGATTATAAAAACTGCAATGCTTTACATTAGGAATAAAAATGAAAGACAAGCTTTTCCTGATTGATGCCACGGCACTTTTGTACAGGGCATATTTTGCTTTTATACGCAATCCGCTGATAAACTCCAAGGGGATGAATACCAATGCTATCTTTGGAGTGGTCAATTCCTTTCTGAGTTTTGTACATAAGTTTGAACCGCAGCATATCATTGTTTCCTTTGACCGCAAAGCCCCTACCTTTCGTCATGAAATGACCGAAACTTATAAGGCAAACCGTCCGCCCATGCCGGATGAACTGATTCACCAGATTGAGCCTGTAAAGAGGTTTTTTACCGATATGGGACTGCCGGAAATTTCACAGGACGGTCTGGAAGCTGATGATATTCTTGCTACGCTGGCATACAAATTCAAAGACCAATATGAGATTATCATCATTACGGGGGATAAAGATTATTCGCAACTGGTTCAGGAAGGAATTACACTTTTTGATCCCATAAAAGATAAGATGATAGACAGAGAAGCTGTGATTTCCAAATACGGTATCACCCCAGAACAATTTGTGGACTATCTTGCCATTGTAGGAGACAGCAGTGACAATATACCGGGTGTTAAGGGTCTTGGTCCCAAAGGAGCAGAATCTCTCCTTAAAGAGTATCAAACGCTCGATAATGTCTATGCCAATCTGGATAAGCTTCCCGATAAAGTTAAAGAGAAGCTCACCACCGATAAAGATAATGCCTATCTATCCAGGGAACTGGCTCAGATGGTTTTGGATGCTCCAATAAAGTTACCGAGTGTGGAAGCTACTCATTTCCAAATGCAGGATTTGGAAAAAGCCTCTCAGCTTTTGGAAGAATATGAAATGCTTACGCTCAAAAAGAGAATGCTGAATCTGTTACCTAAGAAAGAAACGAAGGAAAAACCCAACGTTATAGTTGAAATCACCAGCCAGAATGCTTTGGGCGAAGTCATCCCATCCAGACAAACAAGCCTGCAACCTGATGATGAACAGATGACCCAGGGTGACCTTTTCACAGAAGAATATACGCATTCAGCAAAGCCTGGTACTGAAATTAATGCAATTGACAGACCCAGGCAGTTCGAAGCAGTGCTGATTAATAAAAAGGCTGAGTTTGACACTTTGCTTCGGGAAATTGAGAAAGCAGAATTAATCAGTTTGGATACAGAAACCACATCGGTAGATCCTTTGCTGGCAGAACTGGTCGGAATATCCATCTGCCTTACCCAGGAAAAGGCATATTACATACCGGTAGCACATTCAATGGCGGAAAATCTGGATAAAGATTATGTCTTGAAAGCGTTGCATCCTGCAATAAAAGGTAAAACCATAATCGGGCATAACCTCAAATACGATTTGACTGTTTTAAAAAGAGCAGGCTTTGTTCCTGAAAATCCATTGTTCGATACAATGCTGGCAGCCTATATCCTGGATCCCGGTATAAACCAGTATTCTATGGACCAATGCGCCCTCAGAGAGCTCAATTATGTTATGCAGCCAATAAGTGAACTCATCGGCACGGGAAAAAATCAAATCACTTTTGACCTTGTGGAAGTTGAACAGGCTTGTTTTTACTCTGCAGAAGATGCCTGGGTAGCTTTGCGTCTGTATCATAAATACAGGAAGAAACTCGAATATACAGGACTTGATAAGATTTACTTTGAAATAGAGCTGCCGCTTTTACCTGCTTTGCAATATATGGAAGGAAACGGAGTACATATAGACACTTCTGTACTAAGCGGGATTTCGCACTTAATAAATGCCCAGTTAAAAATCCTGACAGATAAAATCTATGCTGCAGCCGGCTATCAGTTTAACCTAAATTCTACTCAACAGCTCGCAACACTACTCTTTGAAAAGATGAAGCTGCCTTCAAAAAAGAAAACCAAGACAGGGTATTCAACCGATAACAGCGTCCTGGAAGAACTGGCGGATGATTATGAAATTGCTGCCCTGTTGATAGATTACAGGCAATTAACCAAGCTGGACAGCACTTATGTAAGTGCATTGCCAAAAATGATAAATCCCAATACATATAAAGTGCATTCCTCTTTTAACCAAACAATTACATCTACGGGAAGGCTTTCCAGTAGTAATCCTAATCTGCAGAATATACCTATCCGCACAGAGCTTGGCAGGGAAATCCGCAAAGCCTTTACAGCAGCAGACAAAGATACAGTAATCTTGTCTGCAGATTATTCCCAGATTGAGCTAAGGCTCCTGGCACTGATGTCCAAAGATAATAATTTATTAGAGGCATTTGCTAAAAGCGTAGATATTCATCGTCAAACTGCAGCATATATCTACAATAAACCTTTGGAAGAAGTTACCGGTGAAGAACGCAGGCAGGCAAAGGTTATAAATTTCGGGCTTTTGTACGGAATGGGCAGGGTAAAATTATCCAAAGAACTGGGAATTACTCAGAATGAAGCCAAAGAGATAATCAGCCATTACTTTGAACAATTTAATTCCGTAAGACAATTCATTACTGACAGTTACAACCAGGCAAGGCTGAAGCACTATTGTGAAACGCTGTTTGGCAGAAGATTGTATCTCCCTTATATCAATAGTAACAATCAAAAGCTTAAAGCTGAAGCGGAAAGAGTTGCCTTAAACATGCCGATTCAGGGCACTGCAGCTGACTTAATCAAACTGGCCATGATTGATATTTATCATCAGATAAAAAACGATAAAAACATTAGAATGGTTTTGCAGGTGCATGATGAACTGGTATTTGAAGTTAATAAATCTTCTGTGGAAAAAGCTCTTGCTCTTGTCAAAACTGCTATGGCAAATGCACTGCCGGGTGAGTATCGCTCGTTGATTACGTTAGAGGTGGAAGCAGGTTACGGCACTTCCTGGTTTGAAGCACACGGATAAGTGTTTAAGAATTAATCTGCCCTGAATTATAGTTTATTCTTTGGATGGCTCTTCTAAAGTATCAGTTTGGGGATTTTCCCGTAACTTTTTACTATGACGTCTGCGCCAGAACAGGCTGATAATTATTAGAACCAGTGCCAGGGCAATTAAAACAAAGGGCTGCATAGGCAGGGACTGCTGCATAACAACAAGCATTGTCTGGGATTTGTTCCAAAGATAAGATGTCTGATACTCCCAGCTTACTACCCTGTTTTTGTAATCTACATTGGATTGGGCAGCATTGGATTTTATTATTTTCCAGGGTAAGTGCATCTTATAACGCCACATCAGGTTTTCCTGAGGTTGCAGGAAGATAAGCTTTTCTATTTCATCATCTTCACTGGACAGGCTGCCCAAAGCAATCTTGCGCCTCATAGTTATGGTGCCGTCCTGGTCTTTTGAAATCGTAATCCTGCCAAAGAAGTCTGCATTGCTGACATGGTCATTTAAGCTGTTGAATGATTCAAGGTTACTAAATTTAAAGTCGAGATTGTAATATGTATAATTATCTTTGCGGTAGACTGATTTGCTTATCAGATTGATACCAGGCTGATCCAAATAACGGTTGATTTCCTGCTTGTTTTCATAAGTTGTCAGAGCCCCGATAACCATTTTAACTCTTCCGGAGCCGTCCCTGTTCAGCCATAATTCTTCATTATAATCAATACAACCTGCAAGCAGTAAAAGAAGCAGTCCTAATAGCATTAATTTTTTCATTATACTCCCGACCTCTATCAATATGATAATCGTAACACTTAATCGAACACGTTTTTTTTGGCAAGGAAAAACACAAAGAAATAAATTGACAAAAGAAATGATTTGGTTATTATTTGAAATGTAAGAAATAATTACCCTGGAGGAATATATGATTGCCTTGAAACAACTTTACTATTGTGCCATTTGCGGCAATGTCGTAGAAGTTTTGTATGCCGGTGCAGAAGCTCTGGTATGTTGTGGAGAACCCATGCAGCTTATGAAAGAAAATTCTGTCGATGCTGCCAAAGAAAAACACGTCCCGGTTATTGAAGGAAACGAAAATAGCGTCACAGTTAAAGTCGGAAGTATTCCTCATCCGATGGAAGAAAAACACTATATTGCCTTTATTGAACTGATTACCAAAGATGATATGGTCCTTCGGGCAGAACTTAAACCGGGCATGGAACCCGTAGCAGTATTCCCGGTTCCCATGAGCAATGTGCTCTATGCCAGAGAATTCTGCAATTTGCATATGTTGTGGAAGAACGTATAAAAGGAGATAATACATGAGCATCAAAGGAAGCAGAACTTCAGAAAACCTGCTCAAAGCATTTGCAGGCGAGTCTCAGGCTCGAAACCGTTATTTATTTGCTGCTAAAGTCGCCAGGAAACAAGGTTACGAGCAAATCGGCAATATCTTCACAGAAACAGCTGATAATGAACGCATGCATGCTAAACTTTTCCTGCGCCATCTGATAAACAACGGAATGAAAGGTGAACCAATAAGTATATCAGCTACTTATCCGGCAGCCCTGGATGAAGAAGATACAGTAGCTAATCTGGAATGGGCTGCTGCAGGTGAAAAAGAAGAATGGACCATGCTTTATCCTGAATTTGCCGAAATAGCTGAAGATGAAGGTTTTAATGAAATTGCCACAACCTTCCGCATGATTGCTAAAGTGGAAGCTAAACATGAAGCAAGATACCGTAAACTAATTGAGAATATTAAGAATCAGAGAGTATTTAAGAAAGACGGAAAAGTATTCTGGAAATGCCTGGAATGTGGATATATACACGAAGGTGATACAGCTCCTGTTGTCTGCCCTACATGCAAACACCCGCAAGCCTTTTTCGAAATGTTTATTGAAACCTACTAATGGAGGATAAAATGCAAAAATACCAATGTCTCGCCTGTGGATACATCTATGACCCGGCAGAAAACGATAACGTAGCCTTTGAAGACCTTCCCGAAGACTGGACTTGTCCGGAA
The DNA here is from genome assembly GCA_002435865.1 of Cloacimonetes bacterium UBA6097. Classification (GTDB taxonomy): domain Bacteria; phylum Cloacimonadota; class Cloacimonadia; order Cloacimonadales; family Cloacimonadaceae; genus UBA5614. The sequence continues at coordinate 76,760 of DIWV01000007.1, read as the reverse complement.
TGCGGGGTCGGCAAAGACATGTTTGAACCTATTGATTAACATCATTGCAAGCCGGATATTTCAATAATGATTTATCCGGCTTTTTTTGATTATTAATTTATTCATACTTCATAATACAAACAACACAATACAAAACATTGGAGATATATAATGACCTTACAGGAATTTAATGAAATCTTAGATTTTGCAATAGATAGAGAAAAAGAAGCCGTCCAGTTTTACCGTGATTTACAAATTGAAGCACATTTTGCTGACCAGAAAGCTTTTTTACAGGAATTGGAAAGCATGGAAATGGGGCATATAGTAATGATTGAAAACCTGCGCAAAAAGCAACCGGTTGAGATGGAAATCAAGCAGGTTCCAAATTTACTAATCAGTGAATATCTTGTATCTGATGTAGACCACCTTAACCTTACCTATCAGAATATCCTGATTAAGGCAATGAAACGGGAAGAGATGTCTATGAAGCTATACACTGATATGAGCAGAAAATTTCCTGATTCAGACCTTCATATTCTTTTTTCCAAACTTGCCAGTGAAGAAGCAGGACATAAGCTTAAATTTGAAAAGCTCTATGACGAATGGATAAGCAAAGGTAATTAACTAATCACCACAAAGACACAAAGGCATTCGCGTAGTATATGCTCTGGTTAGCAATTGACAGTAGTTCAGCTTCTGGTTCAATAGCTCTGGAAAAAGGAGGTTCTCTCCTTTATCAGTGCTATTTTAATATCGATATTACCCATTCTGAAACCCTGATGCCTCAGATTGACACTGCTATGAAGTTTTGCGGGTTTAGTCCCTCTGATTTATCAGGATTAATAACTACCATCGGACCAGGCTCATTTACAGGACTCCGCATAGGATTGGCAACAGCCAAAGGTATTGCTTATTCAAGAAAGATACCTCTGCTTACTTATTCATCCCTGGAACTTGTGGCAGCAAATTGCTATAGGAGCAAGCATCCGATTCTTGTCTGTCTTGATGCAAAAATGAAAGAACTCTATGCAGCTCTTTATTCACCAACTCTTGAAAACCTTATCAGCCCTATGGTTATTAAGCCTGAAGACCTCGTTTCTATGGTAGATAAAACGGTTTTAATGGTTGGTAATATGTCAGATAAGATTAAGCCTATGCTGGAATTGAAGGGAATTGAAGTGCACACAGCTTTGGAACATCAAAACTTTCCCATGGCATCAGGTTTGTTCTCATTAAAAAAGCTTAAACCACAGTCTGAGATTTATAATTTTGAAGAAATTGCAATGCTGGAACCTGAGTATTTAAGAGAATCAACAGCTCAGATTAAATTTAACCAGAAGAATAATCCAAGTAGATAAACTTTAATAACCATACCTTAGGCGTATACCCTATCTTTGTTTGGAGGCATTATGAATAGAAAAACAAAGAAAGAACTTATAATATCAGCAGGATTGTTTGTTGTTTTAATTATAGTAATCCATTACCAATTAGTTGAAATAAAAAAAACTCTTTATCCTGTACCTGACATATATGAAGATATATTTACCAACCAAGATACTTATCCTATCGATTCTGTTTATGCCATCCCCGACAAACCTTATGTTTATGAAAGCTATGTTGCTGACAAATCAACTAAAATTCTTAAGGATAAATATTATGCAATATATAGAACTTTGTCGGAAGAAGAAAGGGAACTCATACCAAGGTATGATTCGGGTCTAACTTATCCCGAAATGATAGATAAAATCAAACCAAGAACTGAGCTTGCATTATTTACAATCCCTTATAAAGGTAAAGTGGTCAAACAGTTTTTGTATAAAGTAACAATAGGTTTGGATGAATTATACTTCGATCCCAAAACAGGTAAGCTTAGAGCGTGGTATTTTTTTAAAGCAGGATTTAAAAAAAAGCTGCCCGTGTAGAGCAGCCTTTATTAATAAGAATTTTCCTCAGTTATGGTAAAATAATCCCACTGATTACCGGTGGAGTATATACTCTCGCAGCAAGTTCAGCATCAATCATCAAAAGTCCTTCCGGCCTGTCCTTGATGATGTTCAATTTACCTATTATAGTCTCGTCGTTGTTTTCTTCTTCAACCTGCTCATCCACATACCATTTTAAAAAGCTTTGCATGGCATGATCTTTTTCCTTGATAGCCAGGTCCATCAGTTCATTGATGCTTTTGGTGATAAAGTGTTCATGCTCCAGAGTCTGCTGAAAAACTGTCATTGGGTCCTTAAAGTCCTTGGGTGGTTTGGCTATAGCTTTGAGTTCCACTCTGCCACCCCTGTCTAAAAGATATGTGTAAAATCCCATGGCATGGGCATGTTCTTCTCTTACCTGAACTTCCATCCAGTTGGCAAAACCGTTTAATGTCTGGCTGGCAAACCAGGCACGCATGGCTGCATATAAATATTCTGAGTATAATTCACGGTTGATTTGTTCATTGATTGCGTCTTGTAATTTCTTGCTGATCATTTTTCCTCCATGTATTTCTTAAGATTGTCTTCCACTTGTTTAGTTACATTGTTTAAAGTTTCTTTATCAGGGATGTACTGCAGCCTGATAGGCTCCATCATTTCAAATCCGCATTCTTTGGCATCTCCAAGTAAATTATGGACTATCTCAACGCTTTGCCCTCCCCATCCGTATGAACCAAAGGCAAGTCCAATCCTGTTCTTGGGAGAAAGTCCCTTTAAATAGTAAAGGAACGCCGCCACAGTAGGAAGAATAGAACTGTTTAAGGTCGGTGAGCCAACGCAGATATACTTAGCATTGATTACCTGGGTCATGATGTCTGAAATGTGATTTTCCTGCAGATTATACATCCAGATATGTATTCCCATATTTTCAAAAGCGTCGGCTATGGCATAAGCTATTTTTTGAGTACTTTTCCACATAGTATCATAGATTATCAGGGCTTTATCCTGCTTGGCAATATTGTATGCCCAATCATGGTATGCAGCAAGTATTTCAGGAATATGCTCTGTCCAGATAAGCCCGTGACTGGGAGCTATCATTTCAATATCAAGTGATGCTGCAGCTTTTAATACGTTCTGCACTTGTTTGCTGTAAGGCAAAACTATGTTGGCATAGTATTTCCGCGCTTCTTCCATCACTAGATTAAAAGGATATTCTGCTTCAAACCGTTCTGAGGACGCTATATGCTGACCAAATGCATCATTGGAAAACAACAGCTTTTCTTCAGGGCAATAAGTAACCATATTATCAGGCCAATGCACCATAGGAGTAGTAAGGAAAGTAAGGTTGCGCTTGCCAATATTGATTATGTCGCCAGTTTTTACTTCCTGAAAGTTCCAGTCTTTTTTATAGTGTGCCTTAAGCCCTTTTATTCCCATGGCATTAGTATATATCTTTACATTGGGAATGCGCTCCATCAGATATTGCATTCCGCCTGAATGGTCCATTTCCACGTGATTTTGCACGATGATATCTATCTTTTGTGGATCTATTATATGACTGATGCGTTCAATCATTTCATCATACAGGTAATATTTAACGTTATCTATCAGGGTAATCTTTTCATCAATAATCAGGTAAGCGTTATAGCTGGAACCTCTTTGAGTTACGTAACCGTGAAAGTCACGCAAATCCCAGTCAATTCCTCCGACCCACCAGATGTTTTCTTTCAATTTAACAGGTTTCATTCAATCTCCTCAACTATTTTCTACTTTATTGATATGTTATTCATACTTGAAAAAAGGACAAGAAAAATCTGTTATTTCTGGCAAACAGGACAATAAAAGCTGCTTCTTCCGGCTTGTTTGATACGTTTTATTGCATGTCCCTGTGGACAGGTCTCTTTTTGATATACCTGCAGGAAGTCTTGAAACTCTCCTGTTTTATCATCAATCTGCCTGAAGTCTGATATACTTGTACCATTTTTGCTAATAGCTTCGCTTAATACTTCCTTAGTATGGTTAACAATGGATTTGCATTTATTCAGGCTCAGGGAATTGGACTTGGTCTGTGGTTTTATCCCGGCCCTGTAAAGAACTTCCAGGACATATATATTACCCAGACCGGCAACAACCGATTGGTCAAGCAGGACGTTTTTTATCGGTGCAGTTTTCTTTTGCAGCTTACTTTTCAGGTATTCCCCGTTAAAATCCTCAGATAATGGCTCCGGACCAAGCTCCGGCAAATAGTCATTTATTTTCTTTATGGGAGCTACAATGATTTTGCCAAAGGTGCGTATATCATTAAACAGAACTCTTGAACATCCTGTAAGCGATAACAGTGCTCTCACATGTTTTGCATCTTCATTATCTTCTTCTGTATAAATCAATTTACCTGTCATTCTTAAGTGGATAATCAGGGCGTTCTTACTTTCCAGATGCAGGATTATGTATTTTCCTCTGCGTTCATATTTGATTACTCTTGCAGGGAAAAGCGGTTGAATAATATCTATGTCATATATCACAGTGCCGTTATAGAGAGAATCCAACTGGCAGATTGGCATGTGATTAATTCTTTGTTTGAGTCCCCTGAGGACAGTTTCAACTTCTGGTAATTCCGGCATTATTCCTTCCATTCTTCCAGGTATTTATTAATCCAATAGGATGCACAAGCACCGTCTCCGACTGCTGTTGCAACCTGCCTTAAAGCTTTTGACTGCACATCTCCGGCTGCCCAGACACCTTCTACATTTGTTTTATGCGATCTGTCTGTTACAATATAGCCGTTTTCCAGATCAAGCTGACCTTCAAACAGTTTGGTGTTGGGATCATTACCGATAAAGATAAAGATACCATCTACAGTCAATTCCATTTTTTCATCAGAAGGAGTTGTAGGGCGCAGCCCTACACTTTCTGGGTGGTGGGTGGGATTAGATAAAACAGGCCGGATTCCTGCCTGCGCAGGTATGACGTTTCCAGGGTTTGGGGTTTTGCTTAAAATGATTTTTTTACCATCCGGATTGGCAAAATCAATCTTATCAACCTGATAGAAAGGTACATATTCTATTTTGGGGTTCTGCTCCACTCTTTCTTTCAGTATTTCATCTGCTCTGTAGTTGTCGCTGCGGTGAATAAGATAAATCCTGCTTGCGTATTTAGCCAGGAACAGAGATTCTTCAAAAGCGGTATTCCCTCCTCCCACAACTCCTATAATCTTGTCAGGATAAAAGGGTCCGTCGCAGGTGGCACAATAAGAAACTCCGTTTCCTTTATATTCAGCTTCACCCGGTACGTTTAGCTTTCTGGGAGAAGAACCTGTTGAGATAAGAACTGTTTTAGCTTGCCAGACTGCATAAGGTGTATGCACCTTTTTTATTTTTCCAGTCAGCTCTACTTTTACAACATCTTCATTAATAACTTCCAGCCCAAACAGTTTTGCCTGAGTTTCCATATCTTTGGCAAGTTTCTGACCCAAAATAGGTTCAGGAAAACCGGGATAGTTTTCCACCCATTCAGTAGCAGTAAGCTGTCCTCCTGATACAGGCATCTTTTCTATCATCAGGGTTTTAATCTTGTAACGGGCAGCATATAAACCTGCTGTTAAGCCTGCAGGTCCTCCGCCAATGATAATAAGGTCATATAGTTCTTCTGGTTTAGCTCCGGCAGTAAAACTGATATTAAAATCCATTCTAATTCCTCTTGATTTATTAAACGCAAAGTTGCAGAGATGCAAAGACGCAGAGAATAAAAATTAATCACTATAAATAAATCCGGTTTTATGTCTTTACTTTCTGTTTTTTCTGTATATTCTGTGGTTAAAAAGACTACAGTGCTTCTTTTATCTTTTCAACCAGTATCTGTTCGGGAGCTGCGCCTTCCTGGAACCATTTCTCGTTCACAACAGTGCGCGGTACACCCTGTACCTGGTATTTAACTGCCAGATGAGCATATTCACTCACTTCAACCATTTCAGCCGTTACTTTATCGCTGTAATATGCCATTTGATGGGCAAGAATAACTGCCTGCGGGCAATATGGACAAGTTGGCGTAACAAATACTTTGAGGTCAACCGGTTTCTCCAGTTTATCCAGAAAAGCTTTGGTCTCATCCGTAAGTTTAGCCACACCTGTGGATACCATCAACAGCGCATTCAGCAGTGATGAGAATTCATAACCTGCAGGAATTCCATAAAACTTTATTCCATGGTCTTTTTCATCCATGACAACGATGGCGGGTATCTCTTCAATATTGTGTTTTTTAACTTCTTCGGTGTCTTTTTCCAAGTCAAGAACCTGAAGTTTAAGCTTGTCATTAGTTGCTACAATCTCGTTAAGAAGTTCATGCGTTTCTTTGCAATATCCGCATTCCATGCCCTGTGTGAAAAGTTTGATTGTTATGGGTTTTACCATATTTGCAAGAATTTTAGTTACTTCCTGTTTAATTTTTTCGTCCAGTATCGGCATCCGATCCTCCTGATTAGTTAATGTATTTTAGTAGTTTTGCTTATATTATAATCATAAAGACAGGACTGGCAAGAATAATTCTACTAATTTTGTATGAATTAATTTATCATTCTTATTAGTACGTATGTTATATTCTCGTTTTTCTATATTTTACGAAGCAATACTCTTTTCACTCTTTATTCCTGTTTACTTGTTTCTTGGGAGATTAAAGGGAGATGCTAGGGTGATACAAGGGTGCGACCCTTAGATGACCCTAGCATCTCCCGTGAATAACCAATGGATCGTTAAAGGACAAAGCATGAGACGTAAATGCATATTATGAATGTCTTTATCTGATTCGATAGTGAGTTTATACAAAAAAACGGAATAAATAAAAAATTGAGGTCACAAATTGTGACCTCAATGTAAAACTCATTGGTGTATTTTCTATGGTAAAATAGTGTATTTCTCTACTTCTTTTTGCCTGTCTTAACCAGGAGTTCATCATGCAAAGCTTTGATGCTGTCTTCTGATATCATTTCATCAGGACTTTCTTCTGCCTCAGGATTGAGGGTAAGGGCAGTTTTCAGATAAGTAAGGGCTTTTTTGTATTTCTTCATCTGGTATTGAGTTCTTGCCATCCATACATAGGCATCATAATGTTCAAGATTGGTTTCAATTGCTTTGGCAAGAGAAGCCTCTGCTTCTTTATAGTTTTGCAGCCTGTAGTAGGCTTCACCCTTGTGCCTGAATGGACATGACCAGCCGGGATAAGCAGTATTCAATGCATTATACTGCTTTATGGCTTCAATAAGACGGTTTTGAGCAAGCAGGACATTAGCATACTGAAATTTGACTCCTGCACTCAAGGTATCTGCCATAGTGGATATTTCATTGATTAACCGTTTGGACTCCAGCATCGCAATATTTGCCATCAATATTTTGATGTTAACCATGGTGGAATCGTTTGCCAAATAATTACTGCAGAATTGCCAGGCAGCAGTGTATGTCTGATTAGAAGGATTATCAAAGTAATCATTAACGGGACTTTCTTCTGCAAATAACATAGCCATTGCAAACATGACCGTAAATATCAATATTAGCTTTTTCATAAGTATTCCTGTGCTCCTGATATTTTATTGATTTATGAAAAACGTTTTTCTGAACAAGGCGTTTCTGTAAAGTAGAAATACATCTTTAAGGCAATGAGCTGATAAAAAAAGACGCTGCTTTTTGTATTAGCAGCGTCTTTAAATCAAGTGATAATCAAAGTTACTTCAACAGCATCATTCTGCGGACAGCTTTATAATCACCTGCCTGCATACGGTACTGGTAAATTCCACTGGCTACGGCATTGCCATGATTGTCTTTGCCGTTCCAGATAACCTTATGATTTCCTTTGTTCATTACATCGTTAACTAAGGTTCTGATGAGCTGGCCCTTAGTGTTATAAATATCTATTCTGACCGCTGCTTTGACTTTAATATCAAAAGCAATAGTCGTTTCAGGATTGAACGGATTGGGATAGTTACCTACCAGGGCAGTTTTTGTAATCTCCACTTCATCCTGGTTTCCAACTGTCAAAGTGAAATTGCTGGTTGTTGTCTGACCTTCAAGGATTACTACTCCTTCGTTAACCTGAGTTGAGTAGTTGGGTGCAGTACATGAAACTGCATAGGTACCGACTGCAATCTGCATTGTGTAACCACCATTAGCTGCAGTAATACCCGTAAAGGCACCGGCTGTGATAATTGCGCCCATAATAGGCAGGTTAGCCTGGTTTCTGACTGTACCAACCAGTGTTCCCATCGGTGACTGACCCTTGACAATAGCATTGGAAAATACGCCTAGAGATAATACATTTCCTGTGTAAATACCTTTAACTGCCCACTTATAGGTTCCCGGGGCAAGTGCTGCCCAACCTGTATCAGTATATGTAAGGTCTGTAATCATGGTGGGAGTAATTAAAGTCCAGTTAGTCTCATTTTGTTCCTGTCCCTGTACCAATCGCCAGACTTTGTACCCCAAGAGAGTACGGCTGTTTCTGGTATGGTTTACTGAAGGATGCACAACATCAGCATTTCTAACTGTATTGGAGTACAATTTATCCATATTCCTGGCAGCGGGAAGAGTCGGCACTATCATTTTGGATTGGCTGTCAGAAATTCTGGCAGACTTCACAACCATATCGCTTGCAGGGAATGTTATGGTTCTGGTCGTGTTACCGATTACTACGTTATCTATGAACCAGTTATACCACATACCATCATTGGTTGTATTGGGGTCATCGGCATGCCAGGCAATTTTTACCTGCTGACCGGCATAAGCTGACAAATCGATTACAACAGGAGCTTCATAATTGCTTAATCCACCTGTTAATGAAGATGCATCCCATAATACTGTCCAGTTGCTGCCGTTATCATTGGTTATTTGTACATAATAATGGTCACCATTACTGGAACCCCTAAAGTAAAAAGATCCAAAGGACAGGAAAGCACCCTGGGGACAATTGAACTGAGGTGTAATCAGCCATTCATCCTGATGATTATAATCCCACCAGAATCCGCACTGCCAGCTTCCTGCACTCGGAGTAACAGTATCGGTTCCGACAATAACTTCTCCAAACCTGCACCAGGTTGGGTAAACTCCACTGGTGTTTATCGGACCATTGTTGGTAACAACACGTGTCCAATCTGCAGGAGGGAAGGTCGGATTTTCAAAGCTCTCGGTTATATCAACAGCATTGGGGTCAGGTGCCAGCCAGGCAAGAGCAACATTAGAGTGGTCAATTGCTTCTGTAGCTGTAACCATCCGGGGTGTATAAGCTATTTCGTTTACCACCATATTACCCATGTTCAGGTCACTTGCCAGCACATTTACCGAGCCGGTTAGATTCTGATAACCGGGTGCATTGATTAAATATTCATAGGTTTGATTTGTGTAAACGCCAGTTATTGTAAACACACCCTGAGCATTTGCTGTAACACTGTAGTTTTCATATCCTGTGAATGTAACACTTGCATTGGGAATACCAACAGTAGGAGCATCGCTGCCGACTACTGTACCGCTGACGTTAACGGTTGGCATCTGTGTAAGAGTGAAGTTTTGTGTTACTGTAGAATCTTCCGGGATGATAACAGTTAAGGTTTGATCTAAATAACCATAACGGCTTGCAGTTACCTGATATGTATCAGCAATGATATTCATTATTGTATATTGACCCTGGGCATTGGTAATTGCTGAACCACCATTGATTATATGAACAGTAGCATTTTCCAAAGGTATATTGCCAGCTCCATAAACAGTGCCGGTCAAATGTCCAACTCCACCGGGTATTATGTAGAAACTGGTTTTGGCAAACTGACCTGTTAAAGTAACGTCCGTCATAGAAGGAGCAGCAGGATCAAATACTGTAGTATCATCAAAACTGTTCCTGGCCCTGTTCGAGCCTATTGTTTGACATTTAAATAAATCAGATGAACTGTAATATTCAGTATCCATCGGACGATTAAACATCACAACCAGATTATCCTGAAGGTATAAAAATGGTTGAGGGAAAGTTATTACTATTGTATTCTCATCAATTGGATAGTTTACTGTACCATCAAATACAGAAGTAAGACTTGTAGACGGTATCCAGCCTGCGCTTAAATCAGTGAGAGCTGTTGTACCCATCCAGATTTTAGTAGGCATGTTCTGATGGTCTTCTGCGAAATCATTATATAGTGCAATACCCGTAATCATTCCATAAAAGTTCAGATCTGAATTAAAGTAGATGGTCTCATTCAAGCTGTTTTTATAGAAAAAGTCAAGGGGCATACGTGCAGTTTGTGAACCATCACCAATAGTAACAACCAATGTGCCCGCAGCCTGAACGCTTACGTTAAGGTTAGGTGTAATATCATTCAGGTTGTTCTGGTCTCCCGTTAATACAACCTTACCATAAATATAGGTTACACCTTCTGTTGTTGGGACCCAGGTTATTTGTGCCTGACCCGCCATACCGGGATCAATATTTGGACCTGGAACAGAACCGACTTCAATATCACCTTCTTTAAACAGTTTTACCAGATAATCAGTCTGGGGCAGCGTGCCTTCATTAAACAGATTTACTGTATAATTGGTAGCCATACCTACTGATGGGGTGGCATTACCTGAAATAGATAGTGCTGACAAGTCATTCTGGGGAATAACTTCTATCATCACATCATCTACATATATGGTTTGTGATGTAGCAGCATTACCGTGTTTGATGGCAATAAAATGCCCTGTACCGGTATAAGTCTGGAATCCGACCACATACTCTGCCCAAGCAGAAGTTAAGTTGAAGTTGGTTGTTTCTACATATGTACCAACGTCATACGGATTTGTCAAGACACCGACAGAAAGGTTATATGTAGTTCCACCCTTTGCCCAGAACTTGATTCTCATCGTATTAACGGGCAGGGTATTGCTGATTGGAGGAGAAATCAGGTACGGACCGTCGGTGGACGTTGAATTATAGATTCTCACACAGTTTGGTGTGGAGTGAGGAGTGGTTACGTATGTAACAACAACACCCGGTGAAACGGCATATCCGGTCCAATCTATCGGCAGTGCCGGTGCTGTAACTGCATCGAAGTTCTGCACATACGGAGATGTGTATATCGTCGGGTCTATGCATTCTGCTGTTAACTGCACAGGATGCTGCAGACGGGAACCGTCTCTGTCTTGTCTGCCCACTCTGTATGTATAAGTACGTGCCAGGTCATCCGTAATTGTAATGGTAGCTGTATGGTTGCCAACAGCGGTTGGATTGTATCTGGCTACAAATGTGGTGGACTGGAATCCGCTCAGGGAAACCGGCAGGGTTGGCATATCCTGAAGCGTGAAGAACGGACTGCCGGATATTGTTATGCTGTTTATTATGAGAGGTGTTGTACCACCGCCGATATTAGTTATACTGAATGTTTTGTTTATGGTCGTATTCATAAAGGTCTGGCCATAATCATAATTGGCAGGAGATACGGCAAACTGAGGTGTAGTACCAATAGAACCAAAACTGATACCGATATTAGGTTTGTAAGTATTAAGATATCCGTTTGTGGTTGGAGGTGAATTCTCAGCATATAAATAATGATGGCTTGCTGTGGGTCCTACAGTGTATCTGAAATATTGCGAAGATGTTGTGCCTGTGCCGCCATAGTTGGTTTCCGTCAACACCATCAGGTTTCCCCCCAGATAGATAAACTGGGATGAATCCGGGAAGGGGAAGTATATCCAACCGGTCTGGTCAAATGTATGTGTTCCTTCCACCATTAACGTGGCATCAGATATTGTGGTGTCCCAGGGTTGAGTAACAAGGGCAGTGGCTGTGGTGTTCTTAAGGTATATCTTGTAAGGAACTACATTTCCATATTGGGTTGTAGCATACCACTGAACACCTGTTATGCGTCCGATTATTCCATCAAACTGGTCTTCAGTATATATAGTTGCATCACGTTCATAGCCATATAATGAACCCATCGGGTAACGGTTTGTAGCAGTACCATCACCGATAATTTGCATTACTGTGCCTGCAGGATGAACATAAATTGGCACGGTCGGCGTACTGTCATTCAGGTTATTCTGGTCTCCTGTTAAAACAACCTTACCGTAGATACTCGAAGCACCCTGAGTAGTTGGTGTCCATTGAACCGTGGCATCAAGAGTCAGTCCGGGTGCTATTGCAGGTCCTGCAGCACTTGCTAACTCAAGGTTATTACCATCATACAACTTTACCAGATAGTTGGTTTGAGGTAAGTTACCCCAGTTAGTAATTCCAACTGTATAAGTATTAGGATTGCCTACTGACGGTGACTCGTTTCCGGATAAGGAAATAGCTGCAAGGTCATTGTCGGCAATAATCTCTATCATTACATCATCAACATATATGCTTTGTGAAGTTGCAGCATTGCCATGCTTGAAGGTTATATATCTTCCTGCTCCTGCATAAGTCTGGAATCCGACCACATATTCAGCCCAGGAGGAGGTAAGATTAAAACTGGATACCTGCTCATAGGTTCCTGAATCCAATGGGTCAGCTGTTATTCCAACAGATAAGACGTAAGTTGTCGAACCTTTTGCCCAGAATCTGACTCTCACAGTGTTCATCGAGATAGTGTTCACTATCGGTGGAGCAATCAGATATGGTCCTGCTGTTGAAGTGGAATTATAAATATAGACACTATTGGGTGCACTATGCGGTGAAGTTGTGGAAGTTGTCACATTACCCGGTGTGGTAATAATCTTGTTCCAGTCTATCGGCAGATTAGGAGCAGTTACAGTATCAAAGTTCTGGAAGTACGGCAGGCTGTAAATGGTAACATCAACTGCCGTTGCTGTAAGAGGAACAGGATGTATGTTGCGCAGGTTATTGTTACTGCTTCTTCTGTCCACTTCAATAGTGAAAGAGCGAGCAAGATTGTCTGTAATCGTAACCGTAGCAGTATGCTCACCTGCTGCTGTGGGATTGTAGCGCGCAACAAAAGATGCTGTCTGGCCGCTGTTCAGAGAAACCGGCAGAGTTGGCATATTCTGTAATGTAAAAAACGGACTGCCGGATATTGTAATACTATTGATAATCAGAGGTGTTGTTCCACCACCGATATTCATAATAGTGAAAGTTTTATTTAATGTTGTGTTGAGCAGCGTCTGGCCATAGTTGAAGCTCTGTGGAGAAACTGCAAAAGAAGGTTCTGTCCCTGTGGCAGTAAAGAAGAATGTAGTCTTGGGGAATTGTCCTGTTAGAGTGCCTGGTTCAGGATTAGCAGGGTCGTAAGTAATCGTATCGCTATTTAACCTTCTGGCCCGATTTGTACCAACAGTTTGACAATAGAATACATCAGATGAGCTAAAATACTGAGTATCCATCGGACGCTGCACCATCATAACAAGATTGCCGCCTGCATATGGGAAGGGTTGTGAAAGCGGAATTGTAATGGTATTTTGCCCGGCAGGATAAGTTATAAGTCCGTCAAAGACCTGAACCAATTGTGTGGATGGTATCCAACCTGCACTTAAGTCTGTTAAATCTGTAAGACCCAGCCAAACCCTCGTTGGCTTATCTACAAGGGTTGTGGTGATAAAGTTGTTATAGAAAGCAACAGAAGTTAGCATTCCTCCAGCGGTTAATTCATCAGCAAAATATATATTCTCATACAGGCTGTTCTTATAGAACATATCAACCGGCATATAGTTTGATGTTTGTGAGCCATCACCAACTGTGATGACGATGGTTCCTGCTGGCTGAACAACAAGATTCAGGTTGGGGGTTTGATCATTAAATGTATTCTGGTCACCTGCTAAAACTACTTTCCCATAGATTGCCATCGGACCTGCAGTAGTAGGAGTCCAGTTTATTACTACCTGCGCATCCATTCCGGGTTGAATTGCCGGACCTGCTACAGAAGCCAATTCCAGATTGGTGTCGTTGTATAATTTAACAGTATAGTTACTCTGGGCTATTGTACCCCAGTTAAATAAGTTAACTGTGTATGGTGAGGAAGCTCCAACTGAAGGTGTTGTGTTTCCTGTGATAGATGTTGCTGCAATATCATTATCTGCGATAAGTTCGATCGTAACATCATCTACGTATATACTCTGATAAGTAGCTGCATTACCATGCTTGAGAGCAATAAAATGACCTGTGCCGGCATAAGTCTGGAATCCGACTACATATTCAGCCCAGGCAGCGGTAAGCGTTATATCTGTAGTTTCTGTATAAGTTAATGCATCTTCAGGATTACTCATTATACCAACTGACAGATGATATGTTGTGCCTCCTTTTGCCCAGAACTTGACTCTCATTGTGTTGATTGAGAGTGTCGGACTTATGGGCGGAGATATCAAAAACGGTCCTGAAGTGGTTGAAGAATTATATACATAGACGCAGTTAGGCGTACTATGCGGTGATGTGGTGGAAGTTGTAACATTTCCAGGTGCAGTAAACAATTTTGACCAATCCATAGGCAAATTTGGTGTGGTTACACTATCAAAATTCTGCACGTAAGGAACAGTGTAAATCTGAGGGTCGATACAAGTTGCACTAATCTGAACAGGATGAGAAGTACGTGTCAGATTATCAGTCACAGTAACTGTAGCAGTATGAGTTCCCGCTGCTGTGGGATTGTACCGTACTACAAACGAAGTAGTCTGCCCTGTAGATAGCGACGCAGGTAAAGTGGGCAGATTCTGAAGAGTGAAGAACGGACTGCCTGTAATAGAAACACTGTTAATAACTAAGGGTGTTGTTCCCCCACCAACATTCATCACGTTAAATGTAGCATTATTAACTGTATTTATCATCTTCTGACCAAAGTTATAGCTTTGGGGAGAAATTGCAAACTGAGGTGTTGTGCCTGCAGAAACAAAACTAAATGTTGTTTTCGGGAATTGACCTGTAATGGTAACATCTGTAGTAGATGGATTTGCAGGATCAAATACTGTTGTATCATCATAACTGTTCCTGGTTCTGTTTGTTCCCACGGTTTGGCATAAGAAAAAGTCTGAACTGCTGTAATAAACTGTATCCATCGGACGCTGCATCATCATTACAAGGTTGCCGCCTACAAACGGGAAAGGTATTTGCAGGGGAATCAAAATTTCATTTTGTCCTATAGGATAATTCACTGTTCCATCAAAAACCTGTGTCAATTGTGTGGATGGTATCCAGCCTGCACTCAAATCAGTCTGATCTGTAATGCCCAACCAGATTTTTGTAGGCATATTCTGTCTGTCATCAAAGAAACTATTATAAAATGTTAACGCTGTCAGAGTTCCGCCGGCTGTAAATTCAGCTGCCTGGTAAATAGTTTCAAACAGGCTGTTTTTATAATACATATCAACTGGCATACGAGCGGTTTGAGAACCATCACCTATTGTAACAACAATTGTTCCTGCCGGCATAACAGTTACATTTAAGGGAGGAGTATTATCATTAGCTGCATTTTGGTCACCAGCTAATACAACCTTGCCTGTTAACGTCATAGGACCGGTAGCCGTGGGAGTAAAGTTTAAAACCACATCGGCTATAGCACCTGCAGCGATAGCCGGACCAGCAACAGAAGCCAGTTCTGTAGCTCCACTCATTAATTTAACAGTATAAGTTGTCTGCGGATTTGCGCCACGGTTGCGGACTACTACTGTATAAGGAGTCGAAGATCCGCTGGTTGGTGTGGTGCTTCCTGTAATTGACAAAGCCTGTAAATCGTTGGGAACTGCCACAGGAGGACTGAAAGTATACATGGTTCCGGTGGGAATATAAGCATTGATGGTAGCATTCTGAGCTGTGCTGGAAGCCGTTGCGGGACTTCCGGGGGTTACACTCCAGTAATATCCGGTTCCGCCGGGAAGCATATTTATACCAATAGAAGCACTGGCTGATGCTCCGGGGCTGGTTGCACCATTGGGACCATATTTAATCTCTATGGTTCCGTTTTCTTTCAATACAATCTGAAAATTAACCCAACTGGTTGCGACGTTGTAGTACCAGTATGCATACTGATATTGAACTGTAAAAGTCCGGTTGGGTGCAGCTCCTTCCAACAAAGTTTGCACAGAACCTGCAAACGGGTAAGTTCCGTCAACAGTTCGGCCTGTATGAAGGTCATCCCAAATTGCCGCTATTACAGGGCAATAGGAAGTAGAGGTCAGGTTATTAGTTAAAGTTGAACCGGGGGTCGTCCCCAAAGTTATATATCCATTAGATGCTATTTTAATCTGGGTATAGGTATTTAATCCATAAACAAAATTAAAACCGATATCAATACCTGCAGATATAACATCGTCTCCTTGCGCTGCTGTTTGAGTTGTGCCGGTAATTTCAGTATAATTAGTGGTTCCGGCTGAAAATTCATAGTACTCAGTAATGTCAGCATACATAATGCTGCTAAAAATGAGTATCATTGACATAAGAAATAATAGTTTCTTCATATTATTCTCCAAGTTTTATTATTATATCTTTTTTTATCATATCCTGGTCGAGGATATGCGTTTAACAATACATTTCTTGTTTACACAGACTCTTAAGTACCTCAAGAAGAAAATTATCTTTGCATTTTTCTTTTCATTTGAAAGCTAACTTTATGTCAATAATATTTATTAGCATGTTTCAATCCAAAGTGCACAACAAATTTTTATTTTCCCATAAGTGCTTTCTCACTTGCCAAGAAATAACATGTATATACAGTGACTTTTTTAGTATCCTACATAATCTTGAGGAATTGTATGAATTACAAAGAACATTATCGCATTGATGCTCTGGAATTTGACTATTGGGGTGATGACCAGTTATCTGCTGCTGAAACACGGCGCAACCAGACAGTGTTTGACCTTTGTGGAATTAAACCGGGAGATAAGGTTTTGGATATAGGCAGTGGCAGAGGCTGGTTTAGCCTTAAAGCTGCAGAATTGGGTGCTGAAGTAACTGCTCTTGATTTAAGTGAAGAAAACCTGCAAAAGATAAAATCAATAAACAGCAAAATCATTACCATTTATGGGGACGCCTGCGACGTACCTGTAAGCGATGAGCAATTTGATTTGATTGTAGCTTTGGAAGTGCTAGAACACATCGTTGAACCAAAAACTGCTGTATTGAATTGGAAAAGCTTGCTCAAGCCTGGAGGAAAAATACTTGTAACAGTTCCCTATAAAGAACAAATACGATATTCATTGTGTATTCATTGTAATCAGAAGACACCTGTTAATGCTCATCTGCACAGTTTTGACAAGGAAGCTCTCCTCAGGCTGTTTAACCATAGCGGCTACTGGGTAAAGGATACGGAATTATTTATGCACAAGTTACTGGCAACCCTTAGAATTACTCCCCTCATCAGAAAACTCCCATACCAATACTGGAGTTTTCTGGATAATCTTTGCGGAATTTTCAGCAAAAAATACAGTTTTATTGCTGTTACGGCTGTGTTAAAAAAATAGGGATTATTATAAATACCTTAGCATTTCCCTGTCAATAACACCTGCGTATAGTTCAATATAAGGCTTTACGGGACTGATGTTTATCTTGGGGAAAAATACTTCTTCTATCTGGAAATATCCAACTGAAGCATTCATTTCAACCGTGATATTTATCGGTTTTTCTAACCCTTTACTAATTTTTACTCTTTGAATTGCTCCGGACGAAGTGCGGTGAATATCACCCACCCGTGGAGTAAGTGATAGCATGGTTGGTATCCTGGCTCTGCCCTTTTCCATATCACTGCCATCTGCAATTAATACGAGACCCGCTTCCAGGGAATGGATTTTCCTGGTTGCCATGTGTCCGAAAATGCCTTCAATGGCTATTGAACGCACAGCAGTTTTTATCATATACTCTTCCGGTTGATAAATCTGAGCGAGTATTCTGTCTATAAACGGCAATGCCAGTGTTATGCTCATATATTCATGTTTTTCTCTGGCAATAGACATTCCTAAATCGTGTAAAAGTGCTGCAAATAATACTCCAATTAAACTATCGCTTGCTGTTCCGACACTTTCCTTTTCCAGGTTCATTTGAATCCCTGCTTCGGTCAGAATATGAAACATTTTTATCGCATTGTAAGTTGCTTTGCGCATATGCACCGGACCGTGGTCATTATAGCCAAGGCGTTTAATGGATACAATATTTGTATATTCCTGCATCGCCTGCAGTTCTGCATCTGCAAAAAGTAATTCTGCTGTCTGCAGAGGTTTGCCTTCTAATTTATTCAGGATGCGTTCTTCCATCTGAGATTGTTTTACTGATTTATACATTAATTAACTCCAATTTCGTTTTAGTAACAATATCAATATTGAGTATAAGATAATCATAATTACCGTGGAAAGCAACATTGCCCACCCGAAGCGCATGTTTTTACCCAACAGAATGGGGAATAAAATAAAGAAAGACAGGGATGGTAAGACCAGCCAGAAGATATCATTACTCAGTTCCGCTATCTTTTTAACGTCTTTGGTTTCAATATATATCCAGATGATTGCCAGAAAGGAAACTATAGGTACAGATGCAAATAAGCCTGCCAGAATCCCGTTCTTTTTAGCAATTTCAGAAACCAGGATTACCAGTCCTGAAGTAATGATTACTTTGATAATGTAATATAAAATCCCCACTTTAAAATCTCCTCAGCATAGTTTTGAAGATATTGGCAAGCGATGAAACAACTGCGATTGCAACAGATATAGTGCCTGCAATCATCAGGGTTTGCCCCATTTTTGTCATTGCGTCGACAATGTTTCCCTCAATATATGCGATCATGGTATAATATAGACCGCTTCCAGGAACCAGGGGAATAATCCCGCAAATCACAAATACCGAAACAGGAACTTTATAAGCCCGTGCCATTAATTCTCCATAAATGCAGACAACTGCTGCAGAAAGAAAAACGGAAAGCAGCAGGGAGCTTGTCCCCGCCAGGAACATCAGGTACAAACCCCAGCACAATGCACCGCCCAGACTGGTGAATATCAGGATAGAACCCTTTATATTACTGCGTATGGAAAAACCCAGTATGGCAATGGCACCAAAAATAACCTGCATTAACCAGAGATGATTTACTGCGCTAATCATCATTCACCTCAAACCAGCAAAGCCCAGAGTTTCAGCATTGCACCTGCACCGGTGGCTATTGCTGCAGCAATAAAAAAAGCTTCTGTCGTCCTGGCTGTTCCGGCAACCAAATCACCTGCCATGGTATCACGAATCGCATTCGTAATTGAAAGTCCCGGTACCAGCAGCATGATTCCGCCGATGATGATTTTATCCGTGTTCATATAGCCAAAGTTCAATCCTGCCATTTTGGCAAACCAGACTATAAATCCCGCTCCTACAGCGTTTAATATAAAGGTGTTTAATTGCAGCTTTGCCAGGTATCTCAGGATTAAACTCACACAAATTCCCATGATTAAAGCAACAGAAAATTCCGACCAACTGCCGCCAAACAGCAGACAGAAAAAGCTGGGGGTAATGCCTCCACAGACGTATTTTACCCAACCGGGATACTGTTTTCTGGCTTTTATTTCTTCGAGATTTTCATTGAATTCAACGAAGCTCATCGGTTTATTTGCCTTGTTTTTCACGAATTTATTATGCTTTTTCATCAGATTATATGTAAGTTTGGTAATAGAACTGATTTTATCCAAATCCACTATTCGAGTATTTATCCTTTTAATCAGAGTGACGATTTCACCTTCAGGAGACTTGACCGAGAGAAAAATACCCGTTAATGTTACATAGCTTTCATTCGACTCAAAACCGAACCCGGTGCAGACAAAATGCATAGTCTCTTCCACCCTGTGCGTTTCACCACCGCTTTCCAAAATCACTCTGCCGGTTTCAATGGCAAGTTCCGCCACTTTGTTTAAAGTTAAATCAGACATATACTTCCTTGTTCTTCATTATGATTATTCACTTTGGGTGAGCATAGATAATTTGTCAAAACAATTAAGTTTTTCTTGACAACAATATTGTATCTATACAATATGCACATATAACAACGTTGTTAACTAAAAGACTGGAGGAAAATAGTGAGTATTACATCCGCTGAAGCAGCTTTACTGGGTCTTTTAACCGAAGGTCCAAAGCATCCATATCAAATTGAAAAAGACGTCCAGTTCCGCGATATGCGATTTTGGACAGAGCTATCCATGTCGGCAATTTACAAATTACTGCGCAAGCTTGAGGAAGCAGAGTACGTTTCCTGCGAAACAGAAGTTACAGAAGAAAACCGTGCCCGTAAGATTTACAGCATTACCGAAGAAGGAGAAACTGCCTTCAGGGAAAAGCTGGCAGAGATTTTACTGGAGCCGGAGCATGTACGCTGGCAGGCAGATATTGCATTTTATAATCTGGATGTGTTTGATAAAGAAATGCAGCTTGCCATGCTTAGAGACTACCGCCGCAACATAGTAAAGAAGATATCTGAATACCGTGATTTGGAAACCTTTCTGCTGGATTCGAAATGTTCAATCTATCCGCTCAGTATCTCCCGCCGTCCGATTTACCTGCTGGAAGGCGAAGCACGGTGGATTGACGATTTTATGAAGGAAATCCAGGCACTGTAATTATTTAAACAACAATTCTGGGAATCAGATATGGAAGACGTGCCAGCAGTTCATAATTAACCATTTTGGTCAGTTCTGCAAAGGAAGCCACGGTTATTTTAAAATCACCCTGTTTACCTATCAAGACAACCTCGTTGCCGATTTTGATATTGGGAATTGCTGTCACGTTGACCATAAACATATTCATGTTGATGGTTCCGACCACATCGGCTTTTCTGCCATTAATAAGAACTTGTCCTGAATTGCTTAAAGACCTGCTGTAACCGTGAAAATAACCCACGGGAATGGTAGCCAGCTTCATATTTTTGGTCGTTAAAAATGAAGTGCCATAGTTTACAAAATTACCCTTATTAACTGTCTTGATGCTCATTACCCGGCTTTTCCAACTCAAAACAAGCTTGAGTGGATCTTTGGTAAATTTTGCTTCTTCGGACAGAAGATTATTCATCTTGGTTTCCATACTGGGCCACATCCCGTATTGAGCAATCCCGAAGCGGACCATATCCATAATCGTATGCGGATACGTAAGAGCGGAAGCAGAAGATGCACTGTGGTAATAACAGGGAACAATTCCTGCCTTCTTTAAAGCCTTGTGCATTTTATCAAACTGCAGATGCTGTTGTTGAATCCTGTGATAATTGGCAATACTTTCTGCCCCTGCATAATGCGTGCAAACTCCTTCTATAAAAAGTTGACGCCTGTTTTGCCTGATTGAGCTGATAACAATGTCCAGTTCATCTTCATCAAAACCTGTGCGGTTCATTCCTGTTTCCAGTTCCAGATGTATCCTGGCTTTCTTTTTTAACCTTTTTGCCATCTTTATTGCTGCTTCCAGACGCTCCATGGTAAATACGAAAAAGGCAATATCATTTTCTATGACCCAATCCAGTTGGTCGTCATCCACCATACCCATGATGATTAAATGAGTGCTGTCCCTTTTTACCTGCAAAGCCCTGTGGGCTTCAAAAGCGTCATATACGGCAAAATTACTGACTCCGTTGGTTTCTGCCATTGGTACAAACTGTTCTATGCCATGACCATAGGCATTGCCCTTGATGACAGAAGCAAAGGTGCAATCGGGCCCGATACGTTTTTTTAAATATTGTATATTTTGGTGCAGAGCGGCGCTGCTAAGTTCAATCCAGCTTGTTTGTAACATAAAATTTTGAAGTCTCCTTTACTATATTGGCAAATAGTTCAATTCCTGTTTCTATCAGGGCATCGGGAAAATCGTAATCCGGATTGTGCAGTTGGGGATGCAACTCCCCGGAGCCTAATCCGAAGAAAGCTGATTTGTAATTTTGTGAAAAGAAGGAAAAATCCTCACTCCAGGGAAAAGGAGAAAGAGGTTGGATTGTTTCTATTTTCATCTTTGCAACTGCTTGTTTCACAATAGCATAGGCTTCTTCATTATTGACAGTGGCAGCAAATTTTTCCACCCAGGTCAGTCTTTCTTTCAAGCCAAACGCTTTTGCAATGGCTATTACCCTGCGTTTGGTTTCCTTTGCCAGCTTATCCAGGGTTTCATCGTTGTTCGAACGGAAGGTAGCCATAATTTCACCTTCACCTGGCGAAGTGCCAAAGGCTTCTTCACCCAGGCGGACATGGATAATTGTAATCAGAACCGATTCATCCAGTCCTGTGACTATATTGGGCAGATTATTCAAAACTTCCAGGATTGACATCATGGCAGTTAAAGGATTAAGTCCGTTTTCCGGATGACCGGCATGGGATGTTTTGCCGATAAGTCTGATTTTTAATCCTCTGGATGCGGAGGCAAAAACATGTTCCCTGATAATGACGCTGCCCAAAGGAAAATCTGGCAGATTATGCAGACTGAACATATAATCCGGCTTCAAATCAGTAAAACGTTTGTCAGCTAATACAGCCAGAGCGCCCTGCGCTGTTTCTTCCGCAGGTTGAAACAGCAGGATTATTTTCCCGCTCAGCTTATTGAGGTTGTCTTTTACCCATTCTCCAATACCGAGCAGAATGGTTAAGTGACCGTCATGCCCGCATTTGTGGCTGACTGATGGGCTTTTGCTGCGGTATTCAAACTTATTAATTTCGTGGATAGGCAGAGCGTCGAGTTCAGCACGAAAACAGACAACCGGACCTTTCTTTCCTGTGTCAAAAACAGCGGCAAGACCGTATCCGCCCAGTTTTTCTATGATAATTCCGGGTGAAAGCTCCTTTAACTGTTCTTTGATAAACGCTGATGTTTTGGCTTCCTGTCCTGATAATTCTGCAATCCTGTGTAATTGGTGACGCAATTCGATGTGTTTAATTTTAGATTGTAACATACTTTTTAACTAAATAACTTATGTTTATAAGTCAAGGGATATTTTATTAGAGAAATGCCTAAATCCACTATTTAAGTGGCTTCAGGCAAAAATAAATACATATATCAAGCTTTCGGTTGAGGTTTTACTTTGCAGGTATTAATCCCAAGAATAGTGTAAATAAGGCAATGACCCGTCAAAGCGGTAACTAATGGAATCAATCCCAGAAGTCCCCACCATGATTTTGTCATATAACCAATTACGAAAATAATCAGTGCCAGTATAATACGGATGATTTTATCCAAACTTCCAACGTTAGCTTTCATTTCTTTCTCCTTTTTTACATTTCTTTTCCGTTAAACTTATGTTTATTAATAATTTACCCTGTTTATGCTCAAAAGCAAATCGCTTTTACTTCCTATTTGTTTCTTTAAAGCAATACGGTAGCATTACGGTAGNNGCTACCGTAATGCTACCGTATTGCAAATAAGAAAGGTGTGTGATAAGATTGGATTTTTACTGACCGTCATAAAATAATTGACATAATCATATTGGTTGCTGCAGTATGAAATCAAGAGGTGACGATGATTTACTCTTTCAATATCAATCTTCTGGTATCAGTTATTATTGCCATGATAGTTGTTGTGCCCATATTTTACGCAATTTCCATGTTACGTACAGGAAATAACAAAAATCGTAAAACCTGGAAACATGTTACTGTTAAATCAACCTTGAGTGGTGAAGAATTTATCGGACAGGTAAAGAATATCTGCATACAAAGGAATTACGAGTTGTTGGAAATCTCGCCGACACACGCTTATATAAAGCAAAACATGTCATTCAGTACGGGTGGTATGTTGTATTATGTTGAACTAAACTGCGATGGACCTGATACAGTAACGGTATGGGCACGGGGAAGCATCTTAAAAAACGGGATAAACCTCTGTTGCGTTACCGGTATGGCAAATTTGTTTTACACTATATAAGCCCGGCATCTGTAAAATTAGTGGAGATTAATTTCATCCTATGAAGAATGTTAATGAAGCATTATTCAGGCAAACCGCACCTGACAGACTGGAACTGAAGAAGGGCGGCGGTTGTATCGGACTCTTTGGCACACCATTTTTCCTGGCAGGCTTGTTTATCCTGCTTATCAGTATGCAGATAATCCCCGTTTCTAATGCCAATGACATTCCCTGGTTTGGCTGGATATTCATGTCGTTTATGGGTCTTATTTTTACCGGAGTAGGTGCGGGATTGATGTTTGGAAGAAGCTGGATATCCATTAATAAAACTAAACACCGCATCTGGAAAGCCTGGGGACTGCTGAGACCGATGAAAGGTGAACAGTATGACCTGGGAAATTACAGTGGCGTGGTACTCAGTTTTATCCGAGGAGATTCTGACACTGCGGATAGTTTTTCCATTACGCTAAAATCAGATAAGGGAAAACCAGAGCTTGATATCAGCTCTTCCTTAAACTACGGAACAGCTCTGGAGCAGGCAATGCTGCTTTCCAAATTTCTTGATTTCCACCTCGAAGATAAAACAACCGACCATCATGTAAAGATCCTGCCGGATGAAATTGAAATGGGCAAAACTCACGGTTCGAAGGATGAAATTCCTGATATCTCACCTCAGCCGGCATTGATGAAATGCAAAATCAGTGAAACTGATGAAGGATTACAAATCAGTATTCCCGGACCTGCTTTTTCAGTTTTTAATTTCATTGGACTTTTATTCCCTTTATTCATTCTGCTGGTCATTGTCCTGCCGCTTTCCTCTTTTTTTAATAACACAAATACTCCGGCTTTTGTGCAGTACTTCTTCCTGGGATTCATCGGGCTGTTTTTCGTTTTGACGCCATTGATTCAAACCTTGAAATCCTACCGGTTGTCACAAAGCTTTACCACGATAGTGAATGTAAACAACAAAGGCATTACGATAGATAACAAATTGCTGAGAACACGATATTCAGTCTTTATACCTGCTGAAGAGATAATCGGAATTGATTATGGCACAAGTGACTCCGCTGTGTCTTTGGCAATGGATAATTCCGTTTCTGAGGGCAACAGGGATGTTAAAGCCGGAGGTGTTTCCGCTCCTTACGCACCTTTCCCCCGCTGGATGGTCTGGCTGAGGAAACTTGCCCGTTCCAAAGGCGTTTTCATCAAGAGCAAAAAGGATATCTATGCCTTCGGTGCCGGTCTGCCTGATGAGGAAGTCTATCATCTCTATACTCTGGTTGTACATTATTTAAAACAAAATACAACAAAGTAAGTTCATATAATACTATTCGAAACATTTCGCAAAAAGATATAATAATATATTGACAATCATATTGCTGTAAATTACATAGTTATTTGTTTATAAAAACAAATTTAGGAGTTAGGTATGTGTAGACAAAACATCATTATTCTATTCTTCGCTATGTTATTTTTTATTAATCTGTTAATCGGGGCACCTGTCCAGTTCATGCCTGTGGAATTACAACAGCCGGATGGGACGAAACTTAATCTTTTTGCCAGTGGCGATGAATTTTACAATTGGCTGCATGACAAAGACGGCTACACAATCAAGCAGAATGACAAAGGCTGGTATGTGTACCTGGATAAGAAATCCAAGGATGAGTTAATCTTCACAGACTTGGTTGTAGGCAGAGATAATCCTTCATCTCGCAGTCTTTCTCCCTGGACAAACATTTCTCCTGAAAAGATGGGAGAAATCAGGAAAAATATGCTTAGGGAAATGCGACCGGATAATATTAGAAACGCACCAACTAGAGGTACTATTAATAATATTGTAATTTTCATCAGGTTTGCAGACCAACAAGAGTTTTCTCAAGATTCTATTAATATTCTAAAGAATATGTTTAACACAAATGCAACTACAGATAATACTATGCAAGACTATTTTTGGGAAACATCATATCAAAAATTAAATGTCTCTTCTACATTCTATCCTAATTACCCACCGACTGTATATTCCTGGCAGGATAGCAATCCACGAGGATATTATTGCCCATATAGCGATATTGATACGATAGGTTATACCACAGATGCATGGACTCGCTTGCGTGATTTACAAGTTAATGCAATAAATGGAATAAGCTCCCAAATTGATCCAAATCTTAATATTGATGGTGATAATGATGGTCAAGTTGATAATGTCTGTTTTGTAATCAAGGGAGCAACAACTGCCTGGGCATCAATACTCTGGCCCCACAAATCTACTTTATACTATCATAATATGTATATCAACGGGAAAAGAGTAAGTGATTATAATGTCCAGATTTCCGATCATTTAGATATCCATGGGAATGGAGTTCTGTGTCACGAGATGTTTCACACTCTCGGTGCACCTGATTTATACGACTATAATCCCTTTGATGATTCAATTGTTGGTGCTTGGGATATAATGTCTTGTAATTTAAATCCACCACAACATATGAATGCCTATATGAAATACAAATATGGTGGCTGGATAGATAGTCTTCAAGTAATAAGTACTCCAGGCACATATTATCTTAAACCCCTTACCGATTCTTTGGGACAATGTTTCCGAATTAATTCACCAACTCGACCTAATGAATTTTTTGTAGTTGAATTCAGGAGTGAAACCAGCACCTTTGAACATGGGGTATATCATTTTCCAAATTCAAATGGGATGATTATTTATCGAATCAACACGAATTGTACAGGGAATGCAAGCGGTCCACCTTATGAAGTTTATGTGTATCGCCCTCAAGGTGTAATCAGTTTTGCTGCATATAACTCACAATCAGGAAAAACTCATTTCGATAACAATACATACATTTGGCATTATTATACAGATTTTACAATGCCCAGATGTTTTTTATCGGATGATTTGGATGGAAATATATCTATATCAGATATTGGGAGTTCGTTAGGTGATTCAATATCTTTTCATTTGGATTTCTTGCCACCACAAAAATTTACAGCCATATGCACACACAACTCGGTTACTTTGAATTGGCAGAATTGCAGCTCTTTCACTCCCAGTATGTATAAGATATACAAAAATGGCACATTATTAACCGAAACTTCTGATACAACATACATTGATACTGATGTTACAGTGGGAAATAATTTAAGCTATTATATAACAGCTGTATATACGAATCCCTCAGGTGAATCAGGGGCATCTGTTACAATTAATGTTACTCCAACTCTATCACCTCCCCAAAACCTTACTGCCTATGGATTTCATAGATCTGTCGTCCTAAACTGGCAGATTAACTATCCATATACTCCTACTTCATATTCGATATATAAAGATGGTATATTTTTGACTAATACTTCTAATATGACCTTTACCGATACCGCTGTTACAAATAGAGATCAATATAGGTACTATGTAAAAGCAAATTATTCAAATCCTACTAGTATATCAGCAGCTTCTAATACAGTATATATTACACCTTTACCGTTGCCTCCCTGTTCACTGATCGTTATAACTAATGATTCACATTGTGAGTTAACATGGCTTGTTCCAGAAGCAGGATACCCATCTTCGTATAAGATTTATAGAAATGAAACTTATCTTGCTACAACTTCAAACCTTACATATACTGATTTTGCAGTTAATGTTGGTGAACAATATTCATATTATGTTACTGCTGTCTATACAGATCCATCAGATGAATCAGCTGCATCAAATACAATTGATATAATTCCCGTTTCATATGTTTGGGTAGAAATAAGTTATACGCCCGATAGTTATCAATTACCCTGGGTAGAAAATCTTCAATATTCTTATTCCCAGACTATATATTCGCAGGCGGAAATAAATATACCAAATCGAAAAATATCCAAGCTTTTTTTGCATTGGAAGGGAGGTGAGTTTGTGGGTGAAAATGATGTTGCAAATATTCAAGGAATAAACTTAGATATATACATGGGTCATACCGATAGAACATATTTTTCAAATCAATACTCTTTGATACCGTTAAATTATTTGACCCAGGTTTATAGTGGGATTATCACTCTTACGTCTGAAGAAGAATGGATTGAAATAGATTTGGATACCCCATTTATTTATATTAATACTCAAAATCTAGTAATTGCAGTGGATAAAAATACATGCGGTAACAATTATGTAAATTTTTCTACGAGCTCAATAGGATCTGAACAAAAAAGTATTTTAGTTGCTAAGGATTCAGATATTGACCCTGCTTCACAAGATTTTAGTGATGCGCCTGTTTTAGATGCCCTTACATGCATCCTGGACGTTAGGTTAAATTTTACAGCAATTAACAATCCCAAAATAACAATATCAAATTCAAGCCTGGAGTTTGGTGATGTGGCAATTGGTTCATCTAAATCAGATACATTGACTATTAATAATTCAGGGAATATAAATCTGATTGGCACTATCTCAGTGCCTGAGGATTTTAATATATCTCCTTCGGCAAACTTTAATATTCCCCCGGGACAAAATGTAGATTTCATAATAACTTTTACTCCGACTGAAGTTCAAAATTATAGTACTAATCTTACTGTAACAAGTAATGATGAAGACGATGGAACAATATTTGTACCTTTGACTGGAGTTGTTTCTGTTCCACCTCCACCTCAATATCTGACAGCTGTTTGTACATCTAATTCTGTTACTTTGAATTGGCACGTATTAGGTCCGATTCCATCCGGTTATAATATTTACAGAAATGACAGCTTATATGTTTCTGTTTCCGATACGACTTATACTGATACAAATGTAGTATACCACACTGAATATAGTTATTATGTTACATCAGTAGTATCAGATTCAATTAATTTAATTGAATCAACAGCATCTAACGTAGTTAATATTATAATTAGGTATGAGGAAATAATTTCTATTGGAAATGGTGAATCTTTAGATTGTGAGATTCCATTTCGTTTGTCTGGCGGACACTATTCTTACTCGCAGTCCATATATCTGCAGAGTGAAATATATCAACCCAGTCTAAAAATAGACATGCTATCCTGGCATTGGAGTGGAGAGGTAGATTATGCTGACAGTATCAGTATATATATGGGTCATACAAGCCAGGATGCTTTTGCAGGAAGGAATATTTGGGTACCTTTTAGTAATTTAACCCAGGTCTATAATGGCGAGATTACTGCAACTTCTTCTGATGAGTGGATTGAGCTTGTCCTGGATACACCTTTTTATTATAATAATATTGAGAACTTGGTAATTGCTGTCAACAAACATACTAACCTTGAATATCAAGGGCGTTTCTACACAACCCCATTAAATGATGAACGAAGCATAATTTTTGTTGATGATCAATCTAATATTGATCCTGCTAATCTTCCTGACAATGTTGAAATATTAACAAATATCCCGAATATCAAATTGTTTCTTATGGAATTACAACCTCCTGTTATAGCTGTATCGTCTACAAATCTTGAGTTTGAAGATGTGAGCCTTGGATTATCCAATCAAATAACATTAAATATCCAGAATTATGGAGAGACGAACCTGATTGGCAGCATAACTGCTCCTGAAGGATTCAGTGTAATTTCTTCAAG
Source organism: Cloacimonetes bacterium UBA6097 (assembly GCA_002435865.1). GTDB lineage: Bacteria > Cloacimonadota > Cloacimonadia > Cloacimonadales > Cloacimonadaceae > UBA5614. Next base: position 47,529 of record DIWV01000007.1, on the reverse strand, counting down.
TAGATCAGAAAATCGGAATTTAATCAGCTACGATATTCCGCGAGGAAAAAATACCGATTTCCTGATTACTTTTACTCCAACTTCAGTACAAGATTATATTACCAATCTAACCATTACCAGCAATGACCCTGACCATGAATCAATACTAATACCCTTGTCAGGAAGTGGCTACACACCTCCTCATTTGATGCTTTCTACCACTACTCTTACCGAAAATCTCTTTATGGGTGACTGTGTAGCAGACACTCTCATTTTATCCAACACGGGAAGTCGAACATTAACATATACAATAAGTATTAATGAACCTTCCAGACAAGGTAGAACTATCCTTTCCGGTTCAAAAATTTCTTCACCTCTTAGAGATGTACCCTGGCTAACATGTGCCTCTTTAAGTGGAACAATTGAAGGAGGGGATTCCATTCCATTAGTTTTCACTTTCATATCAGAGAATGCTACATTATGTGAAAATCAGGCAATAATAACTGTTACTTCTAATGACCCGGCGGACTCAATCCAAGCAATAGATGTTACATTAAACGTTTCTCCTTCTCCATTACCTCCCAGAAATCTTACTGGTTTTAGCAATGATTCGACCTGCATATTAACTTGGTTGGTTCCAGAAATTGGTAATCCATCTTCATATAATATTTACAGAGATTTGATTTATCTGGCAAATACCTCAGACACAACATACACAGACATTGACAGTACATTAATTGCAGGGAATTCATATTCATACTATGTAACTTCTGTTTATACCAATCCAGATGGAGAATCTGTTGCTTCAAATAGTGTAAATATAACTTTCATAGATGGATTGGAATTAACTATCGGAGATGGCGCAGCAGGGGGTTGTGAGATTCCTTTGCGTTTATCCGGGGAACACTATTCGTACTCGCAGTCGATATATTTGCAGAGTGAAATAAACCAATCCAATCATTTAATAGACAGGCTTTACTGGCACTGGTATGGTTCGACAGAATATAGAGATAGTATAAGTATATACATGGGTCATACAAGCCAGGATACATTTGCAAGCCAGAATAGTTGGGTATCTTTGAGCAATTTAACTCAGGTGTATAATGGTGAGATCACTTCACATTACTCAGATGAATGGATTGAGCTTGTCCTGGATGCTCCTTTTTATTACAATAATACTCAGAATCTTGTAATTGCAGCCAACAAGAAATCTAACATAAGTGCAGATGAGTCAGGTTTCTACACAACCCAATTAATTACTAATCGAAGTATAATTATTGTTGATCATGAATCATATATCGATCCTGCTAATCCACTGGCAAATAACATGGAGAGTGAACTGTATCCATTTATACCGGATATCAAGTTGTTTCTATTAAATGAAAGCGGTTACACTCCTCCTCATTTGGTGCTTTCGTCAACTAATCTTGGTGAAAATCTTAATATGAGTGATTGTTCAGCAGACACACTCACATTATCTAATACAGGAAGTCGAGTATTAACATATTCAATAAGTGTCAGTGAACCTACCAGAATAACTGGATGGAACAGTCCTGATTCTAGACCTTCTTCAAGTGTTAGAGATGTTTCCTGGTTATCTTTTTCATCGGAAAGCGGATCTATTGAAAGATATCAATCCATTCCCATAAGCATAAATTATGACTCAGAAAATGCACAACTTGGAGTTAATCAGGCAACAATAAGTATAACTACAAACGATCCTGAACAATCAATTTATACAGTTGATGTAACTTTAACTGTTGGTTTAAAACCACCTATGATAGAAATACACAGAGACACCAATTATCCTATTCATCCACAGATTACATGGGAAGATGTACCGGGAGCAAATTCGTACCTGATTTACACTCGTGTTGATCCAAATGCTGATTATGTTTATTTAACCCACACAGATTATCATTATTATAATTGCTCGTTTGATTACGATCAACAATACTTCAGAGTTATAGCTTATACTGATCAGTATAATGTATCTTCGTTACCATCAGAACCTGTTGGTTACATAAAAAAGATTGTAGGCTATGGTTCTTACGAACCGTTTTCCTATCCTTTTTATAGTAGCAACATGTCCATAGAAAATCTTTTGGGAGACCAATTTGGCAATGGAGATAGTGTACAAGATGCCAATACTGGTTGGAACAGTACATACTATACAGGTTATGGTTGGTTTCCATCGGATACTTCATTTGTTGCATTATCACCAGGAGGAGCTTATTGGGCAGTTCTCGATCCATCAAATCCTGCTTTGGACTATTATTTACTTGGAAAAGTGGATCCACAAGTGGTTTCAGTAAATATTCAAGGAAACGATGGTTGGACAGCTTTTTCATTGAATGAAGCGGAAAATATTGCGATATCATCGTTTTCTAATCCTAACATTGTTGATATGGACTCTATTGTTGATGCTTCCACTGGTGAAAATGCTTTATATTTATCTGGTTTAGGTTGGCTAGGCAGCTTAGAATATTTTGAACCGGGTCATGTTTACTGGTATAATTCACAAGCATCTGAGAATTATACCTGGATTTACAATCCTAATGCCCGTCAGATATATACACTTCCGCCAACGAAAGTAAACAGACCAAATGAAGATAAGGTAAGAATTAAAAAGAAGAAGAAGTAAATTCAGAATATCCACCTCAAAAGAGGACAGTATTAATACTGTCCTCTTTTCTTTTACTGACGTGGTTCCAGGAATATTTCTTATTCCATGTTTTCATTATTTTGACTGTTTTGAACCCGGCATTTTCGTAAAGCGAATGCGCAGGTTCTTCATAAGAATCGACATAAGCTTTTTCTGCACCCAGTGCTTTTAACCTTTTAAATCCCTCTTTGATTAATGCTTTGGCAAGCCCTTTGCGCCAGTAGTCCGGATTTGTACCTACCGGTTCAAACAATCCTGTCCGGTTATAATCATCATACCAGATTGTACAGAATGATGCTATTTTCCCGTCTGGCGCTATGCAGACCAGGTCAAGGTCACGTTTGTAAAGAGGACATCTCTGAATATTGAAATACCATTCCCAGCCTTCATATTTTTCATTCGACTCATCAGGATGAAAAGCACGCCAGGATGCCCAGCTTCTGGCAGGAAGTTCATCTGCTTCTCCCAGGGAACGGATAATAAAACCTTCCGGAAGAGAGTATTCTACAGAAACTTTTGATAAATCAGCTTCACGCCTGAACTCCATAAACTTCCCGGGTGTAAAGCCTGCTTTCTGAAAACCTGCTTCCATAATACTTTCGTCAATTTCTACGGGTATATGCCCTCTTTTTATGCTTTCACCGGGTACTATTACTGTATCGTAATACTGAAGCAGTGCATCAAACAGTTCAGCTTGATAGAAATTGGGATGCACCTGCAGCATATAACCGCCTGGACTGTCAGATATGAGGACTGCAATTATCCGGGCATCATTTTCACAGATATGAAGATAATCCAGCAGGTTTTTTTCATAGCAATTACCAAAGACATGCCATCTGAAGTAATCAAGACGCGCAATATTCCAGTTCAAAGTCTTGTCATTTGTCAGACGCCAGACTTCCCTGAGGAAATCCCTTATTTGCCAGTATTCCTCATCTTTGGTTACTTTGTAAATCCTGTATTCAGACACACTTCTTCTTCCTGCGGCTCAAGGCAAAACCACCAAAACCACCAACAATGGCTATATAAAAACCGAAGTCATACAGCCAGCCTGTATTATTGGGTTCATAAATACGAACATTGGGATTAAAGAAGTGTACAATCAAAGAAATCGGTGCAATCCAGCCATGCCAGATACCAGAAAAGAAACTTGCTTTCTTTGTTTCATAACGCTGCGTACCCGGTGCGCAGGAAGTTAAAAGCAAACTCAGGACTATCAATATTGCTATTATTAATAATGTTGTTTTCAAGTTAACTCCTTATCTCTTCATTTTAGCTGTAATCTATTTTAGTAACAAGACTTTTTGAACTTTCGTTTCACTGCCATTCTGCAAACGGATAAAGTATATACCGGAAGGCAAGGATTTATCAGCATCGCTGTCTCCAGACCAGGTTGCTTCGTACTGGTTTGCTGATTTGCTTTCATCTATCAATTTCCTGACTAACTGACCTTTAGTATTGTATATATTTAAAGTAGTGTGTCCTGTATTCTTAAGGCTATAATTGATATTTACTGTGGAAGAAAACGGATTGGGATAGCAATTCAGGGTTGAAACTGCAGGAGCAGATTGAGTATTATCTTCATTTGCAACAAACGTCGTTACATAGTTGTAGGTTGCAGTTGTGGCATTGGTGTTTGTAATTACAAAAATACTATATACGCTGTTAAAGGAAATCGGAGGGATAGCAAATTCATAGCCCCACCAGGCTGGGAAAAATTCTGTGCAAGTACCTGAGCTATCAAATGCAATTTGTGATAGGTACAATCCGGAGCCAGAAACTAATGTTAAACCCGTATTCTGAGTCGGGCTATATCTAATGTAATCAGATGCAAAGGGTTGAACTGTACCGGAATATGAAGTATAGGGCAGAGTAATATTTGTCATGGTAAAATTGGGCAGGTCAAGTTCTTCGTAGTTATAGAGTCCATCACCCGGCTGCGGACTATCCAATGCATTTGCAATACTCCAGTTGTGAAGGATTTCATCGGTGGAAAGTTGTGGATAATGTATTGATACCTGACTATTCAGAGAATTCATACCGTTCATCGGGTCGGCAACCAAGTCTCTTATCATGCCTGTACTGTCATAATGTTCTTTTAAATATGTGAAAAACAGCATAACTTTCACATAATCAGCAAACTGCTGGTTCCAGACTGTAAGGTTGTTATCGGGATTTGATGGAAAGCCTGATATAGGATCAGGCACACCATAAGCGACCATTGCCAGTTCTGCACAACCTTCATCAATCCAGGATTCTTCATTGGCATCTTGTCCCCAATGAATCAGATGTTCCAGTTCATGAGCCAGGACAGACAACCGGATGGGCTGAACGGGATTGAGAGGATAGCAGGTCATGTATATCATTTCACATTCGTTGCTGTGTCCGGGAGGATTCATCATTTGTGCCTGAGCTTCCGTCACCTGATTGTAAGCACTGAAATATCCGTCAAATGAAGTTCCCTGGAAAGAACCCAGGGCAGAATAAAAGACAATCAGCTTGGGGTCGTTATCCAGTTCATCAGGGATTGGTCCAAACAGGTTCACATCCATCATAATAGCGCCGGTATCGGGATTATTCGGAGTGTTTTGTTCTAATCTGACTAATGCTGAATCCACATTTGCCTGTGTCATATGGATATTCCATTGGTCATTAGCCACAAAGATATAGCAATGTTCGCCCACAGCTCTGCAGGTTGCTGGAGTCTGTATCCATGTGGGCGGCATAACTGCCAGGTTCCATCTCCAGAAGGTATGCGTATCACCTACAACATATGTGCGGGAATCGCGGCTGTTTCTAATCTGCTGATGCTCGGGTGAATCCTTGAATTGTGCAGCCTGGATGCCTATGTCTTTCTGGAACTGCGTCCAGGCAACAGGCATGCTATATAATGAAATTGATAAAGCAACTAAAATAGATAAGATTAATAAGGTTTTCACGTTGTCTCCTATTCAAATAAGATACTCAATTGCATAATTTCGACTTGTAAGTTGTTGGCAAGTAAAATATTGAATTATCAACATAAGTTAGAGAGACAATGATATTCTATCACTAAAATCACCTTACATTGAGCATATTAATTAAGTATTATACTTCTCTTCATATTTCAGAACAGACAACATCTAGAAAACAAGTAAATATTGTTTGACACTATAAACGTATATAACACGATTGTTTTGTTCGTAATTTTAATCTGGATAATAATTGGTAATAATTTTAGCTTATGCATAGTGGGTAATTTGCAACAATCAAGGAGATTAAATTGAAACCATTAATACTGTTACTGATAGTTCTGTTATCAATATGGGGAAATTTATCAGCTGATATCAATCAGTATTACACTTTCATGTCCGGCACAGCGCCCTATGTGCCCATCAATGGAACCGTGGTGAATATCCCTGCTGCTGGCATCAGTGGTTCTGTTGACATTGGGTTTCCCTTCCATTACGGTGAAAACGTCTATACTCAAGTCAATATAAGCTGTTGTGGATACATTACTTTTAGAATGACTACAGTAAATAGCACTGTGAATAATCTGGGGGCATATTACACAGCTCCGCTAATCGCAGCCCTTTGGGATTATAACTTTCCCACCAGCACAGTAATGACATTACTGACAGGTGCTGCCCCCAATCGGGTTTTTACGGTCCAATATACAAATGTTACATGGCCACCTAGTTCACAAAGTTCGTGCGATTTTCAGATTAAGCTTTTTGAAGATGGACAAATAAATCTATGTTATGGACCTGCTAATTATGTATCAGGATATGGAGGCGCAAGCATTGGTATTAATATGGTTCCCGGAGGACAAGGTTGGTTCTTGAGTGTTAACATGGTTTCTCCGATTACTGTATCAAGTACAATAAGTTATAACAACATTAACACCTACCCTGGTGAAAGCACAATTTTTATTTTTGTTTCGGAACCATTACCGGTGCATGACCTTCGGGTAGTGTCACTAGATAGTGCACCTTCACTTAATCAAAATGAGGTAGGAAACTTCACGGTATCAGTACATAATCATGGCTTTGTTACGGAAAGCAATTATACAGTTAACTTAATGAAAGGTTCAAATATTCTGGCAACAACAACCGGGCCAACTATAGCAGCTAATGAGACAATCCCTTTGACATTATCGTGGACCCCTTCAGATTCAGGAATCCATATTCTGTATGGGGAAGTTGTCAGCCAAACCGATGTTATAACGAATAATAACACATCGGATAGCATCAGTGTGGCTGTGTTTCCCCATTCAACCACACCAATCACTCTTTCTAATGGAACGAATATGAATGCGCATCCAACAGTAATATTTGAACCTACAAGTCTATCAGAAGTCCTATATCATGGTTCTTTGGTAAATTATTTTGGTTCTATTAAAGCTGTTACATATTATAATCATTTTAATCGTAATGTATTGAACATGCCTACCCAGATATGGATGGGCACTACTTCTTTTGATGTCTTGCCAGTTACATGGTTGCCGTCCACCCAGCTTACTCTGGTCTTTGATGGTTTTGTTAATTTACTGGCTGGAGATAACGTGATATGTATCCCTTTGAATACACCCTTTTCTTATTCAGAGCAAAATCTGGTTGTAATGTTTTTTAAACAATGTTCATATGCAAGTTACCCTGCTACTAATCTTTTTTATGGAGCATTGCCTGGAGATCCGTTTAGTTCCCTTTTTGTAACAAGTGATAATAATGACATTAATCCTGCATCTCCACCCGTTGTCAGTTCAGCTTATCAGTCGATGCCAAAAACAACCTTCCATTTTGCCAATGGTGTCAATATTCAATCTGAAACTACCGATATATACTCAAAACTGCTCAATAACTACCCCAATCCGTTTAATCCTGAAACCACTATCACTTATGACATTAAAGAAAGTCAACCTGTGAACATCAGTATTTATAATCTCAAAGGACAATTGGTTAAGACATTAGTTAATGAAATAAAAACTTCAGGACAACATACTTTAACATGGAACGGTAAAGATAATTATGGCAAAAAAGCCTGCCCCGGTGTTTACTTGTACAAAATGCAAGGGAAAAGTACGAATATAACAAAGAAAATGCTTCTGATAGAGTAATTTACGATTTGAAGTTATAATCAATTTGTTAAGTATATTGCAATAGAACCTTTCGTCCCAGCACCCGGGGTTTTCTGCTATTTCTGTGTATTCTGTGGTTATTTATGGAACTGGTTCCCGTACCAAGTACGGGATGACTTTTCAAGTCACTTTTCTTTACGAAAGCGTTCCTTCTGTTCTTTAGTCATTTTCTCTGTGGCATATTGGATTATCAATCTGGCAGCAGTATTACGATATTTGTAAAGTAAATCTTCCACGGGTTTGGGATGGATTTTCCAGAGCTCACGCAAAAACCAGCCTGTACCCTGATGCACAACTCTTTCTTTATCCAGCATCAGCGGTTCGATGAACTTAATCAGGTTTTCCGGCTTTTCTGTTTTGCGTATACAAAGAAACGTAACAGGTACAGCCCGGCGTGTCCATCTGCTGTCAGAAGTTATCCAGTCTGCCATTTCATGATAATCAATAATATTCTTCGTAATGAAGATTGGTGTGATTTGCGAACACATGGAATCGCTGTGTCCCCAATTACCGACTCCATGGTCAAACCAGTTCTTCACACCTGCAAAAGCAGCTTTGTCATATTCTTTTCCACGTTTCAGGATTAGCCTGATGGCTATGCTTGCCATCTCATATTTACCATGTTTAAATAAAAGAGAACCCAGTTCCACTATCTGAGGTAAAGTAAGGTCAGGAAACTTCTCTTCAATCAAAGCAATAACACCCTGCATATCTGCATCATTATTACCCCAGGCATCATAACCTTCCCTGAAATAGCGTGAATACTTGATTACGTTTTCCGGTTTAGCCCTTGCGGAAAGGTATTCAATGGCAAGTTCCATGATACTTTTAAACATTTTTGCATCGTTGATATGCATATGCACTTCTCCTGTTGAAAAAGTAGCGCAGGTCTCCGAACCTGCAGCGTATGTGTTAAGTAGCGCAGGTCTCCGAACCTGCGTTAAACAAAGTCTGTTCGCAGCATTGGAATGCTACGCTACTTATAGTATTTAGCTGGATTCCAGCCTTCGCTGGAATGACACACTGTAAACTTTCTGTGTGTTCCGTGATCCTTAATCTTTTACCTGTTACCTGCAGGTATTGAAATATCGAAATGGTATTCTTTTATGTCAGTCCTGTTCTCCACTACCTTAAGCAAATCATAAACTCTGCCTTCAACCAGGTATTGGGTCTTGCCAATAACGCTTACAGTTATGCCCTTTGCTCCAAGAGTCTTTTCCAGATAGTGACTCTCTGCATCAGCAACTTTTTTATTATCGGTTGTATTGATAATGATAGCATTCTCTGTTGAACTGCCGTCCCCACCCGTATAAAATGAGTTCCATCCCGCTGTATTAAACGTAGGCAGATACAAAGTTGTAGAATTAGATGAGCATCCTAACAGTAAAACTGCCACTAAAGCAAACAGTAAAATATATGTTCTCATATATCCTCCAGGTTCTTAATTTCTTATAGGATTATAAATACTGTAAAGGTTATCTGGTGTCAAGAGTAATGCTTATTCCACTTTCATTCCTTACTCGATCCACCAGAGATGGATGGGGGATCTAAGGGGTATCTAAGGGGTTTGCCCTTAGATACCCCTAGCATCTCCCGTGCATATCCAATGGATTAAATAAGGAAGAAATTAGATATTCCTTTGCTATCACATAAATAATCAAAATCTCTTGATTCCTTAACTATCATAATTTATATGAAGATAACAACACCCTGATTTTTTTCCTTGACAGAAATTGCTATACTGTATTACATGACTACGACACTAAGACAAAGGGGGCGGAATGAAGAAATTCGCCGACAATATACCGATTTACCTTCAGCTCAAGTCTGAAGTTGAAGATGCCATATTAAACGGCACGCTTAAAGCTGAGGAAAGTGTGGATTCCATCCGCAGCCTGGCAGCTAAGTATTCAATTAATCCTTTAACCGTATCTAAAGCGATACAGGAACTGGACAACGAGGGCATTATATACAAAAAGAGAGGCATCGGCTTTTATGTATCAGAAGATGCTTTAACCAAATTAAGGAGAAAACACATGCAGGAATATCTTGATATTGAAGTTAAAAACTTTGTCCAGAAAGCGAAGCAGCTTAATATTGAGCTTTCTGAAGTAGTAAAATTAATTGAAAAAAGCTATAAAAATGTAGGGGCAGGATTTACTCCTGCCCTGGAAGAGGGTAAGGATAAACCTTACCCCTACGTTGAGGAGGAAAAACATGGAAAATAACAGTTACGGTTTTCTGGAAGCTTTGGACAGACAGATACAGTCAAATCATGATGAAAAGCCTGATCATATTATGGAAATCACCAATCTGAATAAAAACTTCGGCAAGGTTCAGGCTTTGAGTGATGTAAACCTGACCATCCCTAAAGGCAGAATAATAGGTCTTTTGGGTAAAAACGGTGCCGGTAAAAGCACCCTGATGCGCTGTATGCTCGGTTTTTTGAAGTATCATGGAGACATCCATTATCACGGTAAAAGGTTGGAACATAACGACAGCAATATTTTCCGCAATGTTGCCTTTATTCCGGATGTCAGCGCACTGGATGACAGGCTCACTGTTAAACAGACTATTGCTTACATAAGGGGAGTCAATCCCAGTTGGAACGACCGCAAGGCAGACAGTTTATTGGAAAAGAGCGACCTGCCGCTCAAACAAAGAGTCAAAACCTTGTCCAAAGGTATGAAAACCAAGCTCTATCTCTTGCTGGTACTGTCCCTGGATGTGGAATTCCTGCTCTTGGACGAACCAACCATCGGGCTGGATATCGTTTTCCGCAAAGAATTTTTCAATACTATCCTGGGTGAGTTTTATGATGAGACCAAGACCATTCTCATCAGCACCCACGAAGTGAATGAAGTTGAACATATCCTGCAGGATATTATCTTTATTGACAAAGGCAGAATCATTCTGGCAGAAGATATTGATATACTCAGGCAGAAATACATGGAAATAAAAGTCCCGAGAGAATTTGCCGATGAACTAAGGAAACACAATCCTCTGCAGATTTGGGAAGGATTGGGTTATGTGCACGCTTTGGTGGAAGAAAAGCTGGATATTCCAAGTGCCGAATACGGAGAACCGCAACTGGCAGATTTGTTCCTTGCCAAGATAGGAGGTGCTGAATGAAAACCTTGAAAGCATTAGTTATCAAAGATCTACAAGCAAACAGAAAAAGCCTGATGGTACCAATCTGGTATGTGTTGGGGATGTATGTCTTTATGGCAGGTTCAATCCTATTTGCTTCTGCCACAGGAACAAAAAACATGAGCATTAGCGGAATTCCGCTTGATTTACTGGCAAATGATAATCTGCACCAGATGCTGTCTTTTGTTATGCAGAGCGCAATGTTTTTCGGCTTTCTGGGCATAATATTTGTAATTGCCATGAGCATTATCAGTTCTACTTTACTCAATCAGGATATCAAACACAAGTGCGAGCTGTTTCACCGTTCGCAGCCCGTTTCTGTCTGGAAGATAACTGCATCACGCTTTATTGCAGGCATTGGCGGACTAATAGCTTTGGCTCTGGCAATCGGAGTTCTGAATATGTTCCTGTCTAATTTCCTTGCGATGCTATTTACTCCAATGAATGTAAACTGGTGGATGAGTCTGAATGGACTGATTCTTAGCTGGCTGCATTTTTCTATAGCTATAATGGTTTTGGGTTCAATCCTGTTCATGCTATCTGCAATATTTAAAGATAATGCCTTTGGTCTCGGATCAGCTGTTATTGGTGCTTTGCAGTTGGTTACCTTATTCCTGAACAAGATTTATGGCTGGAAGATTCCTTACATTGCCAATGCCATTTTCAAGCTTATCATGTCCGGAATACTTAAAATTCAGGCATATCTGCCAACTTCTCAGCAATTTGGAATCGTAACAATCAGAACAGGTAGTGAACCTAACCTTTCCACCTTTGTAGTACCTCCAAATTTCCTGACCAGTATCTGGAGTTCTTTATTCACATGGGATATAGCGTTTAAGTTTTTCTTTTGCGCTGTAATGTTTGTAATCGCAACTTACATTTATAAAAGAAGAGAAGTCCAGTTTTGATTAAAACAGCTATTCCCTTTGTAATAATCGGTGCCGGCCCTGCCGGACTTGCTGCCGCTATTGCATATGGCAAAGGTGCCGTTATTCTGGAAAGAAACCAGGAAGCCGGTAAGAAACTGCTTCTAAGCGGAACAGGACAATGCAATTTTACAAATACCCTATCCAAAGAAGATTTCATCAGGGCTTGCCGCAAGGCAGGTCCCTGGCTGAAGTCTGCCATCTATACCTATGACAGCGATTTCTTTATCAATCTATTAGAGGAAGCAGGTTGTGAAAGCTTTGCCCGTGAGGACGGTAAAGTATTTCCCTCTTCGCGGAAGGCTGAACATGTCCGCGATGCCCTGCTCAAAACAACCATGCATAATGGTGCAGAGATTGTTTATGACACTCAGGTATTGGAAATAAAGAAAAGTAAAAACGGATTTATCCTTAAAACCAATAACGATGAGATCCAATGCACTAAACTGCTTATAGCCTGTGGTGGAAGCAGCTGGCAGCAGACAGGTTCCACAGGCGACGGATATTTCTTTGCTGAAAAGCTGGGACACAAAATAAACCCAATCAAACCTGCATTAGCTTCTGTAGAAACTTCAAGCCAGGATTCTTTCAGCCAATGCTCAGGCAGTACTCTGCAAAATATCAGAGCTGATTTTATCACGAAGACAGGCAGGCACAAGGACACTGATGATGTGCTATTTACGCATCGGGGGCTTTCCGGACCCTTAATTTTAAACAATTCCTACCTTCTGGAAAAAGGAGATACTATCCGTCTGCACCTTGTTCCTGATGCAGAAACATCAGTACCCAAAGCCTTGCGGGACAACCGGCACAAGATAGTGCTTAATGCTTTGAAGGCATTACCATTAACCGAAGCTATCATTGCTTCTGTATTGCATTATCTGTGTATTTTTGCCGATACGCAGGTCAGGGATTTGAGCAAGAAGGAAATCAACAAAATCATCAATTTCCTGCAGGCAGGAGATTTTATTATCAAACAGGTGGAAAGCCTTGAGACATCGATGTCAACAGCCGGAGGAGTGCTTCTCAAAGAAGTAAATCCTGCCACCATGCAAAGCAGGATTGTGCAAGGTCTCTATATTGCCGGAGAAGTATTGGATTATGCCCTGCCGACAGGCGGTTTTAATATCCAGGCTGCTTTCAGTACTGGGTTTCTGGCGGGAATATCAGCAATTTCGTAACTCAATCTAATCCGTAATTAACTCTTGTAAGTTCAATCAATCTGATTAGAATGTTCTTCAAGAGGTAATTATGCAAGATAGAAGAATAAAGACGATATTAACTGCACAACCTGTTTTGGAAGGTGCAGGAGTGCATCTTAAAAGAGCTTTTGGCTATTATGAAATACCACAGTTTGATCCATTCCTGCTCTTTGATGATTTCCGTAATGACAAGCCTGAACTCTATTTAAAAGGCTTCCCATGGCATCCGCATCGCGGGATAGAGACCATAACCTATATGCTGGAAGGCAGCGCGGAACACGGCGACAGTATGGGTAACAGCGGTGTAATCAGGGGAGGAGATGTGCAATGGATGACTGCAGGCTCAGGGATAATTCATCAGGAAATGCCCAAACCCGATGAAAAAGGCAGGATGTATGGCTTCCAGCTTTGGTCAAATCTGCCTTCTACGCACAAAATGATGGCTCCCCGCTACCAGGATATTAAAAAAGAAGATATTCCAACAGCAGAAGAAACCGGAGGAGTAAAGCTCAAGATAATCTGTGGAAGTTATGGCAATACCACCGGTCCGGTAAAGGATATAATCACCAATCCCCAGTATTTTGACATTTTTGTTCCTGCCAATTCTGAGTTCGTTTTGAAAACCAGACAGGAAGACAACTGCTTCATCTATGTCTTTGAAGGTGAAGCAACTATAGATAATAAAATCCTTGCTAACACCCAAATCGCCTTGTTTGAAAGTGGCGACAGCATCACAATCAAAACTAATGATTATTCTTTCCGTTGCCTGTTTATTTCCGGCAAACCTCTGAACGAACCCATCGCCTGGGGTGGACCAATTGTAATGAATACTGATGCAGAACTCAAAACCGCCTTTGCAGAATATCACAACGGCACTTTTATAAAAGATAAGAAATAAACAACTTAAGCATCATATATCCTTTTAACATACCTTCTTCTTTCTGAATCCTGTTGGTTAAATTCCAAACTTGGTTCATTCTTTTATCTTAAATGAAATACGGTATCATTACGGTAGCAATACGGTAGCATTACGGTAATTAACCGTATTACTACCGTATTGCTACCGTAATGATACCGTAATGCTATTAAGATTGAACTATGAAAAAAAATCCGCTTGACAGGAGTCAATAGTTCTGTTTTATAATGATTTATAATTTTTAGACCCTGACTGTTTGTTTAATATACTCTATAAAATATCCTTATGATGTAATTATATAAACGGATGTGAGGTGGCTTATGAGAAAGCAAGTCTTATTTGTTTTATTTTTATTAACTATTTCGATCGGAGTTTTAACAGCAAACGCTTTACCGGGCGATAACTCAGATAAGCCTCTCTTTGCCCCGGATAAAATCAAAATCCAGCTAACAGTTGAAGCTTACAAGTTTACAGATATTGCTGAGGAAATGTATGCTGAAGCAAAATCCTTTAATATCAGGGAGTTGGACGACTTTTTAGCCCAAATCAAAGTAAACAAAATCATCCGTGCCCACAGAAAAGTCAAAGACACTGTCTGGGAAAAAGACACAGGATTTGACCGCTGGTTTGTTTTATCAGTTCCTGATGGCACAGATATTTTGAAAACCGTGGAACTGCTTAAAACCAACAGCTACATTGAAAACGCCATTCCTGAAGGTTATTTTTACCTTGATTATGTCCCAAATGATCTATACTACACAAATAACTGGGGTCATCATAACTCAGCTCAATTGCCTTCCTGGACCGGAGGTGTCAATGGCAGCCATTCCGGACCAACTGTAGGGACTGTCGGTTTTGACAGCGATGCTCAAAATGCCTGGGATGATACCCAGGGTCTTGGCAGCGCATCAATCATTATAGCAATTCTTGATACCGGAGTTGATTTAACCCATCCTGATTTAAGATTGGTACCGGGCTACGACTTCGGCGCAAACGACAATAATCCGATGCCGGAAATCGGAACTGACGATGATGCTCACGGTACTGCCTGTGCCGGAATCGCTGCCGCAAGAGGTAATAATTCAATAGGTGTGGCAGGCATTGCTGCCGGATGTTCCATCATGCCTTTGAAAATTTGCGGTACAAATGGGTACTTGGAATTCACTTATTCCATCAATGCCCTGACTTATGCAGGTGACCATAATGTTGACATTATCAGTATGAGCTTTGGAGCCGGTGCTATACAATCTGATATTTATGATACGCATGAACTGGCAATTGACTATGCCTACAATCATGGGGCTGTGTTATTTGCATCGACCGGTAACGATAACACAAATCCTATTAAGTATCCTGCCTGGAATTCCAAGGTTATAGGCGTGGGCGCAGCCAGCCCCAGCGCAGAAAGAAAAAGTTCATATTCCTCAGATGGCGAATTCTGGTGGGGTTCAAATTGGGGAGCTGATGTTCCGGACCACTCTGCTGCAGTGGATATAATGGCACCCACAATTTTACCAACAACTGATATCATGGGTATCAATGGTTATGATAGTTCCAATTATTACATGTGGTTCAACGGTACTTCCTGCGCCTGCCCTTACGCAGCCGGAGTAGCGGCATTGGTGCTGTCCAAGTATCCTTTCCTGTCTCAGTCCGGGCTCAGATCACGCCTGGTAATGAGTGCCACAGATATGATTCTGGACGGCGGAATCGGCTGGGACCGATACACGGGATACGGAATGGTAAATGCAGCCAGTGCTCTTGGTATGTCTGAATATATCTGGACCGGCTCCTACTCTTCAAACTGGTCTGATTCCCGCAATTGGGAGGTAGCAGTTCCAAACTCCAGCAGCGATGTGCGGATTCTTCCTGTTGAACCGGGATGTTTTTATCCCGATATAAATACAGCCAGCGCTTCTTGTAAAAGTTTGACTGTCTTTGCCGGTGCTTCGCTAACTGTGGGAAACTATAACCTGACAATTGTGGAGAACCTTGTAGTGTATGGCAGCTTTCTGCAGACAAGCAGCGGAGACGTAACTGTAAACGGGCATGTCATTTGGGGCAGCGGTTCAACGGCAAACATGACTTCTGCAGGATCGGAAATGTATGTCAAAGGGCATATGTATTTCAACCAGGGCTCAAATATACAGATGACCAATGGTACTGTTGAGTTCTTCGGAGATAATAGTTCCGGCATATACGTAAATGAAACAGCCAGATTGTATAACCTCAGGTCCAATAAAAACGTTGGTTCATTCCTGGGAACCAGTCAAACTTCCGACCACGATTTGTATATACACGGAAATTTTACCAACCTGACAGACAGGGTTTTCAAGCATCAGTATCCGGGCACTATTCATCTGAAAGGCAGCTTTGTAAATAATATCCTGGGAGCTTTCTGGTTTAATGACGGCACAATAAGTTTTGAAGGCAGCAGCAACCAGAGCTTTACAAACAACAGCGCTCTCACCTGCTATTTTAATCATGTCGAAATAGCAACTTCAAACAATTCCACCTTTAGCCTGAATGATGATATAGAAGTGAGAGGTAACCTCACTATAAATAGCGGAATCTTCCAGAGCAACAATAATCCAATTTATCTGAAAGGCAACTGGACAAATAACGTTGGTGAAGCAGCTTTTATAGAAGGCGATGGAGCGGTTGTGATGAATGGAACAGAAAACCAGTATCTGATTAATGAGCATTTTGGCACTATAGATTTGAATAAAACTTCCGGTGAGATGATAATCCCTGAAGGTTCAGTAGTAACCTGTGATAAATACAATCTGACCACAGGAGTATACAGAGTAACAGGTGGAAATTTCACTGTAGCTATACGGCTGATACAACCCGGTATATGCGGCACCATTTATCTTGATGCGGGTACAATTAACTATCATCAGGACGAATATACCAGGAATGATTTTATCGGAAATCTGTATATTAATGGCGGAGTTTTTAACGTCTATGGCGGTTCCGATGACTGCTATTGGGCCGGAACTGCCAATGCTGCTCTGCATATGACCGGCGGCATCTTTGATTTTAAGGAAAAGAGCATCGTAATTAATAACCTGACAACTGTATTAACAATTGATATCGTGGATGGCACCATAAGAACAGTTAGAGATTATAAATGTTTAATTCCCAATGTTAATCTGAGCGGCGGTACCCTGGAACTGTATGGAATCGGAAATAATTCAATCTATCTGGACGCCTTAAGTTCTGTGTTTAATCTGAACATCAGTAAAGCTACTGCCCGTAATGGTGAGGGGCGTGAAACAGACAATACAATGAGAAGCAATGACAGCAGACCGGATTTTAGTAAAAATGACCGCTTGGGAAGCGTTGATGCTTTGACTCATCTGACCATCAACGGAGTGTTAACGATTAATGGTGGATTATTAAATACCGGTGCTTTTGATATTACAGCTATTGGAGGAATATCGGTTTACGGAATCCTGAAAAAGACTGCGGCAGGCACAATCGTGTCCGGAGGCAATTTTTACTGGTTTGACGGCTCAGTGGGAGATATCTCAGCCGGGTCAATCTCTTTTGGCGCAAAGTGGCGTTTTTACGAAGGATGCAATGTAGTTCTGACCAATTGTCCCGTAACTTTCATCGGACTTTCCGGTTCCACCATTCGTTCGTCCAGTACGACAGCAAGTTTTGGTAATCTTACTTTAAACGGGGGCGGAATGATTTCACCCGATCACTGTATATATTTGGCTTCTGACAGCGCTCAACCCTTATCTGTAACCGGAACTCTGACTATCCACCCGGGCAATTATCTTTATCTGAACGGAAGAATACTTCAGGTCACGGGTAATATAATCCTGCTTGCGGGCTCATCCAAACTGACCTTAGAACCTAATGCCATTTTGAAAATAGGCAGCGGCAGCACTCTTACCGTCAATAATGGAGCTACACTGGAAACGCTCGGGAGTTTTAATCAAACGGCAAAAATCACAAAAATAACCGGTAACTATGGATTAACGATATTAAGCGGAGGCAATATCAGTGCTGAATATACTGTGTTTGAATACATGAATACCAACGGGGTTGTTATCAACTCCGGAGCTTTGGTCAATGACACACACAGTTTTCATTATTGCACTTTCCGATATGTCCCAAACTCTACAAGCGGCAGACTATTGACAATTAATAATGCCCAGACGATTAATATCTATAGAGCTAATTTTCCGATAATTCCCACTGCCGGTAAGAATATCGCAAAAACAGAGAATCAGGGGACTGTTAATCTGTATAATTATATAGGTAATTTCAGCGGTCCTGCTTATGAATATGATACTTACAACCGTATCAACTGGTATCCCGTCACCCCGTGCGAGCTGTCCATTTCAGACTTTTGGACTGTTTCAGACTTAGTTTATGTTGGTGAGGAAAACTCCTATGGCATTGAAATCCTGAATGATTCCGATAATTCCACCTACCTTCCGGTAAGAGTCGATGTTTATTGCAACAGGGAAACAATGCCTTCCACGTCCGAAGTGGGTGATGAGTATCTGTATATTGATCCATTGGGACCCGGAGAATCTGTTTCAATTGAAATTCTGACAGTACCAAGCCTGATTGCATGCACCTGGAAAACCTGGTTTAGGGTTAACAGACTGAATGAAATTTCTGAGAATGACTATAATGATAATGGTGATGGATATGTTACTACACAATGGCTGGCTTTGCCGGTGGTTCAGATTGCTACTTTTGCTTACAACAGCCAAACCGGACAGATTGAATTGGCCTGGACTTATCCGTCTTATCCAACAATAAATGTTCAAATTGATGCATTTAATATTTACCGCAGCATAAATGCTGACGGACCATTTGAGTATCTGACAGAGACCTTACCGGTTGCCAGGTCATATTCTGAGCCGGTAGGAGGAGTTAAATATTTCTATCAGATTAAGGCAGAAAACACTTGGCCTTAATGGTCTTGGAAGTGTAATTCAAGAAAGTTTTGGGAGTTTTTCGCTTGGTTATGCTTCCCTTGATTTATTAAGGGGTAATTGTATCTTCCAGGACATGCTCAATAATTTCAGGTTCTGCATGGTGATACTTGAGCTTGCTTACAATTCTGATAAAGAAGAACAATGCCATAGCAGCAGAAAGTACATCAGACAGAGGCAGGGCATAAACCAAGCCGTCAAATCCAAATAAAGTATTCAGGATAAAGACCGCAGGGATATAAACCAACCCGTTGCGCGACAGAGCTATAATCAGAGAAGGGGTTCCTTTTCCCATAGCCTGGATTGAAACTAACAAAGGCATTTGGAGAGCTATGAAGGGTATGGCAAAAGTAAAAGCAGTTAGAACCTTGCTGCCCATTTCCACTACTCCTTTATCTCTGATAAAAATCAGAATCAGGATTTTGGGGAAGAGCAGGAACAGAGCCAGGAAAAATGCTGCCAGGATACCTGAATATTCCAGTGTCATGCGGACTGTTTTCTTTAACCTGGTTTTGTTATTTGCACCGTAACTGTAGCCGACCAGCGGTTGAATACCAATCGCCAGGCCAATCATGACAAAAACCGGAATGGACATTACACGCCAGACTATCCCAAATGCCGCTACTGCTACGTCACCGTAAGCTGCAGCTACTCCGTAGGATATTGAATTACCGATACTCATCATAATCTGGCTTAAAGAAGAAGGAATTCCGATTTTGAAGATTTCTTTGTAGATAGTCCAGCGAGGTTTAAGATACCTTAAGGAAGGCATCGCCAGGCTTTTGCGTTTCCAATAAAAAGATAGTAATAGTGCAAGGCTGCAACTTGCACCAATTAAAGTAGCAATTGCTGCTCCGGCTACACCTTTACGCAGCAGGAAGATGAAAACCGGATCAAGGATAATATTGACAAAGGTACCCACCAGGTTTGCCCTCATTACAACCTTGGCAGCACCTTCTGCTCTAATCATCTGCGCCAGTGTGAAATTGAGCATCATTATGGAAGAACCGCCCAGAATAATACTTAGGTATGAATCTGCATAATCAATGGTGTTAACGCTTGCTCCTGCCAGATGCAGAATAGGTCTCATATAGATTAGACCTGCTGCCGCTACCAGCAGAGACGTGACAAAACAGGATAAAATTGTAATAGTGGCAGTCTCACGGGCACCGGCATAATCTTTTTTACCCAAGAGACGTGATATATATGACGCAGCGCCGACTCCGAAGATGCCCGAGATTGACATCTGCAGCATAAAAATAGGCATACAAATGCTTACTGCTGCAAGTTGATATGGATCGTTCAGTTTACCAACAAAGAAAGTATCAGTGATATTATACAAAATTTGGACCACCATACTGACAACAGTCGGTACTGCCAGTTTAAATATCGCTTTACGAACGGGCATTTCTTCAAGAATGTATAGGCGTTTTTTATCCATAATCAATTTTTGAGGTGATTAAATCATGGGCAATAAATTCATATTATTAAAAACGAACTGGAATTCAAATACATATTTTCGGATTGAAGCTATTAAGCAAGTGTCTTTTGATAGATACGGTACTTTTTGTAGATTTTACCGCCGACGCGTTCCATTTCAGAACGCATTGCAATGTTGCTTTCCAATTCGTGATGGCTGTCCAGGTATTCTATTCCTGCTGCCTGAGCCTGCTCAAACATGCGGTATCCCATCAGGACATCCACACCTCTGCTGCGGTATTCTTCTTTAATTCCACCCAGATAAACATCAAGCTTTTTAGCGTGATTACGGGCATTAAGAATATGGATGAATCCAAAGGGGAAAAGCCTGCCTTTGGCTTTGATGATGCCGCTGGACATATTGGGAATTCCAATCACAAAACCTATTACTTCATCTGCATTGTTCACCACGCACTTTACAAAACGCGGGTCGACTCCTGGCATATAACGTTTGGCAAATGCAATCATTTCATGTTCTTCAAAAGGAGAATATCCATAAAGAACCATAAAGCTATCGTTCATAAGATGAAAAATTGGTAGTATGTATTTCCAGAGTTCTTTCTTGGTTTTGAACTCTACCAGATGAAAGTCTTTATTGCGCTTAACTCTCTGATAAACTTTACGGTATAAATCTGTTATGGCATCTGCAATTTTGACCTTGTAGACAAAATAATCCACTTCCTTACTGTAACCTAGCTGCTCCATAAATCCCGGGATATCAGGAAAATTCTGATTTGTTGCCAGATTGGTGACTTCGTCAAAACCCTCAATGATAAAGGCTTCGGGATCTTCTTCCGTAAAACCCATCGGTCCGACCAGCTTAGTCATATCCTTGCCTTTTGCCCAGCCCTCAACAAAATTAAGTAAGGCAGAAACAACTTCTATACGTGGAGGAACTTCCATATAGCCAAATCTGGCATTGTATTCACCGGTTCTTTTGTTATAACGGTGGTTGATAATACCTGCTATCCTGCCAACCGGTTTGCCATTCTCATAAGCTATGAGGAAGATACTATCACAATACTGATGCGAAAGGTTGCGTTTGGGATCAAAAGAACGTGCATCATCGGAATAAAAGGGTGGAACCCAGCCTTTATGATTGGCATGTATTTTTTCAGGTAAATAGATAAAGGTTTTCATTTCAGATTTGGATGAGACTTGTTTTACTGTAATCGCCATATGCACCTCACTGTGCCATAGATAGTATTTTCATTAAATTCAATTTAGTGTATGCAAGGGATTATGTCAATAAGCAAATTACCGGATATCCTGGATACCCGCATTTTTTATACGAACCTATTCGAAAGCTTCAAAGGTTCATTTTACCATCTATTACTTTATCATTACCTGCTTAATCCTTTAACAATCCATGGGAGATTAAAGGGAGATGCTAGGGTCATTTAAGGGTGCGACCCTTAGATGACCCTAGCATCATAGTTCAATATCTGTAAAATTGATTAAGAAATAAGCAAGAAAAAAGCAGGATAAATGAGCTCTTTTCTTGGATTTGTGTTAACTCAGGTTGATGTGTTCACAATGGAACTGTTTTGTTTAGCTTAAACTCCTGTATAAACTGCGTACATCTTCAGCTTTTATTTCGAACGGATTATTTGCCATATTACGGCTGGCAAGCACTTCAGGGATTTTTGTTTCAATAAAATCTGTAGATAGCTTTGTATCTGTTTTCATTCCCAAAGTATCCAGCCAATCATAGAAGTTTTGCCTGCTGATGCCCAGATAGGTAAAGAGTTCGTCCAGCTCTGCTTTTACAAAAGGATAGTATAAACTCATCATTTGTTTCATTACAATACCGTTTGCCAGACCATGCGGTATATTATAAACTGAAGTGAGCGGATAGCCGATGGAATGCTGTAAGGTAGTACTGGTATGTGAAATGGTGATACCTCCATAAAGGCTTGCTCTCATCAGGGCATCTCTGCCCTCAATGTCTGTTAGTTTATTAAGTACCTTGGGCAGATGCTTTATTATTAAATCTATCCCCTTGAAAATCAGTGGATAAATAAGTGGTGTACGTTTATTGGAATAAATACCTTCCAGCAGATGGCTGAGTGCATCGATAGAAGTGTTTAAGGTAACTTCCCGGGAAAGAGATAAAGTGTATCCGGGATCAACCAAAGATAACGTTGGAAAAGCTAAATCGTGCCCGAATCCGGCTTTCTTCTGCTTTGCTGCATCAGTCAAAACAGAATATTGCGTTGCTTCAGTCCCTGTACCGGCTGTGGTTGGAATTGCTACGAGTGGAAATCTGTTTTTGAACGAAGCAGTATCATAGATATGATTTATATCAAGGTTGTTTGCAGCAGCAAGGGAAATAGCTTTGGCTGCATCTATAGGGCTGCCGCCACCTATTCCGATGAGAAAATCACATTGGTTTTCAATGAATACCTGTACCCCTTCTATGACAATCTCCAGCACAGGATTTTCATCTATCCTGTCAAAGATTTCATAGTCTATTTTAAGAGAATCCAGAATTGATGTTACATCATCCAAAGCTCCACTTTTCTTAGCTGAGTTTTTGCCTGTGACAATCAAAGCTTTTTGCCCAAGCTGATTAATATAGACAAAGCCTTTTTTAACAGCGTTTTGTCCGTAGATTATCCGTGTGGGAAGATAGTACATGTTCAGATATCCCTCTTTATCATTACTTCATAACCATCAAGTGTTTCAAAACCAAAACTCTTGTAGAGTTTATTGGCAGCCTTGTTATCTTTGTGCACTTCCAACTTGGCTTGCAGCTTCAATTCCTTTGCATACTTAATCGCTTCCTGCATCAGAAGTTTACCATAACCTTTGTTTTGGTGCTCCGGATGGACAGACATATGGTGAACTAAAAGCCTGCGGAAGTCGTGCGTTAGCCAGACAGTTCCCACTGCAATTTCATCTTCATAGATTATTATGATTTTACCGCCGTTTTTAAGAGTTTTTGATACTGCATCAAAAGTATCACTGCGGGCGGGATTGCCTATACCTGTAAGTATCCATAGATTGGAAATCTGTTTATACAGAATGTCGGTTAATTCTGTAACAACTGATACTTTAATCATATTCCACTTTAAAATGCATTGCTGCACGTGTGAAACGGTTTATAAAATCACCTGTCATCTGGTATAAAGGCGTCATTTGGTCATCTATCATCATAAGGACATATACATCCTTTTGCGGTTCGTTTGGTCCCGCATTTTCCCTGGGTGTATCTTTGCGGATAAGGGTAAAGGTTTTGATAGATTTGTCTTTTAGATAAACGACAATCTTACATTCTGGATTGGCAAAAGCTTCGGCATACTGCTCTGTATCTTTATCCACAAATTGCCAGGTCATAAGATTTTCCAAAGCATTGATTATCTTATGCTGAGCTCTGTTAAATTCAGGAATGATGAAACTCTCCCGCTTATCTGTATAACTGATACTGTCGCCCAGAATTGTAAGCATATAGGCGTTTTTTGTATATGTTACATCAATATGGTCAATCTTATCTCGTTTCAGGTTTGTAATATTGGGAGAACGCCAGAGGTAAACATCAGGGCGTACCAGATTAGTAAGGTTTTCCTTAAACTGATAAATTCTCTTATCACCTTGTTTTCTTCCATAGTCATAGGATGTGCTTGCACCATTACCTATGTAAACATGGTCAAGCAATTTGCCTGATTTATTAAACAGTTTGACCTGAACAGCTTCTTTGTCATCAACTTTATACATAGATTGCAAATTGGGATCTTCTGACATTGGTGTTATAGAAGTTTCAATTTTAAGTACTTTGTTGAAGAAT
Source organism: Cloacimonetes bacterium UBA6097 (assembly GCA_002435865.1). Taxonomy (GTDB): domain Bacteria; phylum Cloacimonadota; class Cloacimonadia; order Cloacimonadales; family Cloacimonadaceae; genus UBA5614. The sequence goes on along the minus strand of DIWV01000007.1, from coordinate 23,345 downwards.
GAATCCAACTGCTGTTCATTAACAGCCCAAACTACAGGATGCACCAGCTTCCATTCGTTTCCTTTTTTTTCTATTGTGACTGTATCCTGAGGGGTAAAAAGTACAATTTTAGATATTGCAGCAGAATCAGCACTAAAGAAACTCATTTCTCTTTCTAGCGGCTGTTTTTCTTTTCCAATAAAATAGATACCTATCAGCACAATAAGTATAATCAGGGTTATCCAGTGACTTCTTTTCATTCCGGGTGTTCCTCGTCTTGTAGTTCTTCTTGCTTATCATGCATTTCTACAACAGGCAGAATGGGTTGGAATCGTCGTATAATTCTACGTTTATAACGCTTTACACTAAAGAATCTTCTCAATCCAATGAACACTAAAAGCAAGGAAGGAAGTATTAAATTAAGAGCTTTAACAAGCTGTTTAATCTGTGGTTCTATTCTGGCAATATCTTCCGGTGAAACATTGTTTTTATACAACCAACGACTGATTTCCAATGGACTTTTTGGAATTGTCCGGGATCGCACTTCACTCAGTGAGATATCTTTCAGGAGAAAATCTACAGCATTAAGCAGAAACATCATATTTGAACTGGAAGCGCTGACAATGAAATCACGGATGAAGTCAGAATCACTGATTACGATGATTTCGCTTTTATCTGTTTTAGACACAAATCCCTCTGTTCTTGCTATAGAAGGTTGCCGGGCAAAGAAACTTGTAAATGTCCCTGTATAGAGTGCTGAGACAGTAATTGGAGACATCAGTAAGGTCGACATAAGCTTTTGACCCAAAAACTTTTCTGGATTGATGTCAAAATCAGGTCCCGGTAATACACCAGAATTGGAAGATGTCTTAAGTAGAGGTGTAATAGCCACATCCTTGCTATTGGGGTTTGGATTTGTGTTTATTTCCGAACAAAGATAAAACAGGATATCGCTCAAACCCTTGCTGATCGGAGAAGATTCCATACCCTGAACCATGGGAATTGCAGGATAAGGCATGGGGACATCTATGACAAAAATGCCTGACCTCTGGCTCATGTTGATAGGAGCACAAGACTGGTCTAAAACAATGTCAGGTTTTATCACTATCCCATAATGTTCCAGTAGTTTAAATATATTCGAGTTGATCAAATCTGCCTGATTATACTGCACCAGACCCATTACTCTATCCTGCAGGAACACAACTTTTCCACCATGCATTATGTATTGGTCAAGATTGTACAACTGCAATGCAGTCATAGAATCTGTAACACCGGGAAAGATCAGTACATCAGAAGTTTTCACCGGTTGAGTCAGATTTGTCGGCATTACCTGGTAATTCTGGTTAATATGATGCTCAAAATAGCGGTAATATTCAGCATTGTACAAAGAATCCTGGTATACACTGACTTTGGGCAGGGAAGCCTTGGTCAGTCTCCTTAAAATTGAAGTTATCTCATATTCAAGTCTGCCTTCAATGTCTTGAGTCAGATTCAGACTTTCACGGTTTCCTTTGTATTCAAATGCTATCCCCATAAAGATATCTCGCACTGATTGCTGGTCATTTTCCAGAATCATTACTCTTTGTGCAAAGATATTATCACGTGTTGCCTGACCTCTGAATTCATCTTCATTTGATGTATTCACCAGTTCAAAACGAAATCTGCCTTTGCTATACTGCTTATATTCCCCAAGAAGGTCTTTTGTGTAACGGGTCAGAACATTGTAATCCGGAGGTAAGTTATTGGATAGATAGACTTTTACAACTACATTGTCTTTAAGATTTCCTGCCAGGTTCTTGCTTGTTTTACTCAGGGTGTGAATCTTACCTTTGGATAAATCAAGCCTGTAAAAGAAAAAGGCTGAAGCAAGGTTCAGTATAAAAAGCAGGGCAAGTGACAGCATTAAACCTGTTACGATAGAACGTGTTTTAGCTTTTTTGGCAGCAACAGGAGAAGTGAATTTATCCATGATTCCCATCTTAACGCTCCTGCATCCTGTTGTTAAGCTTAAGGATAAACTCAGCTAAAAGCATAAATCCTGCAATGATTGAACCCAGATAAATCAAATCCCTGGTATCAATTACACCTTTAAGAAAGTTCTGAAGGTGATAATCAAAACCAAGGTATTGAAAGACGTCTGCAATAGAATTGGGAATCAAAACAATAATATATTGCAGGACAAAGAAAAACAGAGATATTGCAAAACCAATGATGAATGCCATAATCTGGTTGCTTTGCAAAGTTGAAGCAAAAATGCCAATTGCACAATAAGCTGCACCGACAATCAGAAGTCCCAGATATCCGCATAAAATAGCCCCATAATCAACGTTTTCGCCAATTATTGCTATCGTCAGTAAATGCACAAGTGTAAACAGCAAAATCATTGCAACCAAGCCAACGGAAGCAATAAACTTGCCCCAAACAATCGCTTTCAGCTTTATGGGCAAGGTCGCCAAAAGTTCTATGGTTTTATTTGCCTTTTCTTTGGCAATCATCCCCATGGTCAGGGCAGGTATAAAGAACAGGTATACTACATGCAGGATAGTGAAAAGCTGTCTTAGTTCTGCCTTGCCTGCTTTAAACATCAGTGTGGAAAAAAACCAGCCGCTGATTAACAGGAATATTACAAAAACAATATATGTTGAAACAGAGTTAAGATAAGATTTCATTTCCTTTCTGGCAATTATTAGTATATTACGCATTATTATCATTCTCCTCTGTTTGTCCTTCGGTTATATCTTCAGTTTTGTTTCTTTCTGCAATCTGCTGTTCTGTATCAGTAGTAAGAACGTGGAAAATCTCTTCCAGGCTATGCTTATGTTTATACATTCCAAGTATCAGCCAATGGTTGGCAGTTACAAACTGAGAAATATCCCTTTGTAAGTCTTTTGTGCCGGGATAGCTGAGTTCCAGTTTCCAGTGATTGCCTTTCTGAGTGCTGTTTAACAAGGTTGCTTCAGGATTGAGTTTAAGCCATTCGGAAAAGTCTGCTTCATCTGCTTCCAGTTCAATAGTCAAAACGATTTGTTCGCTGATGTGTTTGCCAAGTTCTTCTTTAGGTTCATCGGCAATAATCCTGCCTTTGTTGATGATAATAATCCTGTCGCAGACTGCCTGCACTTCCTGCATGATATGGCTTGAAAGAATAACTGTCTTAGCTTTTCCGAGTTCCTTGATAAGATCCCTGATTTCCATGATTTGATTGGGATCAAGTCCGGAGGTCGGTTCGTCCAGAATCAACACTTTGGGGTCATGTATAATTGCCTGAGCAAGACCTACCCTTTGCCTGTAACCTTTGGACAAGGTCTGAATTTGCTGTCCAATGACTTCTCTCAGGCCACATTTACTGATGACAAAATCCAACCTTTCTGAAAATACTTCAGGGTTTAAATGCCTGATATCCGCAATGAATTTCAGGTAATCATATACTATCATATCATCATAGATAGGACTTTGCTCAGGTAAGTATCCAATATTCATGGCTATCTCAATCGGGTCGCTGTTAATATCTTTATCCATAATCCTGATTAAGCCTGAACTTGGTTGCAAATAACCCACTAACATCCTCAGAGTAGTCGTTTTTCCTGCTCCGTTGGGACCAAGAAAACCGACAATTTCACCCTCAGCTATACTGAAAGCAATGTCGTTTACGGCTATTATTGTGTCAAATTGCCGCGTAAGATGACTTACTTCTATCATCAATCTCTCCGTATTTGTTTTTAAAAGTTTTTTACATAATTTGAGTACATATATCACCTACTGATATAACCCTACATATTTATTAGACTGCTTCCCTCAGGAAGAACTTTAATTAGTCAAACTCCATAAAGGTCTTGCTGCTTTGTGCAGGCTGGGTAAGAGAAATTATATCCCCTTCCTTAAGGCCGTCCACCACTTCCACCATCTGTAAATCATTACTTCCCAGTTTAATGGGCGTGGCTACTGTCTGTTGTTGTGTTTTAACTGCTCCAGCTTTGGTTGATTTTACAGATGCTTTTGTGGAATCCGGCTTTGCAGAGTCGGATTTAACAAGATAAACTACATCCTGGTTCTTATCATCGGTAAAAACAGCCCTGATTGGAATTATCAGCACATTATCTTTGGTCTCGCCGCTGATTGATACATTACCTGTCATTCCGGGTTTTAACAGTGAACTGGTTTTATCCAGGCTGATTTCCACGGGAAAAACAATGGCATTATTAACTGTAGCAGCCATTGGGGCAATCTTGGTTATCATACCGGAAAACTCTTCATAAGGCAGGGCATCCACCTTAACGGTAGCTAATTGCCCAAGTTTGAATTTAGCTATATCGACCTCATTAATATTGGATTTAACAATCATATGTGACAAATCGGCAACTTTCATTATTACGCTGCCTTCCCCATAAGAGGAATTGGAAGACTGTATCATCTCGCCTTCCTGCACAGGTCTCTGGATAACCGTTCCTGAAGCAGTGGCATAAACAGGGGTAACTTTCCCGCCCGTATCCAGTTCTTTTACCAGTTCATATTGCTGCAGTGCAGTCTGGTATTCCAATTTGGCAGAATCAAGTTCATCCTTTGCCAGGTCAGCTTCATGTTCTGAAACATAATCACTGTTAACCATCTGTTTTTTATCATTATAATCTTTAGTGGCATTCTTAAGACGGATTTCTGCGGTTTGAAGTCTTGATTTGATGCTGGTAAGGGTACTTGCCTGATTGTAATCCGGTTCAATATCTGCAATCTTTTGTCCTGTTTTGACATAGTCGTTTTCATCAGCATAAAACTTTACTACTTTGCCGGATACTTTACTTTTAATTTGGACTGTTACCTGGGGTTGGATTTCACCTGTAATCTCAATGGAAGAAACAATCTTTCCCTGTTTAACAGTATAGTTTTCTGTCTTCTGATTACCCAATAAAGCTGCAGCTTTCTTTTTACCGCAGTTCTTGACTCCCAGACTAATCACTATCAGAATTATGATGATAATGATAATCAGCCAAATCTTTTTTCTCATCCCATCCTCAGCTTTTTTGCAGTTTAATATTTATTCAATATCGGTAAAGAATTAAGCAGGTTCCATTCCTCAATTTTCTTTTGCAGTTGGTATGTTATTTTATTCACTGCCAGTTCTGCATCAAGCGCATCAATACGTGCCTGGTCAAGTTCTATCAGGCTCAAGGTCCCAAGGTTATATTTTTCCTGTGCATAACGCAGATTTATTTGTGCCTGAGCAGCTTTTCTTTTATTCAAATCAAGAGATTCTGACAGATATAGCCACTCTCTTTTCAGGTTTGCTTTATCTATCAGTAATGAAGATTGAGAATCCTCGTACTGCCATTGTTTCAGAGTCAGGCTGTTTCGTATCTGAGCATAGTTGCTGCCTTTGTTAAACGGACTCCATAGCGACCAGCTCAGATTCAGTGACAAGGTATAAGTATCATCATAATTGTCAAAATCCAGCACATCCTGCGTTAATGAATACTGGCTGTAACTACCAGCAACGCTTAAGGTCGGCAATAATCCTATCTTTTGCTGCAGCTTGTCCAATTTCGTCTTATGCATATCCTGCTTAAGCTTTTTTATCAATATTGGCTCTTCTATATCATTAGTAAAATCCAGATTGAATGTAGACAAAGAGTCTTGCGATACTTCCAGTTCAGAACCGTCATCCTGCAGTTTAACCCTGTAAAAAAGGTCTGCCCGTTTAGCTGCCAGTTGGTTCTTCAGGTCACTTATAATTAACTGTGCATTAATCACATTTATCTCGCTCTGGTTAACATCAAAACTGGTGCGTTGTCCCAGTCTTTGCTGCAGAACAGATTGGTCTTTAATTTTAGTTAAAACAGCCAGGTTAGCCGTCCTGATAGAGATTTCTTTTTGCAATTGGGCAATATCCAGCCAGGATGATAAAATACCGTAGACAATCTCTTTCTTTGTCTGCTGCCAATCAAACTGAGCAATAGTTTTATCCAGTCTGGCTAGTTTATAGTTAAAAACCGTAGGTTCGTTCAGGGTAACACTTCTGGATACAGTAAAAGAACCGCTGTTATTGTAATTCTCATCTGTATTTGTTCGTCTGAAATTTACATCTGCATCAGGAAGCAGGTTCCAGGCAGCAGATGTGACATTCAGATTTGCATTTTTAAGCATAATTTGTTTCTGCCTGATGCCGTAGGAGTTGTTCAATCCTGCATTAATCATATCTTCCAGGGTATATGTTCCTGCTGCTAAAATGCCTGCAGACAGCATGATAATGATGATTAAATATCTTTTCATTTCCTTCCCCGTGGGACAGATAATCTTTATTCTGCCTTGACCTTCTTTACATGCTAACAAATCTCTTAGGCTTGTTTATGTCAACAAAATTCCATTTTACAGCTTCTGCTTATCTTGTTGAGACATACATGCTTCTGTCCTTTTCTTAAGACTATCTGTTCTGTTATTAAGATGCTCCCGCAAATTGCTATCGTTCAGTTTGCACCTTAGTCATAATACAATGATAAAAGATAAATACTTCACGCCAAATTCATCGGCATCAATCCTGCTGCTGAACCTAATCGCCAATATTTTTATTTGACATGATTTATAAAGAATATATAAGTGTAAATAATATTCTGTGATAATAAAGAGCTTATTTCCCATACAAGGAGGACTTGTGAGCAAACTTATTTATACAATTGCACTTCTATGCATGCTTTTCCTGAGTGTTAATGCCTTTGCACAGTGGAATACATCTTCACCCAGCAATAATGTAAAAAACGCCCAGGCATTCGGAGTTCACTTTGGCTACGTTTCCGGTAATGGTTATGCTTACCGTTATATGACAGATAAATGGGGACTTCAGCTTGTCGGTGGAGGATATTCCCTGGGCAGTAATTCTCATGATTTTTCTGACCGTGTATACAACGAGGATGGAACACTTGCTTCTCTTATCAGAACTGATAAAGGTAGAAAATACAGCTTTGACATGGCTGCCAATGTTATTTTACCACTGCAAAGGACCAACAATACTCTTTTCTATGTTCATGGTGGTTTTTGCTGGCAGTATTCGGTTCAGAAAGTTTATGAACAGAGTTATATTCAATCCGATGATAATATTCATTATTATGATGCTACAGGTCCCACCCGCTCGACAAACAAAATCCGGTCTTATACAAACGTTGGAGCTGGTCCGGGAGCAGAATTCCTGATTGGTAAATCCTTTAAATTAGTCTTAGAACTTCCCATCACCTATACAGGCAACGACGAATTTATCATGTATATCCCTCAGGCAGGTTTATACTACTACTTTAAGTAGTGATTGAATAACGGTTTCGTTACTTTTACTTATTACTCTTAAAGCCTATTTCTTTTCTTGGTTGTTTAGTTGGCTGCATTAACTGGTGCAAAGCCTGCACTATATTTATTATTGCTTCATCATGTTTACCGACTTTTGCTTCTAATTCTGTTACTTTTTTTGCAATCTCTTTGAATTGCATGACATAGGTTCGTAAATTGATAAAAGCTCTTACAATGAATACGCTCATTTCCACAGCTTTCGGTGTATTAAGCACAGAAGCTGCCATAATAGCACCATGCTCTGTGAATACATAAGGCAGGGTTCGCCTGCCACCCCATCTTGATATCGCAAATTGCGATATCAAGTTTGTAAGTTCTTGTCTGGTAAGCTGAAACATAAAATCTTCAGGAAATCTATCTTTGTTTCTTTTCACTTGTTCATTCAAACGATAAGTCTTGACTTCATAAAGTGCTGCAAGGTCTGTATCAAGTATTACTTTTTGCCCCCTGATTTCAAATATCAGTCTCTCGACTTGTGGTAAAGGAATTACATCTTTCATTTTCACCCCATCTTGACATCGCAATTTTCGACCTCTTGTTTATATATTCTTTTATTGTAATGCTTTCTGTTTTTTCTGTGTATTCTGTGGTTAATTAATTTTTTCCATTTCCCTAATTATCTTCATCGTTTCAACACTGACAGTGGTGACACGCATGAGCAGGTCTATGACTTTATCTTTGTAGTCGGCAAAGCGGTAGGTATTAAAGAGCTTGGCTATAGTGGGATCTTTGGGTTTCTTTTCTTTGTACTGGTCCAGAATCCATTCCAGAGCAGAGCGGTTGCCAAGTTTGTATTGCCATGCTTCAGGTGGTATGTTTCTAAGGGTGGTGGCGTCGTCCAGATAGATAATGCCGTTTTCTTTATCAGCTTTGAGCTTAGCTTTGGTGAGTGTTTTTTCAACGCAAAGATGCAAAGATGCAGAGTCGCCAAGATTTTCTTTTTTATTTTCGTGTGTTTCGTGTTCTAATGGATACGGTTCCACCGTCTCATAATTCAGATGCAAATCCATCAAAGCTTTGCCCCATTTTACCCAAAGTCCAAAGTCCTCGTAATATGGAATGCGGGGCAGACTGCGTTTGAGGTTCTGCTCATATTTTACCCGGTAAGCCGGATTATGCAACACTCCATAGACATAATGAAAGATATCCTCTTTACTGATTTTCTTGTCTTTATACTGTTTGCGGAATTCTACCATAGACCATTCTGTAACATTAATAAGTTGTTCTCCAGTTTCTGTATATAGATACTGAGACACTGATTGTGTTTTTTCTAGGAAATCAAGCCCCGTTAAACAATTAGTAGCAAGCACCGAAAATGGTTTAGATGATGATATGCCTGACATATTTATTACTATGTTCTCTAATTTGGGATGGTCTAATGGGAAGATACTACTTTGTTGATAGATTCTATCAATCATCACTTTATCGTAATAAGTAAATTGCTGTACAAAAGGTCTATATGCTGATTTTCTAATCTGTTCAATGTTAAAATTAAATTGAGAATTTCTGACAAGATGAGATTCTAAATCATCAGTCCATTTTATTTTCCTGTCAACGAAGTTATTTGGTTCTGTTTTCTTGTCTGATTTATTCCATCTTTTCATTTCGGAATTGTATAAATCACAAAAGTACTCAGTCTTTGATTTAAGATTACTAATACTAAAATCAATATTCCATTCATCTCTATGTGAGCAAAGTCCTAAAGAATACCATGAAAAGATTTTTGTATAGCTTTTATCATGTTTTGTATCCTTATAAGATAAGGGTATTAAATCATCCCAATCATTGTCAGTCAGGTTTAACCAGTTATTATCTTTATCGGGTTGGATATGTTCAAAGGGAATATCTTTGAATTTGTGCTGAGCCAGCCATTGCAGTTTATCTTCTTTGCGCCAGTTATCTTCCATAGCGATATATCCTATTCTGCAGGGTATGTAAGCGGTCTTGGAGTTCAAAACGCCAACCCTATCTATATTTTGCCTTTCTGCTTTGGGCGTTTTGGACTTCATGCAAGCGACAGACGAAGAAGAAGTTTTCGCTTGTGAATTCGCAGGTTGAAGTCCAAGCTGCCCTGTGTCCAGGTTACTTTTATCAGTATGCATCGGCAGCATCGACTCCTTACTGCTCAGCTTTTCAGAGTTACCTTGCAGCTTTACCAGAAACATAATGGCAACACCTGTCTGGATTCCAAAGACGTTATGAGTAGTGCCTGCAATCTTGGGATTTTGCCTTACATCGCTTTTGGTATCAATAATATAGGCATAATCAAAATTGTCCTGTATTATCCTTCTGAATCCGTCAAAAGTCCTGCTATCTATAAAGGAGCGATTGGATATAAAGGCAATGATACCATTCTCATCAAGTCTATCCATAGCCCACCTGTAAAAACGGGCATACATATCATAGACTTTTATCATTTGAGCATTACTTTGTTTTACATATGTGTCTTTAATTCTTTTATCAATTTCAGGATATTCCCTGTTTTTATTGTTTTCATTAGCATTCATCTGGTTGGCATTATATGGCGGATTGCCAATAATGACCGAGATTTTCTTTTCATTCTGTCTCTTTATTCTGTCAGCATTTTCATCACTGACGCTGAAGATATCGCCCTGTTTGTCTTTATAGTCAAAACCCATATTGTCCAGAGTATCCACAAAGCAGAGATTTTCAAATTCAGAGTATTCATCCATCTTTTGTTTGTAGGTAAACTCAATATTGAGATTGGCAATGTAGTATGGCAAAATCTCAACTTCGTTGGCATGCAGTTCATGCTTGTATTTATAAGCCAGTTTATCTTTGGCAATATGGTCAATAATATCACAGATAAAGGTGCCTGTCCCCGTGGCAGGGTCAAGGATTTCCACATTTTTGTCCTGTAGCTGTTTGCCAAAGTGTTTGTTTAGCAGGTAATCAGTGCTGTCAATCATAAAGCGGACAATTTCATTGGGAGTATAGACCACACCCAGCCTATCGGCTTTCTTGGGGTCATAGCTTTTGTAAAAGGTCTCATAGACAACCTTGAGGAACATCTGTTTTTCGTGGTGGTCGGCTATCTGAGCAGCTTTGGCATTAATTGTATCGTAATAATGTTTGATACCAGCCAGAGTGGTTTGGCGTACTTCTTTGGTAAAGAAAGTTTCGGTTAGAGCATTGAGTTCGCAGGCGATATTATTTTCCCTGTGGAAGTGCGGTTCATCAAAGATAGTGTTAAAGATATCAGCTGTAAGGATATGCTGGATAACCATTTCGCGTATGTCTTCTTTGGTGATGTTGGGATTGATTACTTCCCGGCAGAGTTTCAGAAAGGTCTGCATTTTAGTAAGGTAGTCTTTATTTTGTTCTGCTTTGGATAAAATCATTTCCCTCAGGGCTTCCGTCACTTTGGGCACGTCATTTTTGAAGAGCTCTATTGCCTTTCGGAATTCTGCAACTTCGGTACGCTGAAAACCGATAAAGCTCTTGAGTATTCTATCTAAATCTGCTTCATCTTTTACTGCAATCCTGCTAACTTCATTGCCATTCTGGTAGAGAACGGCATTGATGCTGTCTTCAAAAAGGATATTATCATTGGGATAGCCTTTATCAAATTTCTTTTGGATTTCGAAGTCAAGGTCGTCAAATTCGTCTTTGCTTTCCCAGTAACCCCAATCCTGGCGGAGTATATCTTTGAGGGTGCCATCGGGATAGACGTTTTTGTCTCTTATGCCTTTAACAGCAACTTCAGGAACGAGAACTAAATCTTTACTTTTTGCATAAGTAGTCAGCAGAGTTTGAAAAGCAACGCGGATGGATTTTTCATTACTTGTTCCGCCTGCATGCTTTATTTTCTCAACTTCCCTGTAATAGTTATGGATGGCATCAAAACTCATTTTCACTCCCTAAGAGCTGATAAAATTAATATTTCCATCACATCAGAATTAGTCAAGTAAATATCAGATGATTCAGATTCCACCCTTTTATCATGCTTGCTTCATTCATAATAAGATATGTGGATCAACAGCATATTTGCTATATATTTACAGCATAGTTTCTGTATGCAGGTATACAGAAACTATACAGAAAGTATACTGCAACTATGCAGAAACTATACTGAGGCATCAAAGAAATATATAAGGGTTAAGTAAGGATCAAAAGTCCATGAAGTGTTTCTGGAATTCAAATTTCTAATGCAGTTATCAATTGCTGAGACATATTGAGGTATTTTAGACTTTGGGAAGCAAGTGTCATAGTGAGTTGTCGAACATAACAAATATAACTTTCCATCATAGCGTCATAGTTTCTTTGCGTTTATTAAAAAAATATGTCACCCATCAAGGGTTAATACTTGCGTCTCTTGATTACTGAGACAGATCGGGAATTTTTGGACTTCGCGAATGCACTCATAATTCCCGAAGTCCATTTTACCCTAACTAATTGTATTGTAAATAGCTACGTTGGCAAAAAGGACTCCCGGAAGCAGGCTGTCATGGTGAGCCTGTCGAATCATGCTTACAGTATTACGTCCTTCGACAAGCTCAGGATGACTGAAAAACTATACTGTGGTTTACTGCACAATCCTCATCTTCATGGGTCTGGCTTTGTAGCTTGTGTGCAGAAGCTTTTTTGCCTTTGGAGAAAGAGGTTTTCCTAAAAATTCTTTATATAGCTTTTGGATGGAAGGATTATTGTGTGATTCACGGTGCTCCATGCCTGCGTCCTCTTTGTAAAGACCCTTGGCACGGGCAATCCTGACCTTTGCTGTTGACCTATAAGGCTGTCCACCACCGCCTACGCAACCGCCCCGGCACGCCATAACTTCGATAAAGTGATAGGGAGGTTCCTTTCCTGTTTCTTTGGCAGCACGTACTTCATCCAGCAGTTTTTTCACATTAGCAAGTCCGGATGCCACAGCAATGCGAATGGTTTTGCCTTCAATTGTCAGTTCACCTGTCTTGATGCCTTTATAACCACGTAAGAATTCGATATTGGGATTCGGTAATTCTGTATCTGTAATAAGCTTGTAAGCTGTTCTTAGAGCTGCTTCCATCACGCCGCCTGTAGCGCCAAAGATAGTTCCTGCTCCGGAATATTCACCCAAAGGATTGTCCGCTTCGCCATCAGGGAGCAGGGCAAGGTCAATACCCCTGGTTTTGAGCATACGCGCCAGTTCACGGGTGGTAATGGTAACGTCCACATCCTGTTTGCCACTGGCAAACATATCATCCATGCGCTCTATTTCATATTTCTTGGCAGTGCAGGGCATGACAGAAACGAGGAAAATCTGCCTGGGGTCAATCTTCATCTTCTCTGCCCAATAGGTTTTGACCATGGTTCCGACCATCTGGTGCGGACTCTTGGCACTGGAGAAATGTGGAATTAAATCATGATAAAACTTCTCCAGATAATCAACCCAGCTGGGACAGCAGGTTGTAATCAGCGGAAACTTTTCAGGATGATTGGTAAATATCTCCACAAACTCGCTGGCTTCTTCCATAATCGTCAGGTCTGCACCGAAATTGGTATCAAAGATATACTTAAACCCCATTTCACGCAGTGCAGTGTACATCTTGCCGACCACATTCGCACCCAGCTTGAAACCAAATTCTTCACCCAAAGCAACACGCACGGCAGGAGCTTCCTGTGCTACGACGACTTTATCAGGATCATAAAGAGCAGCCCAGACTTCATCAGAATCGTCCACTTCATAGATTGCTGCCACAGGACAGTGAGCGCTGCATTGACCGCATTTTATGCATTCGCTTTCTTCCAGGGGACGGTTAAAAGTAGGACCGACAAAGGTATTAAAACCTCTGCCGCTGTTTTCCAGAGCGTTCACACCCTGGATTTGCTGACAAACATAAACACAGCGACCGCACTGGATGCAATAAGTCTGGTCCAGTGTTACAGATGGTGAAGAAGTATCCTGTCCCTTAAATTTCTTATGGATTTTCTTTAACGGGAGGTGCCTGATAGCCAGTTGTTGTGCCAAAGACTGCAGCTCGCAGCGTCCGTTTTTGATGCATTCAGGGCAGTTATTCGGGTGCTGGGAAAGTATGATTTCCACCGCTTCACGTCTCAAATCGAGCAATTTCTTGGAGCAGGTGGTTACTTTCATGCCTTCTTCACAAGGGGTTGTGCATGACCTTACGACTTTGCCTGCGATTTCTACAACGCAGACTCCGCAGTTTCCAAATGCCGGTAAATCTTCATGATAACACAGATGCGGAACAGGATACCCTGCTTTGGCTGCAGCGTGCATAACCTTTGAATCTTTGGGTACCCGGACTGCTTTATTGTTTATATATACTGTAATCATTGACAATACTCCTAAAGGATTAATCATTGATATTAGAAAATATCACCTAGCGTTTGTGTCAAGACTGAAGTCTGAAATAATAACATAAACGCAAAGCTGCAAAGAAACAAAGACGCAAAGAAAAAAATAAGGATCAGTTCCATGGACGAAAACGAACTTAGAAGCGTGGTAATCGGGCTGGCTATTGAAGTGCACAAAAACCTGGGAGGACCCGGTTTGCTTGAATCCGTTTATGAGGAAGCATTGGTCTGGGAACTCAGGAAACTCAATCTGAACGTTGAAAGGCAAAAAGAAGTCCCTATTAAATACAAAGATATTACGATAGCAAATCCGCTAAAATTAGACATAATCGTAAATGAAATACTCATTATAGAATGCAAGGCTGTCACTGGGTACAATGATATTTATGAAGCTCAGTTACTGACTTATTTAAGGTTAACCGGCATCAAACTGGGATTACTGATAAACTTCGGTGAAAAGATTGTATCCCAAGGCATCAGAAGAGTGGTGAACGGATTATGAAAATTCTTTGCGTCTTTGTTTCTTTGCAGCTTTGCGTTTCCCGGAAAACATAAAATGCATAAAGCTATCCAAGCCTATCTGGCAGATCTTTTACCTCTGTGCAGTAAAGAAGGATTCCAGCTTTCCAATGAGCGTGAAATTCCTTATGGAGTGCAACTGGAATTTACATTTGGAGACAAGACTATCCTGCTAAATGTGTACTATTCCGAGAAGAAAGGCATCAGTACGGTTATTAACGGAGCTAAAGATAAAACCCTGAAAGCAAAACTGGAAAGTATTTTGGGCACTCCATCCAAACCGGAAACAATCCCCCAGCATAATTGGCTGCATTGGGTGGGAAGCGACGAAACAGGAAAGGGTGATTATTTTGGACCTCTGATTGTCTGTGGCTTTTACCTTGATAAAAAAGACAGGGATAAACTAATCAAAATAGGCGTCTGCGACAGCAAGAAACTGAAGAAAGACCAGATTAACGAAGTTGCAAAACAACTCTATCATGAATTCCCGGACAACATAGAGTGCATGGTACTTAAACCTTCTAAATATAATGAACTTTATGCCAATTTTGCTAACCAGAAAAAGAACCTTAATGACCTTCTGGCATGGTGCCACTCGAGGATTCTGGATAACATAATCAAACGGCACTCTGTCATAGAAGGTGTGTTCATCGACCAGTTCAGCACTGCTAAGAAAGCATCAGGTCTGCTGAAAAAACTGCATCCCGATATGCAAATCATTGAAAGACCGGACGGCGAACAGGATTTGGCAGTAGCGGCAGCCAGTATTATTGCCAGATACCAGCTTTTGCAGTCTTTTCAAACCATGAACCGTTTTTATAAGCTAAAATTCCCCATGGGAGCGGGTAATAGCGTCAAAGAGGCAGGCAAAGCTTACATTTCACAATACAAAAAAGAACGCTTAGTCGAAGTAGCCAAGCTGCACTTCAAGACTACCAAAGAGTTTTAATAAATTCCCTTGACAATAATGAAAGTTTGATTATCTTGTTATGCATAAACAGATAAATCCAAGCTTATACGATTTGTATAAACAAAAGAAATACCTTACACTATATCAAGATAAACATATCTATTGACTTACAGGCAAACCCTTTTGCCGAATCAGAATAGGTAGATTACGATTGGAGCTGATATGATCAAAAACGTGGGAAGACTCACAGGCGACGACATCAAAGAAATGGACGACCATGTCGACAAAATCTTCAAAGCTTTGGATAAAGATAATCCCGGTCTGGCAGAGAAGAAAATCCTTGAAATGGCAAATACTCCCAATTACTTTACGCGTGAAGAACTGGGCAGAAGATTGGCTAATTATGAAGGCAATGGTGCTCTGGATAAAATCTGCAGTGAAATGCTGGAGCACAGGCTTTACGGAATCCGTGCTACTGCTCTGTTTTACTTTTATTATAAGCGTCAGGATAATCCTGCCGTTATCATAAAGACCATCGAAAAAACAATCGAATCGGTGCCCTGGGAATCTGAAACAATTGCTGTTGAGATGTGGAAATATCATAGCGATGTCATGAAAGAACAGATGCCATTCTGGGCTGAATCAGATAATGAAAAGAAGCGCGCTATGTCTATGCACGGCATGGAAAACATCGCCGGTAAGGATCCTGCCTATATCATGAACTTTATTAATAAGCTTTTGGATGATGAAAGCGATGATGTGCAGAAAAAAATCACACATGTGCTGACCCAGGTTGGCAGGATGCGCCCCGTACAATGTTATGCTGCCATCAAAAGCTGGCTTTTGGATGCAGATGAAAAGCGTATCCGCACTATCTGGATGACAATGAAAAAACTTGCTAATATCCTGATGCAGCGCAGCAAACGAGAAAAAACCCACGATTTTATCAATATTACCCAAAAAACCGTTAAGGAATGGAAAGGCGATCCCAATACCAATGTTTCCCAGATGGGTGCCAAACTAGCCCAGATCATGAATCGTAAATAGTAATGCTCTCTCTTATTTGTTATCAAGAACATACTACTTATTATGTCATTCCCGCACAGGCGGGAATCATATTTTTCAATTGTTAAAAGAACTGGATTCCTGCCTGCGCAGGAATGACAAATAAACGTTACTTTGTAATGAAAAACCAAGTCCCGAGTAACATCTACATCATACTTGTTGAGCCCATCTATGCCGGAAACGTGGGCGCTGTTGCCCGTATCCTCAATAATTTTTGCATTCCTAACTTACGAATTGTCGGTTCTATTCCCCATAAAAATGATTTCTATCTTGCCATGCACTCTGAGCATATTATTGATAATGCGGTCATTTATGATACCCTGGCTGATGCAATTAAAGACTTGGACAGAGTGATTGCTTTTTCCAGACGGGTAGGTAAACTCAAGCCGGTTGATATGAATCCCTGGAACCTTGGAGAATATTTTTACAATAATCCGCATCTGAAACTCGGTCTTGTATTTGGCAGGGAAACCTGGGGTCTTACTGATGAAGAAGCAGAACTTTGCCAATTACGCTGTCATATTCCCGCTAATCCTGATTTTCCTTCTATCAATCTTGCACAATCTGTTGCTCTTGCTGCCTGGGAACTATGGAGTTATCCTGTACGCAATGCTTCTCAAAAACTGATTGGAAAGCAGGTTTCCACCGATATAGAAGATCTGGATGCTCCTGCTGTTAATAATGAAGAACTTGTTAAAGTGCAGACCTATATGAAAGAAGTCCTCAAATCTATAGGCTTCTTCCAGGACTATGAAACCACCAACTGGGATGTTTTCTTTAAGAAAATGTTTGCCCAGCTCAATCCTTCCAAAGAAATGGTCTATCGCTTCCGGCAATTGTTCAACCGCATCCATGTCCTCTTCCACGGCAAAGGCAAAGGCTATAAATAAAGCATAATAAATCTTCTCTTGCCTTTTTTATCTATTTTATTATCATATAAATATAAATTTTAATAAGAGAGGATATCATGAAAAAACTTACGCTTCTATTTACAATAGTATTCCTTGCTATCATTGTTGCTTTACCTGCGCATCCTGCCAACGTTGTAAATGCTAATTTTGACAAAGAAAGCAATTTACTCGCTATTAATTTCTTGCATAAAGTTAAAAACAATGCAGACCACTATATAAAAGAAGTAGTAGTCATGAAAGGCAAGACAGAACTAATTCGCCAGGAACTTACTTATCAGGATTCTATGGAAGGCGGAGCATTGATTTATAAGATTAACAATCTCAAGCCAAATGACAAACTTGTGATAACGACAACCTGCAATAAGACAGGAAAGAAAAGCCAGACACTGGAAATAAAGTAGCGGATTGACTAATATGCGACAGGGCAAGTATTTTTTCGTACTGTTCATATTATTGTTTGTCGTAAATCTGTATAGTTACCAGGACAATTTGATTGGTCTTGTAACACCTGCTCAATTAAACAATTGGGAAGCAGAAGTATCTATCCAGCATAGATTCAGGGGTGCTTTTGATGAAGAGCCTTTGGATACCTTTTTTGGTATGAACAGAGGTGCAAATGTAGCTCTTTTTTACAGGCAGGCATTTATTCGCAAACTTGAGCTTAAGCTTGGTTACATAAAAGATAACAACGAGTATACTGCAGATGCTTCCTGGTGCTTTACTCCACCTGAATTCCCTGTTCAGGCACAGACAAATCTGGAATACTTCTCATACCAGGATTTCATTAATCCGGAAGAACGACATAAAAACTTCCTTTTTCTTCTTGCAGTACAAAACAAACCATTGTACGACAGATTGATTCTGAATACAAATCTGGGCTATGACACCGAAGAAGAAAGATTTGTAAGCGGATTTGGAGCAGGGGTAAAAATCCTGCAGAACCTGACGTATCTGTTTGAATATTATCCTGTCTGGGACAGAGATTCTGCCACAGGTAACCTGCAATTCCTTATCCGTAAATATGATTGTTTTTCGACCGGTATAAAGCTGGATACTTATGGGCATCATTTTATGTTTGTCTTGGGTACCAATGAGGGTATGACTTTGCGTCAATCCACCATGGGAAGTTATTTGAAAGACCTTAAATTCGGTTTCAATGTACAGAGGCACTTATAGTATTAACTCTTTAGTTAAACAGGAGATAGTATTATGAAACATTTGATTTCGATTGCAATGATTTTATTTAGTATTGGCTTTGCCTTGGCAAATGGTGTAAAAGATCCTCCCTATTCTACCGTGACCGCTGCAGGTGTTACTTTGAATTATTTAGTTACTGCAGACATGCAAAATCTTGACTGCCAGTTGATAGCCTCGACTACGGGGTGGATTGCTGTTGGTTTTGCTCCTTCCACTGGTATGCAGAGTGCTAATTTCATTATTGGCTACCACTCCGGAGGTTCATTTATCAGGGATGATTGGGGTACTTCTCCGAGTTCCCATGCTTCAGATACATCCCTGGGAGGTACGGATAACATAATCAGTGTAAGTTCTTCTGAGGAAGCAGGTGTAACACAACTCAATTTTATAATTCCACTCAATTCAGGTGATAATTTTGACAGGGCATTGGTTATTGGTCAGACATATGATGTTCTTCTTGCACGTGGATTTGGAGGTGCAGATAACTATACTTCCGGTCATGCAGCCAGGGGTAGTGCTCAGATTACTATTCCCCAGCCTGTTAGTGTGCATGATGACTACGTTGTAACTTCTCTGTCTGGCATAAGCTCATATCCCAATCCTTTTAGCTCACAAACAAATATAACGTTCCAATTAAAATCTGATTCTCAACTTAACATTGCCATCTATAATTCCAAAGGTCAAAAAGTTAAAACAATTCCGCAAACCTATTACAAGCAAGGTGAAAACAATTTTATCTGGAACGGTAGAAACGACAAAGACAAAGCCCTGCCTGACGGAATTTATTTCCTGCAAATAGAATCAGAGAGACAGTCTCAAAGCTACAAAATATTTCTGTTACGATAAAATAGTATTATATATATTAAGAAGTTCGATTTACCTGAGAAATAAAGCACTTCCCTTTGATTATCAGATGAATTGGACTTCTTTTTTATATGCAGATAATGCAATATTAAGGCTATTATTCTTGACTTAATACCACAAGTATCAGAAAATGCAGACGATAAACAAATCAGTTATAGGGGAGGAATATCGTGAAAGTCCGCTTACTTATCCTATTATTATTAGTTTCAGCCTATTGTTTTGCGCAGGATAATGCTGCAGCACATACCAGTATGCTGGAACCGGAACATATTGATATTTATACTTTTGATCCTTCGACTCCGGTTGGAGATGAAGTTAAAGCATTCGCTGCAACTGCTTATGATGCTTATGGAAAAGGTGATTTTGAAACTGCGGCAAAATATTATATGGTTTATCTCAAATCATATCCTCAGGATGCCAATAGCTGGTACAATCTTGCCTGTTGTTTTGGTTTAATGGATAAACCCAATCTTGCCGCCAAATATCTTAAACTGGCTTATAAAGCAGGTTTTAACAATGTTGACCATATCCGGAAAGATAAAGACTTTGATAAGGTTAAAACCAATAAAACATTTTCCGGCGTTGTCGATTCCATTATAACCTGGTCTGAGAAAAAGACATATTATACAGGTAAAATGGAGTACTTTGGTGCCAAAACCTTGCTGCCTTATTGGATACACCTTCCAAAGAACTATGATGCCGATAAATCATATACACTCCTGATAGGACTGCATGGCTTTGGGGGTAAAGCAAATAATTTTTCAGCATTATGGAAGTATCTGGAAGATGATGATGTAATTTTTGTTGTGCCTGAAGCACCTTATGCGTTTACAGAAGGTGAGAATGCCGCTTTCAGTTGGGAACCTTTTGTTCAGCGTGAAAGCAAAACATCTTTAAAAGCCTTTAACTGGCTGGATGATTATATAACGGATTTGGCTGAACAAATCCGGAAACAATACAGGGTAAAACAAACCTGGCTGTTCGGTTTTTCACAGGGAGCATATTATGGCTATATGCTGGCTCTGAAAAATCCCAAAGACTTCGATGGTTTGATAGCTTGCGGTGGAGGTCTTGTTACGGAAATCTTCAAAGAAAAAGATTATAAGGCTTCCAAAAAGATGAAGATTATCATCAGCCACGGCACGAATGATAATGTTGTTGCATTTACAGAAGGTCAGAAGGCTTATGATGTTCTTAAGAAGAAAGGCTTAAACGTAATCCTGCAGACCTTTGAAGGAGCTCACAGTATCGATCCCAAAGTATTCAATACCTTTAAGGAAATGTTGAAATAGAGTCCGCTAAACGTTAAAGCCTGTTTATAAATATCTGCTATGAGGAATAAAACGTGCTTTAATACCTATACCTATAGATTTATTTGGAGATGTTTATGAAAAGAACGTTGTTTGTTCTATGCCTTGTTGCCTTTGCTGTAAGTGTTTTTGCAGCACAGCTTTTTAATCAACCAGTTACAATAAACCAGCCTGATGGTTCAGAGATAAATGTGCTCGCCAGTGGAGATGAATTTCATAACTGGCTGCACGATAATAGAAACTACACAATAATCCAGGATAAACAAACCGGATGGTACACCTGGGCTACCAATATCAATGGAAATGTTGCATCCAGCCAGTATATCGTCGGACAAAGTGATCCTTTAGCATTAGGTCTGCCTGTTGGGATTAATCTTTCTCCTGCGCAAATCAGAGAAAAAGCTAACAGGTTTTATGGCAATTATCCCATAGAAAGAAACAGCCGTGCTCCACATTTTGGCACGATTAACAATCTGGTTGTCTTTATTAAGTTTTCCAATAGTCCTGATTTTAACCAGACTATGCCTTTTTATGATGATATGTTTAATACTGCAACTCCCGGTTATAACTCCATGCGTAACTATTTTGAAGCTGTATCGTACAATCAGTTGCACATCAGTACACATTTTTATCCGATTCCTGATAGTACAACCATCATCTGTTATGTGGATTCTCATCCGCGTCAGTATTATATGCCTTATTCAGCCAGCAACACCATCGGTTATGATGAATATAATGACGATGAACGTGCAGCGCGTGAATTTGCTTTATTAACGGCAGCAGTCAATTTCGTAAGTTCACAGGTTCCGGCAACTCTTGATTTGGATGGAGACGATGACGGAGATGTGGATAATGTATGTTTTATCGTACAGGGTTCAACTACAGCCTGGGCAACTCTGCTCTGGCCTCACAGGTGGTCGATTTATAACTCTACAGCTTTTATAAATGGTTCCCGAGTGTATGACTTTAACTTCCAGTTGGAAAGCTTCTTAAACAGCTCAGGAAATAGTGTTCTCAGTCACGAAATGACTCATACTTTGGGAGCTCCTGACCTGTACAGATATTACGATAATACAATTGATCCCGTCGGAAGTTGGGATTTGATGAGTGGTAATACCAATCCTCCTCAGTCTATGAGTGCCTGGATGAAATACAAATACCTTGATTGGGTTCCGACAGTTCCAACCTTAACACAATCAGGAACTTATACTATTAATTCTTTATGGTCTGCTACCAACAATATTTACAGGATCCCTTCCTGGAGAAGCAGCGAGTATTATGTTGTTGAATACCGCAAACCATATGGTATTTACGATACCCTTATTCCCGGAACAGGATTATTGGTTTACCGTTTGAACACAAATGAAGACGGTAATGCAGGGGGTCCTCCTGATGAATTGTATATTTACAGACCCGGGGGAACAAGCACAACTGATAATGGAGTTGTCAACCTGGCACATTTTTCTGTGCAGGAAGGACGAACCTTTATGAATGAGTCAACTGTACCAAATGGTTTCCTTTCTGACAACATGCCCGGTGGTCTGGATATCAGCAACATCAGCGCTTCCGGTGGTGAGACAATGTCTTTCACTGTCAATATCTCCAATGTTCAGGTCACATATCCCAAAGGAGGAGAAACTTTCTTCGGCGGAGCTACCAAAATTATTACCTGGAAATCGCGCACTCAGGTTGGAAATGCCAAAGTAGAGTTCTCACCTGATAACGGACAAACATGGCAAACTATTACTGCCAGCACTCCCAATACCGGTTCATACACCTGGGCAGGTATCCCTGCAATAGATTCAGACCAGTGCCTGGTTAAAGTTACAACTCTTTCCAATAATGCAGTTGACAACTGTAATTATACTTTCACAATCCTGAGCACAATTGCTGTTCCCGAACCTGTTTTCCCACAAGACCTGATGGTGAATGCACCTACAAATCCTGTCTTCAGATGGAACTCAGTACAGGGAGCTGAATCATATCTTTTGCAGGTTGCCCTGGACAGCGAATTTATCAGTAATGTAATCAATATGATTGATTTACCCGATACAACTTATGCATTCAACAACCTGATGCCATTCACTCAATACTACTGGAGAGTTGCCGCCTTTTCCATGGTCAGCGTCAGTGATTATTGTCCCACGCAGCAATTCACCACCGGTGATATTTCCATCATTCCCAATCTTCCTGCTTTGGTGGTACCTTCAAATAATGCCATAAATCAGCCTATGAATACATTGTTAAGGTGGAATAGCGGGACCTATGCCTATTATTATCATTATCAGGTAGCTTTGGATTTCTATTTTTCCAATGTCGTCCAGGAAAATGACAGTTTGTATGGCACAGAAGTCCGCCTGCAGCCCCTTGCTGCCAATACCAGATATTACTGGCGTGTGCGTTCCGGTAATCCGGGAGGATGCAGCAATTTTACCAATATCCGCAATTTTACTACAGGCGATTTTATAACTGCTTCGCAGGATGATACTTCTCCTGTTGTGACGAATTTAAAGCAAAACTATCCAAATCCGTTTAATCTCAATACTCAGATTGAATTCAGCCTTAAAGATGCCAATGCTCCCGCTAAACTGACTGTTTTTAATATCAAAGGGCAGACAGTTAAAGTTCTTGTTAATGGTCTGACCAAATCACAGGTTAATACTTTTACATGGGACGGCACCAATAAACAGGGCAAGTCTGTTTCCAGCGGTATCTATTATTACAAACTTGAAACCAAAGGCTATGCACAAATCAGGAAGATGCTGTTAGTGAGATAACGTATTGTAAATTAACACATATATATTACTCTATTTTGAACAATAGGGTACATAAATCATATGTACCCTTTTTCTTTTTTGATTAACTCCTTATCAGTTTTTGTGCACATTACCCATACTTAAATCTCTGATGCATTACGGTAGCAATACGGTAGCAATACGGTAGCATTAC
>DIWV01000001.1 GCA_002435865.1 Cloacimonetes bacterium UBA6097 | reverse complement strand
CCGCCACTAAAAATCTCTTAGAGCAAGCTCTTTGAAATTCTCCGTTCGACTTGCATGTGTTAGGAACGCCGCCAGCGTTCGTCCTGAGCCAGGATCAAACTCTCCATCATTATAACTTTAAGTTATCACCTAAAAGCTCTCAATCGCTCTTAAGTTACTTGTTGTCTCTTGTTCGCGTATCTTTTTCATTCACAATCTCAGGTACCTCTCAGTACCTCCCGATCGCAGGTTCTCTCATCCCACTTCTATTTTACTCTTAAAAGATCATTGCCAATCTCTGCATAAGGCAAAATTCACACTTCGCAAGGACCGGTTATGTCAAATTCTATACCACCTCCTTTATGTCAAGTACAAAAGATTTTTTAATTTATTTTTTTATGTTTAACGCCAGTGAATAAATGCAATGGTTGTCCTTAATTGAACCTTTTTCCCACCTTACTTCACACAGGGATTTTCCGGAGAGTCATCAGGGAGTCATCAGGGACAAAGTCCCTGATGACTCCCTGATGACTCCCTGATGACTCTCTTCGTTAAATGAGGATAAAAAGAGAAAGAAAAAGGATTATTACGGATTTACATTAAAATATAGATACATTTCATTTGACATAAGTGTAGCATTTTTTGTTAAGGAATATATACATAATTTTATAAGGAATGACATTTGAAAACTAAAATAGTTATAAAAGGTGCACAGGAACACAATCTTAAAAACATAGATTTAGAGATACCCAGAAATCAGTTAATCGTTTTTTCCGGTATCTCCGGTTCAGGAAAATCATCACTTGCTTTTGATACTTTATACGCTGAAGGGCAACGACGTTATGTAGAATCTTTATCTGCTTATGCCAGACAATTCCTTGGACAAATGGAAAAGCCTAAAGTTGATTATATTGAAGGACTTTCTCCTGCAATTTCTATTGAGCAGAAAGCTGCGAGTAAGAATCCCCGTTCAACTGTTGGTACAGTCACAGAAATATATGATTATCTGAGAGTTTTATTTGCAAGAGTAGGCAAGCAATATTGTTATAACTGCGGTGATGAAGTGGGAGCTCAAACCATAGACCAAATGGTAGAAAACCTGCTAAAGAATCCTTCAGGAACAAAAATCCAGATATTAGCTCCAATCGTCCAGAACCGCAAAGGCGAGCATAAAGAAGAACTTGACGAGATTAAACAGGAAGGTTTTGCCCGGGTTATTATTAATGGCAAGTTAAGGAATCTTGATGAAGATATCAAACTGGATAAAAAGAGTAAGCATAATATTGATGTAGTTGTAGACAGATTAATAATTAAAGATGGTATAAAATCCAGATTAAGCGACTCTCTTGAACTTGCATTAAAATTAACTGACGGCTTTACCAAAATAGACTATATTGATGAAAACCGTACTGAGATACTTTCTTCCCAGAATTCCTGTTCCAAATGCAACATAAGCTATGAAGAATTGTCTCCGCAACACTTTTCATTTAATAGCCCCATAGGTGCATGTAAACTTTGTAACGGTCTGGGTTATAAACTGGAATTCGACCCTGATTTGATTGTGCCTGACCCGGAAAAGTCATTACTAGAAGGTGCAGTTGCTGCCTGGGGCAAACTTGAAGACAAACAAACAAGCTGGACTATGCAATATATTAAGAACATGGCTAAAGAGTTTGATTTCTCTTTAAGCACACCCTGGTACAAGCTCCCTGAAGAAATTAAAGACCTGATATTCTACGGTTCCAAAGGTAAAAGATTCAAAGTTAACTGGCAAAGCAAACATGGTTCCGGTCATTTTAATTCCAGATTTGAAGGGATAATACCCCAATTGAACCGTCGTATGAGGGAAACAACTTCGGAAGATATGCGCCGCTACTATATGCAATACATCAGTGACAAGCCATGTCCTGACTGCGAGGGGAAAAAGCTCAAACCGGAAAACCTGGCAGTCCGGATCAATAAACTAAACATCAGTGATGTTACTGCTATGAATATCAACAGAGCACATGAATTCTTTTCCAAAATAAAATTACATGGGAACCAATTAATTATTGCAGAAGAAGTACTTAAAGAAATACAAAACCGTCTTAGCTTTTTAATTAACGTCGGGCTTCACTATTTAACATTGGACAGACGCACTCCATCTTTATCAGGAGGAGAAACTCAGCGTATCAGGCTGGCAAGCCAGATAGGCAGCCAGTTAGTCGGAGTAATGTATATCCTGGATGAACCCAGTATCGGCTTGCACCAAAGAGATAACAAAAAGCTCGTTGCAATGTTAGTACAATTAAGAGACCTGGGAAATACTGTTATAGTAGTTGAGCATGATGAAGATACAATTCGTACAGCAGATGTAATTGTAGATTTTGGTCCCAGAGCAGGAATATTCGGTGGAGAAATCATTCATTCCGGAGACTACAAATCTCTTATCAAGAATAAGAATTCTCTGACCGGGCAATATTTATCCGGAGCTATGTCAATTATTCCACCTGAAACAAGGACAAAACCTGATAAAAGAAAAATAGTGATTAAGGGAGCTCAGCATAATAACCTCAAAAAGATGAATGTAAAGCTGCCTTTAGGAATGTTCATCTGCGTAACAGGAGTTTCCGGTTCAGGGAAAAGCTCATTGATAAACCAGACACTATATCCATATTTACATAATAAGTTCTTCAAAACATCACACAAAGTTGGCGCAGTAGATTCAATAACAGGTTTGGAAGATATTGATAAAATCATTTCAATTGACCAGCAGCCTATCGGCAGAACCCCAAGGTCAAATCCATGTACATATATAAAACTGTTTGATCCAATCCGTAACCTATTCTCACAAATGCCTGCTTCCAAAGTAAGAGGCTACAAAGCAGGCAGATTTTCATTTAACGTAAAAGGCGGCAGATGTGAAGCATGTGAGGGAGCAGGACTAAAACAAATAGAAATGCACTTTATGGCTGATATCTATGTAACGTGTGAAATATGCAAAGGTAAACGCTATAATAACGAGACTCTTAATGTAAGGTACAAAGGAAAAAACATTGCTGAAGTTCTTGATATGGATGTTCAGGAAGCAGTAGAGTTCTTTGCAAATATTCCAAGTATTCAGAACAAGCTCAAAGTCCTTCATGAAGTTGGACTTGACTATATAAAGTTAGGACAGCCATCAACTACACTTTCAGGCGGTGAAGCCCAGCGTATTAAACTGGCAAGAGAGCTGAGTAAAGTTAGTACCGGCAACACACTTTATTTACTTGACGAACCGACTACGGGTTTGCATTTTGACGATATAAATAAATTACTGGCTGTTTTACGCAGGTTGGTTGCAATGGGAAATACAGTAATAGTTATTGAACATAACCTTGACGTTATCAAGTGTGCAGATTGGATAGTCGATTTAGGTCCCGAAGGTGGAGATGAAGGTGGTTATGTCATAGCAGAAGGGACTCCGGAAGATATTGTTAAATCTGCTAAATCTTATACAGGAAAATATTTGAAACAGCATTTAATTCGTTCAAAGCAAAGTTATAATATGGAGTAATCTGATGTTAAAGAAAAATATTGTGGTCAATCTGATCCTACTTATGCTGATGTTATCTATTTTGTTTTCATCAGGATGTAAAAAGAGCAGTTCATTCAGCAAATTAGATGAAGCTTTAGCTGATACAACGCATACCAACGAATTTGCAATTGTTGAGGATTCGCTAAAAGAAGGATTTAAGCTAACAGAATATGATACTCCACCAATCCCAATTCAGAATAACATGCCAGAGTATCCCCCCAAGTTTAGAAGCAGTGGTATCCAGGGGGTAGTTGTTCTGGAAGTAGAAGTGCTCGCTAATGGTAATGTTGGTGAAGTTAAAGTAATGAAATCACTGCTTTCTATTGAAGGCGGTTTGGATGATTCGGCTATTAATGCGGTTAAAAGCTGGATATTTAAACCAGCTCAATTAAACAAAAAACCTGTTACTGCAAGAGTGAATATCCCGATTCCATTTTCTTTAAAATCAGGCAATTAATTCCTTATATAAAATAAAAGAACCTCTTTTGTTCAAAGAGGTTCTAATTATATAAGCAAGTATTATTTTGTTTGTACGTTATCTTTATTAAGTAAAGCTGCTAGCCTGGATTTACGGCGGGATGCAGTTCTTTTGTGAATTACGCCTTTTTTTGCAGCTTTATCTAATTGAGAATAAATTGTATCCAAAATCTTTCTTTTATCTTCAACCGGAATTTCGCTTCTGAACTGTTTAGATAAAGTTCTTAAAGTCTTGGTAACATAATTATTTCTAGCTTCTCTTTTCTTGTCAGTTTTCATTCTCTTCATTGGTGATTTGTGTTGGGGCATTATTCCTCCAAATTCATATTATAGTGATATAAAATTATTTACCCGTTCTTTTTGTCAATGTTTATTATCCTGATTGTACTATTATCCTATTGATTTAATATATCAATTAAGCTCCCGGATTGCTTTTGAACTGACCATTTGGAAACATCATGAATGTTTCTTTGATTAACATTTTTTTTCCAGTTAGTGTATCCCTTGTAAATATAATTCCATACATCTTCATTGAGATTTTCACTTACAAAGCCTGCATTAGAATCATTGATTATAGAAGCAGCTTCTCCATCCAAAGGGCCAAAGCATAAAACCGGTGTCCTGGCTGCGATATATTCGAACAATCTGGTAGTAAGCATTCCCTGATTATTAGGGTATTTGTTAATCATCAATATCAATATCTCACAATTTACCATTTCTGCTAAAGCTTTATCATGTGGCTGATAATCTATGTGTTTAATTGGTATAGTGTAGCTCATGGGTTTTAAATTCTTTGTGCCAACAATAATAAACTCAATATCATTGATATCATTTTCCTGTGTATGCTTCGCAATAAATTCTATCAGTGAATAAATATCCTGACCTTCAGTAATTTGGCCAATGTATTTAATCCTGAATTTGCCGGAATTGTTATACTTAATACTCTGGAATTGGTCAAAATCAAATCCATTATAGAATACAACCTTATTTCCATCAGGTAATTGCTGAGCAATTGACTTTGATACTACTAAGTTGATATCAGCATTCCTGACAACTTTCTCTTCTAGCCGTTTATTTAATGATTTTATTAATCTGTTTTGCTTTTCAATCTTCAGATATATAATCTCTGTCCATGGATCCCGAAAGTCGGCTAACCATTTAACATGATATCTATTCTTAAGATATAATCCTATCAAATGAGTTGAATGCGGCGGACCGGAAGTGATTACCCAATCGTAATTGTTTTCATTAAATAACTGAATTGCTTTTTTCTTTGCAAATGGATTCCAAATTACCCTTAAATCAGGAATTATCAGATTTAACCTTAACCAATATAATAGTCGTTTAGGCAGTGACATTGATTTATTAGTACTCAGACTGCCGTATGGCAAAGATGCCTTGTTGCTGCTAATCATTTTCCAGAATTTATTAATTGTGGGAGTAAACGTGCGAAATACATGCACTTCATCAGGAATTTTCTGTAATAGAGACTCGTCTTGCAATATATAATCACCATCCTGAGTGGTTATAACTGTAACATCAAATCCTGCTTTAACCAATATTGGTAACAGCCTTAACCATCTCTGAACTGCAGCTCCTCCACAAGGAGGAAAATAATATGCTATTAATAGTAATCTCTTCAATTTATAATTTCCAGAAAACGCCTGGTAAATGTATCCCAGGAATATTCCTCGTTCTGTGCTCTAATGTTTGCACGTAATTGATCAGCAAAGTCACTTTTGTAGTACTGTATAATTTTATCAGCCAGAGCTTTCGGGTCATTAGGTTCAACCAACAATCCATTAAATTTATCTTTAACAGTTTCTTCTATTCCGCCTACTTTTGTTGCAATTACAGGAACTTCATAAGCAAATGACATTTGCGATACACCGCTTTGTGTAGCAGAACGATAAGGAAGAACACAGACATCACATTCTGAGAAATATTCTTCGATTTGCTCGTCACTGATATATGAAAAATGGCTTTCTACATTGTTTTCCAAGCCAAGTTTGCTGATTAAGTCAATATATATACTTTTATCGCCATAAATTTCACCTGCGATAACCAGTTTGATCTGCGGAATTTCTTTTATCACCACTGGCATTGCTTCAAGCAAGATGTCCAAACCTTTATAATGCTTGATAAAGCCAAAAAACAAGATTCTTTTTGAATATTTAACAGCTTCTGTATGAGTGTTGATAAACTCATAAACAGGATGAAATAGCTGTAAAATGTGACTATCCCTGTCAGATTTAAGTAACTTCAACTTATCTGTACTAATATTCGATAATGTTAAGAAATAATGTGCCGGTTTAAGAGCATATTTTGATAACTTATCTGCCAAAAGCCACTTCTCGTGAAAATCAAGATTATGTATAAGAAATACAATTTTACAATTCTTAATATGCCTTAAAATAAATCCATAGGCAGGTGCAAATACAGGAAGCCAATATGAAACAACCAGTATATCCGGATTCCAACCATTAATATCATGAATAGCTGAGAACCATGTAAGCGGATTGTATGGAGTTAAGATTCTATGCGTGGGTAAATTGAAGTTTATTGCAGACTTCTCAAATTGATAGCTTCCAGGAAAAATAATGGCAGGATACTGATTAATGAAAGTAAACATCATTATTTCATGATTATTAGCCAGTTTCTCTGCAAAATTCTGAGCAAACTGTGCTATCCCACCTCTCCAGGGATAGGATGGACCTAAAAATGCTATTCTCATAATAAATTATTAATAGATTGTTATCCCTGTCATCTTAATACAGGTTTCTATTCATATTCATAGAAGCCTTTCTTTACTTTCTTACCTAAAAGACCTTTCTCAACATAATCCGATAATAATTTACTGGGTTTATATTCTGGTAAATCAAGGCTATGATAGAATTGCTTCAATATATCCAGGCAGACATCATTACCAATATAATCAGACAACTGAAACGGACCCATCGGAGCATTTATCCCTAATTTCATGCACGAATCTATTTTATCAAAATCAATAGAGGTTGATAAATGGTAATTATATGCAGCATTTAAATATACAAAAAGAAGCCTGTTTACTACATAACCCTGAATTATTGGTAGCTCGACAAAGACTTTATCTGTTAATTTCGATTTCAAATTGTTCATGATATCTCTGCACATTAGCGATACATCATCATGAAAAGATAGTTCAATCAACTGCATTTTATCCGGAGGATTGAATACATGAAAGCCAAAAAAATTATCCTGTCTGTAGAATTCTGCTAAAACATTCAAATCAAGACTTGAAGTTGTGCAACCTATAACAGTTTCCTTAGAACAGATTTTATCCAATGTATTATAAAGTTCTTTCTTTACTTCGTATTTGTCCGGAGTTGCATCTATAATCAACGGTAAATTACTTAAATCATTGATATTCTCAGTAAAAATGATTTTACTCTCAAAATCTTCTAAGCATTTATAACGTTTGCAATAAATTTCCTGAACATTACTTCGATGCATTTCTATGTTTTTATGATTATATGCCATAACTTTATAGTTCTTTGATGCAAGATAAGGAATCAA
This sequence comes from Cloacimonetes bacterium UBA6097, assembly GCA_002435865.1. GTDB lineage: Bacteria > Cloacimonadota > Cloacimonadia > Cloacimonadales > Cloacimonadaceae > UBA5614. Next base: position 138,810 of record DIWV01000001.1, on the reverse strand, counting down.
TTTAGAACCGATAGTTCCAATACCTATAATACCAATTGTATCAAGCATAAATAAAACCTACACTATCCATCTGATTACTTCGAAAGATTCTGCATATCTGCAGCCAACCTGAGCTCCCCTGGTATAAGCCAGTCCCTTTATGAAATCTTCAGAAAAGTAAAATCTGTTGATATCAATCTGCGATTTATAGAAATTTAACATATACAATTTCTTCTCCATATGTTTCTCATCAAGCTTAACAAATAACTGTGAATTAAAAGAAACATGATTCCACGGTAATTCATAGCAGATAATACTGCTGTTCATTTTAAAAGCTCTTATCATTTCATTGGCTATAACTATATGGTCCTGATGAAAATCATTGATTGATGGTCCAACCACAAGATTGGGATTAAATTCTTTTCTGAGTTTGATTAGTATTTCCAGAATATCCTGTCTGTTTTCATGTAACTTTCTAACTTTAAAATTATAGATAAGAATGTTAGATTCTTTGATTCCCAAATAATTGGTGACAGACGTAAATTCTTTTGTTAAAGTATCTTTGGGCAAATTGCCTGGCAGTGATTCCTCTGCAGTAGAAAACACAACCCAAAAAATTTCAGACCCTTCTTCCAAGTATTTGGCAATCATGCCTCCGCAGCCTAATTCTGCATCATCAGTATGAGGAGATAGAATTAATACTCTTTTATTCATAATTATTATCCGTTTTTCCTTTGTTTCATAAATTGTTCCAATGGCATGGCAGGATTACCGACCCACGTTTCGCCATCAGGGATATTTTTTGTAACAATTGCACCCATTCCAACAGTGACATTGTCCCCTATTGTAACTCCATTCTTTAAGCATACTGAAGGAGCAATCCAGGTATTTTCACCAATTATTGCACTTCCGCCCAATACAGTATTAGCTATTATCAGGGAATTCTTCCCAATAAAAACGTTATGCGCTACATGTACAAGATTATCTATTTTTACTCCGCTGCTGATTATTGTATTTCCAAGAGAACCTCTGTCAATTGATGTATTAGAGCCTATTTCAACATCATCTTTAATGACTACGCCGCCCACATGCGGAAACAAGACAAGCTTACCATCTATATCTCTTGAATAGCCAAATCCCGTTCCGCCAATTACTGTTGATGATCCTATCACTACCCTATCACCAATTTCTGTGTTATCATCGATATGGCAATTGCAGTTAATGATACATCCTGAACCAATTTTGCACTTGCCGATAACTGTATTAGCGCCAATAGAAGTTCCTTCTCCAATAACAGCTTCGGCATCTATTACGGCTGTTTTATGAATAACTGGATTTATTATTTTATTAAACAGTTCATTTACTATCTTTGAAAACTGAAGCTTTGGACTTTCAGAAATGATAAAACACTTTTGTTTTTGGTATTTATCCGGAATTTCAGTTTTATTGCCGCATACGATGATTTTAGCTTTTGTTGCTTCTATTTGTGCCAATAAGCTCTCACCTTCAAGCTTGCACCAAACCAAAGAATGCTCATCTGCTTCTTTCAAGGTCTTAACGTTGTCAAAATGGATTTTATCATTATCACCTACAATGGAAGTATCTTCTTCCAGCAATGGCCTAATATTATTAATGTCGAACATCATATCAGCCTCAGTTTTATTTTAAACTCAAATCTTAATTCTGCATCTTTTTATCAATCAATACATTTAAGAAGTGATGCAAATCTAAAAAGCCTTAGTTTGTCAAAATCTTTTTTATATGTATATGAAAATAAACAGACTCTATGGATAATCGAAACGGATTATTAAGCTTAATTACGAACCGGAGTGGTAATCAAAGTATTATCGGCTTCCCGGATTGCTGTACAGTTATTCTATCCTCCTTTCACGATGCTATGGTTATTAGTCAGAGATGCTAGGGTGATGTAAGGGTGCGACCCTTACATCACCCTAGCATCTCCCTTACATCTCCAACGGATTGAAAGAGGGATAAGCAATGAATGTTAAAGCAATAAACGCTTAGATATTGACAGATAGTATAGTACATATTATTGATAAAGATAAATTACTTGACGGTATAACTATACAATCAAATGTGGAATTTAAATGAAGCTGTCTGCTTCTACCTTATGGCTGAAAATGCTTGTAAGGTTATATAAAGTATATAAGTTATATAATAAAGCAGGCGGATATTTTATCCGCCTTTTTTGTTTTCCGGGGCTTATAAAAGTCAGAACAACCGGTTTAACAGATAACAAGGAGGTTCCCATAATAAGGATTAAACGCGGCAAAGCAAAAACGAAGGAAGTTGTTCCAAAAGAGAGAATTAATAGCCAGATTACAGTTAATGAAGTCAGGTTAATCAATGCAGACGGTAAGATGTTAGGAATAGTAAAAATAAAAGATGCATTAAAAAAAGCTGAAGATGCAGATTTAGATTTAGTAGAGATTTCCCCTACTGCAGATCCACCTGTTTGCAGAATCCTGGATTTCAGTAAATACTATTACCAAAAAGAGCAGAAATTCAAAGAAGCTCGTAAAAAACATCATGAAGTAGAACTCAAAGAAATAAAGTTTGGTCCCAATACTGAAGAGCATGACTTCAATTTTAAGAAAAATAATGCAATTAAGTTTTTAAAACAACATAATAAGGTGAAGTTTACTGTACGTTTCAGAGGTCGTCAAATGGCTCATAAAGAGCTTGGATATGATGTTTTGGAACGATTAAAAACAGATCTTTCAGTTATTGCAGATGCAGATGCAGATCCTGTAAGTGATAGAAATTTACTGTCAATAATCATGACTCCCAAAAAAGATATTGATCGTATTTTAGAAAAAATGGCAAAAGAAAAAGAAGATATCACAAGCAGCACCCAACCTGAGCAAAATAACGAAGCAGTAAGCGAATAAACAAGAATTTTATAGAGTAAATCAGTTTTAATCTGATTTTATTAGTTTTTATATAAGCAGATAAGGAGATAAACCATGCCTAAAATCAAAACTAACCGTTCGGCTGCCAAAAGGTTCAAAGTAACCGGCACCGGAAAAATTGTCCGGCATCATGCCAAAGCAGCACATATCAAAACCAAAAAGAGTCCCAAATTGAACAGACAACTTCGGGCCAGCGCTATTGTTCACAAGAGTGATGAAAAACGCGTAAAAAGCATGTTGGGATTATAAAGGAGATTTAAGATGCCAAGAGCAACAAATAATGTAGCAGCAAAACAACGCCACAAAAAGTATTTAAAAGCCGCAAAAGGATATTGGGGCGCTAGGAGTAAAACATATAAAATAGCACGCCAGACTGTTGAAAAAGGTCTTACTTATGCCTTCAGAGACAGGAAAGCAAAGAAAAGAGATTTTAGAAGATTATGGATTGTCAGAATCAATGCAGCATGCAGATTAAATGACATCAGTTACAGCAGATTTATCAGTGGCTTGCATAAATCAAATGTCGAAATCAACCGCAAAGTATTGGCGCATCTTGCCTGGCATGATGCATCAGCATTTACCAGGCTTGTGGAGATTGTTAAAGGTAATTAAGGCTTAGAAAGTGCAAAATCAATTACTGGAGCTCATAAATAGTGCAACACAAGAAATTGCTGTATGTAACGATTCGCATGAATTGGTAAACATTAAAGCAAAATATCTTGGAAAGAAAAGCCTTTTGTCAGAATTATATACAAGATTAAAAGAAATCCCTGCCGAAGAACGCCCTGCTTTTGGTCAGTCAGTAAATCTGGCTAAACGTCAATTGGAAGAACTAATTGTTGCCAAGGAAACAGCATTACGTTTGAGCAGCTGGCACAAAGTTAAAGATGACCAATTAGATTTAACTCTGCCGGGAATTGTTCCATCTCTTGGAAGTCTTCATCCTTTGACCAAAGTTCTAAGGGAAATTGAAGATGTATTCCTGAGTATGAATTTTGAGATAGCAGAAGGTTTTGACATAGAAGATGAGTTTCATAATTTTGATGCACTGAATACGCCAAAAGATCACCCATCAAGAAACAAAGCAGATACATTTTATCTGAAAGATGGTAATTTACTGCGTACCCAAACATCTACGGTTCAGGTCAGGATAATGGAAACCTATCCCCCACCGATAAAGATTGTCTCTCCGGGAAGATGCTATCGTAATGATAAATCAGATGCTTCACATTCACCTGTTTTTCATCAGGTCGAAGCACTGGTTGTTGATGAAGGAATTACTTTGGCTGATTTGAAAGACACTCTGCAGAATTTTGCCCAGATTCTTTTCGGTAATAAAGTTCAAACCAGAATCAGGCCGCATTTTTTTCCCTTCACAGAACCTTCTGCTGAGATGGATATAAGTTGCGTTATGTGTGAAGGTGCTGGGTGCAAAGTATGTAAAATGTCCGGTTGGCTGGAATTAGGCGGAGCTGGAATGGTTGACCCGAATGTCTTTGATATTCTAAAAATCGACTCTGAAAAATATACCGGTTTTGCGTTTGGATTAGGTATAGACCGAATCGCAATGATGAAGTATAATATCCCTGATATGAGGATATTATATGAGAATGACGTTCGTGTCTTAAGCCAATTCAGATAAGGGAAAAAGTATGAAGATTTCACTTGAATGGCTTAAAGATTATATTGATTTAAGCATAAACGTAGATAATCTGAAAGATGTTCTGACTTTTTCCGGTATTGAAGTAGAAGATGTACTTAATGTTGGTGCTTTGCAAGACAGCATAATAACAGCCAAAATACTTGATTGCCAATTAATAAAAGATAGTAATCACTTGTTTGTCTGCCAGGTTGATACGGGAAAAGAAAAAATCCAGGTTGTTTGTGGTGCTCCCAATTGTACTAATGATATTATTGGAATTTTAGCATTACCGGGAACAAAATTGGGAAATCAGATTATTAAAACAACACATTTGCGTGGAGTAGAATCATCAGGGATGCTGTGTTCGGAAAAAGAAATTGGTCTTTCTGATAATCATACGGGAATAATGGTTCTACCCCCGGATACACCGGTTGGCATCTCAATAAAGGATATCATCAAGCTACCTGACACAATATTCGAACTGGAAATTACTCCCAATAGGCCTGATTTGCTGGGATTACTTGGTATTGCACAAGATTTATCAGCAAGTACTAATAGCAAATTAACTAGTCCTAAAGTGGATATTTTAAAAACAGCAAAAGAATCTGAACTGCAAGTTACAGATTATCTGTCATTGAACAATATAAATCAGGAAATGTGTCCAAGATATACAGCAAAAGTATTCAGAAATGTTTCTGTTGGGGATTCTCCCCTTTGGTTGAAAATCCGGCTTATAAAAGCAGGATTACGTCCAATTAACAATATTGTTGATATCACAAATTACGTTATGCTTGAAACAGGGCATCCATTGCATGCATTTGATTATGATAAACTTCATAAAACAGATGGAACACCCACAATTGTCATAAGAAACGCGCAAAAAGATGAATCCTTTCCTGCCCTTGATGGTAAAACCTATTTACTTGGAGAAGATGATTTAGTTATTTCTGATGAAGTAAAAGCTGTGGCGATTGCAGGAATTATAGGTGGCGCTAATTCTCATATAACATCTGATACTACAAATATAGTTTTAGAAGCTGCTTGTTTTAATCATTCCTCTGTTCGCAGAACTGCTTTTAAACATAAAATATCAACAGATTCATCATACCGTTTTGAAAGGCAGTTAGCTCCGGAAACTACTAAATATGCAAGTGCAAGAGCTGAGCAACTGATTATTGAGCTTGCAGGCGGTATAGCTTGTCTGGGGACACTTGATGATTGGAAAAACAAAAGTAAACCTGTAATTGTGCCCATCAGACCAGGCAGATTTAAACAAACTATTGGCATTAATCTCAGTAAAGAGCAGATAGTAAAATATCTTACTAAATTAGGCTTGATCTATTTAGGCGAGGGCAACATCAATAAACCCTATCCTGAATCAGGTGAAACTATTCCAAAAGTAGTTCAGGGTCAGGAAGAATCACTTTATTTTGATATTAGACCTCTGAATAATACTCATTTACATGAAATAGAACCAATAGATGAAGCACTTTATTTTGAAATTCCCCCGAAACGTGTAGATTTAACACGAGAAATTGATTTAATTGAAGAAGTTATCAGACTACATGGTATGGATAAAGTGACTCAAAAGTCAAAAATCACACATATAATGGATAGACATGCTTTTTATCTGATGAGAAAAACGGCTGATTATCTTGTCTATAACGGATTCCGGGAAGTTATAAATCTTAGCTTTACTGAACCTCATCTGGTTAACGGGTTAGGATTAAATAATGATGATGATCGTTTAAAACAAATTGTGATAGTAAATCCTCAAAACAGCAAACTCTCTGTAATGAGGACGAATCTGATTGTGCAGTTGATTCAAACTGCACTTTATAATCTTAACCATGGCTCAAAGCAACTTAGATTGTTTGAAATGAATAAAGTTTTTTATGAGAATAGTGCACTACCCAAATCTGAGGTTGAAAGATTGAGTATATTGTGGTTGGGTACTTCTGAGGAATCTCACTGGCAGAATCAAGCAAGAAAGGTCGATTTCTATGCAATTAAAGGTATTATCGAGGGACTTCTAAAATTGCTGGGAATATCTGACCTGAATTATGATAATCATGTATCGGAATATTTAGAAGAGCTTGAATCTCAACGCATTGTAGTGGGACATTCTTTGTTAGCTGAATATGGAAAGTTGAAACCGTCAATAGCAGCTCTGTTTGGCATAGATATTATTGAACTGAAACATGATGTGTGGATTGCAGACATTGCCATGGATATATTGATCACAGTAACCAGAAATATGACAAATGTTTATCATACCATTCCGAGATTTCCATCAATTGAAAGAGATATATCATTCCTGATCCAAAATGGGATAAGTCACAAAGCGATAGCCGAATGTGTCTGTAAAACTGATCTGGAATCTATCAGTCATATGTCTCTCATTGACGAATATAAAGGAAAGCAAATTCCGAATGGATTCAGAAGCTTAACTTATCGAATATTTTTTAATCATCCTGAAAAAACATTGACAGATGATGAGGTTGATAGCATAATAGATTTAATAGTAAAAACCCTGAAATCCCTTTGGGATATCCAAATGAGGTGAAATAGTGGATACACAAGCATTACAATTACACGATAAAGTTCAGAAACTTATTGAACAATACACTATTGATAAAAAAAGATTGAATGAATTAGAAGCTGCTTTAAAAGATAAATCCAGTGATAATACGGGTTATTTGGAGCAGATTAAAAAACTTCAAAGTGATTTGCAAACTGCTCTGAGCAACAATACAAAACTAACCGATGAACTTAATGAAATAAAAAAGAAGAACCAGGAACTACAACAGGTTGTGAACAGCTTTGAAAATTTTGCAGGTGATTTGAACACCAAAATTGATAACCTTATCCCTAAAATTGATAAACTTTAATTTAACTTGTTAGATAATTATGAGTTCGATTGAAGTAGAAATTTTCGGCAGGAAATATAAGCTTAAAGGTGAAGATACTCAAAAGCTTCGCCTTATTGCAGAAAAACTGAATACACATTTAATTGAACTTGGAGAGCAGTATGAACTGCTTGAATATAACAAATTATTGCTTTTATGCAGTTTACAACTGCAGGAAAAGATAATTGAGCTTACTAAAAATAATCAGGAATTGAAAGATGAACTTGAAAGGATGAATCAAATGATATCAGCATTCATCCAGGATACAAATGTAAAATAATCGCCTGCGATACGCGTGTTTTAATTTGTAGTAGAGTCAACTACGTCAAGGGAATCAAGCCATTGGCAGCGCGCATGCCGTCTTAGTCACGGACACGTAAAACCAAAAAGGTAGATGCCCACATTGAATACGACTCTTGACGAACAAATTATCACGGTATCAGCAGGCTTAATAGATGAAAGTGATATAGTATTCTTTAGTTTTCTATATCGCAATTTAAAGAGAGGTAAGTGATGCATATAAATATAGCGTCAATCGCTATAGGGATAGCTATAGGCATACTTTTAGCAATTATAATCTATATTATTCAACGAAATTCTGCTTTTAAAATAATTGCTCATGCTAAGTCTATGGCTGATGAAATCAAAAAAGATGCCCGGAAAGAATCTGAGAATGCCAAAAAAACTGCTATTCTTGAAGCTAAGGATGAATGGTTTAAACAAAAGAACAACTATGAAAAAGAGATTAAAGAACGGCAAAATGAACTCAGGTCTCAGGAAAAGAAATACAATGAGCGTCTTAGCAGTTTAGATAAAAGACTTGAGACTCTGGACAAGAAAGAATCAATGCTAACTGATCAGGAAAGAAATCTGAAAAACAGAGAAACAGAAGTTAATCAAAAAGGCACAGAATATAATAATCTAATATTAGAACAAAAAAACAAGTTAGCTGAAGTTGCCGGGTTAAGCAGAGAAGAAGCAATACAAAGAATGAGAGAAGAACTAATCAATCAGGCCAGACAAGTTGCATCAAACGAAGTAAAACAAACAATTGAACAAATAAAGCTTGATGCAAATCAAAAGGCTGCTGAAATACTTTCAACTGCAATTCAAAGAATGGCAGTTGATTATGTTTCAGAAACAACAGTCTCTGTAGTCTCACTCCCCTCCGATGAAATGAAAGGCAGGATCATTGGCCGTGAAGGCAGAAACATCCGCACTTTTGAAAAAGCCTCTGGAGTAGACCTGATAATTGATGACACACCAGAAGCTGTTGTCTTATCTTGCTTTGACCCTATACGTCGGGAAGTTGCCAGGTTAGCTTTGGAAAAATTGATTTCAGATGGAAGAATTCACCCCGGAAGAATTGAGGAAATTATTGCAAAAACCAATAAAGAGATGGATGAAAACCTTATGAAACTTGGTGAACAAGCAGTATTGGATACTAACATTCATAATATTTCACCAAATCTGATTAAACTATTGGGAAGGTTGAATTACAGAACAAGCTATGGACAAAACATTCTGCAGCATTCTATTGAAACTGCCTGGATTTGTGGTATACTTGCCGCCGAACTTAATCTTGACCAGGAAATTGCACGCAGAGCAGGTCTTTTGCATGATTTAGGCAAGGCCCTTGATCATGAATTTGACGGTTCTCATGCAAGTTTGGGTGCTAACGTTGCCAGAAAGAACGGTGAAGGTAAATTAATCGTTAATGCTATTGAAGCTCACCACGAAGAAGTAGAACCTACATCAGTTTATGCAGTCTTAGCTCAAGCATCAGATGCAATTTCTGGTGCAAGACCAGGAGCAAGAAGAGAAATGCTAGAAACTTATATGCAGAGACTTACTAAGCTGGAAGATATCGCAAATTCCATAGATGGTGTAAACAAATCATACGCGATACAAGCTGGCAGAGAATTGCGTATTATTGTCGAACCAGCATTAATAGAAGATTCACAAGCTTCAGTAATTGCTACAGATATTGCAACTCGGATTGAAAAAGAAGTACAATATCCAGGCCAGATTAAAGTAACCGTAATCAGGGAAACACGACAGGTAGCTATAGCAAAATAATGAATATTGTATTCTTGGCTGACGTATACGGTAAACCTGGCAGAGCTTTGGTTATTGATCACATTGATAAATTAAAGGACAAATACTCACCTGATTTCTTTATTGTTAATGGAGAGAATCTTGCTGATGGCAAAGGTCTAACAGAAAAAACAACTAAACCTCTTTTTGATGCAGGTGTTTCTGCTATTACAAGCGGCAACCATCTTTGGGACAGATATGAATCTCATGATTATCTTCAATCTGAAAACAGGATAATAAAACCCCTTAACTATCCTCAGGGAGCTGTTGGTAATCCAACTCTCAGATTACAAAACAATAAAGAAGTTTTGATTGTGATTTGTCTGACTGGTCAAATGTTTATGTCTGCTTGTGATTCTCCTTATGGCGCTATGGATGCTTTCCTGCAAAATAATGAATTCAAATCCATACCGATTTTGGTTGATTTTCATGCTGAATCGACTGCAGAAAAAAGAGCTTTTGCTCATATGTTTGACGGTAAGGTCAGCACAATAATTGGTACCCACACTCATATACAAACTGCTGATGAAGAAATTTTACCTTTTGGTACAGGCTATATAACTGATGCAGGAATGACAGGACCTCATGACTCAGTAATTGGAGTCAAAAAACATTTGATAATTGAAAAGATGCGAACCGGAATGCCTGTTAGATATGAAGTTGCCAATACAGGGCTTCAGATTAATGGTGTTTTCATTGAAATAGACTCTTCTACAGGACTAACTGTTAATATTGAAAGAATCAGAGAGTTTATAGAATAAATCTTATGGAAAAAATCTTATCAGGTAAACTCGTCGCTCAGGCAATATTGGAACAGATTAAAGATATCTTAGGTAAACTATCTTTAATTCCTACGTTGGCTTTAATCCGCGTAGGACATGATCCTGCATCTGTGTTTTATGTTCAGAATATCATTAAACAAGCTAATAAACTAGGAATGCACATTGAATTAACTGACCTGCCTGAAAAAATACAAATTGATTCTTTTATTGGTATTATCGGACACCTTAATGTTAATCCAAAGATAAATGGTATCATGATTCAAAAGCCTTTACCAAAGAAGATTTCAGATGAGTTGATTAACAGCAGCATTAATCCGGATAAAGATATTGATGGCATCCATCCATTTAATCTTGGAAAGCTTTTTCTATCTCAAGCAGGATTTGTCCCCTGCACAGCTCAGGCTGTTATTGAATTAATCAAGCATTATCAGATTGAGACAAGAGGAAAGCACGTTGTTATATTGGGAAGAAGCCCTATTGTGTCTAAACCTCTTGCTGGTTTGCTATTGAATAAAACTGATTACGGAAATGCTACTGTGACAATATGTCATAGTTTTACTCAGAATTTGGTTTCTGTCATTAAAACCGCAGATATATTAGTCACAGCCATAGGAAAACCAAACTATGTAACCAGTGATATGATTGATCGTAAAACAATATTAATTGATGTAGGCATTAATTTGATTAGTGATATTAAGAAGGGCGAAATCTATGTTGGGGATATAGATTATAACTCATGCTTTGAAAAAGCTTTGGCGATTACTCCGGTTCCTGGCGGTATTGGGTCAATAACAACTTCCGTTTTGCTTAGAAATCTTTTAGAAGCAACAATGAAACAAGGTCAACAGAAAATAAGTTGACTTATAAATGAGATTGATTTTTTATGATAAGCAGAGATTTAATATATTTGATTAATAGGAGGAAAGATGCGATTTAAGAGTATAAAACTCTTTCCTATAGTTATATTAGTTATTACTTTAGGGTTATTATTGCCGGGTTGCGGAAAACAGGGTAGCCGTTTTGCCAATAAAACTCCATCTATTGGAATAACATCCTACGAGGGTTATGATCCGTTAAATCCATACACAGATTCTACTGCAGTTACATTGTTCCAGCAAAGGATTTACTGGCATGCCTCTGATCCTGATGGAGTTATTACTGGCTATGCTTATAGAATACTGGATGAATTTGATAATCCAATATCGACATCAGGCAATTCCTATATCGATTCTTTGGGAGATGTGACACCTCAGGAAGTTTTAAATAGATTTGGAGCCGGATGGGTTCTACATTATAAAACCGGGGCACCACAAAATGTCTCTTTGAGTGATCCAGCCGCTCAAAGAACAATCTGGACAACCAATAAATATGCAACAATCAATTTTATAGCTGCAACAGCTGCCGGTCTTCCAGATACCACATTAAGCAAGTTTGAAGTGATTTGCGTTGACAATCGCGGAGCTGTTTGTGAGCGCATTGCATATAGAAAATTCAAATCTTATTCAGGTGTACCCACCTGCTTTTTGTCGACAACAAAAGGTAATCCAGATGGCGGACAAGTTGGAACCGGAATCAGACTTAGTTTTTCTTTGAATGATTCAGATCCATTTATACAGGCGACTGCCTGGTATTATTTGTTTAAGATACAAAAAGTAAATGCTGCTACTGGTCTGCCGTTACCTAACGAACCTGAAACAGATTGGATTAGCACTTTTGGCAGTCCCAAAATAAATGAATACCTTTTAACCAAGAGAACTACCCCTTCTATATCAAGCGACTATGATTCTTTAGGGGTAAGGAAATCAGTAACAAAAGTAATAGCTCGGGTCGTAGATTTGGCTGGTATAATATCTGATACTACTTCTATCAGATTTTCTGTAAAAGAAGGATTTCATCCCGAAACATTAATACATTATAAAAGAGTTTATGCTTTGGGCAGCAATCACTACATAGATTACTCTGATACTTCTACACCTGAAGTTTCTCCATTTACAATAATCAATAATACTGCTGTTTTTGCCACACCATTTTTCAGGGATACTGAGGGATACTATACTGCTGTCAATAGCAGTAACCTGAAGTCCTGGATCCGCTGGGGTTGGCACGGAGAATACGGAATTGCACTTGCAAGCGGAGGTTTTACAGTTACAGATGATCCCTATGATAAAAAAATCGATTTGTTGTTAGATGAAGATACAAATAAAAACTATTATAGTGAAATTACACATTTTGATATCAGACTTAATGGAGATTATTATCATTATCCTCCTTTAGATAATGAAGACAACGTTGTTGAAGACCAAATAACCCATAAAAAATGGCTGCGTGTTCCCGTTAACAGTTCGCTTGGACAAACGATTGTTTTAACTAATCTGCCAGCCAACACACCTGATAATCCCTACCATTTCTTTGAGGTCCGGGCTGTTGATTTACAGGATGTGTTTGATCCAACTCCTGCAGAGTTTAAGTTTAAGATTATTAACCCGGTTGAAAAAGCTCAGAAAAGCGGCATCTTAATTCTTGATGATGATCTTAATAATGTAAACTTTGCTCCCATGGATTCAATTAATGCCAGATATGCTAATATGCTTAGCTCTTATAATGGAGAAAAAGTAACATTGAACCGTGAAACTATGACTTATTCTGACATACGTCAAAGGAAGTTTGCATTAAGTGATATCCAAAGATTTAAACTTATTGTATACCATTCTGATTATCCTACTAGCACTTCTAACCTTCCGGGTGAACAAGATGCTTTTGCACTATACCTGAACCAGGGCGGCAATATGCTTATCTCAGCAGGGGGAAATCTGAGCAGTGCAGCCCAAGCCATTCAGCTTGCTGGTCAAAGGACAATTGAGAAATATTTTGGTGTTACATACAATTTAAATGCTACAACAAGTATAACTAATTCTCTTGCATCAAGTCCATGGTTTGTTAAAGCCAAGTCCAAGTTACCTGCATATGGTGATATACCGCTCGCATTCGATTTAAACCTTACAAATCCATTGCCAGAAAACTACGTTTATAACGGTCAGACAATAATTGTTGATCCCAACGAAAGCAGCTTTGTGCCATTGATTAATGGCAGGAAAGGCTTAGGACCGGTTACTTTGTTTAATTTATATGATACAAGCGCTAATTCCGGTGTCGCTCCTATTTATGAATATGTAAGTAAACCGGTTTTCACGGCAGTTACCTCTGCTTATTGCCCCACAACTCAGGCTGATTTTAACAGGGTTAACGGGAAAATAGTGGGTATTAAAAAGGTAACGACGAAAAACTCCTGTTACATTCTCGGATTTCCATTATCATATATGACGAGAGATGGTTCTAAAAACTTTATGAGCAAAGTCCTTCAAGAATTGTCTATGAACAATTAATTAGATTACTTCACTCAAGAGCAGGAGATATCTTCTGCTCTTTTTTTATTGACAAATTCGACCACAATACGATAATAGTATCATAGTATGTTGGTTTAACGCTATCTTGTTGATAGTCTTATACTTCTCTGATTGTGCATGTTCATCACCTGCCGGTCACAAAGACCTGGCAGGGAGTCATCAGGGAGTCATCAGGGACTAAGTCCCTGATGACTCCCTGATGACTCCCTGATGACTCCCTTGAAAATCATGGCATAATAAGATGATTCGATGAGCAATATATATGTTATTGAATTGTAAAAAATAATAAGTATAAACATAAGGAAGGTCTTATGCTAGAAAACACGGACAAAAAAGCACAAATCATTGAAGCTGCAGATAATCTCTTCCACAGATATGGTTATTCAAAAACATCTTTAGACGACATAGCTGGAGATGCAGGACTTGGAAAGGGGACAATCTATTACTATTTTGAGTCTAAGGAAGAAATCTTCATGGAAACTGTCAGGCAACATTCTGAAGTTTTTTATCAGACTTTAAAAAAGAGAATATCAGAAGAAACGAGTTTTGAAAACAAATTCTCCATGGCTATCAGACTACCGATCAAACTTGCCAATGAGCATGCGCCGATATTGTTGGATGAGATAAAGAACATACCCAGTAATTATCTGCACAAGCTTGATAGTTTCAGAGAAAACAATAAGCTGCGAATGTCAAAAATCTTACGGGAAATATTAGAGCAGGGTTACGAACAGAAAATATTATCGACTTCTGTTTCAGTCGAGAAGCTGGTAGCAATTATTTATGATTGGTTCTTACTGGGAGATTCAAATATAATAATCAAAAATCCCGATGTATTTATCAAGAAAGCTGAAACTGACTACGAAATTATAGTTCAAATTATGTTAAATGGCATTCTAAAGGGAGGAAATCAGATATGAAACGCTTTTTATTATTAGTCATTCCGTTACTTACAGCTCTGAATCTGTCTGCTTTGACCTTGGAACAATGTATTGATTCTGCAAAACAGCACAACAAAGATTTACTGTCTGCTAAAGAAGATATTGTTATAGCTGACCAGACTTATTATGATGTAAGGGGTATGCTGCTTCCACAGATATCATTACAGGGTGGCTATCAACTTAGCACAACCTGGTTGCCCGATTCAGCTATTCCGGGAAGTGTTGATTTTAATGATAGCCTTGAGCATCCGGCAACATCTAATGATAGTACGCTGGCAGGAATTTTAACCGGATTGGCAAATGGATTTATACCTGATAAAGTTCAGAAAGAAGGTTCTATAGCCGGACAAGTCAAATTCGACCAGATACTTTTTTCCGGTGGTAAGCTAATAAATGGATTAAATGCTGTAAGTCGATACCGCTCCATTCAAAAACTAAGATACAGGCTCTTAGAACAGGATGTAATCGTTAAAACAACTGATATGTTTTACCAAACTATATTAGCTCAAAAAGTATATGATATCCAGCAAGACGCACTAAATATAGCAACCCGCCATCTCAGCAGAGTTGGACTTCTTTACAATGAAGGCCAGGTATCCGAATTTGATTTTCTTAGAGCTCAGCTTGAAGTTGCCAAACTACGCCCCAATGTTGTGCAGGCTCATAATACTTATGATCTAGCTATGTCAGCTTTTAAAAAGCAAATAGGTTTACTGGATTCAGAAATATCCTTGGACGGAGAGTTTACTCTTCCTGAAACTCAACAAGAAGATTTACCTACATCTCTCTCATTAGCGGAAAGCAGGAGAATAGAATTACAACTCATATCTATTAACACAGAAATTATGAAAATCAGATATAAAGCCGAAAAAGGAAGTTATCTGCCAAATGTAGGAATCACTGCTGGATACTCTCTTTTCACTGCTGCGGATGGATATGACATTGATCGAAAAGACTTTGGTACTTCTTTCAACGTGGGGATTGGATTTAGCATACCTATCTTTACAGGTCTTTCCAACACAGCTAAACGTTCTTACGCAAAACATGGTTATTATCAGGCACAGATTAAGGAAACGGATACTAAAGAATTAATAGCTTTGGAAGTCAGACAGGCCTGGCAAAATTTACAGAATGCAATAGAAAATTATAATGTACAATTAGAGAATATCAAACTTGCTGAAAAGAGTCTGCAAATGGCTCAGGTAAGGTTTGAAAATCAGGTTGGTATTCAATTAGAAGTCTTTGATGCACAAATTACCCTAAACAGCATCAAGTTAAGTTATTATAATTCAATCTATGAAGTTATCAGTTCGAACCAAAAATTTAAAAAAGCTATAGGCTATACATTATAACGGAAGGAAGAAATGAAAGGAATAATTATATCAATTCTCACACTATCACTGATGATAAGTTTTACAGGATGCGGAAAGAAGAAAGAAGTAGTAAAAAACATGGAACTATTGCAAAAAGAAAACGGCATTCCAATCCGCATAACAGAAATTGCCCCCAGACCTTTTATACAGGAACTAACATACAATGCCCCTCTTAGTGGAATAGAAGAAAGCACTGCCAAAGCTATGGTTGATGACGTGATTCTCAAAGTCAATGCTAAGGTTGGAGATTATGTTAAGAAAGACCAGGTCATTATAACTTTTCCCCAAGACACACCTGCAGCTCAATACGAACAGACCAATTCAGCTTTTCTGAATGCAAAGCAAACCTATGAACGCATGCAGAGATTATTGGCCCAGGGTGCTATCAGTCAACAGGATATGGATAATGTTGCTACAGGCTATAAAGTAGCAAAAGCAAATCTGAATGCATCAACTCAAATGATATATGTTAAAGCTCCGATTTCCGGTTTCATCACAGCAATGAAAGTAAGTCCTGCAGACCATGTAAATCCAGGTGATCCTTTGTTTATAGTATCAAATACTTCCAAGTATAAAGCTGAAATCTGGATTCCTGATTCTGAAATCCAGTATCTTAAAAAAAACCTCAAAGCTATTGCCACCTGGGGTGATCAATCTTTTACAGGTAGGGTCACTTCTGTATCTATGGCTATGGATCAGGATAAAAAGGCTTTCAAAGCTGTGATTGTTTTTGATACTCATCCCAAACAAATCATCAGTGGCATTACACTGGAAATCAAGCTCGAAATATCCAGAATCAACAATGCCATAGTAGTTGAACGCAAATCTATCATAAATGAAAATGACAAAAAGTATGTCTGGTTAGAAAAGGATAACAAAGCGATCAAAACAGAAATTGTTACGAAGAGTGATAATGGTATTGAGTTTGAAGTTGTGTCGGGGCTCAAAGCCGGTGACCGCCTGATTACAGAAGGGATTAACCTTTTAACAGATAACTGCCTTGTCCAGATTGTGAAATAAGGTGACATAAGATGTTTCTCTCCAAAATATCAGTGAACCGCCCCGTAATGATAATTATGATGTTCATGGTTTTCATTGTATTCGGTATTCTGGCATATTTTCAATTACCTTTAAACATGATGCCTGAGATGAAAATTCCCTATATCAGTATATCTACAGTCTATCCGGGAGCAGGTCCCAGAGAAGTTGAGACCCAGATTTCCAAAAAGATAGAAGACGCTGTAGCTACAGTGAGCCAGATAGATAATATTGATTCTTATTCAATGGATAATGTGAGTATCTGCGTGATTAAGTTCAAGATGGGTAAAGATGTTAATATTGCCAATCAGGAAGTGAAAGACAAGATTGATGGTATCATCACCCAGTTACCGACCGATGCAGAGAAACCTGTTGTCCAGAAAGTGGATATCAATGCCTTTCCTTTTATGGATATAGTTTTAACCGGAAACGTCGATGGCAGAGCTTTATATGATATAGCAGATAAAAAGCTCAAAGACCGTTTCTCTCAGATTGAAGGTGTTGCCAATGTAGATTTGAATGGCGGTAATAAACGTCAGATTAATATAAAACTCAAAGACCAAACAGTGTTTGAGAGTTCCATATCACTATCTCAGATGGCACAGATTCTCGCCATGCAAAATATGGATATGCCTGCCGGACAATTCAGTAAAGGTACACAGGAATATTCTGTCAGGTTAAAAGGTGAGTATCAGGACATTGACGAACTCAGGAACGCAGAAGTTCCCACAGCATTTGGTCCCAAGAAATTAGGTCAGATTGCTGAGGTAACAGATGCATATGAGACCGTGCGCCAGAGAGCAATCTACTTTAATGTACCCAAGATGCAGAAAGAGGAAAATGTAGTGCGCCTTTCCCTCATTAAAAGTTCAGATGGTAATGTTGTAAAAATTGCTGAACAGGTTCAGAAAGAACTTCCTCAGATACAGAAAGAATTACCCAAAGGTGTAGAACTTACTGTTATCAGAGATGATTCTTCATTTACTAAAGCTTCTGTCAGTGATACTATGAGTAATATACTTATAGGAATTTTACTTACGGGTTTGATACTCTTGCTTTTCTTGCATGATTTGCGCTCTACTCTCATAGTTGGAATAGCAATGCCTATTTCAATTATATCTACATTTATGTTTATAAAAGCATTGGGATTTACCATGAATGTAATGACCTTGATGGCGCTCTCAACATCTGTTGGTATATTGGTGACAAATTCAGTTGTTGTGTTGGAGAATATATTCAGACACAAGGAAATGGGAAACTCAAATGTAGAAGCTTCTCAAATTGGAACAAGTGAAATTGCAATTGCTGTACTTGCATCAACTCTAACCAATATTGTTGTGTTTCTTCCAATTGCGACAATGACATCTATGATAGGTCAGGTATTTAAGGAATTCGGTGTTACTGTTACAGTTGCAACCGTCATCTCTTTAATAGTATCTTTTACCGTTACACCCTTAATGGCTTCAAGACTGCTTCCTGAAAAAGCTATTTCAACGCGCTTTGGCAGAGCTTTTGACGCTATGTTTGAACGTTTTGGTAAATGGTATGAATCAATGCTGCATTGGGTGTTGGAGAACAAAAAAAGAGCTGCAGGACTATTGATTGTGACTTTTATTGTCTTTCTTTCCAGTTTGGGACTTGTTCCTTTCCTCGGTTCTGAAATGATGCCGATGCTTGATCAGGGATATATCAATGTTTCTGCAGAGTTACCTCAAGGTACTAATCTGGAACAAACAAGCAAAACACTGGATTATATCTCGGACTTAATTGCCAGGCATAAAGAAGTACAGTACATTGTCACCAATCTTGGCTCACAAGGACAGATTGATAAAGGTACAAACCTGGCTTCTACTGATATTCAGTTAGTTGAAGCTAAATACAGAAAGTTAACTACGAATCAGATGTTAGGAGTTTTTATTACTGATCTGGCACAAGTTCCTAATGTAAGAATCAAAGTCTCAGCCACTGAGACTTTCGGTGCTTCTGCTCCGATAGAATTTTTCCTGCTGGGTACAGATACAGACAAAATGGAACAATTAAAAATGCAAATTCTGCCTAAAATCCGTAACATTCCGGGCTTAATCAATTTGGATACAAGTACCAGAAGCGGTAAAGCAGAACTCACCATCGTCCCGGACAGAGTTAAAATGGCAGAAGTCGGAGCCAGTGTTTATGATTTGGCTATGGCTCTGCGTACGTCAGTGGAAGGAATGGTTTCTACAACTTATAGGGAACAAGGTAATGAATATGACATTAAATTATCCATGGAAACTATGTCAGTTGATTCACCTGAAAAATTGCGTAGTCTGCCGATTGTTATTTATGGTAAGAATTATGTCTTATCCCAATTGGCTGACATTACTTTCGCAAATGGAGTTAATAAGATAACTCATCATGATAAACGCAAAGCAATACAATTTACTGGTGGAGTAGCTACCGGTGCAAATCTGGGTGATGTCACGAGCCAAATCAAAGCTGAGCTTGGCAAAGTGGAAATGCCTTTAGGTTATGAAATCGCCATGGGTGGTGATAGCGAAATGCTGAGAGAAACAATGGTAGATATGATGCGTACTTTTATTCTGGCGATATTACTTACCTATATGCTTCTTGCAGCTATTTTGGAGAGTTTTGCCCAACCTTTAATGATCTTAGCAACTTTACCCTTAGCTTTGATCGGAGTCTTTGCAGCTATGTTCTTTTCCGGAACAACCATGAACATTTTCTCAATGATGTCAATCATCATGCTGGTGGGTATTGTCGTTAACAATGCGATTTTAATCCTGGATTATGTAAATATGCGGCGGCGGGATGGGGCTACAGCTCACGATGCATTATTGGAAGCTGCCAGGCATAAACTGAAACCAATCATTATGAGTACTCTTGCTATCGTGATAGGAATGCTGCCGATGGCATTAGGCGTTGGAAGTTCAGGTAAAGAATTTCGTCAATCTATGGGTATAGTAACAATTGGTGGATTGATTGTTTCAACTTTCCTTACTCTTGTTTTTATTCCTTCTTTTTATTATTTGACAACGCATTCCAGTACATTGAAATCAAAATGATGAACCAATTTAGAAAAAAGGCTTGTCAAAATAACGTGTTTAGTTATTAATTGTATTATTCTAGTTTGTAATTAATTAAATTTATTGAATTATGGAGCATTTATGATTAACAAAGAAAAAGTCATTGAAGTCCTTGCTAAAATACGTCCCTCCATACAAGCTGATGGTGGTGATGTAGAACTAATAGACATTAAAAATGATAATACAGTTGTAGTGCGGCTTACAGGAGCTTGCGGTACTTGCCCGATGGCTACATTAACACTTAAAGCCGGTATTGAAAGAATACTTAAGGAAGAAATCCCGGAAGTGAAAGAAGTTATAGCCGGGTAATTCAGTATTTTGAATTTCTTTCCAAATTAAGAGAGATCTAATCAATCAATCTTAATAGTATATAGTCGATAGGTACCGGGAATAAGATATGGAACAAATAATCAAAATCCTTGTTGTTGATGATGACCCTTCAATGCTTGACCTGATCGGAACAGCACTAAAATCTAGGGAAAAATACGATGTTATATTAGCATCTGACTCTGAAACTGCTTTATCTTTTATACAAGAAAATGATTTTGATGCTGTGATATCTGATATTAACTTACCCGGTATGGATGGGTTAGAACTTCTATCAAGAATAAATATAATCAATTCAAAAATTCCTGTTATCCTGATTACAGGATTTGCAGAAGTTAGCACCATGCAGAATGCTATTAAATTAGGTGTTTATGATTTTCTTAGAAAACCTTTTAGCCTGAGTGAATTGCAAATATCAGTAAAACAAGCTGTACAAAAACATCATTTACTCATTCAAAATGAACTCTACACCAATAATTTAGAAAAATTATTAGAGCAAAAAGCAAAAGAACTTTACGATGCTAATATTCTATTAGAACTTAATTTCATCAGAACTGTATTAGCTATGATTAATGCTCTTGAAGCAAGTGACATTTATACAAAAGGGCATTCTGAAAGAGTTACAAATATTAGTTTGATTATTGGTCAGACAATGAATTTATCTACTTCTGAGTTAAAATCACTTAGAAACGGAGCAATCTTTCATGATTTGGGAAAAATAGGTATATATCAAACATTGCTGCATAAACCTGCTGCTCTTAGTTTTGAAGAACTAAATCTAATTCGTCAACACCCGCTTATTGGTGAAAAGATTATTCGTCCAATAGCTTTGGATAAAGAAATAATCAATATTGTCTCACAGCATCATGAAAGATACGATGGCACTGGATATCCCAAAGGCTTAAAAAGTCACGATATTTCGCTTCTGGCGAAAGTTGTCTCAATAGCTGACTCTTATGATGCTATGACGAGTTCAAGGAGCTACAGAGATGTTTTTACTCATTCCCAGGCTTCTGATGAAATACAAAGATGTTCGGGAACCCAGTTTGACCCTGTTTGTGTTGAGTACTTTTTAAAAGCTGCAAGTGGACAGGATTTCAAAACGCTTGAGATTCCTCCACTCAGCTCATTTATGAATGTTA
This sequence comes from Cloacimonetes bacterium UBA6097, assembly GCA_002435865.1. GTDB lineage: Bacteria > Cloacimonadota > Cloacimonadia > Cloacimonadales > Cloacimonadaceae > UBA5614. The sequence continues at coordinate 117,160 of DIWV01000001.1, read as the reverse complement.
CTTTGTAGGATCTCATTTGACTATCATATCTATTATAGTTGCTTTTGACAAAAATCAACTTATCGGTAGAAACAATCACCTTCCCTGGTTAATAAAAGAGGATTTTAAATTCTTTAAGGATACAACCATGGGTCACCCTGTTGTAATGGGGAAAAACACCTGGCTATCAATCGGTAAACCTCTTGATGGACGTATAAACATAATTTTAACAAGAGATGTATCATTCCAAATCAACGGATGCCTGACAGTGAATTCTATTGAGCAGGTATTTGCTGAATATCCTGACCAGGAAGTATTTATAATTGGAGGTTCGGAAGTTTTCAGGCAGTTTCTTCCATTTGCAGGCAAGATTTATCTTACAAGAATAGATTATAAATTTGAGGGTGATGTTTATTTTCCTTATGTAAACTGGAAAGAATGGGAGATAATGTCATTCGAGCAGAAAATCTCTGAATCAGGTTATAATCTTTCCTTTGAAACATGGGAGAAGAGAGATGATAAATTATAGTAAGTAAATAAATAAATAAATTAATTACCGTGAGCAAGGTAAACTGAAGCGGCCTTGGATACAATTTCCAGATAATCAAAAGCACAATTTACATCTTTTGCAGTGATTAATATACCATGCTTTTCCCAAATAACAATTTTACTTTGATTTAATCCTTTAACAGTCAGTTCAGCAAGCTCATCAGAACCAGGGACAGCGAATGGTAAAAGAGTAATGCCTTGGGGAAAATAAATATTCAATTCTGGAAGGCTTTCTCTGATTTCTTTGATAAGTTCAGGTTTTGAATCTTTATATTTTCTACAATTACTTATGGTAATCCAATCTGTAGGATGTGCATGAAGAACTATGGTATCGTTATCTCTGTTTTGATAAAGCCATTCGTGAACTGATAAGTGGGTGACCCATTCTGAAGTCGGTTTACGGTATTCAGGGAATATAATTTGTTTGTTTGAAATTCCAGATTTAAAATCAGCTTTGTCCAATCCTATCAAGTTAAAATTCTGAAGTCCCAATTTATTAAATTCACGGTATCGGGAGCCTGTTGATGAAACAAGGAACCATACATAATTCTTAACATTGCAATGTAGCAATTGTATCAAACTTTCTGTTATAGATTCCGGTAAACGGATAGACACATTTCCTGCATTAGCTTCTGCCCAGCCCCTTAGCCAAATTAATTCGCCTATATCAAGTAAATTTTGTATTTCATTCCCAAAGGTTGGATTTGCTAATAATACACTCCAGATTTCCAATTCATTAATCATTCTCAGGATAATTTACCTCATATAGTTAAAAACTCATCTATTTTTTTTTGCAGCTATTTTTCTTCGTTTAAACGTTCTCTGCAGATAATTTCTACTTCTCTAAAGTTAACTTTTCCGCTAGCCATCATGGGAATATTTTCTATAACAACAAATTGCTTGGGTACTGCAATAGCAGGCAATTCTTTTTTCAATTCTTTCATAATTTTTTGCATATCAAAATCACCTGTTGCAACAGCAGCCACAACATCAGCACCCTTAGATACATTCGGAACATCAACAACGCAACATATTACATCTTCGGGCAATAAGCGGCTTAAAACATCTTCAACTTTAACCAACGAAACCATTTCTCCACCTACTTTTACAAAACGTTTCAGCCTGCCTTTGTGCCATAAAAAACCGTCATCATCAATTAACCCTATATCTCCTGTATCATACCAGCCATCCCTTATTCTAAGCAAAGTTTCTTCCAGGTCTCCCAGGTATCCGGTCATAACATTGTCGCCTTTGACAAGAACTTTGCCTTCTTTGTTAGGGCCCAATTCTTTGCCTGTTTCAACATCAACAATTTTTACTTTAACATTGGGAATTAGTTTACCAATGCTATTCAATTTGTGGTTTTCCTGAGTATTCACAGAGATCACAGGACTTGTTTCAGTTGCGCCATAACCTTCATAAACTTTTACACCGTGCTTTTTCAGAAATCCATCATAGACTTTTTGGGGTAATTTATCCGCACCTGCAAAAGCAAACCGCACGCTACTAAAATCGCCAGGATCGCTTCTAAGCAAATATCCATAATAGAATGAAGGAGTTGCAGCCATTAAAGTAACTTTGTATTCTCTGACAAAATTACATATTTCTTTGTAATCAAGTGGATTGGGATATGTTACCATACTGCAACCGATTAGTATTGGCAACCAAAAATCTATGGTTAAGCCGAAAACGTGGAATAATGGAAGTTCTGAAAGAAAAACATCATCAGGTGTAATATTAACTAACTGCTGTACATTATCTACGTTGTGATTAATATTTTTGTGGGAAAGCTGTACAGCTTTTGGTTCTTTCTCGCTACCACTTGTAAACAATATAACAGATGTTTCGTTATCAGGACCGTCGCTTACAAGCTTACTTAAAAGAGAATAAGGCAATTTTGACATTAGCGCTGCTTTTAATTTGTGCCAGATTTTAACTTCCAAAAGTATATCTTCAATCATCACCATATGTTCAATTTGATGAATATTTAACTTTTCCAAGAGTTTTCTGCTGGTGATAATTGTTTTAAAATTGCATTTTTCCCTAGCATAAATGCAGTTTTCTATTGCTCCGGTTGCATAATTTATCATTACAGGAATTTTACCTGCCATCAAAGTAGCAAGAATAGATAACATACAACCTGCAGAGGTAGGCAGCATTATACCCAAATATTTACTATTGTAAGCATTAAGCTTATCTGTTAGTATCAGTGAAGCTATCAATAAACGATTATAGTTATAATCTCTGCCTGTTGCTTTGTCACTAACTGCATTTTTCCCACTGTATTTTTTTGCAATCTGAATGAACCTTTGATGTAATTGTGCCATTATCTTCTCCCCTTTCTATTAAGGCTTGATTATATGTAGCCAGTCACCCAATAAAAATTGTAACCGACCTATCAATAAAGAAATTCTTGCCATAACTGTGTATCCAAATGAAGCTCCGAAACTTATCATTAAAAACCATATTCCAAATTTTGATGTAGCTCCCAAAATCCCTTCCTGCTTACGACTGAAGTAAAAATACATTATTACACAAACTGTACCAATTATCAGTATAAAACTCCCAATCTTCTCCCCTATTGTATTCATTCCCAATGGATTTATCATCGTAGCAGCAACTTGTGACAAAACATCTGATTGAGTATATCTGAGCATACTGATTCCGGCTGATGTTCCGATAACCAATGCTATCGGATAGCGGCTTATCCATTCAAGTTTGGGAATCAGTCTGATTAACATCATCATACCCAATAATGCTGGTATTAAAAGCATGATATTAGAGTTGAAATCAGATAGTATTTTACCAAATAAATTAGGTATCAATATACTATAGATTGTATAGATAAACCAATATCCTGCTGACAATCCAACAAATATTTGCTCCGCTAATTTGTAGAAAGGATTATCTTTATATAAAAAGCTGAAGATGCTTATAGTAAAAAAAGCACCCAACCAGATACCGAAAGTTGTCATAAACTGACTCATAGTAATCCTTATTAATAAAACTTAATATTCAAGTATTCGTTTATCTCATTGTATATAAAATAAATATAGTCGTCGTTCTTAAGTATTTTATCATGCCTTTTGATTCTTATCCTTAAATGCTCTGATATTGCCCATAACTATAAAGAGAATTATCAAAATGTGTGCAACTGACTGTGCATCCATGCCGCTTGTTGCAGTACCTTTAACTTTAATCATTGATTCATATTCTGCTGCGCCTTTGAGTCCGCCTAAAAGACCATAAAGTTGATTTTGGTCGTTAATATAAGGTATGAATCCTGGAGTCGATACTGCAGTAGTTCCGCCGGACACTTTTACTTTGTACATATCATGTGCAGCCATAACGTATTGCTTTAATCCGGGATCACCTGCAGACAGAGATATAACATAGGCGATTTGTTTATAATTCCTTACATTCCTGAGCAATTCAATTTCCTCAAAAGGAGTATTTTTTGTATCTTTTGGAAGTACGTCTTTAATATTTCTTCCCATAGCCTGTATTGTAACCATTCCACCGGTTTTAAATCCCATATTTACATAATCAATGCCGTATTTTTTATCAGGATACTTTTCCAGAATATATTCGAATGCCTGATCTGCCATTTGTACTCCCTGAGGCCATAATGCAACAGCTATTATTTTATGGTTTCTTCTAAAAGCATGTTCAATAATAGCTTTTGCCATGGGCTGCAGTTCAGTATTTGTAGCCGGATCATAATCAAAAGACATAAGCATAATCGAATTTTCGGGAGTATTTTCTATAAGTTGATAAACTTGTCGGGAGATATCAGAAACTTCGGATTTGAAACCAAGTGGAAATATAAGAGGTAATGCAACTCCAATCAGCAGAATCAAAAAGATATATCTTCTGTCAATAGGTTTTGAGGTTTTTGGTGTACTCAATCACCACCTCCCAGATATGATCTTTCAATTCCGAGCAGTATCCTCAAACTGCTGCCTACTATTCCCAGAGCAGCACTTATCATAATCGCCCGCTGGGCTGCATTAGTGGGATAATTCATTACAAAATTGGCAACATCAGGTAGATGCAAGAATCTCCAGCCCTGAGGAAGCCAGGCAGTGAATGAAGTTCCTATTGTAGTCCTTCCAAGCATTACAACAACCGCTGCAATCATCAGTAGGTTGGATTCAAAACTTCTCATGATAAAAGCACGGTATGCAGCTGAAGCTATAAAAAAAGCCAGCAAGGCAAACATAGTCGATGACAGATGCTGATAAACATTATCAAAGAGATATACAAATGGTTTACTACCCAGCCATTTTGACAAATCCACATGACTGCCTAAAATTCCATTAGCGTCCTGTGTTCCCCACAAAATACCGCAAAGAACCATTACTCCGAAGCTGATGAGTCCGATTAAGTAATACTGCCAGTTCTCTGCTTTAATATATACTTTATTGGAATTAACCTTTATCAGACTTATCTGACCAAGTAAAATAGCAAATCCTGATATGATTAAAAACCAGTTTTCCAATCCTGCATTGATAGAGCTAAAAGGTTTGTGCGGAATAAATTCTGAACTTATTACTATTATACCTATAAAAAAAGTAACCATTAATGGTAAAAATCTCTTCATGATTATTCCTATTCAAACATCAGAATGTTCTTTAACCAATGGATTCCTGACATTTCCATGATTGAACCGATGATAATCAACAACACAATGAATAACTTCCCGAAATCCTGCCCCTTAAGACTGCCTAATTGGTTAGGTTCCTTTGATAAGTAAGCTGAAGCTGCAAACAACTCCTCTCCAATCAATGTATAATCACAAGTGACTACAAAGAATGGCAGTTGGTGCGGTTGAGCTGTCCCGGCTGTTTGCATCGCTCCGGTTCCGAATCCTGTTTCAGCAAGGATTAGGGATTCTGCATAGAAAGTTCCTAAAAAGAAATTTGCTGCAGGTTGTTCACGCACCATAATCCCATCAATACCTGCTACATATCCGAACTGGTCGTCAGTTAAATAAAATACACAATCAGGATTAAAAGCATCCGGTCTGCCTGCTTTCAGATATGCTTCTTTTACAATTTCTCTGGCAGTGGATAAAACCATAGATTTGCTGACAGGAACTATTAAATCTGCATTATATGTAGCTGCTTTATATGCCAATTGACTTAAGATTGTTAATCCGGCAATTGTCTGTATGTCATCCAAATCACCAATACCGGGAACAAACAGTATCGGCTTGCCTTTTTCAGTAGCTCTTCCCACTGCTTCATCCATCGATTCCAAACCATTGATGCGCCTGATAAAGAGTTCCTTACCTCTTCTTGCCGATAAAATATAATAAATCACAGCTCCGCTGAGTAATAAAAGCAGGAATAATAAAGGGGATTTCTTATAATTGAACCACTGAGCCCTCGAAGTTATCTGAGTAGATAACATTAGACTATCGCCATTAGCTGGATTTTTTGCTATGAGCCTATATTGACTATTCAAACCTGGTTCAATTCCGTCATTATCAACATAATCAGATACAGTTGACGCAGTTTTTGTTAAAGCAAACCAGGTTTCTGTAGAATCTAGCTTTTCAATAGTAACTGAAGTAAACTCGTCTGGTACATTCCATGCTAAATCTATTGCTCTACCGTCATCTGAAGGATGGTCTTTTGCAACAAAAGCTGAAACAGCATTCAAAGAAAATGGTAACACTAACAACAAACTAATCAGATTAGTAATAATTTTATTCACATTCATACCATAAAAAACTCCCTGCCGTATTGACAGGGAGTATTTATCTTTTATTTTCCGTAAGCTTCTTTTATTTCTTGTGAAATATTAATTAATTTGTCTACTTGCTCCTTTGTATATGAGTCTTTTACTGGCTTATCAATAATTAATTTTATCTGTTGCAACTTCTCATATGTAGTTTTGAAATAATAAGAATCCTTAATTGAAGGCGTGTTAATGTATTCCATGTTTTTTATCAGATGATTGAGCGTACCTTTCTGTACTAATACTATTGTTTTTTCAGGCTGGTACTGTTTATTCACGAACCAAGCGATTCTGTTAATGCCTTCTGTCCAGCCTCCAACTTGCATCATAGTAAATTGGTCATATTGCTGTGATTGATACAAAGTACCTTCTACTTCATTTTTATAGTTTTCCAGAGCTTTTTCCAGCTCTTCCCATTGGTCATTGCTAATGAGTTCCTTAAGTTGGTCTGCAAGCCGTAAAATACTCTCATCCAAACCCAGAAAATTTGAAATTCTTATCATTTCTTCAGCAATTGCATTTAACTTGGTTTTATTGTGACCTCTGACACTTATAATTCCATCAGCAGTCAGTACTCCCAATGCAAAAGCTGAGTGACCTGTTTCCTGTTTTGTTGCAAATATTTTATCCTCAACAGCTTGATTATAATCACCAAGTTTCAAAAAGTCTAATATCTTAAACACTTCATGAAATGGCGGAAGTGGTGCATAAACAAACGGGGTTGTTTGTTGATTTGCATCTGGCATTTTTTGAGCTTCCTTGGATTTACAACCATAGACAAATAATAAAATTACGATCAGCGACAAAAGAGTTAATTTTCTAATCACTTTTCCTCCTGGTAACATCTATTCTTTAAAATAGTATTTCAGTTTTACCAAAGTAATGAAGTTAAATAATAATATATACAACATCAAAATCATAGCATTAAAATTCCATGTCCTTATAATGTACTTACCAATTATTTTATAGCTGGATAAAAAGACATTCTTCTTAACATTGAAAAATCTCCCATCCATCATATTAACACTAAAGTTTAAATACGAATTTGAGTATTTCTCTTCTGGCCAACGCTCAGCAATTTGAGTTTTTAATCTGTATAATCTATCAGTGCTTCCCAGATACTCATTATAATCAATTTCATTTTCTTTATATCGCTGCTCTAATGTCAATCTCTTTTTTTCTACCTTGAGAAGTTTTCTCTGATATACATTTTGTTTTGCAACTGAAGTTGTTAGACCTTCAAACAACCAGCGGGTGGGAATAAACTGAACAACTTCAGGAATAGGGCTTTGATTCATCAAAGTTAGATTTCGATTCATTTTTTCATATTCAATAATAGCACCCCCAAAAATTATTTGAGGTATCAAAATCAACGGCATAATGTTAATAATTGATTTATTATCTTTTAAAAATGTAGAAGTTGTTAACCCAATTGAAAAACCCACAACAGCAGCCATAAAATAGTAAATCAATGTAATAAAGGTTACGCCATGTAATCCTAACACGACACTTGTAACCAGAAAATATAGTAAAACCTGGATTGCTGAAAATATGGATAGGGATATAATTTTAGAGAAGAGGTAATAACTCATTTTAAGGTTCATTAATTTTTCTCTCAGGACCATTTTCCTTTCATCATAAATCTCTTCAATGCTGTTTGATAATCCCAGGAATATGAATACTATCAATGATACAAAAACATGGGTGCCCATGTTTATATTTTTATAATATGAGTATTGATCCACAGAAGGTGCCAGTCTCAAAATAAATCCAATTATCAGAGCCAGTAATGGTGCTTCCATAAATGTGATCATGATATTGGTTTTATTACGTACTTTCATAGTAAAATTACGGATTGTAAAATTTATGAATTGAACATAAAGTGATTTCCAGTCGAACTGCCTTTTGACTTTCTTTAGTATTGGTTCATTTTTCTCTTTGATTTTTATTTCATGATGGATAATCTCATAAAGCATCCTGCGTTTGAATTTATCGCGCCAATATTCAGGATTAAACTTACGCTTAGCAACAATCATTTTATTAACTTGCTCGAAGATCAGGTCCCCTTTATCATCGTACTCAGGATATGCAATGATATCATACATATAATCTGTCGCTAAAGCTTGTTTCTTTTGTAAGATCTCAGTTTTACTAACTGTGATTTGATTTAATTCTTCATCAAAATAGTTAAAACAGTCTTTGGGAGTTCCATAATATACCTGTTTGCCAGACATATCCATTAACAAAATCCGGTCAAATTTCTGGAAAATACTAACTGATGGCTGATGTATAGTAATAATCACAAGTTTACCTTGTTCAGAAAGCGCTTTTAAAATATCTAAAACTTGTTCTGTATCACTAAAAGATAATCCGGATGTAGGTTCATCGCAGATTATTACTGTTGGTTCAAAAAGTAATTCCAAAGCTATATTAAGTCTTTTTCTTTCCCCCCCACTAAGAAACTTCTTTTTAAAATCGCCGACCCTTGTGTTCTTTCTATGCATAAGATTGGTTTGATTAAGAATATTATTTATCTTGATGTTTAAATAAGCCGTAGAGATCTTTGGCATTCTTAATTTACCGCGATAAAGCAGGTTTTCATAAACTGTAAGATATGGATACAGCAAATCATCCTGGGGAACATAGCCGAAATGTTGTGTGAAGTAAGTAATATTATTATAAAGGTCTTTTCCATCTATCCTTACTTCACCATAGGTTGGAATAATTTCTGCACTTATTGTTTTTACTAATGTTGATTTCCCGCAACCACTTTGCCCCATTATTCCAATTAATTGACCTTTCTTAATATCAAAAGAGATGCTGTCTAAGGCTATCTGTCCATCAGGGAAAAAGTGCTTAATATCAACTACAGACAGTTGGTCTAACTCGAACGGAATTTCTATCAGGTCGTAAAATGTGTTGATTTTAAAATGATGTTTGTTTATCGTTAAGGTATCAACATTAATGCGCAGTTGAGCTATTTCAGTTATTTTTTGTTCATTTAAAAATACATCCCAACCCCTTTTGGGTGGATATAAAAAGAATTGATTGTCTTTGACTTCAATAAAAGCAAGTGTACGTGAAGATTCGTTGTGAGAAATATAATAGTAATCATTCTCATAATTGATATACAATTCATGCGGGACAATATTGTCTACACCAATCCTGGAACGTTCTCTGATGATATCCTGCAGCTGAAAAGGAGAGTATCCTTTTATTTGCAAAGTATCATCAAACCGCACATGATAATCACGATTAGGCTGCATTGTTTTACCGTTCAGATAAACAATGCCACTGTTTATTTTAAAAGTATAATAGTTGGATTGGCATATAACAACGAAATCATAATCTGCTTTTTTGAAAGCAATCTCATCTTTTCTGTCTCGTGCATCATACATTTTCCATAGAATATTTCTATCAAAAAGAATATCTCCGATATGAATTTTAGCGTCTTTCGGCAATAAATATAATCTGCCGGGTAAAAGTTTTACACCGTTTAACAAAATATTTGCTGTTGAACCTATTGCAACAAATTGGTAATAATCTATTGCTAACAGAAGTAGTTCATGACTCGTAATCCCAGTGCTTCTAAATTGAATATCAGCATCGTTATCCCTGCCGAAAATCAGATAATCAGAAAACAATGAGTTATATGCATTTACAAAAGATTGGTCATAAGGAATAGTTACAATTTCCTTTGTTTTAAATTCAAAATAATTTATCAGATTCATAAATCCATCAGTATTAAGATTAAACTTCTTGCATATATCCAGGATGCTGGTGATCTCTGATATCTCAAAATCGCTGTCAGTGTTAGCCATAATGATTAAACTTAATACAATCCGTATTTTATCTAATTGAATCAGATGTTTGTTAAGATAATCTACTACTTCATCATAATCGTATTCACTTTCAATTATTTCCCTTACGTAGACTTCCCAGGAAACATCAAGATGTCGGAATAAGTCTATCAGGAGCGTAAATAGTATGTTAATTTCCTGAGTGGATATTTCTCTTTCAAGTTTTATGATGTGGACGTATAGACGAGTTACCATGTCTATTGTCTTTTTGCGTCTTTCAAGATTTGAGCGACTTAGATTGATTGAATCTCTTCTCATTTTCCACTCACACTTTTTTAAAGACTTTGTATTATCTTTTCTTTGTCAGCTATGCAAAAGTCACATAATCTGTAATTACAGAATCTGTAATAAATATTCATCAAACCTTGTTGATAGATATACCTGGAATTAATCTGTTTATTGTATGAAGGTTCCATATAATCCTTCATAAAATTAGTTATATAATTATCACCAAGAGGAGGGAAATCATAATAAATATCTTCGATTTTTCTTTGCAGTTCTTTAACATTAGTTTTGCCAGCGTATAGGTACAATATTGGTAAAACTATATTCCCTATTATGGTTAGGCAAAACTGCTCACCGATTTTTTCAATTCCATTTATTTCAGAGTTAACCTTGAAAATCTTGTTTTTTATTTTAGCTATAGTTTCTTTGTTGCTCAGTCCACGGCTTGGGTCAAGCGCTTGCAATATTGTATTGAGAAAGCCCGAATCTAATAAATTAACAATGACAATACTTGCCTGAATAATTCTTTTTATCGGGTGGTTAGCTGGTCTGATTCTGAATAAATTCCATTTAAACTGACTGTTATCAGTTGTAAAAGTCTGATATTCATAAGCTCTTTTCAATGAATTGTGCAAATCATCTTTTAGTGTCTTTTCTGCTGCATTTAAAAGGCCTGAATAATTTAACCAGATAGCTGCAAGTGTAATTGAATCAAGTCCTTTGCTTCTCCATTCCTGCAGCCTGTCCCAGGTAAAATGATGAGCTATGGAGATAGTATTGAACTTGTTCTTTTCATAACCCATAGATTCCATAAATCCATTATACAAGAGCTGGTCAAATCCGTCGAAATGTAATTCAGCATTAAATCTGCCGCATTTACGTGCAAATCTATCCCACCCATGTGATTTTACTAATGGTAAAACTTGGTCTTTGGAAGTAAGTTTAAAAAAGTCACATATACCAACCTGATGTCTGTTCGGATTTTCAGAATATTGTGCAAAGAGTTTTGCAATATCCATATCAATTTGGTCTTTAAGTTCCAATACATCAATTTTTTCTGCATCTTCTTTAATTGTATATTCAAGATTTGATTTATGTTCAAGCACAACATGTAATATAGTATTATTATATGCCGGATCTTCATGATGTTGGTGGGAAATCCAGTCATAAGTTCTGTGATGAATTTCAACATCACCCTGGATTGTTTCTCCATCCAATATTAATATCACATTTTTAAAATCGGGACCGTTTGATGTATTGTACTGACCCTGATAAATTACTTTTACTTGCTTGCCATTAACTGTTTTTAAATCCGGTATAAGATGTCTTTGGTCCCATATGTGATGCAGAAATTTTTCCTGAAGTTCCATCTTAATAAATCCGCTGCAACATATTATATCTTTGCAAAGCCGATCGACTCTTATAATATGTCTGGGGTGAATATCTTATCGGCGTAGTTAATATCGATATCAATTTCTTTGTTTGTTCCTGATTAAGCTTCCTGACACTGCATCCATAATAATATCTTGATGCGGTCTCAATCCCATATACACCTTTCCCCCATTCAATATAATTAAGATACAGCTCCATCATACGCCGCTTTGTCATCATTAATTCCATAATGATTGTTACCTGTATTTCCAAATACTTCCTGAAATAATTACGATGTGTTGTTAAAAACAGAGTCCTTGCCAACTGATTGCTGATGGTGCTGGCACCAAATCTAATTCTCCCTGCCTTCTTATTTCTCTTCCAGGCAGTTTGAACGGCTTTCCATTCAAACCCAAAATGTTTATAAAAATTCGGGTCTTCCAAAACCATAACCATCTTCTCACATCTTGCAGGGATTTTCTTTAAAGGCATGTAGTACCTTTTATGCCAACTATACCCCCGAATAAAATATCTGTGAAGCATAATAGGTGTTAACTGTGGATTAACTACCTGATATAGAAGACATAGAAAAGCAACAATTCCCCAAAACCATAAATGAATTCTCAGGATGAATACCATTATCTTGTTGAGACTAGTTCTTTTCTTCTTTTTCATCAAACATTTTCCGTTTACATTAAGTTTTGTTTCAATGATAAAGTCAATCATTTTCTAATCCTTCCTAATCCTATTTATCTCTTAGCTGACACAGAGAGTCATCAGGGAGTCATCAGGGAGTCATCAGGGAGTCATCAGGGACTTTCTCCCTGATGACTCCCTGTAAATTCTTACCGTGAAGTAATAGGTAAATGAGTGCTGTTTGTAAGTTTATATGCTTGAATTAAAAATCTTATTTGCTGCGTTTACATAATACTTGACAAATAGTGTAACCTTTTTTTACAGTATACAGTGTAAACTAAAATGCACTTAATGAGGTAATCATGCCAGAAACGATTACACAGATTATTCACCAGTTTATTCAAGACCGCTTTATGCAATCAAGTATTCATGATGTTTTAAAGAACGCCAAACAGAGTCATTTGTTTGAGTTAATAGGCAGTCCCGGAAGTGGCAAGACATTTCTTATTGATCCCATGATTGAGTCTCTCAAAGACAATTATAAAACTATTATTCGCTATTCACCTCATCCTTTTTGGGATAATCATTTAGTCGATTTACTCAAGAATCTGACTACACTGAGTGAAAAAGAAATAGAGGAAATATGCTTTAAGCATGACAGGGATTTGATTTCTGGCAATAAATATGATTTCTTTTATTATTTATCAGATAAAATAACTCAAAAAGACGCTTTAAAATCTTGCCTTTTTATCATAGATGATTGTGATATTTTAGACCAATATAGCCGGGATTTTTTACAATATATTGTTCAATATGCAGAAGATTCTTGTATTCAGATAATTGCTCTTTCCCATAAAAAGTTGTTTCCTTTTTCTGATGTGGAATATCTTCATCCTTTAGGTATTGAGAACATTGAATTCTTAATTCAAAAATCTTTTCCCGATTCACATATAGCTTATGCAAAAGACAGTGAGATTCTAAAAAACATATCTGAAGGAAATCTCTTAATAATCAAGACGATTTTGACTGACATGTCAAAAGTGAAAACTAAGAACTTTGATGTTTCTAACTATATATCAAAACATTACAATACTGAAGATATATATCTCAATAGCTTGAATGAAATATCAGAGACACAAAAAAAGTTGTTGATTTTCATATTTCTTCTGGATGGATTCTCTAATCTTGAATCGCTGAAAAAAGTATATGGGAGTAAGACAATCTCTCAGGATTTAGAGAAACTTAAGAAAGCAGATTTGATTTACCAGATTGAGGACAATTGGCTAATTCATAAGAAGTTATCTTTTTCCAGTTGGATGAAAGGACTTGATAGCGAAAAACTGGAATCTGTGTTTCTAAAAGCGCTTGATTATTCTGCAAAAATTAACTGCTGCATCCAACTGAGAACAAAGATACATCAATATATAAAAAGTTATGATACGGATCTCTTTAAAGAAGCTTTAAGAGAACTAAATAAATTGATAGATAACGATTCGCTTCTGGTGATGAACCAGTATATATTACCATTCCAAGCTGAACCTAACGAAATGCTGAATGTAACAAAAAACATAGGCATAACCTATTCAAATCTGAATCAAAAGGATAAAGCTGTAGAGTATTTCAGGCAATGTCTTCAGCTATGTACAACTCATAAACTACCTGCAGAAGAAATAATATTCTTGCTTGCCAGTAATCTGTTTGCAATAAATTCTTCAAATTTTGCCCTTGAAGTTATTAAAAAGTACTCACCTACGACCATAGAACCAATCTGGAAGTCAAAAATATTGCTTCAAAAGGCTGAAATACTAACTGAAACAGAGCAATTTGAGGAAGGCTTAAATATTCTCGATGAAGTTTTTCATAGCATGTCAAATATTGAGGATAAAAAAACACGTTACAAAATACAGGGAGATGCCAAGAAGATTAAAGGTAGAATACACTATTATATCAACGAGTATGAACAAGCTGAAAGTGTATTTAAGGAAGCAGAAACCATGTATAACCTTGCTACCAATTTTAACGGTTTAGCAGCGGTATATAACAATCTGGGCGTTTTATATATGTTTCAGGGAGAATGGGAAAAAAGTGAACAGTTTTTTATTAAGAGTTTAAATCTTGAAAAAGAAAACTATAACCTCAACGGAATATCTGTCTGCTACAATAATTTAGGTGGGTTAATGGATGATAAAGGAGATCGTGAAAAATCTCTTTATTATCTTGAAGAGGCACTTAAAATCCAGAAATTACTGAGTGAACCATATAATATTACCAACATTTACAATAATATAGGCGTTACCTGGATGGACCATAATAACTTTATCCAGGCAGAAATTGCTTTAAAGAAATCTCTGGAAACCGCCATCAATTTCAATTTCTTTAGAAATATAGTAGCTTCATTAAACAATCTTGGAGCTCTGTATTTTAAAAAGGGAAATTGGAATCAGGCAATTGAAAATTATGAACAGGCTATCACTAAATCTCAGGAGAATAACTTTACAGAAGGACTTTTACGCTCTTTTAATAATTTGGGAGAGCTTTATGAAAAACAAGGCGAACTAAACCTCGCTTATGATTTGTATTTCAAAGGTCTGGAGATGCTTCCAACTGTAAGTGATGAATTTATTAAAGCTGAGCTATATGGTAATATTGGTTCTGCCCTGACGAAACTGCATAGATTTAAAGAAGCATATAGCTATCTTGTTGAAAGCTTTGATTTTTTTAAAGCCCTGAATGCCAAAGACAAAATAATTGAAGGATGCCAGCAGCAAGCTTATTACTTTATCATGACAAGAAATTACGAAAGTGCTGACTATTATATAACTCAATTAATGAAATTAGCCTCAGAGATTAATCATCCTTTTGAATTGGGCAGGGCTTTTTACCTGAGGGCTTTGTTAGAAAGAAGGAATCTGGAACAGGCAAAAGAACAGCTCAATGAAGCTATCAGGCTCTTCGTAGAAACAAATAATAATTATGAACTCTCATTGGCAAATTATGAACTGGCCAGTATCCTAAACGAGCAAAAGGAATGGGAACAAGCTTTGCAGATATTAAAAAATAATAAGAAAATTATCCAGCAATTTGGTTCCATCAAGTTATTAGAACAAAATGATATTCTGATTCAGAAAATAAGCAGGGATTATTCGTCGCAGGTTAGTGATGCCAAATTTGAAGAAACTCTGCTTAACCAGTTTTATGAAATCACTCAGAAATTGAATACAATTACAGATTTGGATGTTCTGATTGAACAAGCACTTTCTTCATTAATAGATATATCAGAAGCTGATGGCGGCATCCTCTGTTTGCATAACAATCCTTCAGTTCCTGAATCCTGGGATTACAAGGTATTCCATGAATATTCTCAGAATGATGAATATTATGATACTTTCATGGATTTATGCCGGCAAGCCTGGACTGACAATAATCTTTTAAATTTGAAGCAACCGCACTTTGCTCCTGAATACAATAACATACTTCTTATCCCACTATCCATGCGCAATAATGCAATAGGTGTAGTTTTACTCTTTAGCAGGCATGGTTCGCACTATTTCCCGGAGAGAGTAATAAATTTACTTAACGCTCTATCAAACCAGATTATAGTTATCATCGAAAATATCAGAACTTCTAATCTTGAAAAAACTCATGCTATTATCAGAGAACAACTGAATGCCGGGAATATTTATTCCAATATCATAGGTAAAAGTCCTTCAATGGTAAATATCTTCGAAATTATTGAAAAGATTAAAGACACTCCCACAAGTGTTCTTTTAGATGGTCCGAGCGGAACAGGAAAAGAACTTATTGCCAGAGCTCTTCATTACAGCAGCAATAGACGCAACAAAGCATTTGTTGCGCAGTATTGCGGTGCGTTGCCTGAGACTTTGTTGGAAAGTGAACTCTTTGGACATGTAAAAGGCGCTTTTACAGGTGCAGCCTATGATAAGAAGGGTTTATTTGAAATTGCTGATGGTGGTACTTTCTTTCTGGATGAAATATCTGATATCAGTTTATCTACACAGTCAAAATTACTCAGATTTTTACAGGAAGGAGAAATAAAGCGAGTTGGTTCGACAAAAACAGAGAAAGTAAATGTGCGCGTGATTTGTGCTACTAATGTTTCATTACTGGATAAAGTTAAAAAAGGTGATTTCCGTCTTGACTTGTATTATCGCCTCAATGTTATTAAAATTGATGTTCCTCCTCTGTATGAAAGACCTGGTGACATCCCTTTACTGGCCATACATTTTCTTGATAAATATAATAAGCGCATCAACAAAAACGTGTCAGGTATTACTGACGAAGCGATGAAGTGCCTTGAACGTTATGAATGGCCCGGTAATGTCCGGCAGTTAGAAAATGAGATCGAGAGAGCTGTAACCCTGGTTGAAGATAATACGTTTATTAAGCCGGCAGATTTATCTGAAGAAGTTTATAAATATGTTGAAAATACACAGACAATTCAATTACTTACCCGAAAGACTTCGTTGAAGGATGCTATAGAAGAATTGGAGCGCAAGTTTATTCTGGATGTATTGAAGGAAAGTAATTGGAATCAGACTTTAGCGTCAAAGGAATTGGGATTATCCCGACAGGGCTTAATAAAGAAGATGAAACGTTATAATTTAGATAGAGAAAATGGATCTAAATCTTAACTCAAATTCTGATATCTCTGTTTCAAAAAATACTGGCTTTACCCTTGATTTTTCTGTAACTGATTTTGTAGACATTGTAGTAATTGATACTGAAACAACCGGTCTGAATCCAGTTAAAGATGAAATTATCGAGATAGCTGCGGTAAAGTATCTTAAAGATAAAGATCCGGAAACTTACAACAGTTTTGTATCTCCCAAAAAAGAAGTTCCCCATTACATTGAATATCTTACTCACATTACTCCTGAACAACTCAGGAATGCTCCAAAAATATGTAAAGTTCTGCAGGAGTTTAAAAATTTTGCTGGTGATGCTGTAATAGTGGGTCAGAATACGAAATTTGACCTTGATTTTGTTAACAATAAGCTTATTGAACAAAATGAACTTCCTCTGCTTAATCCATGGTGGGATACAAGTGAATTGGGTAGAATCTACCTGCCTTTTATTTCTAACCATAAATTATCCACAATGTGCGATGAATTTGGGATTGATTTAACGGATGCTCACAGGGCAATCAATGATGCAAATGCTACTGCCGAATTGTTTTTTAAACTGATTGATTACATAATTTCTTATCAGGGAGTTACGGTTAATGCCAGAATATTGGAATTAAGCAGACAAGCACAAACTGAAAGTCACTTAAGCTCATTGATGGAAATCATAGTTGATTTTCAGCGCAAACATTCTCTGGTGGGAAAGAAAGCTAAGGTTCCTTCTGTGCCGCTGCATAATATAATTGAGAACAAGTGCCTGCAACCCAAAATCTTCAGTCAGGAGGATATCTTTGATAAAAATGGATTCCTGCAGAAGAATTTCGCCCATTTTGAATTCAGGGCAGGACAACTCGACATGGCTAAATGTGTGGAATCCGCTTTTACAGAAAATCATTATTTAGCAGTGGAAGCCGGAACCGGCGTCGGTAAGTCATTTGCCTATCTAATTCCGGCTTTGCAGTTTTCATATACACGAAACAAGAAAGTGATAGTTTCGACAAATACAAAGAACTTGCAAGAGCAGCTTTTTAACAAAGACATCCCTGTCTTGAAAAACATTCTGCAAATTCCATATAAGGCAGTATTGGTCAAGGGAAGGGAAAATTATATCTGTGAACGTAAATGGGATGAATTTATTACTGAGCAATCCAGAGGGTTAACACCGTTTGAAGCCAGTGCCATGCTTAATTTACTTATATGGAAACTCAATACAAACACCGGAGATGTTACAGAGAACTCATCTTTTGATAAGAACAGGTATAGTGTCACCTGGCGCAGGTTATGTTCTGACAGGCATTATTGTGCCGGGCGCAAGTGTCCACATTTTATGGGTTGTTATGTAATGAAACTCAGAAAAAATGTTGAAGATGCTAACCTTATTGTAGTAAATCATTCTTTGCTTTTATCAGACCTTCAGTCCAATCATGTAAGCCTGGGTGAATATGAACACCTGATTATTGATGAAGCACACAATATCATGCAGGTTGCTTCAAGACAGTTTGGTATAGATATGCAATATGCTGACCTGGTATTTCAGCTAAATCAGCTTAGCAAGCTTTACAGAAAGAAAAATACAGGCTTTGTTGAACAAATCGACAGAGCATTGCAAAAAAGCATTCTTTCCGATTCAGTAAAAGATCATATCAGATTTGTCTGTAACAGTATTGCAGATTTGATAGAAAACAACAGAAACTCATTTCTGGATTTGTTTAGCTACGTTGCAAGCGAGTGTGAAAATCAGGGTTCGTTTGGTAAACACAGGATAAAATCCGCTGAACAAGTGCCTGATTTCTTTTCAAAACTAAAGTTAATAATAGATTTCTGGAAAGAACTGATGAAATCTGTTAATGCCCTGAGCAACATATTTTCCGGGATTAATTCCAAGCAAATGCCTTCTTATGATATTCTATTGGAAAGGATACAGGGAATTGAACTAAGAGCAAATGAAACTGAGCATGATCTCCTGGTTCTCTTAAATCCGGATTTTGATAATTATGCCTATTGGCTTGAAACAGGACAGAAAAGTGATAAAAATTTCCCTTCATCGATTATCAACTATGCACCTATAGAAGTTAATCACCATCTGAATGAAATTGTCTACAAAAACATTCCCTGTGTTATATTCACTTCTGCTACTATGGCTTTAAGAAATTCCTTCAAGTTCTTTAATAATCAATCCGGTATCGGATTAGCTTCAGACAGGCAGATAAAAGAAAAGATTGTCGAATCTCTGTTTGATTATGCCAAACAGTCCCGCCTTATCATAGCCGGTTTCTTGCCTGAGCCCGGTGATACCTATTTCCTGCAGCAAGCTTTGGATGTGGTTGATTTAGTAGTAGAAAGTACTCCTGTCGGCACACTTACCTTGTTTACATCATACAAGGATTTGGATGCTGCATATAACAAGCTGAATGATAAACTTTATCAAAATAACCGTCCTCTTTTTGCTCAGGGTAAATGGGGTAGCAGGTCTGCCCTGTTGGATGAATTTAAAAAGCATAACAATGCAGTTTTACTGGGAACAAGTTCTTTTTGGGAAGGAATTGATGTGCAGGGAGAATCTCTTTCCCTTCTGATTTTGTTTAAGCTCCCTTTCCAGGTACCCACAGAACCAATTGTGGAGGCTTATATTGAAAAACTTGAAGTCGAAAAGAAAGACTCCTTTATGCATTACATCCTGCCCAATGCTCTGCTGCGTCTCAGGCAGGGATTTGGCAGACTCATAAGAAGCAAAACCGATAAGGGAGTTGTAGTTATCATCGATCCGCGTGTAACGACAAAAAGGTACGGACACTACTTTCAGGAAGTTTTGCCGGCAACCAGTATTATTATGGATGATCCTGTGCAGATGCAGAGCAATATAATAGACTTTTTCAAACAAAGTCATTCCTTTTATAATTGAAGATATTTATGAATGCAATCGAAAAAGACCTGCTTAATATAGTCGGTATCGGGAATCTTCTAATCAATGAACAAATGTCCTGTCATACAACCTTTAAAATCGGTGGTCCTGCAGATATTTTCATCACTCCGACCGGTTATAGAATGCTTGGAAAAGTTTTTCAATATGTTTCTGAGCATCATCTCCCCCATCTTGTTATCGGTAAAGGTTCAAACCTTATAGTAAGTGACAAAGGCATCCGTGGAATAGTTATAAGTACATACAGGATGAACCGCATAAGTTATCAGGGCAATCTTGTTAAAGCAGACAGTGGTGTGGATTTGGGAAAACTAAGTTTATCAACTGCAAAGCGGGGTCTATCAGGTATGGAATTTGCCAGCGGGATACCTGGTTCAGTCGGTGGAGCTGTTTTCATGAATGCAGGTGCTTATGAAGGTGAGATCAGCCAGGTTTTGAAACAAAGTCTTATTCTAATACCTGATTCTGATGGTGGCAAAACTAAATTCAGATTTGTTCATTTGAACAATTCAGAACATGATTTTTCTTACCGCCATTCTATTCTGCAGGATAAATCTTATATCCACCTCAATTCTGTGTTTGAGCTTACTCCCGGAAGCAAAAGCAAGATAGAACAAAAGATAGACGAGCTGACGAAAACGCGTCACAGTAAGCAACCGTGGGGTTTGCCCAGTGCTGGCTCTGTGTTTAAGAGACCGGAAGGATATTATACCGGAAAGCTGATTCAGGACTGCGGACTCAAAGGGTTCAGAATTGGTGACGCTGCTGTTTCCGAAAAGCATTGCGGATTCATTGTAAATCTTGGCAAAGCAACTGCCGGGGATGTGAAAGCTGTAATCATTCATGTCCAAAAGACTTTATTAGACAGATACGGGGTATTGCTGCAGACTGAAGTAAGGTTCATAGGCGAAGAATAAGAGATGAAAATCAAAGCTTCTGATGTTCTGCTTCCTTCTATATTTGCACTTTTTCTTTTAGCTCTTTGGACTTTTTTCACATCTTTTAATCATCATCTGCTATGGATAATTCCCAGACCGCTGGATATAATCAGTGTTTTCTTCACGCATACAAATCTGCTTCTGTCCCACTCTGCAGTGACTATCATGGAAACCCTTACCGGATTGTTCTTAAGTGTCGTTTTAGGTATTCTGGTAGCGCTTGTGATGGATAGATTTAATCCCATACGCAAAATGATTTACCCTTTTATCATTGTCTCACAAACTATTCCAATAATCGCACTGGCGCCATTATTGGTGTTATGGTTTGGTTACGGACCCAATGCCAAAATCTTTATCGTAACTCTGGTCTGTTTCTTCCCTATTGCAGTAAATCTTTTTGATGGTTTCAGGCAGGTCTCGGTTGAATATTTGAGGCTATTCAGATCCATGCAAGCAAGTCCCTGGCAGGTATTTTACCTGTTAAAAGTCCCGACTGCTCTTCCGGCTTTTTTTACAGGATTGAAATTAGCAGTTTCGTATAGTGTAATGGCTGCAATTATTGGCGAGTGGCTTGGTGGTGAAAAAGGGCTGGGAATCTACATGACCAGAGCGACAAAGTCATACCAGACTGCACATGTATTTGCAATAATCATAATAATTTCAATATTCTCATTATTGCTCTATGGAATTGTGGTTGTATTAGAACGGATAATGCTTAAATGGCAATTTGTACACATGGAAGAATATGTAGACAATAAACCTCAATTATGAACTATGTTTAGAATAGATATTTTACTCCTAATCCCAAAGACCTGTCAGTCTCTTTAAGCCAGTTTATTGTACCATCATTATTTTGGTCATTATAATTCTCTGAGTATTTTCCAATTACAAACCATCTTTTCTCAGAAATCCTGAAAGTCATGCTTCCGCTTATGTCAGCAGATGGCACGCTGATTTTGGTAATAGCCATATGTTCCACATTGGTTTTGCTGTATGCAAAAGAGAAGTTCTCCAACCTTTTGTATTGAGTATCCACCCAGAATCTTATCCAGATTGATTTTCCTGTCTTGAGGTCTTTGCCATACATGTCCTGCCAGGCTACCATGGCTTTTGCCCTTTTACCAATAATTGCCTGGACTTTTCCGTACCATCCGTAGGAATTATTGTAATTTGTAAGCGTCTGTTCTTTTGTTACAAGTTCGTCTCCAATCATGAAAGCTCTGGTTCTTTCGTATGAATGGTCAAAAAAAGCCGGTGCAAATTCTTTTTTGTAAATCCTGTATTCCAGATTCACTTTAATGAACTTGAAATCTGAGTAGAAGCCCGGCAAAATGTATCCTGTGCCATAGTCTGCAATGTGAGCAAACTCAGCATAATGCCCGAATGTTGCGTTGTCCTTGCTCAGAATAGGCAAGGTATAATTAAAACCGTAAATCGCAGCAGGTCTCTTTGTTCCGCTGTTAATTTCACTGGAAACAGAATCAGGGACAACATATTTCAGATTTCCGTATTGGTTTCTGTCTATTACGTAAGTAAAGCCCCAAACCATCTTATCAACAACCGGAAAGGCATCATCAGGCATAAGCTGGCTGCTTGCATTGAAAGCCATAATCTGGTTTTTATAAAGGTTGGAAGTAAATATCTCAAAATTGGGATGGACAATCCAATCCGGGTTTACTCCTACCATTAATCCCGGATTCCATAAATCAGGATAGAGCAGCATGTTAGAATAGTTTAGCATGATTAAGCCATTGCCAATTGTCTTGTAAGGAAAACCACCCAGATGCAAGTAGACGGCATTGTCTATGTCAGCATAACTGACATAATATATTTTATCTACATAATCCTTTATCTGGTCCCAACCACTTTTCCTGAGATGATAATTCTTATCAAACAAAAAATCAAGGTCAACTCCGACACCTACTTTCTTGATTTTAAATTCCTGGATTAATCTTAACTGTGAGTACTTTACAGAATCAACTTTTATATAACCTACCATTCCGGAAATACTGTATTTGGTTGAATTCTTAACAGAAAACGGTAAATCCTGAGCTATGAGACAAAGTGGAATAAGAATAAAAAACAATAAGATAATCTTTTTAAACATAATATTCTCTCCTCATATTGTGGGAACCTTGTTTAAGATAAGCTATCCCATTTGTTTGTATTTACAAGTGGAATTTACATCATGCAATGATATAGAAACAGGAAAGTAGATTGCCTGTCTTGATAATGCCAAATTATGTTTATTACATGTATTTCTTGATTCTGTCTTCCACAAACTTCTGGATTTGCAGCATACGTGCTTCTGTTTCAGCCTCGTAGCGCACGACCAGAACCGGAGTAGTATTTGATGCCCTAACGAGTCCCCAACCGTCTGAGAATGTAATTCTGGCACCGTCAATGTCGTTAACGTCTAGGTTTTCATCCTTAAAGGACTGGCATACTTTTGCTACTACGTCAAACTTCTTGTCATCACCACAGTTAATATGCATTTCCGGTGTGTTATACATTTTAGGTTGATCTGCCAGATATTCGCTTACACGTAAAGCGGTATTAGACACAATCTCTATAAATCTGCAACTTACATAAATAGCATCATCAAATCCCAGATACCGGTCTGCCATAAAGACATGTCCGCTCATTTCGCCGGCGAACTTCACTCCTATCTGTTTCATGTAATTCTTGATATTGGCGTGTCCTGTTTTATACATGATTGCTTTACCGCCAAGTTTGGCAATATCGTCATATAGGTTTTTTGAGCATTTAACGTCGGCTATAATTGTTTCACCGGGATTTACTTTTAAGAAGTCTCTTGCCAGGATATTAAGAATCTGGTCTCCAAACAACATTTTGCCTTTCTCATCTACAACACCAATCCTGTCTGCATCTCCATCCAGACCAATTCCCAGCTCTGCCTTCTGCTCAATTACCGCTTTTGCCAGATAGACGTTATTCTTTTCAACTGTGGGATCGGGATGATGATTGGGGAAGTTACCATCGGGTTTGCAAAACATTTCTGTCACTTCACAGCCAAGTTTCCTGAGGATTATTGGTAAATATAATCCTCCCATACCATTACCTGCATCAACAATAACCTTTACAGGTCTCGAAAGACGGATATTATCAACAATGTAGTCTATATAACTTGCACCAAGACTGTCATCATTCTTAAGCACTCCGTCCCCTGCAGCAAACTCACCTTTCTGGATTATCTTTAGAACATCTTGTAAACCTTCGGCATAAACACTGGCTAAACCAAGATTAAGCTTAATTCCGTTGTACTGAGAAGGATTGTGGCTGGCAGTAATCATAGCACCGCCATCTGTATCAAGTTTCCAAATAGCATAATACAAAACCGGTGTAGCTACAATACCTATATCTGTTACATCACAGCCGGTTTCCAGTAGACCCTTGATAAAGTGTTCTTTGAAAGCAGGGGTGCTAAGCCTGGCATCACCTCCGATAGAAACGGTTTTTTTACCAAGGTTTCTTAAATAAGTCCCAAATCCTTTACCAATCTGATAAAGAGTGTCATAAGTCAAATCAGTATCTACAACTCCACGAATATCATATTGCCGAAAAATACCAGCGTTAATCATAATGCATTACCTCTATAAATATTAGTTTGTAAAATATTCTGCAAGAAAGGGTAAAATAGCTTTCAAAGCCTTTCCTCTATGCGAACATTCATTTTTTTCTTTATCGTCCATCTCAGCATAGGTCTTTCCTGTTCCATCAACTTCAAAGACAGCATCGTAACCAAAGCCATTGCTTCCGCGCGCTTCATCAGTAATCAAACCTGAAACTGATCCTTCCCTGAAAGCGACAACACCATCCGGTTCTGCCAGGACAACCATAGTTTTAAACTCTGCTTTCCTGTTCGTAATGCCCTGCATAAGATGCAAAGCCTTTTTACGATTATCTGCATATGAACAATCTTCCCCTGCATATCTGGCTGCATAAACTCCCGGCTCACCATCCAAAGCTTCGATAAAAAGTCCTGTATCGTCAGCCAGGGCTGGTAATCCGGTTGCTTTAGCCGTTTCCAATGCCTTTTTAGCAGCATTGCCAAGTATTGTATCCTTATCTTCAATGACGTCAAAACTGGGAATCAATTCGCCTATAGATACAACATCGATGGATAGCCCGGTAAGTATAGCTTTTATTTCTTTTAGTTTATCCTTGTTTCGTGTTGCTAAGACCAGCTTTGTCATATCAGGATTTTTTGTTTATCCAGTTCTTGATTTTCTGCATAATATTCTTATCAAGAAAACGTTCTGCCTTAGCAGTAATCGTCTGTAACAATTCAAGAAGATTTCCTTCGCCACTCCAGTTATCAAGCAGAATCTGTTTATCTATGTCATTCAGTATCATATTCAAACCTAAAACAGCCAGGACCAAATCATCAACATGCCCAAGCAATGGAATGAAATCAGGAATGATGTCTATAGGTAAAATTAAATAGGTCAGGATAGCTCCTGCAATGACTTTCATTTTACTGGGGACCCGTTCATCCATTGCCAGCCTGGTTGCAAGAATAAAGAAATCAGGAAGCAGAAACAGATATTCTGATAATACACCGGCTTTGCCACCTTTTTCATTTGAATATTTTCTAACCTTCTGTCTTAGCTTTTCATAGAATTGCATTTTTCTGTCATCATCGGTAAAGATAATCTTTTCTTTAATCTTCTCAGTTTCTTCAGAATTCATCTCTTTAGTGTTCAAAGTTTCGTCATCTTTCTTGCTAACCATAAAATCTCCTTTATTAACGATGAATATAATTAATGGAATGCATCAGTCAAGATTTTTTTTAATTCAGTGATGCTATCTGTATGATTAATTGTGTTACGCAGCTTAGCGCTGCCGGATAATCCTTTTGTGTAAAAGCACAGTATCGCCCTGATTTCTCTTACTACCAATCTTTCAGGTTTGATAATTAAAGCATATTCAAGATGCTTAAATATTGTCTGTAGTTTTATGTTAGCAGTGATTTCCGGCATTTCTTTATTTTCAATCAGGCTTCTGATTTGGGCAAACAACCAGGGATGACCCAGAACTCCCCTGCCAATCATTACAGAGTCACATCCTGTAATCTTATATAGTTCCAGATAATCTTCTATACTTGTTACATCCCCATTGCCAACAACGGGAATTGATACGTGCCTTTTAAGTTCTTTAATATGCTGCCAGTTGCTTACACCCGTAAACATCTGCTTCACAGTTCTTGGATGCAATGTAATTATATCAACCCCTGCATCCTGCATAGCTTTCCCAAAATCTACATAATTCAGGTTGTTTAAATCAGTTCCGGAACGGAATTTAACTGATAACGGTATACTTGCCGGTAATACTTTCTTTATTTCCTTAACAATTTGAACTGCTCCCGGCAGATTTGACATCAAAGCTCCGCCTGCTCCTCTTTTAATGACTTTTTTAACAGGGCAGCCCATATTCACATCTATAAAATCAGGATTATGTTTAAATGCAATTTCAGCTGCTTTTGCCATTATCAGTGGATTTGAACCGAATAATTGAACACCGAAAGGTCTTTCTTCGCTGGTGAAATCAAGATATGACAGAGTTTGTCTTTGTTTATGCACTATCCCATCAGCGCTGATCATTTCACTTACAACTACATCAGCGCCCCATTCTTTACAGATTTTACGAAAAGGCTGGTCTGTGTAGCCTGCCAAAGGAGCAAGCCATAGTTTATTATCCGTTAAGTTCTTAACTTTATTTATCACTTAACTCCGGATGATAGATTTTCTTGATTGCTTTGATATCTATTTTATCAATCTGGTCTTTATGCATAAATTCATTTGCATATTCCAAATACAAACCTGAATCAAGCAGGAAATCCAGAATATCTGCATCAATTTCTTTTTCTCTTGCGCAAAACGCCAGAATTTTAATAGACTCGCTTAGTTTTTTAACTTTATTATATGGTCTGTTGGAAGCTGTGAGCGCTTCATAGATATCGGCAATTGCCAGTATCCTTGATTGAATGGGAAGCTGCTCTGCTTTTAATCCAAAAGGATGACCTTTGCCATTTAGTTTTTCATGATGGGAAGCTGCATACAGAGCTACATTTTTATACTTCTTGGGAAATGATAATTGTGACAGCATTTCCCAGGTTACCAATACATGGTCATTCATAATTGTTTTCTCATCAGGTGTAAGCGTTCCCCGTCTAACCTGTAATGTGTTTATTTCATTGTCTGATAATAATCTCCAGACTTCATTGTCATATTCTAATACGATGTTGCCAATCTTTTGAATTCTCTCGAAATGCCTGTCAGATAAAAATTCCGCTCCGGCATTGACCTGCTCCAAAAACTCTTTATCATTTTCTATCCGGAATATTATATCTTCGTAATTCTGTAGCTTTTTATCAGGATACCATTCTTTTGCGTTGCTGAGCAGCGCTTTCTCCCCATTCTGATTTTTGAACAGCAGCATTGCCTTTTTAAACAGTTCAAACCTTAAGCCAACCAATTCAATTCTATCAAGGATAGTTTCCAGTTTAGTTGATTTATTTATTATGTATTCAGGAGTTACTATCTTACCCACGTCATGCATCAAGCCTGCCATTGAAATTTCTTTAATTTCATTCAGTTGGAAATGAACATCTTTAAACTTGCCTGTGTTAACTTCATTAATCTTCTTTGCTATCATGTCTGCCAGTTGCGACACTCTGGTGATATGAGCTGAAGAATATTTTGATTTACGTTCAATTCCTTTGGCTATTGAATGCATAAACTGCATTATCAGGGTTTCCAGATCATTAATCAGTTTTCTGTTTGACATGGCAATTGCAGCCATAGAGGCAAGAGATTTCATCATCACAATATGCTCATTTTCAAATGGTATGATATTACCGGGCCTATCCATAGCATTTATAATCTGAATAACACCCAAAACTTCATTCTCATGATTGGTAAGAGGTATTGTCAGCATGGATTTACTGCGGTAATTATTTGATTTGTCTATTTCTTTTGTACCTGATATATCATAATTTTCCAAATTATAGACATCTTCAAAGCAGAGCAGCCTGTTTTTGTGGTATACATTAGCTACAATATGCTTCAATCTGGGTTTACCTTTTGCATCATACAAAGCTATGCTGGGCCAGGTAATTTTACCTGATGTTCCGCCCATGCGGATTTGTAGCGATTTATTAAATACTACCATAAAGTCCAGATACTTCTCATCTTCAGAAACTTTGTAAATAGTGGCAGCATCAGCATTGGTAAAAGCTACCGCTTCATCGAGGATTAAATCGAAAATATGGTTTATACTTGATACCGAAGACAGCGATTCTCCAATCCTGGTCAGATTCTGAATATGAGCAAGCTGCTTATCTGTAAGCTTGGTAATTTGGTTAACTACATGGTTCAATGTGCGGTTTATATCTTTGTTGTCGTGAAGCTTATATCTCATATTGTCCTCTCCAATACCTTGACATTCATTGTATATTCTCTAATCTCACATATAAGTAATTTGTCAATAATTGATTGTTTCCACTCTAAATTCTCATTTTGTTTATCTCAGATAAAAAAAAGAGATCTTAAATGTATTAAGACCTTATCCCATAATTGTTAAATCTTCCAATAGCTGTTGCTAATTTATTGCTAACATCATCTTCTTCAACTACTGAAAACGAAGCAGCATTAAATCCTGCTTCTTTTAATTTTTCTCCCAAAGTTGTGAATTTATCATCTACATCATCTTCATCAACATACCGAAGTTGGTATTGTGAATATGCCCCTATTAAATACTCATCTGCTTTTACTGAATACAAAACAATCAAAACGAGTAACATCATAATCAACAAAGCGGTTTTCTTCATGATTTCTCCTATCGAATCAGGCTGATTTTTTTTGTATGTACCTTATCACCGATGTTTATACGGCAAATATACACACTTGGAGATAGATTGAATAGTTGAATTGAATGTTCGAAGGTTTTACTATTCATAACAAGAGGTTTTGATCGGTAAACCGACTGACCCTTAATATTGTAGATTTCAATTGTTGCAATTTCATTTTTTTCCAGCCCCTCAATTTTGAACTTGAGCTTACCTTTTGTAATATTATACGGATTGGGGCTGATTGTGAGTGACACATGATTTATTTGGTTTGGCATAGTAGTATCAGTGTTGGCAACAGTTGTGTCTGAAAGTCCTGCATTACCCCCATATACAAAAACAAAGCCGTAAAATGTGCCGGTAGGCCAGGGTGAATATTCATATGGAGCAGCGATAGTTAAGTCACAATACCCATCAGCATTGAAATCACCTGCAGCTAATGTATGCCCGAAGTTCTCATAAGTATACTGGTGAATTATCAAATCTGATGTACCATTGGGAGTTATCCTGCCCAGATAAACAGCAGCCTCCCTTTGGTTATATGAAGCACCTACTACATCTTCATACCCGTCATTATTAAAATCCCCATGCACCAAAGAGCGTGATGTTTCGTCGCCAGTCCATCCGGGTGTAAGGTTATAACTGGGAGTGCTGACATTAAGGTTGTCAGACCCTAGCCAGACATGGGTTCCATAGTTGGATATATATCCCATAAAATCATCATATCCGTCGTTATTCATATCTCCCAAGGATTTACTTACTTTGGTAATTGGCTCTTGGGTTTGAATTAAAATTTGAGGATTATTATAAATGCCAGTGCTATTGCTGTAATAAATATTAATTAAATGATAACCGATATTGGGATCATTATTGGTATATGCAAGTGTAAAATCCGCATAGCCATCATTGTTGATATCTCCGATTCCGCTAACTGTACACAAACCATATGAAAGATAGTAAGAATATGTAAAAATTACATTTTCAACATAAGTTCCACCCATGATAATAGAGAATACTCTATACTGTCCCGTAATATAATGTGTGAATCCTATGTCTCCAAATCCGTCTCCGTTTACATCCCCAAGTTTATTGATAAAATAAATGTATGTATTTAGAGGAACATACATAATGTGATCTGGAGTATTCAAATCCGAAGTTCCACCATAAAAGAACATTAGTCTTTGAACTTGACTACTCGGAGCACCATAATCAGTCGCATAAATATATAAATCATCATAACCGTCACCATTAATATCGCCAACATTGATTACATCATTTAAACGAATCCCTATTGTCCCATTATATGTTCCCTCCAAGGTAACTGATGCTTGAGTATTTGAACTAAAATTCGGTCCACCATAGTAGATATAGACCTTACCTCTTGAAGGAGATGAACCATAAATGTATCCATAACTAGGAGAGCTTACAACTAAATCCATAAAACCGTCATGGTTAAAGTCCATTGAAGCCATAGACATGCCATATTTTGATGTGTGATGCTCTCCCTGAAATTGAGCGATTATATTCATATTATTCTGGGATGATAATACAGCAAACAACAAAAATAGTATTACAAATAGAAGAAGTGCCCTTTTCATAATTCACCTCCGTGAAGTTAAAATGTAGACAATAACAAAAAGGTCTGGTTAATAAATTGTGTCAAGAAATGTTAAGATAAGTTGAAAAGTGAAAGAGTGATAAAGCGATAAAGTGGAAAGGGATGTTTTTCTTAACGCAAAGACGCAAAGACAAGAAGTCGCAAAGGATAGTCCTTGCTACTTTCCTTCCATTTTAATACTTACCTGACGGTAAGAGTTATGTGGGAGTCATCAGGGACTAAGTCCCTGATGACTCCCAGATGACTCTCTGAAAACTCCCTGCGTAAAGAGAGCATTGACAGTAGAAAGTGTCATCTTGAGCTTAGTCGAAGGGTTAGACACACCTGGTAGTTATACCTCATCCTTTGCGTCTTTTGGTCTTTGCATCTTTGCGTTTATATTATATCACCCTAAAGGGTTATTTGTTTTATTGCATTGGTACTGGGGTTTACACCCCAGCCTATGTTATGTCGTCATTACATGACTCTTTTTTCCTCTGTGTCTCTCTTTCTCTCTGTGTCTCTGTGGTAGAAAAAATATAAAACAGCATGGATCCCTGCCTGCGCAGGGACGACGAGGAGTGTCATCCTGAGCTAGTCGAAGGATAAGACACGCCTGGTGGTTATACCTCATCCTTTGCGTCTTTTGGACTTTGCATCTTTGCGTTTATATTATGTCACCCCTAAAGGGTTAAATTGTTTTATTCATTAGTACTGGGGTTCACACCCCAGCCTATGTTATGTCGTCATTATATGACTCTTTTTTCCTCTGTGTCTCACTTTCTCTCTGTGTCTCTGTGGTAGAAAAAATATAAAAACAGCATGGATCCCTGCCTGCGCAGGGACGACGGATAAAAAGGCATTAACAAACAGATTGACATCTTACACAACCTTATCAATTTGGATTATATGAGAGGAAATATAATTAAACATCTATATAAAATGCTGATTTTAAGTCTTATGCTTACTATAGCATCAGGTTTACTTGTTGCTGATGAGATAGATGACAAAATGATGCAGCTCAGGCAAATAGAAAAACAAATCGATATTATCCAGCAAAAAGCTAAACAGGCAGAGCAAAAAAAGAAGAAAGCCCAGAGCGATATAACCACTACTCAAAAAAGCAAAATCCAAACTGATGAAGCTGTGGCGCAGCTTAAAAGGAAAGAAGATGTTGTCCAGGATTCTCTGCAGGCAGCAAATGAAAGAGTCAGAACCAATGAAGAAAAGATTAATGACTTAAAGAAACTCGCTAATAATGAATTTTTGCGGCTTTTCTATATTGATATGCAGGATAAGTATGTAGTTAAGGAAACCAGGAGCAAGTTTTTATTATCCATGTTAATCAGTCTTACGGCAAAAAGCATATCTGACTGGTCAGAATTTCATAAGATACTGGTTCTCAACCAGGAAGACCGCAGAAATGAGTATTACAGAGTTAGAAATACCCGTGTCCGGGAAGTAAAGAAAAGTGAACAGTATAAGAAGAAAATTCAAACTTTAACAAAACAAACAACTCAACTGGAAAAAGAAAGAAAATCTTACGAACAGCAAGTTGCAAAGCTAAAGAAAGATGCTTCAGAACTGGAAAACCTGATAAGTAAGCTGATCAAGGAAACCGACAAAACAGACAGGACTTATCTCTTTTCAGGAAAACGAATTCCCTGGCCTGTAAGAGGACAGATATTAAGAGAATTCGGGGAAGAATCACGTGGAAATAATACCAGTATTATCAACAATGGCATCGATATAGGAGTACCGGAAGGCACAAATGTAATCTCCATTGATGCCGGTGAGGTAGTATTTTCCGACAGATACGGCGGACAAGGCAAACTGATAATTATTGACCATAAGAATGGTTTCTTTTCTGTATATGCTTATAATAGCGAGTTAATGGTCCCCCGGGGTTCAAAAGTAACAAAGGGGCAGGTAATCGCCAAATCCGGCAAAACAGGTTCAGCCATTCAACCCTCTCTGCACTTTGAATTACGAAAAGACGGCAGGGCTGTAAATCCGATGAATTATTTAGAATAGCAGCGGAGATAACATTGAAATTATTTAAAAATCCCCATCCCAAAGAGTTAGAAAAGATAGTCAGGAACGAATGGTCTGACAACAGCATAGTCCTGCATTATACCGGGCATATGTTTGGTATTGGATGCAAACTGAGCAGTAAAGAAGGAATCAACAGGATAAATAAACTGAAGCAACGGAAGGAACAAACCGGATATATTGCCCTGATTCCCGATGTGCAGTGGCTGTATGATAACGATATCGTAGTCCCCACTGCATTGCTTCCAATATTGAATCAGTACTGGCCGGGAAACCTGACGGTAGTGTTTCCTGTTAAAGATAATAGATTTGATGATATTTCAATAAACGGAAAAGCAGCATTTAGGGTTCCTGCCGATAATATGCTAAGGCAAATTATAGATTTTATAGACGAGCCTTTAATCAGCACAAGTATCAACATAAGCGGAGTACCTGCTGCAGATAATTTGCAGGACATTCAGAAAAGATATGAAAGCTGGTTTGACATAGGATTTATTCCTCAGTTCATAGATAAGATAGAACCTTCTACTATCGTGGAATATATAGATACTGATGACGATGGTAAACCTTTTTTACCATATCTGAAGTGCCTTAGGGAAAGTTCAATCCCATTTTACGAAGTAAAGCAAAGCTTTTCCACACCTACAATTCTTTTTGTTTGTATGGGAAATATCTGCCGCAGCCCGATTGCCGAGTATTTGTTTAATTACTACAGTAAGGAACGCAATCTCCCCTATAAAGCAAAGTCTGCAGGACTCATGGAAACAGGAGCTATGATATCTCCTAATTCAATGCGTTTGTTAGCAGAAAAAGGTATATATGCCCAGGAGCATTTTTCACGTAAAATCAATCCTGAAATCCTGAATGAAAGCTGGCTGATATTAACCATGGAAGAAGGTCAGAGAGATTTTATAAAAAGGAATTTCCCTGAATTTGAACATAAAATCTATGCTCTTAAGGAATATGTTGGAGAAGATGGTGATATCGCAGATCCCATCGGAACTGATATTGATTATTACACAGATATTTATCATCAGATTGATGCAGCATTGCAAAAGCTGTTCATGATGCTGGAACATAATTAATCACAGAAGTAAGGAAGAACGTTGTCAGAATTTAAAGTAACATCTGAATTATTGGCAGAACATAGTATAAATCAGGAAGAATACGCTGAAATTAAGAATATTCTGAAAAGAGAACCAAACTGGGTTGAACTCGGTATTTTCAGCGTTATGTGGTCTGAGCATGCCAGTTATAAAAACTCTATTAAACTACTCAAAACACTACCCAAAGATGGTGATTATATGCTCGCCAAGGCAGGTGAAGAAAACGCCGGTGTAGTAGACATCGGGGACGGTTTGGCAGTATCATTCAAAATAGAAAGCCACAACCACCCGTCAGCACTTGAACCTTATCATGGCGCTGCTACCGGAGTGGGCGGTATTTTAAGAGATATCTTTACTATGGGAGCACGTCCGATTGCAGTACTTGATTCCCTGCGTTTTGGTAATCCGGAAAATCCACAGGTCAAGCATCTTATCAAAGGCGTGGTTAATGGAATTGCTGACTATGGCAACTGTTTTGGTGTCCCGACTGTTGGTGGTGAGATATACTTTGAAGACAGCTTCGAAGGCAATCCCCTGGTTAATGCAATGGCAGTGGGGATATTGAAGCATAAAGATTTGGCAAAGTCAGGTGCAAAAGGACTTGGTAATCATGTTGTCTATGTTGGTGCCAAGACAGGCAGGGATGGAATTCATGGTGCTACCTTTGCATCAGTGGAACTCAGCAACGAATCAGAAGAAAAGAGAACTGCTGTCCAGGTGGGTGATCCATTTATGGAAAAGCTGCTATTAGAGGCAACCCTGGAAGTGATACAGAAAGGCCTGGTTGTTGCAATCCAGGATATGGGAGCTGCAGGATTGACCTGTTCCAGCAGTGAAATGGCAGGCAAGACAGGAGTAGGCATTGAAATTGATGTAGCCAAAGTACCTCAAAGAGAAATCGGTATGTCGACCTATGAAATTATGCTCTCTGAATCCCAGGAAAGAATGCTCATAATTGTTGAACCTAAAAACTTTGACGCTTTGCAGGATATCTTCCATAAATGGGATTTGGAAGCTGTGATTATTGGTGAAGTAAAAGATGACGGGCTTCTCACTGTAAAGAATAAAGATATTATTGAAGCACAAATACCTGCTGAAACCCTGGTTTTGGGTGGTAAAGCACCAGTTTATACCAGAGAAACTACTATACCGGGATATTTACATAAAACACGCAGTCTTGATGTTAATCAACTTCCTGAATCAAAAGACTATGCAGACATTCTGGTAAAATTACTGCAATCTCCTAATATTGCCAGTAAAAGAGCTGTTTTCAGGCAGTATGACCATATGGTACAGATTAATAGTGTAGTTGAGCCGGGTTCTGATGCAGCAGTGGTTAAAATTAAAGATACTAACAAAGCACTGGCATTATCGACAGACTGTAACAGCAGATATTGCTGGCTTGATCCATATGAAGGAGCAAAGGGTGCAGTTGCAGAATCTGCCAGGAATGTCGTCTGCTCTGGAGCAAAACCTTTGGCAATTACCAATTGCCTGAACTTCGGAAATCCCTATAAACCAGAAGTTTACTGGACGTTTTCTGAAGTTATCCGAGGTATGACTGATGCCTGTAAAGCATTTGGTACACCTGTAACTGGCGGAAATGTATCTTTCTATAATGAAAATCCTACCGGAGCTATTTATCCTACTCCTGTTATCGGTATGCTGGGGTTGATAGAAGACAGCAGTAAAGTAATAACACAATTCTTCAAAAATGACGGAGACCTGATATACCTGTTGGGAAAAGAATGCATGGAAATAGGCGGTTCTGAATATTTAAAGGTTATTCATAATCAGATATCAGGTTACCCTCCTAAAGTTGATTTGAATGCAGAACAGGAACTTTTTATATTGATGCTTGAGCTTATAGACAGAAGGCTTATTAAGAGTGCACATGATTGTTCTGAAGGAGGTCTGCTGGTCTGTTTGGCTGAAAGCTGCTTCTCACCCGATGGAAGTAATAAAGGTATTGAAATTGAATATAATCCCAAAATCAGAAAAGATATTGCCTATTTTGGAGAAGCACACAGCAGGATTATCGTAAGTATCTCACCTGATACAAAGCAGGAATTTTTAAATACCGTCACAGCAAGTGCACTTGAATATATGTATTTGGGCAAGGTCAAAGGCAGCGAGTATATAATCAATGAAGATTTAGCTGTAGATACAAAGATTTTAAGAGAATTCTGGGAAAAAGGTATAGATTTATAACAGCATAGATTTCATTTTACCAAACATTAATATATAGGAGGAGGAAATGAAGATGAGCGGATTATTCTTTGGTGGCTTATTTTGGGGAATACTTATTTCCCTGATTGGACTTTCTATTATTTTAAAATATGCATTCAATATCGATTTGCATATAATCAGGATTTTCTTTGGAATTATTATCATTCTGTTTGGTTTAAAATTGATTATAGGTCATCAAGCCAGGTATCAGATAAAAAACCGTAAGTATGTAAATTACTATCACAGCTCAAGAGACTATGAAATTATCTTTTCAAACGGTACGATAGATTTAACAAAATTCACTGCAAATCAGAAGATTCCCGGTGAAGTGACAGTCGTTTTCGGTAATGCTGTCATTATTGTTCCTGACAGCATGAACCTGGAAGTATCCTCAACTACTGTGTTTGGTTCTACAGTATTGCCCGACAGGTCATATGCAGGATTTGGAGAAGATACTTATCTGATTAATAATAATCCCGGGGCAGATGTACACAAAATTGAAACTACCACTGTCTTTGGAAAACTATTATTTGAGATAGTTCCAACAGGTACTAAGCCTAATACTAAAACTAAACCGGATACAACTCAAACGGAAACTGACCAAAACTTTTAAATGTACCGTAGGTTTATTACTTTATTATTCTTATTAATTGTGGTCTGCTCCATAAAAGCAGTTAAAGTAGGTTATGCTCTTAGCGGAGGAGGAGCAAGGGGGTTTGCGCATGTAGGAATGTTAAAAGTACTGGAAGAAGTGGGTATCCATCCTCAATACATATCTGGAACAAGCGTTGGAGCTTTAATCGGAGGATTATACTCTATGGGATATAATGCTGCTCAGATTGAGAGCGTGTTTGTGAATACAAACTGGAAAGAAGTGTTTAGTGACGATTGGAACAGAAATGAATTGTATATCGGACAAAAGAGATGGTCTCCTTATGGGAATGCCTTTTTCCCTTTAGATGACAAATGGACACCGCAACTACCCCAGTCTGTGATTACTGGTAACAGGATTAATCTGGAGCTGTTTAGAATTCTTTCTCCTGCTTCTGGCTTTGACGATTATAAAAATTTACCTATCTCCTTCTCATGTATAGCTACAGATTTAGTTACAGGAGAGCTTGCAGTATTTGATTCCGGTTCTTTGATGCAGGGAATCAGGGCTTCTATGTCTATACCCAGCATTCTGCAACCATTCCCCTTGAATAATACACTTTACATAGATGGAGGAATTTCTCAAAACCTGCCCGGAAAACAAGTAAAAGAAATGGGTGCAGATTTTGTAATCGGATTTAAAGTTAATTCTTCTCTTAGAAGTAAGGACAAGCTGCAGGGACTGATACACGTTCTGGACCAGACTATTAATATTGGAATAACCAATAAACTGAATGAGGAGATTGAATATTGTGATCAGATATTAGAACCTGATTTAGGAGAGTATTCTGCTACTCGTTTCGGCAATGTTCAGGAAATAATTGATGCCGGTGAAGCTTATGCCAGAGAACACATTGATGAATTGCTCGAGCTTGCACGAACTTTGAATCCTGATGAAGTTAAACAAGCAGCAATCGAGCCTGTAAAATGTCCCGAACATTTTAGAATATCGAGGATTAAATCACAGGGCAACCAATATATCAGTTCTTCAAAAATAAAACAATATACCGGATTAAGCAATTTTTCAGATTACACTATTGAAGAGATTGTTAAGGGCATAGACCGGGCATGGAATTCTCAATTGTTTGATATTATTTATCCTGTGCTTTATCCCGATGAAGACAGGTTCCTGTTAACAATCTGTGTCAAAGAACGTGAACGCAAGTACCTCGCTATGAATTTTACATATGACAGAGAAAATGAATTTGTTGCAGGTGGTGTTCTATCTTTACACAATTATATAATGAAGAATTCTCATATAATGCTGGAAGCTAAACTCGGCGGGAAATATGAGCTCAATATAGATTTAGTGAAGAATTTTGGTGAAACTTATGGTATTTATTACCGGTTGTTTCCTTATATAAATGAGAAAAGAATTTACTTTTATGACGATGACCATAGTAAAACTAACAGTGCCCGTTCACTGGAGTACGGTATCAGTTCGGGAATCGGACTTTATGCCAGGAAATCAATTGTAGTTGAAAGCTATGGCTTTACATATTCGACTATTATTAACCGAGAAATTGCTGTTAGTGATACTTTGGATCAGTCCCAGACAATATCCGGAGTTGGCTTTAAAGTATATCATGAGAGTTTGGATGATTTTAATTTTCCCAGATCGGGTGTAAAAGCATTTCTCAAGACTTCTTTTTCTGAAAACAAAGTTCTAAGTGATGAAAGCGTAAATAAATTGAAATTAGAGCTAATTGCATACAAACCTATAGCAAAGAGAGTCTCAGTACTTTTAGGCACAAAGATAGGATCGCATTTTCTTAAAAAAGGTCAGTCTTGTTATGATCCATTCTATTTGGGAGGATTGGACAAATTTGCAGGGTTCCCATTATACGAGAAAAGCGCTCCGTTTTATGAATTGTTTCAGGTTGGTATTGTATGTAATCCTCAAAAGTCTTTTTTTATCACACCAAAAATTCAGGTAATAAGTTTTTCCTATGAAGATACTATATTTCCAAAGAATAGTCTTGAATTGGATGGAGTATTAGAAATAGGATTAAAGACTTATCTGGGTCCTGTTAAAACTGCGCTTGCTGTTTCAGAAGGAAAACCTGTACAAGTATATCTGGAACTTGGATTCAATAATGATATATTCATGTTTTCCAGACATTAGATGTTTTGTAAAATGTTTAACTGAGGATTGAGAATTCCTACAAATTTAGTGAGCTGTAATCTTAGCTATAGTTTTCATGCAAATATCACGTGACTTTGCGATATCATCACTTTCAACATAAAT
This sequence comes from Cloacimonetes bacterium UBA6097, assembly GCA_002435865.1. Taxonomy (GTDB): domain Bacteria; phylum Cloacimonadota; class Cloacimonadia; order Cloacimonadales; family Cloacimonadaceae; genus UBA5614. Next base: position 78,541 of record DIWV01000001.1, on the reverse strand, counting down.
TCGTATTATTGGTTCTGTGCCTGATTTCCTGATGTGAACCCAATAGTTTTCCCCAGTTGCTTTTATCCCATCCTGAGTGTCAATATCCAAGCCTTCAAAGTAATACGGGGCTTTATTCATTATTATATCTACTTTGCTGGAAACAGTTTCAACCTTGTCTTTGTAAATATAGTATTTGGGTAATGTCTCTAAGATGTCAGTTAACTGTAATTTTCTTTCTGCCAGCAATCCCAATATAAGAGCCATTCCGGTAAGTGCATCGCGCGTATAATGCACATCGGGACATACTACTCCGCCATTACCTTCACCACCTATGGGACTCTGTATTTCCATCATCTTTTTACCGATGTTAATTTCACCGACTTTTGTCCTGAAGACTTTTACTCCAAACTGTTTAGCAATATGTTCAGATATCATGGATGAAGATAAATTGACTACAATATCGCCTTTCTTTTTTGATAATACGAATAATTCGGCTAAAGCAACTGTCAATTCTTCTCCAATGCATTTACCTGCATTGGAAACAACAGAAAGCCTGTCGACATCAGGATCAGTGCCAAAACCCAGGTCAGCCTTGTTATCAATTACAGCCTGTGCTAATTGCCTTAGATTTTTATTCAGTGGTTCAGCCGGATGACTGAATATACCATTTGGTTCAGAATTAATTTCAATTACTTCACAACCCAGTTCTTCTAAAAGCTTAGGTGAGATTAATCCGCCTGCACCATTGACAGAGTCGATCACAACTTTAAAATTTCTGTTCCTGATTTCTTCTACATTAAGATATGGAATTGAAAGTACTTTTTGAATATGCCTGGCACATGCTGAGCTGTCGTGATATATGTTCCCGACAGATCTCCAATCTGTCCACTGAATTTCGTTATTCATTATAGAAGCAAATCTCTCTGCTACATCTGGGAATAAAAACATACCATTATTCCCGACCAGTTTCATTGCATTCCATTCAGGTGGATTATGAGATGCGGTGATACAAATTCCACCTGAAGCCTGCATTTCTTTTACAGCTAAAAGAACCGTTGGTGTGGGAACAATTCCCAAATCTATAACATCACAACCAACACTAATTAAACCTGAAGTTATTGCCTGAAACATTGCCAAACCTGTTGTCCTGCTGTCTCTGCCAACAACTATTTTCCCTTTACCGCAAAATACTCCAAAATTAGCAGCAACTGTTAATGCAAATTGAGGAGTTAGGGAACAGCCATAAACTCCCCTTATTCCACTTACGCTGACCATTAAATCATTCATAACATCCTCATTTTGAAAAGGGAATTATGTTGTTATGTTTCAATACTGCTTCTCTTTAGAATAAACTGAATTCCTGGCGATTGTCAACAATCTTGGCTTTTTTCATAGTTGCATCATACCATCTGTTCCATGCCTGTTCTTCCATGCGGTCGCGGAATTTCTTTTGTTCGTCCTGATTTTTAAGAAAAGCCGGCATATCAGCTTTTACTCTTTTCTCGCAGAATACTATGAACTGACCATCTTTTGTATCGATTAAACCGGAGGATTGACCATCTGTTAATTTCAGGGCTGCAGCATTAACATCAAGTACCTTACCAACCTGGGGAATCACAGTTTCTTTTTTGAAATTCTGCAAGTCTACAACTTTGAGTAAAGTATCTTGTTCAGCTAATGCAAGATATTCATCTGATTTGTGGTTTTTAACAAATTCCTTGGCTTTGCTTTTCATTTCAGCCACTCTCTTTTGCTTCTCCAAATCAAACTTGATTTTCATTTTAACTTTATCCAGAGGTACATAAGGGTCTTTGGTTTTGTTGGTTATCTGAGCAACTATATAGTTACCTCTTCTGTCTTTTTCAACATCAGAAACAGCTCCAACACCACGTTTATGCAAAAATCTTAGCAAAGCATCGTGCTTGCCAATACCAGGAAGATATTCCGCATCGGTATATACAGCATCGGTATCAACCGGCTCCAATTTCAATTGCTTTGAAGCTTTATCAATACCAATTTTCTTTATAAGTTTAGCAGCATTGTCTGCTTGTTCTTTTAATGCATCTTTGGTTTCCATAGAAGCAGCAACTTTCTTCAGGATATGACTTGCCTGAACCTGAGGTTGTCCTTCTCCATCGGTGCTGAAACCTTCAACTTTCAATATATGCCAGCCGAATTGAGTTTTAAAGGGCTTTGAAATCTCACCGGGCTGCATGGAGAAAGCAGTTTGTTCAAATTCAGGAACCATCTGGCCTTTCCCGAATGAACCGAGTGAACCCATCTGAGCAGCACTGCCGGGATCATCGGAATAATCTTTGGCTAATTGACCAAAATCGTCACCTTTCATAACCATGTTATAGATATCATCAATATCAGCTTTAGCAAGGTTAAAGTCACTGTCAGAAGGTTTAACTTCAAACATTATGAACTTCATAGCGCTTGATTTGCCTTTGTTTATTTCTTTGTCCGTATCTTTATTTTTGTCGTAATAAGCCTTAATTTCTGTGTCAGTTACTTCCGGTTTGGGCAGTTTATTAAAATCAAACATAATCAGCTTGCCAAACATTTCATCGTTTTCTTTCAGATATTCTGCTTTAAGGCTATCAAGATTAATATTGGCTTTAGCTTTTACTTTTTCCATCAATCTTTTGTAAGGAAGTGATTCCCTGAAGTAATTATCAATAGCAGTAAAGAACTGTGTATCCTGTTTTAAAGCCTGCAGGTATTTCTTTCTGTCAAAACGTCCATTAGTCTGCAATGATGGATTCTGCATAAGTTCCTGGGGAGGATTGTTTTCCATTTCTTTCAAAACTTCTTCATCATTAATCTTTATACCCAATTTCTTAAGTTGTTTCCCCAGTATAATCTGTTGAGTTAAACGCTGCCAGGTCTGGTCTGACATCTGGCTCATTAAATCTGTGGTCATCTCGGCATCAGGATTCTGCTGACGGTAGTTTTCTACATTCTTCTGCAATTCCTCCTGGAACATTGCATAAGAGATTTTCTTTCCGTCAATGATTCCAACAATGTCACCCTTCTTTTCGAAGATTCCTGTAACACCCATTATTGCCATACCCACGATGAAAACAAAGGTAATGAAATAGATGACTATTTTCTGTTTCTTTCTCAGTTGTTCAAGCATTTATTCCTCCATTCGGAAATCTTAATATATTACTTTAGAAATGTCATAATTTTATACTATTGTTTTTGGGCAAGTTATTTTCTGATTGTACCACGTCTCAGTTGTGATAATGGACAAGAATTACTACTACAAGCGCATTATATTTAATACTCCCTCGTGATTTACATTGATATATACAATCATAACCTATTTAGCTCGGCAATTCATTGTTGGGCAGAGATTAAAGTAAGTATTGAGTCCGGTAGAACAGCTTTATTTTTATATGATACCAAAGAGAAATTAATCCTTTTTATCCCTTTTTCAATCCTATAGAGATTGTAGGGAGATGCTAGGGTGATGTAAGGGTGATGTAAGGGTCGCACCCTTATATCACCCTAGCATCTCCCTACAATCTCTATGGGATCATAAGGTTATAAAATATGTAGTAAATGCATTTGAATTAGACCAAATATAAGTTTTGGCTTGACAATGTTAGTTAAATGTTTTTATGATTATCTTATAGTATTTACTTTGCAAGGTTGTTAGATGAAAAGGATTATTAACTTATTTACATTTTGTTTTTTGCTTTCTTTAGTACTGATTGGATGCCAGGATGGTAGTTATGTTAAAAAAAATAAACCGCTTATTGTAACTACGATTTATCCATATGAACTGATTGTAAAAGAAATGGTGGACACTCTCTTTACAGTTGAAACTTTACTTCCTCCCAATGCATCCCCGCATATCTGGTCACCGGGACCCAAAGATATCCTTAAACTGGGAAAAGCAGATGCGGTTGTTTCCAATGGCTTGGGATTGGAGTATAATCTTAATAAAACACTTACAAAAATCAGTTCAAAGCATATTATAGCGTCCTCATTCATTGATAAAAAGCTGCTGCTTTCTGATGATGATCATGGTTCTGCTGCTGTAAATCCACATATCTGGACTTCCCCTGTATTTCTGATTGAAATAGTTACAGGGCTCAGCAATGAACTCGGCAAGCGCTTTCCGGAAAATAAACCTGCTATTGAAAACAATGCAAACAGGATGGTTATAGAAATTAACCAGATTGCCAATAAAATCAAACTTGAAAAAGAACAATACCCCGATGCTGCAATTGTAACCTTGCACGATGCTTTTGCCTACTACTTTAATTATTTCAATATAGACTTTGTGGGTTCTGTTCAGCCGACTGCCGGCAAAGATCCTGCACCAAGGCAGCTTCAGGAACTGGCTGACCACATAAAAACCAAGAAAATCAAAGCTATCTTTATTGAACCGCAAATGAATCCCAAACCGGCAGAAATACTGGCACAGGAATTGAATCTTAAAGTTTTGCAATATGATGACCTGGGAACAAAACTCGGTGCAAAAACAATTGCTGATTACTTATGGCTGAATTGGATAAAATTAAAAGCAGGATTCTGATCTGATATGATTGAGTTCAAAGACGTAAATTTTAGCGTTGATAACAAGATAATATTGGAAAATATTGATCTGACTATTACTACAAATGAATTCGTAGCAATAATTGGTCCTAATGGCGCAGGTAAATCTACATTAATCAAGATACTGCTTAATCTTATCCCAAACTATACAGGACAAGTCTTTATTGAAGGTAAATTAAACTCAGAATGGCTCAAGACAGAACGAATTGGCTACTTGCCGCAGAAAGAGGAATACGATACCAAATTCCCGGCTACTGTCATGGATATAGCTTTAATGGGAATTGCCGCTAATAAAGGTGTATTTGCCCGTTTCAACAAGCAGGATAAGCTTAAGGCAATGGAAACCCTGGACAAGGTAGGCATAAAGCAGTTTAACAATGCACAAATCGGAAGTCTTTCCGGAGGAGAATGGCAGCGCTTGATGCTAGCCAGAGCTTTGCTTACGGGCAGCAGATACCTGATTCTGGATGAACCTGAAGCCAGCATTGATAAATCAGGTGTCAACAGCTTTTTTGATTTGCTGTCTGAGCTTCACAAACAGGGAAAAACCATTATTACTATTTCGCATGATTTGCATATGCTTAATAAATACTGTACCTTCCTTGTGTGTTTGAATAAAACCCTGCATTGCCATACTGAAACAGAAATGCTTACTGCCGACCATATAAAGAATACGTTTGGTGAAGCACTCAAACTGATAGAGAAGGATTATTAAATGCTAAGCTACGCTTTTTTGATTCATGCTCTTTTGGGCGCACTGCTATCCGGTATCTCACTAGCTATCCTCTCCCCTTTTGTTACTTTAAAAAAGATCGCCTATATGGGAGAAGCACTTTCCCATATTGCTTTTGCCGGAATTGCTCTTGCACTATTACTCAGTTTGAATCTTAGTCTTGTAACAATGCTGTTTGTACTGGCTGTAGCTGGCTTAATAGGCTTTGTCTCCCGCTTTTTCCAAACCGAAGAAACAAATGTTATCACAATATTCCTTTCCGTGGCAATGGCGCTGGGTATTATCCTGATTTCTGCAAAAAAGGACTACTCATTTGACCTGGCGAGTTATTTATTCGGTAATGTGCTTCTGATAAATAAAACGGATATTTATAGCTTAATAGTTCTATCTGTTGTTAATATCAGCTTCATCACATTGCTGTTTAAGGAATTGTTTTATATGACCTATAATATGACAGTTGCCGAGGTTTTTGGCATCAGGGTTAAAACAGTCTATTATTTATTTCTCTTTCTACTGGCAATAAACATCGTTGTAGCTGTTAAAATTGCCGGAGTTATACTTGTTACCGCACAGTTGGTTTTACCTGCTTCTATTGCTTTCCAATACGTCAGAAAACTCAAACCCGCTATTATAATTAGTATCCTTGTAGCTCTAGTGGCTTCTTTGATTGGATTTTACATATCATGGCAGTTTAATCTTCCTACCGGAGCAGTGATAGTCCTGGTAGAATTTATGTTATACTTGCTCTCATTAATCATCAACAAACGCTCCAAAGTTCGGAATTAGTTTCAGGATAAATTTATGCAATATACTCTCCAAGCTCAGTACTATGACAAGCTCTATTCATTCAAAGACTATAATCAGGAAGTAATTGATTTACAAGATATTATCAAACTACATATAAAGTATGACTTGAATACACTTTTGGACATTGCATGCGGTACCGGTAAGCATCTTGAAGTCCTGAAATCCCACTACAAATGTGAGGGTTTGGATATTAATCCTGAACTGCTGGATATTGCCAAAAAGAGAAATCCGGAACTTACTTTTTATCTGGAAAACATGATAGATTTCTCTCTTGATAAGAATTATGATATCATAACCTGCTTCTTTGGTTCGATTGGACATGTCAAAACAAAAGACAATTTAAACAAAGCTGTCAGGAATATGAAAAAGCACTTAGCACCCAAAGGTATCTTGATAATAGAACCCTGGCATACTCCTGAGCAGTTTCAGGCAGGTAGGACGAGCCTTTTAACAGTTGATGAACCGGATATCAAAATCGCCAGATGCTGCAGCAGCCAGATTAAAGGTAATCTTTCGGTGCTGGATTTACATCATTTGGTCTCTACTCCGAAAAGCACTGAGCATTTTATTGATCATCTGGAATTGGGATTGTTCCCGGAGAAAGACTATCTTGATATATTAAAAGAAGGCGGATTTTCTGTTGTGCACGAGAAAATCCGCTCTAATGGAAACGGTGTTTATCTGTCTTTCAGAAAGTAATCTATTCAGGTTTCATCTGGGGAAACAGTATAACTTCCTTTATTGAATCATTTTCTGTTAACAGCATAATCAACCTGTCAATACCGATACCCAAACCACCCATAGGCGGCATGCCATATTCCAGAGCTTCCAGAAAATCTTCATCCACAACATTAGCTTCTTCATCCCCCAGTTCTTTCAGCTTTGCCTGGGCTTCAAACCTTGCTCTCTGGTCCAAAGGATCATTAAGTTCACTAAAAGCATTGGCAAATTCATTTCCCGCTATCAGAAGCTCAAATCTATCTGTAAGATTGGGATTATCCGGCTTGGCTTTTGCGAGAGGAGAAATTTCCTTGGGAAAATCAGTTACAAAAGTAGGCTGAATAAGCTGGTCCTCGACAAATGTTTCAAACAAGAGGGAAATCATTTTTCCTGCACCAGCTCCCTTTGGAATCTCTATCTTATGCTGCTTACACATTGCTGTTATTTTATCTATATCAAAATCTGTTGCATCAAAGCCTGTATGCTCTTTAATTAAATCAATCATGCTTGCCTTTTTCCAATCACCTGCAATGGTTACCTGCTTTCCCTGGAAAGTGAATGTATCTTTGCCGATAACTTCTTTTGCAAGAAACTTAATAAGGCTTTCAGTAAGTTCCATCATACCGTTTAAATCGGTAAAAGCTTCATACAATTCCAGCATTGTGAACTCAGGATTATGAGTCCTGTCCATGCCTTCATTGCGGAAATTCTTGCCAAGTTCAAATACACGTTCAAAGCCACCAACGATAAGACGCTTGAGATACAATTCCAGAGCTATACGCAGATACAAATCTGTATCCAGAGTATTATGATGAGTAGTAAAGGGTCGTGCATTAGCTCCACCATAAAGAGGTTGCAGAATTGGTGTTTCCACTTCAATATAGTCTCTGCTTTCCAAGAACTTTCTGATTCCCTTCATAATATTGGAACGAAGCACAAAAACCTGCCTGTGATTGGGATTGAGTAATAAATCCAGGTATCTCTTGCGGTAACGCAATTCTATATCAGCAAACTCGTCATAACGTATGACTTTTCCGTCTACTGTCTTTTCTTTTACAGCAGGAAGAGGTCTCAGGTTTTTGCTTAGTAAAGTTATCTTTGCCACTTTGATTGAGTATTCCCCTGCCTGTGTAAAGAAGAGAGTTCCTTCCACCTGGACAAAGTCACCGGTATCACATAATTTAAAGACTTCGTAGTTATCTTCACCGGTAATGTTTTGGGCAACATATATTTGTATCTTGCCGCTGATGTCTTCTATATTGCCAAAACCAAGCTTACCCTGCCTGCGCATGGCAACTAATCTACCGCAAACACTAATGGGTTTTTCTGAACTGATCCAGGTTTCTTTATCTGTCATAAATTCATTAATATAGTGACTTCTTTGTGAATTAATCGGATAAGGATTGATACCATTTTCTATTATTTTAGAAAGCTTTTCTCTGCGTAATTTGAGTAATTGACTGATGTTTGAATCCATCTTAACCTCTATATATCTGGTTATTAAAAGAGAAAACGGATGATTTGTTTTATTTCAAACCATCCGTTTCCGAATTTGTTTATTTCATATATCAGGATTTCTGCAAAATCCTCTAATTATTTATAAATCCTTAAACGGATTGTCAGCATCATCTGGTTTCTGGTTTGCATAACGACGCCATTCTTCGTTTCTGTCTCGTGATTTACGAGGTTTTCTGGGGTCGAAATCCCTATTGTTATCCCTATTGTTATCTCTGCTGTTTCTTTCTTGCTGGCGGGGAAACTCAACTGGCTCAACAGGGTTAGAAGCTGCATCAGTATAATCCAGTGTGATTCTGCGTTGCTCTTTATCTATAGCAGAAATGGCAAGTGTAACTTCATCTCCGGTTTTGAAGGTTTCATCCTTCCTTATTCTGGAGCGGGGCAACAAGCCTGTAATACCTTCAGCAACAGTAACAAAGACTCCGAAATTAGTAGAACTTTCAACTATTCCATGAATTTCCTTACCAATCTCTATAACATCATCTATATCATCCCATGGATCTTTTTGCAGAGCTTTAAGAGAAAGAGATATCTTTTGATTGATTTCATCAATCCTGAGAATCTGAACTTCTACAAAGTCTCCTTCCTTTAATATTTCCTTTGGGTGTCCTATCATCTTCGTCCTGGACATCTCGGAAACGGGAATCAAACCTTCTACGCCGGGTTTTAGTTCAACAAAAGCTCCAAAATTATGTAATCTCAATACACGGCAGTTAATAATATCGCCTTCTTTGATATCTTTCATAGCCAGAACAAATGGATTTTCCTGTAGTGCACGCATTGATAAGGATATCTTATCCCCATCTATTTTTAAGATTTTTACCGCAATTTCCTGCCCGATGGACAGAATATCCTGGGGTCGTACGACATGATGCCAGGAAATCTCTGAAACGTGTAATAAACCTTCAACACCACCAATATCAACAAAAGCACCGAAATTGGTTATCCTCATAACTTTACCGGGTATAGTCATGTCTACTGCAATGTTTTCCATTGCCTTAGCTTTCTTTTCTTCATAGATTTTCTCTTCAAGTATACGATGGGATACTACAATCCTACGACAGTTTTCTGAACATTCAATAATTTCAAAATCCATGTTCTTGCCTATAAACTGGCTTGTGTCATCGGTCATGCGAAATGATATCTGAGACATCGGACAAAAAGCACGTGCACCAAGGATATCTACACTAAAGCCACCTTTGGTAACAGCATAGACTTTACCCTGAACCGGCATCTTTTGGTCGAAAGCATCTTTAACGCCGTTTTTATCAACAAATTGTTTGGTCAAACTTTTACCAATGACAAATCCCTGGTCATTGCGGTCTACGATAAAGCCTTTGAGCATATCTCCGACAGCATAGTTAAGTTTGCCGTTTTCATCTGCAAATTCATTTACATCGGCGTAAGCATCAAATTTTCCACCCAGATTAATAACAATAAAGTTGTCATTAATCGTAGCGATTTTAGCTTCAACTACATCACCTTTGTTAAATTCAGCAGTTTGTTGAAAGGATTCTTCGAGCATGCGAAGATAATCTTCTTTCATTTCCTTATAATTAATGTTTTTTTCCTGGTCTTTAACCATGTCTGACATACGATACTCCTAAAGGCTTTTCAGTAGACCACGTTCTTAGACAGCTTCTTTTTGTCCAGTAATTTATTTAAGATTGTATAATTAAAGTACTTAAGCATAGTTGGGAAACAAATGTTTAGTGTTGAATTAATGTGCGAATACTATTGGAAGCAGTGTTATAATTTATTTTATGTTAGTCTGTTATATCAAACAATGCCCTGATAAATTCTTTATCTTTCAGATAGCCGTATACTCCTTTCTGAGCACTGATTTCGTCATATAACTCTACACTATCGGGTGTATCACCGGGTCTATAAATAACAAAAGGAATAGCATCATGCACATGTGATCTGATTGAACAGGGAGTAGGATGGTCCGGCAGCAAAGCGATGACAATAGGTTCGGAATAGTTATGTGCAAATTCCATAACAGGTTTTACTACTCTTTCATCCAGGGCTTCAATGCATTTTATCTTTAGTTCGCAGTTGCCTTCGTGTCCTGCTTCATCTGCTGCTTCAATATGCAAATAGACTAAGTCAACGTCTTTGATTGCATCCAGAGCAGCTTTAACCTTACCCTCATAATTAGTATTATAAAGTCCCGTTGCACCTTCTACATGGATTACTTTGAATCCTGCATAAACTCCGATTCCATGAAGCAAATCCACAGCTGAAATAACTGCTCCGGTTTTACCATACATTTCCTGGTAAGTTTTCATACTGGGACGCTTTCCCGCAGACCAGAACCATACTGAATTGGCTGGATCTTTACCATTTTCCCTGCGTTTGATATTTATAGGGTGATTTTCTAATAAAGTCTGTGAACGGATTATCAAATCTGATAATATTTGTGTTGTATCATCTGCATCAGAAGTAAGCGATTTTGGCATAACATCTTTCCATGGTGTCCCGGGTACATCATGCGGTGGAGTTAGTTCTATTGCAGGATTTCCATACTTTATAACCAACAAATGCCGATAGCTTACTCCGGGATAGAAATGTATTCTATCATCGGCAAATTCATTATTTAAAGCTTCTATAAGGATATGACTTTCTTCTGTGGAAATATGTCCTGCAGAATGGTTCTTGATTTTACCATCTTCCAGGCAAATCAAATTACAGCGCATAGCCAGGTCATCAGCTTCAATATTTACACCCATGGCAGCACCTTCCAGGACGCCTCTGCCCTGGTAAACTTCACGCACATCGTAGCCAAGAACTGCCAAATTAGCTACCTCTGAACCTGCCGGCATATCTTCTGGCACAGTTTTAAAAATACCGCTTTTACCCAGTTTTGCCAGTAAATCCATATTGGGTTTATGTGCAGCCTGTAAACAGGTCTTGTTGCCAAGACTTTTTATGGGATAATCTGCCATCCCGTCACCGAGTATGATGATTGTTTTCATGTTTAACCGTAATGCTTTAAAAGGAAGTCATAGAATATAGTATAGTCATTATGCATCGGAATTATGATTTCTTCTTTTTCTTCCAGATTTTGTAAGGAAGGTGGTAACTTTGGGTCTATATTAAGAATTTCCCGAATCTTCTCAGGGAACTTAGCAGGATGTGCGGTTTCAAGTGAAATACACAATCTGTCTTGTTCTTTGGGATATGTTTCCAGATAATGATTAAGTCCTGCCCAACCAACTGCTCCGTGCGGTTCAAGAAGTGTATTGTGTTGCTTATAAGTCTTGTTTATTGTCGCTTCTGTCTCTATATCAGTAATACTTACGGCATACATATCACTGCGGATTTTATCCAAATCTGCCTGCTGATGGATTTTACCGGTTTCATCCATCTCACCGTTGTAAAGAGTAATCAACCTTGCCACGTTACTGGGATGACCCACATTCATAGCACTGGAAATGCAATTACGCGAAGGAGATATTACTTTGTAATGACCAGTTTTTACATATTGAGGGAATTCGTCATTTTCATTGGTGGCAACAACAAAGCGATGCACAGAAAGCCCCATATTCATAGCAAGAAGTCCTCCCATCAGGTCACCAAAATTACCGGATGGAACGCTAAAGACTACTTTTTCTCCAACCTCTTTAGCCAGTTTAGCATAAGCATAGAAATAATACATAGTCTGGGGAATCAAACGTCCGATATTGATAGAATTAGCAGATGACATACCTAAACGAGCCAGGTCAGGATCAGAAAAAGCTTTCTTAACCAATGCCTGACAATCATCAAATTTACCGTCAATGGATATTACCTGAATATTCTTACCGAGGGTCGTCATCTGTTTACGCTGCCTGGCAGTTACTTCTTTTTCTGGAAACAAAACAACTACCTTGATATTATCCAATCCATAAAAAGCATTGGCAATAGCACTGCCTGTATCGCCTGAAGTTGCAGTAAGTATTAGCAAATCACGATTTTCAAGAGTAAGGTAATAGTTCATTAACCTGCCCATCAGACGTGCCGCGAAGTCTTTAAAGGAAGCAGTCGGACCCTGGTCAAGCCGCATAATATATTGCCTGTCCCTCACCTTTTCAAGTGGAATGGAATAATCATAAGCATCGTCAATCAGGTGTTTCAAATCGCAAGCAGGTATTTCATCAGACAAAAATTTCTTTGCAACAGTAAAAGCTATCTCCGGATAACTCATATCCTTCATAGCCTCAATCTCTTCCTGAGTAATAGTAGGTATGATTTCAGGCATATATAGCCCTTTATCTTCTGCCAGACCTTGCAGAAGTGCTTGCCTGAAAGTTACTTTACGCGCCTTATGATTAGTTGAGTAGTATAACATTTATTTCTCCAGAAATTAATCTCACACAGAGACACAGAGGAAAAGTGAGTTACAGAGAATTAACTGTGAATTCTTTATAAATCTCTTTCGTGTGTTTCGTTTATTTCGTGTATTTCGTGTTCTATTTATTAAATTACCTTCTGAGTGTAGCGGAAGAAGCTCCACCGGCTGAGTATTCAGGTGATGTACTCTTTTTCTTCTTGCCGTCCAGAACTGCCAATGCCTGTTCCAAATCCCTTATCATATCGTCAGGATTTTCTGCACCTACGCTCAGGCGGATAAGATTCATTGGAATAGCTGCAGCTTTACGTCCTTCTTCACCCTGTTGTGAGTGAGTGGAGATAGCGGGAATAGTCGCAACGGATTTAATCCTGCCGAGGTCTGTTGCGCGCCATATATGTTCAAAGGCATCAAAGACCTTGCGTGCATTCTCTGCACCGCCTTTCACTTCAAAAGACATCAGGTGACCATAGCGGTTAACTGGTTTTTTATCTTTGGTTTCAAATTCGGAATCAACCAATACCATATACTTTTTAGCAATCTTATGCAGAGGATGTGATTCCAATCCCAGGTAATTGACTTTGGAGATATGCTTGTGCTTTTCCAGGAATTTTGACACTTTCATTGTATTTTCTGAGCATACGTCCATTCTCATTCGCAAAGTCCTGATATCGTTAATGGCAAGAATGCACTGCATGGGGGATAGGTTTGGACCATTATCCCTGGCAGGTAAAAGCTTCAGGTATCCGCAGAAATTAGCTTTCATATCCTTGTTGCCGAATTTGGAAGTAATGTTCTTTCTTGAAACAATAGCCCCAGCTATACCGAATCCGCTTGTATGCAGAGACTTGGTAACTGAATGTATAACAATATCTGCTCCGAATGCCAAAGGACGCATCAAAGCAGGAGTTGCCACAGTAGCATCAACGATAAAAGGAATTCCGTGTTTATGAGCAAGGTCAGCTACTTTTTTGAGGTCAAAGAAAGCTAATGTCGGATTACTGGGCATTTCACCATATAGGAAACGGGTGTTTTCATCTATTAATGACTCCCATTCCTTCATATCAGCAGAGTTAATTACTTTCCGCCATTCAATCCCGTCTTCCTGTCCCTTACGAACTGAAAACTGCTGGAATGTACCGCCGTAAACCTGTGAAGTTGCTACAAAGTTACGTGGCTTTTTAGGGTTTTTGGGATCAGGATGTAAAAATTCATCTACAGCAGTTCGGATTGCAGACATTCCGGATGATGTTACCAGACATGAAGCTTCCTGACCGGTTTTGTATTCTTCCAGCATGGCAAGAAGACCTTCCAGGTAATACATACTGGGATTGGCAATACGGCTGTAGCACCAGGTGGGGATTTGGTAACCCAATGCCAGTTCCATTTCATCTGAATCACGGTAAGCCTGGCTGGTGGAAGCGTACATCGGTTCAATAATACTGCCCTGGTTAAAATCAAGAGCTTCCTGCATGGAGTAAAGTCCATGCACTGCAATGGTATCAAATTTACATTTACGCATTTTATTGCGGTATTCATCATGCCACTTTGCTGCTCTTTGTGCTGCCTTTAGATAATGATTCTTTCCTTCCATGTCAATAACTCCTTGTAGATAAATAAATTAAAACTTTTTTACATTTGACTGATATTAGCACTCTGTGTCAATAGAATTATTGCAGTTGGTTTTGTAACATAGGATAGCATTATGTTGTATGCTGGTATTGTGCCTGCCCGTAGCACAACTATCCTGTCATTCCTGCGCGGGCAGGAATCCATGCTGGTTTAACCCGTAATTCAAATCGCTATATCAAATCTTTCATACTCATTACCCTGCTTTCACAATTCTCTTTTCCCCATATTTGATAAAGAGAATTATCTGAGAGTCTTCAGGGAGTCATCAGAGACAAAGTCCCTGATGACTCCCTGATGACTCCCTGAAAAGTCCCTGCGTAAATCAAGAGGAAAACGGGTGACAAAGTAGAGAAAAATGCACGATAGCCCTTCCACATCTTGAGATACACAGTGCTTCCCCTAATTTCTGAATGTAGGTTATGCGCCTTTGCATGACCAAAGCATCGTAGGTTATGCGCCTTCGCATGACCAAACTAATCTAAGCAGATGCCTGGCGCTCGTCTGTATTATATTTTCCGGAACAATGCAATTGCGTTTGGACAACAGGGTGGTAGTGCTACGATGTGTAGCATAGATTATTAATCTGTTGTGTTCCGGTAATAGTATTGCCGGATAAATAATGCAGGTATAGCTAATGCCTGCTCCAGAGTCATTCTGTCAGTAAAAAGAACTGGATTCCTGGCTGCGCAGCAATGACGGATTACTGCGCAGGAATGACGAGTATGGGGTCTGGGAATTACAATGAGAATACAGACAGGTACAAGACCTGTCGATACATAAAATCCTTTGACAAGATTGGCTTATTTGTTTTTTATAGTATTAATGGGTAAAAAAGGATTAAAAATCTATGAAACTCTTTGAGACACACGCTCATCTGGATTTGCCGGATTTCGACAGCGACAGGGAAAGCCTAATAAACAAGTGCTTCCAGCAGGGGATTGAATACATTATCAATATTGGTTTTAACAAAGAAACTTCGTATAATTCCCTGGAACTTACCAAGAAGCATCTGCACATCTTTTCCACTGTCGGCTACCACCCTCATGACGCAACGGATTTTGATGCAGAAGTTGTCAAAAAGCTGGCGCGTGAAAAGAAGGTGTTGGCTATCGGAGAAATAGGACTTGACTTCTTCCGTAATCTTTCGCCTTATCCGGTTCAGAGAGAAGTCTTTGCCAATCAAATCCGCCTGGCGATGGAATATGACCTTCCGATAGTTGTGCATGACAGGAATGCGCATCAGGAGTGTTTTAACTTCCTCAAGCAGGATAATGTTAAGAACGCTGTATTTCATTGTTTTTCGGGAGATATAATATTTGCTCAACAGGTTCTTGATGAAGGATGGATGATATCCTTCACAGGTTCTGTTACATATCCCAATTCCAATCTGGACGATGTTATCCGGTTAGTCCCGATGGATCAGTTCATGATTGAAACAGATTGCCCTTATTTATCACCTCAGAGTAATCGTGGTAAACGCAATAGTCCGTTGTTTTTACATCTGATAGCAGAGAAGATAGCCCAGATCAAAGAGATAACCCCAAATCAGGTGGCAGAGCAGTCATTTGCCAATGCACATAAGTTTTTCCGTATTCCCCCTGACCCAGTTAAACCAGCGCATCATAAGAAAAGGAAGCATTAAATGAAGTTTAAACTTGTTTTACTAAGTCTGCTTATCTTTATGGCAGTAAATCTCCCTCTTTACGGAGGTAATTCTATTTTTTCATATCAGGGTACCCCCTGCCGGAATTATGGTAATGACATCTATGGTATGACTATGGGTGACGTAGGCTTGTCCGATGTTTTTCGTACCAACACAGGATATGGTAATCCGGCTATTCTGGGTTCTGTTAACAAGACTCTGTTTTCTACCGGACTCAAGTTTGGCTGGACTAATTATACATCTGACGATGGAATCGAAAGGACTTTCAAAGATAACTCGCTGGACTTCCCCTTCTTTAGTATCAGCGTTCCCATTAATCAGAATCATTTTGGATTTCAGTTCAATTCTATGGCATCGGGAGTATTGCAAAACCAGATTACAGTTACTACTATGGATTCCATTACATATACGGAAAGACAAGCCATAGACAGATATATTTACAAAGCGGATTTGATGTATGCTTATCATTTCTCTCATATCAATCTCGGTGCTGCTCTTAACTATTATTTCGGACATGATATTCGCAAATTTAAGCAAACCAGTGAATTCGGAATATTTAATACCAGTGAAATTCTGGAACGGGCATACAAGAACCCGGCTGCTACTATCGGTATTACAACTGCCTTTGATAAAATTGCCTGGGGAGCTTATTATACAAATGAATGTACCCTGGACGGTTCTGTAACCCGCAGTTCCATTCATGAAACAGAAGAACTGGGTGATATTAAATATTCAATTCCTGCCCAGGCTGCTGGCGGTTTTACATATAAGTTTGCCGGTGAATATAAAATATCTTCAGATTTTATATATAGCTTCTGGAAGAGTGCAAAATACTCTGAATACGATAAAGACAGTTGGAAACTGGGTGTAGGAATAGCCCTGGAGCCATCTGCTAAGCTTAATCATTCCTGGTTTGGTGCAATACCCAAAAGAGCTGGCTTTACTTATCGTACACTACCCTTTGATGCTAACGGAAGTTCAATTAATGAGACATCAGTTTCCGGAGGTATTACACTCCCGCTTAATCAGGGAAGTAATCAGTTGGATTTCGGCGTGGAATACCTGATGCGTGGCAATACTAATGAAAACAATCTGCAAGACCGTTCCTTTATGTTTATGATTGGTATCACAGGTTTTGATATATTATCCAAACCATTTACCAGAAACGCTCCCCGTGATATTCCCAAAACGGAGGATATTTCTGAATGAAGATGAATTGGGACATTACCTCAGACATTGACCTGCCTCTTTTATCACAGGTCATAAAATCAAGAGGTTATACTGAAGATGAGTTAAAAAGAACCCTGGATGATTTGCCGGACGAAGCTCTTTTAGCCAATATTGAGTCTGTCGCAGAAAGAATACGAACAGCACTTTATGACAATGAACCTATGGTGATTTTTGGTCACGATGATCCTGATGGTATTACCAGTGCTTATGTGCTATATCGTTACCTGGAAAGCTGCGGATATCAAAAGCATCATTATTTTATACCCAATCGCAATCTGGAACATCATGGGATACAAAAGTCATTCATTGATTTTGTCAAGAAAGAGCACTACCCTCTTGTCATAACTGTAGATAATGGTATCAGCGCTTATGAAGGGGTGGAGATACTCAACCAGCTTGGCTGTGATGTTTTGATAACAGATCACCATTTAGTCCAGCCTGAGCAGATACCCAATGCTTATGCTATCCTTAATCCCCAGCTCCCGGAATGTGAATATCCGTACAAAATGCTCGCAGGAGTGGGAGTTGTGCTGATGCTTGTACGTTATCTGAGTAAATTGCTTGAACATCCCGTTGAACCAGCTCTGTATTTTTGGACAGCAATCGGATCCATCGCTGATAAAGTTCCCATGAAAAACATCAACCGGATTATTGTCAGATATGTTATTGATAATTTTGACTCTGTCAAAGATAATACGATAGAATTCTTGCTCAGAAATCACAACAGGATTTCCAGTGTATCAGATAAAGCTTGTTTTTTGCAATATTGTTGTAGATTGATTGCAAATGGCAGAGAAAAAGACGGACAACATATAGCACTGAGATTTATGCTGCAGCGAAGTGATGAAAAAGTAAGGCTGTTTCAATTGCTAGAAGAAGAAAAAGCCAATTGGGAAAGCTCTCTTAACAATGTTTTCAAACTTGTGGATACTTTATTGGAAGATTTTGATAGTGAAGCTTTTATCTATTTTGATGACGAAGATTTAATTCCATACCCCCTGCTAGGTACTGTTGCAACCTATGTTGTGAATAACATGAATATTCCTGCTATATTCCTCAAGAAACGGCATGATGTTATGGTCTGTGAAGGTAGATGCAGTACCGGTTTCAATATGGTTGAGGCTTTTACTTATTGTAAAGAAAGCCTGATTCAGTATGGAGGTCATGCCAAAGCCGCCGGTTTTACAATGAATCCGGAAAAATATAATACTTTTATTGAATTGTTTCATGAATACATGAAACCTCAGCTCGAAGCTCTGAAACAAATGCACAACCTTCATATAGATGGAGTAATAGATTATCATCAATTATCAAATAAATTGTGGCAGGAGCTCGATATTCTCATCCCTTACGGGCAAGAAAATCCGGAACCCGTTTTGGTCATAAATAATTGTACAATCGAGTTGTTATCTGATAAGTTTAATGTTGATAATTGTGGTATAAACCTACCCAATGAAGGTTTATGGAACATTGCCCTGCAGCTTAAAAGCGCTAATCTGTTAAAGATCCTGGATTATCAACCTGCTCAGACAGATAAAACTTTCAACTGATAATGGGTGGTTTAGCTATTGCACCCAAAAGATGATTTATGATAAAAAGCAAAAGCAGTGAAGCTATCCGCAAGTTAATACATATCAGTTCATTGGTTATTCCATTTACTTACAGGTTCATCCTGAACTATAATCGTCTGTTGATGTTTATACTTCTTTTTGTTACTCTTGTCATTGCTTTGGCAATGGAATTGTACAGACTGCAAATGCCTTCTTTCAGAAAGATGTTTCATAAGTTGTTCGGTTTAATTCTCCGAAGGCATGAACGGGGAGATTTTACCGGAGCTACTTTTCTGGTCTTTTCCAGTTTGCTTTGCGTTGTGTTCTTCAAACCGATAATAGCATTTCTGGCAATAAGCTATCTTTCAATCGGAGATACATTTGCAGCTGTAATAGGCATGTCCCTGGGAAAGAGAAAATTCCTGGGGCAGAATAAATCAATCGAGGGTAGTTTGGCTTGTTTTACAAGCATTCTGGTTTTCTCCATAATATTTGGAACTGGTTTGAACCCCTGGGTATTTGCAGTTGGTGCTTTGGCTGCTACTTTGGCTGAATTGTGGAATATTCCAGTGGATGATAATATCAAGATACCTATCTTTTCCGGTATCGTAATGTCCTTAGTTAACATCTTAGTTTAAAGCAGGTTATAATGAAAGTATCTTTTGTAATTCCCGTATATAATGAAGAAGAATCAATCCGGCAATTATATCAGGAAATTATCAGGAATAATCCAATTCCTGATTATGAGATAATCTATATCGATGACGGTAGCACAGATAGCACTTATAGCATTTTAAGCGAACTTGCCAAAGAAGACACGAAAGTAAAACTTATTAAATTCAGACGCAACTTTGGCAAAGCAGCTGCCTTACAAATAGGGTTTAAAATTGCCCGGGGAGATTATATCTTCACTATGGATGCAGATTTACAGGACGACCCTATTGAAATACCAAACTTTATCCGGAAACTTGAAGAAGGGTATGACCTCGTATCCGGCTGGAAGAAAAAACGGTATGATCCTTTATACAAGACTTTACCTTCCAAATTCTTTAATTTCATTACTGCTCACACATTTATGCTCAAATTAAAGGATTTTAACTGCGGCTATAAGCTTTATCGAAAACCTGCAGCAAAAGAAGTTGTCCTTTACGGCGAAATGCACCGCTATATACCTGTTTTAGCCAATGCTCTCGGTTTCAGAATAGGAGAAATTCCCGTAAATCACAGAAAAAGACAATTCGGAAAATCCAAATACGGAATAGAAAGATACCTTCGGGGTTTCTTTGATTTACTAACCGTAAAAATGGTAACTCAGTATGTAAAAAGTCCACTTTATCTCTTTGGCAGGGTTGGCATAGTCTCTGTAGTTCTTGGTGTGGTACTAACAGGATATCTGGCTTTTTTAAAACTGTTTTACGGATATCCGTTAACCAACAGACCCTTGCTTTTTCTGGGGATCTTATTGATATTGGCAGGATTGCAGTTTTTCTCCATGGGATTGATAAGCGAATTAATAATTAACCGCAGCCAGAAAGATAATATACGTATATCAATTCAGGAAACCCAAAATCTTGACAATAATCCTTTGGTATTATCTCTAATTGACCATTCATGAGTACATTAACGCTGTTTCTGGCTAAAAGTTCTTTGCGTTTAAGTAAAACCCGGAAACTCCGTTTCGATTATATTGTGATGATATTGGGCATAATCGTTTCGGTCACTGTTGTCAGTGCTGCTGTTACATTGTTTGAAGGCTATCAGCATACATTGAAAGAGATTCTGCTGGAAAGCAATGCACATATTCTTATATTTCCAGACTATGAGCAAGCTTTGTCTGTTGATAAAGCCAATTATGCAATTTCTAAGTTAATGTCCCAGCCAGAAATTCAATCCATTCATCCGGTGTATTCAAATACTGCTATGATTGAAATCGGTAATAAAGTAAGAAGCTGTTTTGTCCGCTCATATGAAAACAAAGACATCAACAATTGGTTTAATAAATACATAAAGCAGGGAAGCAGGAAGCTTGAATCCGGTTCGATAATAATCGGTGATATACTGGCCGGAGATTTATCAGTCGGGGTCGGTGAAAGTATTACCCTGCTTTATCCTAAGACTGAAGTGTTTTCTCCAATTGGATTAGTGTCTCTGCAAAAGACATTTAAAGTAAAATCCATTATAACCACAGGTTATTATGAGATGGATAAATCTCTGATTATTATGCATACGGATGATGCTTATAGTTTTTACAATATCAAACCTCAATACACGCACCTTGAAGTAAATCTGAAAGAAAACAAAATTAATCAGGTCAATGAGATTGCTCAAAAATATAATGGCATACTGGAGCACAACTTTACTCTGCAAAGCTGGACTGATATAAATGGTAATTTATTCTCTTTAATTACAATCGAAAAATGGCTCATATTTTTAGTCTTCAGTTTGCTTATCCTGATAGCAGCTCTCAATACAGTCAGCATAGTCTCTACGTCTATCATAGACAGAAAAAAAGAGATAGCAGTGCTTAGGACTATTGGCATAAACTCAAAGCAGATTAAGCAGGTATTTTATATCAGAATTCTAACGATTTGTCTGATCTCTATTCTGATCGGTTTGTTACTCGGTACCTTTGTTTCCTGGTTGATAACCAAGCAATCATTCTATCAGTTGAAAGGAGACGTGTATTTTATAGACAAGCTGACAATACATGTTTCTGCCATTAATTATTTAGCAGTATTCTTAATATCAGTTTTGATGGTTTCATTATGTGTAAAAATACCACTGAGGAATATCAATAAACTTGAGATTATTAATGTCCTGAGGGGAACCTAAAAGAGGATATTTTGGTTGTATTAAAAGCAGAACACCTGAAAAAAACTTACTGGGACAGCAACCAGGAATTGAATATACTAAAAGATATAAATCTAAACCTGGAAAAAGGAGAGTTTGTTTGTATCAGTGGTCAGTCAGGTTGCGGGAAAAGCACTTTGCTGCATTTGCTGGGACTTCTGGATACAGCTGATAGCGGACAGCTGATGATTAATAATCAGATAGTTACACCTGATTCAGCAAATGCATCTATGTTAAGAAATAAGCTGATTGGTTTCGTTTTCCAGTTTCATTACCTTATGGAAGACCTGACTGCATTGGAGAATGTAGCTCTTCCCCTTATGGTTGCCGGAGTAAATAAAAAGGATAGCCTTGCGCAAGCACATGAAATGTTGGCTGATTTGGATATTGGAATGCGTCTTAATCATTATCCGCATCAGTTAAGTGGTGGTGAGCAGCAGAGAGTTGCTCTTGCCCGTGCATTGATTAACCGCCCACCGATTATTCTGGCTGATGAGCCCACGGGAAACCTGGACCCAAGTCATAGTTCTGAAGTGCTCGATTTGATTTTCAAACTCAATGAAAAGATGAATTGTGCCTTTATTCTTGTTACTCATGATGTATCTATAGCAGATAAGTCACAAACACATTATAAACTGGAAGACGGCATACTGCACAGGTTGTAACATTAACTGAAGAATCCTGAATTATGAAACATCCTAAATGGTTACTGATAATTGTCTTAATCCTGCTTGCAATTAATATTGCCTTTTATACCATCTGGTATGCATTCGATGTTCAGGGCAAGGTAAGAGTAGAATTAGAGTCGTTTCTCAGTAAAACTATGAATGGTACATTACAAATTCAGAAACTTTCCATTAACGAACGGCAGATAACTGTGAACAGAGCTTCTTTCTATGATAAAACATCCAACATAAGAATCTCGGTGAAACAAATCCGCATCAGATATAATTTGTTAAGGCTGATTGTTTCAGGTTTTAAAATAAACAATGTCGTAAAAGATATTGTTGTATATGAGCCCAACGCTTTTATTAGAATTGATTTGAAACCTCCTTCAGGTAAAAAGCCTTTTGAATTTCCCGATATAACTGCTTATTTTAATAAACTGAATATCATAAAAGGCCAGATTCACTTCATTTTAGCAAAAGCTGACAGCCTTGGTGAATCTAGTTTTTTGTTTGAGGAAAAACTTAACAATGTTGATGCAGAAGTAAATAACACCAGGCATTCTGATATTGTCCTTAAAGCTATCTCAGAAAATAATGGTCAATTCGAATTAAAATCAATCCTGGATAAGGGACTATTATCAGAAGCCCAATTGCAGATTAACAATTACGAACCCCTGTCACTAAATATCAAAGAGATTAATCTATTACACACAAATTTGTCGTTAACTCTCAATTACTCTAAGATTTCAAAACAAAATAAGCCTGATTTTGATGTCAGTTCAATAATCAGGAATACAAGCGTCGAATACAATAACTACAAATTGTATATTCCTTATGTTCTGTTAAAAGGTAATAAGAATGTATTACAATTCAGTATAAGGGAAAGTGATATAAACACTCACAAATTTCATGTAGCAGGATTTTTCTCAGATTTGCTAACCCAACCCTACCTCAAAACAAGCGTGAGTCTTGATAGAATTGATCTAAATGATATTATGAATGATTTGAATGGTGAAGCAACCGGTATGTTAAAAGTTGAGACAGATTTCAAAACTATAATGGCATCTGGTGAATTCTATGGACCAACAATCAGATATCAAAAAGAAGAGATACGTAATTTGGACGTTAAAGTAGATTTCTCTGACCATAAATTAAGTGTCTCAACCAGCGATTTTTATTGGAGAAACCAAGCAACCAGACTATTGGGAAATTATAATCTGATTGACCAGAAAATTCATGCTAACCTGATTTCAATCCCTCAAAGTTATAGTAAGGACTTTAATGTTAACTTGGATATTGAAACAAATTTGGATTTATCCAATAAATCTATAAATGCAGAGATAGCTGTTAACAAGCTTGGATTTTCAAATACCAATTATAACTTTCAGGATTTCAACGGAAAAGTATCAGTTAGAAGTAATAATCTGATTAACAAGGACTTTTTTGTAGAACTGAACTTAAAAGACGCTTCAGGAACATCAATATCAGCAACTGGCAGAACCGGTAAATCTGATTATACCGCTGATATCAGTTTCGACAGTATATCAGTAAATGATTATCTGCCAAGCCTTAAAGAACATGATTTGATATCTGTGTTATCCGGTGATATTAAAGCGAATATGCATAATCATGAGGTTACAGGTAATTCCAGCCTAAAAGTTAACATGACTTCGCCAAAACTGTTAAATGGAGCTTTTAACACATCGTATAATTATAGTCTTGATACAAAACAAGGTACTTTATCACTAAAGGCAGATTCGGCTTACTCACAGAACACTCCTTTTGATTTGCAATTTGCAGCTGCAATAGATAAATCTCTGGTTACTATAGAACATTTTGAGTTAGATAAGGTTCTCAAAGCAGACGGAAAAATTAATTTGGTGAACATTTATGATTCTAAATTCTCAGTTAAAGCTGATAGTATTGATACTTCAAAATACTGGAATATGTTCGTTCCACTCAGAATAGCACCACCAGTATCAACTTTTCTGACGATGAACCTTGATTATAATCAAAGCATTGTGGGTGAAGTAAAAGGGCTTATCAGAGCCGACTCAATAAAAATAGAACATTTAAAACCCATGAATACAATAATCCAATTTTCAGGAACAACATCAAACGTAAATGTCAATGCTGAAATTCAAACTGCTGGGAATAGTTACGTTTCAATTGAAAGTCAAATCTTAACTCAGCCTGATCTCGATATTGATGCTAATGCTAACTTTACGCAATTTGATGCTCAGGATCTGTTTATTGATAAAAATATAATTGGAATTGTGAATGGTTCAGTCAAGTGGAAGTTCTCTGCCAGACATGATAAATCACCCTTGCAAAGTCTTTCATGTAAACTGTCAGGTGAAAAAATCAGAGTTAATGATATACCCATAGATAAATTACTTGTAAATGTATCTCAATTAAATGAAGTCCTGTTAATAGACAGTTTGCAGGTTGAATCCAAAAATCTGTTAAAATTATCCGGTAGCGGAGCTCTTGATTACAACTTTCTTACCAATAATTATTTCAACGGGAATCACACTGTGAATGTAGCATTTGATGGTGATTTGCTCAGATGGGTGAAAAGTTATGCATCTTTTATAGAGAACGCTAGAGGTCGTGTTAAGTTTAATGCTGCAATTCAGACTGATGAGAATGGTATCAATATAAAAAATGGCAACATATCTATGTCAAATGGAATGTTGCGCTTGAATAATCAGATAGAGACAATCAATGACTTAGACCTGGAAGGAACAATATCTGACAACGAATTAGACTTGAAAAACTTATCCTGTCAGATAGGTTCCGGGAAATTGTTTATCAGCAATGCAATTGACCCGGGGGAAGATAATTTCTTTATCGGTCCTCTCAATCTTGGATATTTGCTCATCCATACTGACGATGCAGGAATACAGATATCTATTCCTGACTATTTACCTCCTAATACTGTTGCAACAGCAAAAGTAAAAGGTCAAAACGGTAAAGACGCAACCATCAAAGGACCCTTTGATGATATGGAAATCAATGGTGAAATACTGGCTTCAAATGGAAGTGTGGTTTATCCTGCTAATACTAAGAATATTATGCAACTGATAAGCCTGTTTCAGAAGCCCGAACGTAAAGGTGAAGACATCCCGCTGCCTTTTACTCTTGATTTGTTAATCAAAGTACAGGATAATGTACATTATGTTACTTATCCGGCTTTTCTGACCTGCTTACCGGGAAGCTTTCTCAGATTAACTTACGATGGTAATAAGTGGAATGCTCAGGAAGCAGATTTTGTTTCTGAAAAAGGTACCTTAGATTTTTATGGAACTACCTTTAATGTAGATAATGTCAAGATAGAAATAAATGCACAAAGAAACATTCTCTCGATTAACGGAGTCTTTACTAAAAAGGCAGCAGACGGTACTGTGGTTACGTTAACTGCCACTACTAATCCTCAAAAGGGACCGGATGTTTTCAACCAGTTAGAATTTAACCTTACCAGTGACAACCCTCAGGATAAATCTATTACACAGATATTATCGAGATTAAGATACAACAGGAATATTGAGGAATTAACACCGGAACAACGCCAGAGTTTGTTGCAGGATGAAGCAATGCAGCTTATCAGTACGAGTGTAACAACTACTTATGTTTCACAATTCCTGAGCCCGATTGAAAACAAAATCAGAAGATTTCTTCATTTGGATAATTTTACAATTAATACAGGTTTTGTACAAAACCTGTTTGTGGAGTTTGGTTCTAATAATGGTCAGCGAACTACATTCTCAGATTCCCAGAATTTAAACGCAGATATTCTGCAATTCAGCTCTGCTGTTCTATTGAACAACTTGTCGGTATCAATGGGCAAATACCTGGCAAGCAGAGTATTTCTTGATTACGAAATCCATCTGCAGGAAACCACAGACCTTGCCAAGAAAACCAAGCTTGACCTTTATCATAATGCGTCTGTTCGGTTCAATCTTCCCTGGAGATTGAAGTTTGTATATACATTTAGTATCAGACCTGTGCATGAAGCCAATTCACACGAAGTTATGCTGCAAAGAAGTTTCCGCTTTTAGAAATTCCTTTTGACAAAATATGTCGTATTAATTATTATGAAATATATGGATATTCACTGGAGGATTTAATGACTGACACTAAGAGTGATAAAAGCACATCATTCAATGGATCAAGATTTTCTTTAATAGAGCTTCTTTCGATAATTATCTTAGTCGGTTTGGTTTTTGTTTTTGCAGTTCCCGTCAATCAGGCTAAACTTAACAGAGTGAGAGTTGCAGACGCTGTACAAACCATTAATTTTATAGGCGAAAAAGCAGAACAATTTAAAGATAATCCCGATAATGGCTACTATCCGGTTGATTTATCTCAACTCAACCTTGGCAACCAGATAGAATCAAAGTATTTTAAATACACTATTGTTTCTGATGACAGTACAATTGTAGCAGAAACTACTCAGGATTATGGTAAGAAAGGGGCTTTTTTAATCTATAACTTAAGCAGTAAACAATACAGTATTGGAAAAGGTGAAAGCGACAATACTTCGCAGAAATATATCAATGAAAATTGGCTGCCTTAAAATATTTTCTTCAAACAAAAAAGGCTGACCACCGGGTCAGCCTTTTTTTATTGTTAAATATAATCTATCTGGGATTTTTCAGAGCTGCCTGTGCTGCTGCAACTCTTGCAATAGGTACACGATACGGGGAACAACTAACATAATTCATGCCAACACTGTGGCAGAATTCTACAGAACTTGGTTCGCCGCCATGCTCTCCGCAAATACCTATTTTTAGATTAGGTCTGGTTTTGCGTCCCTTTTCATTTCCTATTTTTACTAACTGGCCTACTCCTTCCTGGTCGAGGATTTGGAAAGGATCATTCTTCAGGATACCTTTTTGTAAGTAAATAGGTAAAAACTTTCCTGCATCATCACGGGAATAACCAAATGTCATCTGGGTCAGGTCATTAGTTCCATAAGAGAAGAATTCTGCTTTCTCAGCTATTAAATCCGCTGTCAAAGCTGCTCTGGGTATTTCAATCATAGTTCCAACCAGATATTCTATAGTATCACCTTTCTCAGCAAATACTTTTTCAGCAGTAGCTCTGATGATTTTCTCCTGCATGTTAAATTCAACTGCAGTTCCAACCAGTGGTACCATTATTTCAGGAATTGCTTTTATACCTTTTACCTTAACATTTAAGGCTGCTTCTATTATCGCTCTGGCTTGAATTTCCGTTATCTCGGGATAAGTATTGCCAAGACGGCAGCCACGGTGTCCCAGCATCGGATTGAGTTCATGCAAAGAATCTACTTTTTCTTTTACTTTCTTTACATCGATGCCCATATCTTTTGCCATTTCCAGTTGGTTGTATTCTTCCTGGGGCACAAATTCATGTAAGGGCGGATCAAGCAACCGTATTGTAACAGGGAAGCCATCCATTGCAGTGAAGATACCTTCAAAGTCCTGTCTTTGCACAGGTAATATTTTTTCCAAAGCTTTGCGTCTGCCAGCTTCATCATCAGCCAATATCATTTCACGCATTGCTCTTATTCTGTCACCTTCAAAGAACATATGTTCTGTTCTTGTCAGGCCAATACCCTTTGCTCCGAAGTTCCTGGCAACCTGTGCGTCATGAGGGGTATCGGCATTGGTGCGGACACTCATTTGTGTATATTTCTCTGCCAAATCCATAATCAAACCAAAATCTCCACTCATTTCCGGATCCTGGGTTTCAATCTGTCCTTCAAGTACCTGACCTGTGGAGCCATTCAAAGAAATCCAGTCACCTTCTTTATACACATGATTATCAACTGTCATTGTTCTGGTTTTGTAATCTATTACAATAGCACCTGCACCAGAAACGCAGCATTTACCCATACCACGGGCTACAACAGCAGCATGAGAAGTCATTCCACCTCTGGCAGTCAAAATGCCTTTGGCAACGTTCATTCCCCGTAAATCTTCGGGAGAAGTTTCAATTCTGCATAGGATAACTTTCTTGCCTTGGGCTGCCCATTCTTCTGCCTCATCAGCAAAGAATACAATCTGTCCGGTTGCAGCGCCGGGAGATGCAGGAAGTCCCTTAGCAATGACATTTGCCTTGCTCAAAGCTTCTTTTTTGAATACAGGATGAAGTAATTCGTCTAATTTATTGGGTTCCATTCTTAACAGAACAGTCTTATCATCCAGTTTACCTTCCTGAAGCAAATCCATAGCAATCTTGACCATGGCAAATCCTGTGCGCTTGCCATTACGGGTCTGCAGCAGCCAAAGCTTGCCTTCCTGGATAGTAAACTCAATATCCTGCATGTCTTTGTAATGTGTTTCAAGTTTGGTCTGAATATCCATTAACTGCTTAAACACTTCCGGCATTGTTTCTTCGAGAGATGGGAAATCATTCTTTCTGTCTTCTTCTGTAACTCCTGCCAGTTCTGCCCATCTTTTTGAACCTTCCAATGTAATTTGCTGCGGAGTGCGGATACCTGCCACAACATCTTCGCCCTGTGCATTAATAAGATATTCACCTGTAAAGATGTTTTCACCTGTTGCAGCATCACGGGTAAAAGCTACTCCTGTGGCAGATGATTCACCCATGTTGCCAAAAACCATGGCTTGCACATTAACTGCTGTTCCCCACTCTTCGGGAATATTATTCAAAGCCCTGTAATATTTTGCCCTGTCATTGTTCCAGCTGTTAAATACAGCAAAAACTGCACCCCAAAGCTGTTCCCAGGGGTCATCAGGGAAATCATGCCCGGTATTGTCTTTTACAGCTTTTTTGAACAAAACAACCATCTTTTGCAAATCTTCAGTTTTTAGTTCAAGATCGTTCTTAACGCCTTTTTCTTTTTTGAGTTCATGAATAATAACTTCAAACGGATCTTCATCTTCTTTATTAACAGGTTTGAGACCTAAGACTACATCGCCATACATCTGGACAAAGCGGCGATAGCTGTCCCAGACAAACCTGCTGTTTCCTGTTTTGGCAACAAGTCCTGCAACTGCATTTTCATTCAATCCGAGATTCAATATTGTATCCATCATGCCTGGCATTGATGCCCTGGCACCGGAACGTACTGACATTAAAAGCGGGTTTTCACTGGAACCGAATTTTGTATTAGTTAATTCTTCTACAAATGTTATGGCTGATTTTACTTCTTCTAAAAGAAGTTCTTTAACTTTATCTTCACCCAGTTTGTTATAGTCAGTGCAAACTTCAGTTGTAATAGTAAATCCCGGTGGTACCGGAACGCCTATCAGGTTCATTTCGGCTAGGTTCGCACCTTTGCCGCCAAGTAGATTTTTCATTTCAGATTTACCGTCAGCAATACCATTGCCAAACCGATATACACGTTTTGTGGAATCCATCCATCCTCCTGATATTTATATAATTATCTATTTATCTTTTTATTTCATTGCTAAAATCTTTGAAATAGGCTATTTGTCAATAGCTAATCAATCCTTTGTGATTTCAATTGTTGTATTATAATAATAGTTTAAGTGATTTTCAGAAAAAGAGTAGAAGATTTTTGTTAAAACTTATTTGGAGCTCCGCATCTAATCATGTACCTGATTTGCAATCGTAGCTTTTTTCAGGAGTCCAATTTGCCGACGATGTTATAATTTCAAATCAGTCCCGAGGGCAAATCTTATTTTTCAGGAGTCCAATTTGCCAACGTAATTATGATATTGAACCAGTCCCAAGGGCAAATCGGACTTCGGAAAAAATAGTCTTGTTGCATCATCCTTTCACTGAAGTCCGAAATTCCCTTGAGTCCTGATATCTTATTATTAGTTATACTTGGAATTTTGGACTCCAGCTCAATCTACTTCTGTTCAATACCAAGCTATATCCAGTGATTAAACTTAACAAAGACATTAGCTCATTCAAAATCAAATAAGCTTTTTTTGTCCATATCATCTGGCATAATGCTTGATACACATTCTTTATATTCATCTGAAGTCTTAAAGAAGTCCTTAGTTTGCTCTTTGTCAATTAATTTACCGTTCCTTATACCAATCCAATCAGGATAATTTGACCATTTCCACAACTCTGGAGTATCAACTAATCTTGCTTTAACAGGATTATGGTGTATGTATGCACATAAGTGAAGTATGTAGTTTGCATCCTTTATCCCAATATGTTGAAGCTTGTTAGCAAAAAGAGTCCCTTTACGACCATATTTTTTGTTATAATAGCAGGTATAGCAATACCAGATGTTCCTAAAAGATTCATATACCGGCACACCTGTTTTTTGATAAATCAGGAAATGATAATGATTTGGCATCAAACAATATGCAAGAATGGAATAGTCTGTGGCATTGTAATATCTTTTTATAATTTTCAAACATCTCAGGTAATCATTTTCATCACGAAAAAGTACTTGCTCTGCCACTGAATGATTATAGATGTGATAGTATTGCCCTGGTGCAAATTCTTCTGCTTTCAAACGCATCTAAAGATCACTTCCTTTTCATTTTTTGACTGTAAATCATTTTCAGAAGTCCAATTTGCCGACGAATTTAGATATGTTGAACCAGTCCCATGGGCAAATCGGACTTCGGAAAAAACAGCAAAAACAAAACATCCTTTCACTGAAGTCCGAAATTCCCTTGAGTCTTGATGTACATATTAGCCATGCTTGGAATTTTGGACTCCAGCTCAATCACATTTATGCTTTAATAATATGTTCCATTTAATCAAAGGGAATGTCTTCTTTTATTCTGAGCACAGTTCCAGTTATTGCATCTATATACATGTCATATATACCGGAATTATAATGGTATCTGACTACCCAACAGGGTTTATAGTTTTCCGGTTGTTTGTTGTCTGCGGTTGCTTCTGACCATTTCCCGGTAATTTTTAAATGCGGATCATATCTTCTTACTTTTTTTCCACTTAATTCTTTATTGATTATTTCCTCTGCAACTGACCGGGATATTAGATTATCGGTTTGTACATTAAGATTTGGTACTAAAGAGCCGTATACCTCAAAGTAACTAGAACCATCTGTACGAAAATCAAACAATATAATAGACCTGGGATCCAGCAACAGACTATCACACTGCTGGTAATATACTACTCTACAGCCGAATTCATCTTGATAGTTCATTGTTAAAGCTAATTGTTCCCTGCTGGTTTGTAAATAAGGATTTAATAAGTTCAATAAGGTTTCAGCGCATATACGTGCTGATAATGTATCTCGAACAGCAACAGAAGGCATTGTCCCTTCAATTCCTCCAAAAACACCATTTCTTAAATTGTAAATGATATCCCCTTTAAATCCGGTCTCTGTTTTAAACTGCGCTGCTTTGTCATCCATTTGTTCCTTAGAAAATTGAGAGTTTTTCGTTTTTTCTAATCCATCAGCAATTAGATAAAAACTAAGGATTAACAACAAAAGGCATAATGAATGTTTCTTCATTTTGGATCCTCTTTAATTAACTTTCAGAATATCTCACTACCAAACAAGTGACCATATCCCATTTTATTTGTCAATTTTTCTTTTTTTTGCTTACTCTACCCTTACTTCGTACTTTAAACCAACCCGGATTTATCCGGGGTAGTTCCCGGGTAGTTCCCGGGTACTTCCCGGGTGAAACCCGCGAAGTACCCATGAAAATCCCATGATGATCCCGAGCGAGCAGTAAGGGCGGATTGATAATTAAACAAGATAATACAATAAAACAAAGTTGATTTTTTTGTTATTGACGGAAATTCAATTAAATTAAATATAGGTAATAATGAATAAGAGAGGTAACTGATGAAAGGAAAAGTTAAGTGGTTTAACAAGAATAAAGGTTATGGCTTTATCATTACTGACGATGAGAAGGAGTACTTTGTTCATTGGAAATCAATCGTGACAAATTCTCCCAGGGAACTTAAAGTTCTGGAACAGGATGAGGAAGTAACTTTTGACCTGATGGAAACCGATAAAGGTATCCAGGCTATTAATATTATCAGGGTAACACAGTAACAAAGAGATTTTTGTTTTCACGTTTAACGGGTAAAGGTATAAAAGCTTTTACCCTTTTTTGTTAGTTAAGTTTTTTATGTTCTTAGAGTCACGGAGTCACAGAGACTCAGAGTGATACAAGTTGATTAATACAATACATATTAATTTGTCTTCTGTGTTTACGTATGGCATGCAAATGTATCTCTGTGTCTTTGTGTCTCTAAATAGCTAAATATGGATTGTTTATGAAATTTTTACCAATGTCCAAAGCTGAAATGAAATCGCTGGGTTGGAATCAACTTGATTTCATCCTGATAACAGGTGATGCTTACATCGACCATCCCAGCTTTGGAACTGCCATTATCGCCAGAGTTCTGGAAAAAGCAGGTTTTAGGGTTGGTATCATAGCCCAACCGGACTGGAAAAACGATAATGACTGGTTGGAACTTGGCACTCCCAGACTTGGATTTGGTATTTCAGCAGGTAATCTGGACTCAATGGTAAACCACTACACTGCCCAGAGAAAAATCAGGCATAATGATGCCTATTCTCCAAATGACGAAGCAGGACTCAGGCCGGACAGGGCAACCATCATTTACTGCAATAAAGTCAGGCAGTTATTTAAGAATATCCCTATAATTATTGGAGGTATTGAAGCTTCCATGCGCAGGATTGCGCATTATGACTTCTGGCAGGATAAGGTCCGCAATCCAATCCTGGCTGATGCTAAAGCTGATATCCTTGTCTATGGCATGGGAGAAAAACCAATCCTGGATATAGCTGAGAGATTAAACAGCGGAAATGATATCAGAGATATCAAAGATATAAAAGGAACTGTTGTTTTTGATAATCCGGATTTGAGTAGCACCTTTTTGCAAAAGGTGCATGAGACGATGGAAAACCCTTCTGAAACCCTTTGGAAAAAGGTTCTACTCCCAGATGCTGATGCTTGTTCTGACAAACAAACCTTTCTCAAAATGTCACAGCTTTTTCATCATAACTTTTATGAAAAGACTATTTACCAGAAAGTAGCTGGACGGTATATAAGGCACAATGTTCCTTCCGAACCAATGGATGAAAAGGAACTTGATGCTTTGTACAGTCTGCCTTTCATGCGTCTACCCCACCCTAAATACAAGGGGAAATCTATCCCTGCACTTGTACAAATCAAAGACAGTATCACATCGCACCGAGGCTGCATGGGCGGATGTAACTTCTGTACAATAGTATATCATCAGGGCAAGGCAATCCAAAGCAGGTCAGAAAAGTCTATAGTTAATGAACTGGAGACTCTATCTAAAACTGAAACGTTCAAAGGCACTGTCTCTGATATTGGTGGTCCCACTGCTAATATGTATGGAATGAATTGCAAACTTGGTTATCCCGCAAGTTGCAAGAGGAATTCCTGCCTGTATCCTGAAATCTGCAAGCAGCTTGATACTTCTCATAAAAGAATAATAGATTTGCTAAACAAAGCCCTTAATATTAAAGGTATAAACCATGTTTTTGTTTCTTCAGGAATCAGGTTTGACCTGGCTCTCAAGGATGATAATTACATCCGGCATATTGCTGCTCATCATACCGGCGGATTGCTTAAGCTTGCTCCTGAGCATACTGAGCAGGATGTTTTAAAAGCAATGGGTAAACCTGATATCAGGCTTTATCTGGATTTCTGTGAGTTGTTCTACAACGAAAGCAAAAAAGCAGGGAAGAAAAATAGTGTTGTTCCTTATATCATTGTCGGGCATCCGGGTTCTACAATGGCTGATGCAGTTAGATTAGGTAATTGGTTAAAAGAAAGAAATATCCGGTTGGAACAGGTACAGGAATTTACTCCCACTCCAATGACTATCAGCACTTGCATGTATTATACTGGACTTGATTTTAATACCGGAGAAACCATCTATGTCCCCAAAGGCAGGGATATGCGTTTGCAGAAGGCATTGGTAATGTGGTATGTACCCGAAAACAGAGCTTTGATAAAAGAAGCAATAAGACAAAACACAACACTGAGATACGATTAGTTTTATTGTAAAAATATATTTGGAACCATTAATATTTTGTAGCGCAGGAATCCGTTCCTGCCAAAGAAAAGCAATACCTCAACATCTGAGTGTTGAGCAACAAAAAAATACATCCTCAGCTCAGAGTGTTGATCAACCAGTAGCGCAGGACTCCGTTCCTGCGAAAGAAAAACTATAACTCAACATCGGAGTGTTGAGCAGCCAGTAGCGCAGGACTCCGTTCCTGCGAAAGAAAAGCAATACCTCAACATCGGAGTGTTGAGCAACAAAAAAATACACCCCCAGCTCTGAGTGCTGCTCTACTTCCAATCGGAGATGTACTACTACAAGTAAAATTTAACAATTGACAATTTAGCAGGCTTTCTATATTATTGTATAGAATAATTTTATAATAAAACGAGGTGGTTATGCCTGTCCCCCTCACACTGTTGCAACGCTTTGCCAAGCATGTACTTAGTGATGGTTTGATAACACCTGGAATGAAACTGGTTATTGCTGTATCCGGTGGCGCTGATTCGATAGCCTTGCTGCATTTATTGCAATTACTTAAGCCAGATATGCAGCTTTCTTTAATAGCAGTGCATATTAATCATCACTTACGTGGTGAAGAATCTGATGCTGATGAGCAGTTTGTAAAAATCCTGTGTAACCGTTTAAATATTAATACAGTAATCAAACATCTGAAATTTGATAAAAGCTCAGATTTGGAGAATCAGGCACGTATCAAACGCCGGGATGTGTTGTATAAGGTTTTAAAATCCTATAAGTTTGACTATATAGCTTTAGCGCATCAGAAGAACGACCAGGCTGAAACAATCCTGATGAATCTGACCCGGGGTGCAGGTATTACAGGTATGGGTGGTATTAAACCATGTGCAGATTCAATTATCCGACCGCTTCTACCTTTTTCCAGAGAAGAGATTGAAGCATGGTTAAAAGAGAACAAATTTGACTGGCGTCATGATAAATCCAATAATGAATTGCACTATACCCGAAATCGTATTCGCAAAGAACTTGTCCCATGGATGGAAAAAAATCTGAATCAGTCAATAACTGACAGATTACTCTTACAATCCAGAACCTTTCAACTTGCTGATGATTTTTTTAAGCACAACACAGAAAGACAATTAAAAAAGCTTATTAAAGAAGAAATCTCAGAACAGATTATCCTGGATTTGGCATATCTCCGTCAACTTACGGAGATTGAGCAGTTTTATGCAATGAGAGCCATTTACAGCAGTTTAAGCAAAACAAATCATGAGTTTTTTATGCACAGCTTTGATGAAATCAAGCGTCTGTTTGAGTCTGATGGAAGCAAGCAAACCCGTCTTGCACATAGTATCTGGGTTATTAAACAATATGATGAGCTGATTATTACTACGATTGATCCCCAGGCTGTATCAACTGAGATACAAGATCTGATATTAGATGAAGAGCGAACTCACTTTGTTTTTTCCAACTGGCGTTTTACATTGAAATTTCTTAAAATTGAACCTAAAAACCTGACTAACACAAAACTAATGCATAATGCCCTGATAGATATGAACAAAGTAGTTTTACCCCTGAGATTGAGAAGCAGAAAACCTGGCGACCGTTTTATGCCTTCAGGAATGAAATCTGAGAAGAAACTTAAAGAGTTTTTCATTGACGAAAAAGTCCCTAAATTGGAAAGGGATAAAGTGCCGATACTCACAGATGGTGAGAAAATTATTTGGATTGTAGGTTACAGACAAGACGCGCGAGCTCTTTGTTCTGAAGACACCCACAGGATTTTACATATACTTGTTGAACCGGTAACCACGGGAAGGAAACGTGCAGCTAACAGGTCTTTCAGCAACACCGGAGGTAAAAATGATATCTATGAATTGTGATATCTCAGAAGTTCTGTTTAATGAACATAAATTACAGGACAGAATCAGGGAATTAGCACAGCAGATTACTGCCGATTATCAGGATAAAAATCCTGTCATAATAAGCATCCTCAAAGGCGGATTTGTTTTTATGGCAGACTTAATAAGGAGTATCACAACTCCGATAGAAATTGATTTTTTAGCCATTTCCAGCTATGGAAGCGGTACTTCAAGCTCTGGAGTTGTAAAAATTAAGAAAGATATTGATATTGACATTACCGGTAGAGAAGTTATTATAGTAGAAGATATTGTTGATTCCGGTTTGTCGTTGCAATATATCAGAGATTATATAAACAAGCATAAACCCGCTTCAATTAAAGTATGTGTTCTTTTAGACAAACCCAAAGCTCATAAAATTGATGTAAAATTTGAATATGTTGGTTTTAACATCGGCACAGAATTTGTGGTTGGATATGGTCTAGATTACAATGAAAAATACCGTAACTTACCTTACATCGGAATCCTTAAGAAGGAGATTTATTCATGAACGACAAGAAGTCGCCACCTGAACAAGGCGACAAAAATAAAAAAACCTTAATAACACAAATAAAACCCAGGAAGCCTCAGAGGTCCATAACTTTTTGGATTATGATGATGCTTTTAGTAGCACTTCTTTATCAGGTCTATACAGCCAACAGCAAAAAAGTGGAAGAAGTTAGTTATGATGTTTTTGTTACGTGGATCGAACAGGGAAAGGTCAGTAAAGCAACCTTCCTTGAAAGAGATATATATTTTGAATCTGAAAGCAAAAAATGTCATACATTAATGCCGTTTGAAGACCCTAAACTTGTTGATACACTTATAGCCAGTGGTGTTGTTGTAACTACACAAAAACCATCAGCATGGAAAAGTGTACTGATTTACCTTTTCCCCACTGTTTTGATTATTGCTTTTTGGATGTTTTTTATGCGGGGCATGAATTCCGGACAGAATAAAGCATTTAGCTTTGGTAAAAGCCGTGCCCGTTTATATGAAGGAAGTAAATATAAAATTACATTTAAAGATGTTGCCGGCGTTGATGAGGCAAAAGAAGAATTACAGGAAATAGTGGAATTCCTCAAAGATCCTAAAAAATTCCAAAGATTAGGTGGGAGGATCCCAAGAGGTGTTCTACTTGTAGGCAGACCCGGAACCGGAAAAACCCTTTTGGCAAAAGCTGTCTCAGGTGAAGCAGGTGTCCCATTCTTTTCCATCAGTGGAAGCGACTTCGTGGAAATGTTTGTGGGAGTTGGTGCTGCCAGAGTGAGAGATTTGTTTGACCAGGCAAAGAAAAATGCACCCTGTATTACCTTCATTGACGAAATTGACGCAGTTGGACGCCATCGTGGAGCCGGACTCGGCGGAGGTCATGACGAAAGAGAGCAGACCTTGAACCAATTACTGGTTGAAATGGACGGCTTTGAACCAAATGACAGCGTAATTATTATTGCTGCAACAAACCGTCCCGATATACTTGATCCAGCCTTGCTCAGACCCGGCAGATTTGACAGACAAGTGGTTGTTGACCTACCGGATATAAAGGGCAGGACAGAAATATTGCGCGTACATAGCCAGAAAGTACCCTTGGGTCCAGATGTAAATCTGGAATTGATTGCCCGAGGAACTCCAGGATTTAGTGGTGCTGATTTGGCAAATATAGTTAATGAAGCTGCATTGGTGGCTGCCGGGAAAAACAAGAAACATCTGGAAATGATCGATTTTGAAACAGCCAAAGACAAATTAACCCTTGGAAAAGAAAAGAAAAGCAAGGTAATTCCTGAAGAAGAAAAGAAGATTACTGCCTATCATGAAGTAGGGCATGTTCTAACTTCTATCCTTCAGGATAAAACAGAACCTGTTCATAAAGTCTCGATTATTCCCAGGGGATTCACGGGTGGGGCTACACACTACCTGTTAAGTGATAAAAGCGGTTATTCAAAATCCTACCTGATCCAGATATTGGTTACTTTGATGGGTGGAAGAGCTGCAGAAGAACTAATATTTAATGACCTGACAACTGGAGCCGGCAATGATATTGAGCGTTGCACTGATATTGCCAAGAAAATGGTTTGTGTCTGGGGTATGAGCGAAAAGATTGGACCGATGACTATAGGCAAAGACCAGGGTGAGGTCTATCTTGGTAAAGACATTTTATCCAGAGATGTGTATAGTGATGACACTGCCAAACTTGTTGATGCTGAAATTCGTGATTTGATTCATGATTCACATAAAAAAGCACAAGATATATTATCATCTCACAAAGACTTAATGGATATTCTGGTTAACAAACTTCTGGAGATTGAAACTCTTGGTACAGAGGAAATATTCGAAACCATTCTGGCTCATATTTCAGATGAATCTAAACCTCTTGTAGAAAAGAAATTCCGGCAGGCAATGGAAATGAGATTCGAATATGCTGTCAAACACATAGAAACAGAACCCGAAGTTCAGAATGCAGCTACTGGCGAGAATCATAGCGAAGAAAAGAGTGTCAAAGCAGACTTAACTGAAACTGAGGATAACGATAAGGGAAATCCCTCTTAAGTTCTTCCCCTACAGATGCAGGGAGTTAAGCGCAATATCCTGCCAGATTAGCCGCTGTACGTGATTATGCACCAATGGTTCACAATACGTGTGATTCCTGTGACTGCATGGATTAAATCCCGGCATAATCAAGTTTTACTTTATAAGGACAATATATGGAAAAAATGCACGGTACAACAATAATTGGTGTTTTCCGAAAAGGACATATTGCCATTGGTGGTGACGGACAAGTTACTTTTGGCAATACTGTTATCAAAGCTACTGCTATCAAAATCCGCAAACTTCACGATAATCAAGTAATTGCAGGCTTTGCAGGAGCTACAGCTGATGCTTTTTCCTTGTTTGAGAAATTTGAAGCCAAGCTGAAAGAATATAAGGGCAACCTGAAAAAAGCAGCGGTTGAACTTGCCAAAGACTGGCGTTCAGACCGTATTTTACGTCGTCTGGAAGCGATGATTGTTGCCGGGGATAGAACCGGAATATTACTCATCAGCGGACAGGGTGACGTTTTGGAACCTGATGATGGTATTATCGCTATCGGTAGTGGCGGGAATTATGCTCTTTCCGCTGCCCAGGCTTTGTCAAGACATTCCAAACTGTCAAATTCAGACATAGTAAGAGAATCCCTTAAAATAGCCGCTGATATCTGCATTTACACAAATCAGAATATCGTAATCGAGGAACTGTGATTTTAGACATTGAAACCTTAACACCTAAAAAGGTTGTTGAAGAGCTGGATAAATATATTATCGGCCAGGATGATGCCAAAAGGGCTGTTGCCATAGCACTTCGAAACAGATGGCGCAGACAACAGATAGAGGGTATGCTCCAAAAAGAAATAATCCCCAATAATATAATCCTTATTGGTCCTACCGGAGTAGGAAAAACTGAAATCGCCAGAAGGTTGTCCCGACTAGCTAATGCCCCTTTTATTAAAGTTGAAGCTTCTAAGTTTACAGAGGTTGGTTATGTGGGACGCGATGTTGAATCCATGGTACGTGAGCTGATGAACGTTGCTGTAAATCAAGTCAAAAGCCAGATGATGGATGAGGTTACAGAACAAGCTGAACGAAATGCAGTGGAGCGTTTGCTGGATTTGATGCTCCCTCCTAAAGCTGATCATGAGATGCAGCAAGAGATCGAAGAAGAACTGACTCAACAGCAACGCTATCAACGCACTCGTGATAAAATGAAACAAATGCTTGCTGATGGAAAACTGAACGAAAGAGAAGTTGAAATTAAAAACGGTAATGAATCTGGTCATAATATTGAAGTTCTATCGAATTTGAATCTGGAAATGCTTGATATCAATCTAAGTGAAATGTTCTCCAACATTCTCCCTGGTAAACATAATGAGAGAAGTCGCAGAATGAAAGTTCCTGAAGCTATAAAGTATTTACGGGAAAGTGAAGCAAATCGTCTGGTAAACAAAGATAAAGTAGTGGACAGAGCCAGGGATTTGGTAGAAAATAACGGCATTATCTTTATTGATGAACTGGATAAAATTGCTACTGATGAAAAACATGGCGGTATAGACGTTTCCCGCTCAGGAGTCCAAAGAGATTTGCTACCAATTGTAGAAGGAAGCAATGTCCCCACAAAATATGGAATGATAGATACTGCACACATCTTGTTTATCGCAGCCGGCGCTTTTCATACTGCTAAACCATCTGACCTGATACCAGAATTGCAGGGCCGATTTCCAATCAGAGTTGAGCTTAATAGCCTGACGAAAGAAGACTTTGAAAGGATATTAACAGAACCGGAAAATGCATTAACAAAACAATATATTGAACTTTTTAAATCTGAAAAAACCAAACTCAGCTTTTCTGAAGATGCAATTTCAGAAATTGCATATTTTGCCGCATTGGCAAATGAAAAGATGGAAGATATTGGAGCCAGAAGACTTCATACTATCCTAAATGCATTGTTAGATAATTACATGTACGAAATGCCCAGTAAAAAGTTGAAAATCATTGTGATAGATGCCAAATCTGTCAGGACAAAATTGAAACCGTTAATAGAGAGCGAAGATCTTTCCAGATTTATTCTTTAATATGAAAGTAAAATTTAAAGATCTGTTTCAATCCTTAACTGCAAGGAATTATCGTATATATTTTACGGGGCAGGGTATATCTCTTATAGGCACCTGGATGCAAAGAATCACAATGGGCTGGTATGTCTACAGACTGACAAATTCTCCTTTTTTACTTGGTCTTGTGTTTTTCTTAAGCCAGATACCTTCAGTATTTATTAGTCCGTTTGCCGGAGTCTGGGCAGATAAATTCCATCGGCTCAATATTATTAAAATCACTCAAACTACTGCTCTGATGCAGGCTATGACTTTGGCGATACTGGTTTTGACTAATAACGCACAAATCTGGCACATTGTAGTTTTAAGCCTTCTTTCTGGAGTTATTGAGGCTGTTGATGCCCCAGCCAGACAAGCAATTGTCATGGAGCTAATAGAAAGAAAATCACTCCTAACAAATGCAATTGCTTTAAACTCTGCTATGTTTAATGGTGCAAGATTAATTGGACCTTCTTTAGCTGGTATTATTATCTCTCTTTCCAATGAAGGTGTTTGCTTTCTTATAAACGGATTGAGCTACATTGCCGTTATTATCTCCCTGTTTTTAATTCGGGTTCCGCTCAGAGAACAGACAGAGCCAGTCTATTCAATGTTCAAGAAAATTAAAGAAGGATGGAGATATTCTTTCAGCCACTTGCCAATTCGCTATTTGGTTGCCAATATTGCAATAATTTCCATGTTTGGAATGTCCTATGCTGTTCTTATGCCAATATTTGCCAGAGATATTCTGAAAGGAACATCACAAACAATGGGATTCCTCATGTCCATGGCAGGAGTAGGTGCATTAGTGGGCGCTTTTTATCTTGCTTCCAGGAAATCCATTGATGGTTTGAGCAAAAAAATGGTCTATGCACTCGCAGCTTTCAGTATAGCTTTGATAATATTTTCTCTCTCCAGAAGTTTCACTCTGAGCATGGGATTGATGCTGATTGTAGGCTTGGGAATGATGTTTCAAATGTCTACAAGTAATACTATTCTCCAGACAGTTGTTGATGATGATATGCGTGGTAGAGTAATGAGCCTTCATTCTATGGCATTTATGTCTGTAACCCCCTTCGGAAGCTTACTTGTGGGATTCATGTCAAAACATTTGGGAGCTCCAATAACCTTAGCAATCTGCGCTTGGATATGCCTTATCTGGGCTTTATATGGTATTACTATCCAAAACAGATTTACAAATGATGTTAATAAAATGATAGATAAGCACACTCTTGAACCGTTTCCATTGTTCAGTCCTGCTAACTTAACTGCCCAGGTTGTTGAAATAAATGACTAAATTATTCCTATTTCTGGGTGATCGTACAATCCCGTACAGAACTCTAATGGCTAACCATACAGATTTCTATCTTGAGGGATTTTTTATCAAAAAATCTCAGGTCGTTATTGCTGAACAGACCCATTCAAATAATGTACATATCTGTTCAGACTCGGATTCTGGAGCTGGTTTTGACGAACATTTACAAATAACCTATAGTGATGCCTTAATCAGCAATATTCCAAATCAATTTTTATTAATACGAACAGCTGACTGCTTTCCAATATTGCTTTATGACCAAAAATCAGAAGCTGTAGGAGCAATCCATAGTGGCAGGGAAGGCACAAAACAAAATATTGTCGCACAAACAATTATTGC
Organism: Cloacimonetes bacterium UBA6097; assembly: GCA_002435865.1. Classification (GTDB taxonomy): domain Bacteria; phylum Cloacimonadota; class Cloacimonadia; order Cloacimonadales; family Cloacimonadaceae; genus UBA5614. The sequence goes on along the minus strand of DIWV01000001.1, from coordinate 36,140 downwards.
AATGCAGAATGCTTATTCGTCCAATCCCTCTGATTTGCACGCTTGGATTGGAGCAGGTATATGCAAAAAACATTATCAGGTCAGCGACAATATCTGGAATGATTTTAGTGAAATATGTACACAAAACAGATTATTTATTGACAAATCTGATATCCCTTTCCTCGATATACAAAATGTTGTTATACAACAGTTACTTCTTGCAGGGATAAAAGCAGAGAATATTGTAAAATTGGATATATGTACTTATGAATCAAAAAACCACTTTTCATACCGTCGAGATGGGACACATAACCGCCAAATAAATGTTATAGGGATGAGTGATGGAAAATATAATTTATAGCCCTTCCAAAAGCATTTCAATTCGTATCAATGAAGACAAAATGTCTGCCTGGATGTATATACATAAATCGGACAAAATCATTGATGAAAAAGAAATCATTAACTTGATTGATAATTCAGGCATTGTCAATGGATTTGAAGAAGCACTTGAATGGATGTCTGAAAATGGCTTTGATAAAGATTTTGAAAAACCATTCCCCATAGCTATCTGTAAATCAAGTGTTTCGGAGATTATCATTAAGTATCATTTTGAAAAAAGTCAAACTTACGATCCTCAATCAGAGTGGAGTTTTCAGGATATTAAGAACTGGTTTTATTCAGAAAAAGGAACAGTCTTAGCTGATTTAAACTATAGCGGAAACGACATCAAGAGCAATATGAGAAATATCTTTGGCGAATTAGTTTCAGACCAATCAAGTGCAAGCAAGTTTACTGAGTATCTTGGTAAAAATGTTACACTGGATATTGACAATAAAAGAATTCTGTCTGAGATAAGAGGATATCCATACATTGATAACGAGAATAAACTGAATGTAACGGATAATATTATTTACAACGGAGATATCGATTCTGTCAAAAGCCAATCAAATCTTGCTGCATCTATTACAATCAATGGTTCCATTCGCAAATCACATTTTACTACAGCCAATGATATAATAGTCAATGGTAATATAATCGCGTCAGAAGTTTATACTGAGGGTAATTTAACATGCTCGGGAGATATAATAGACTGCCAGACAACAGGCGTGGTTGTAATCAAAGACACGCTGACAAATTCCATAATTAATTCTCTATTTGTATCTCAGGGATTGCTTACTTTCGACAATACAATTAACTGTTCCCGGATTATTGCTGAAAAAGGGATAAAAGGAAATGAAGAAAATAGTTCAATTATTGGAAGCCAGGTTCTGACTTCCAGTTTTGTTGATGTCTGCAGTATTGGCAATGTAGAAGGTGTAGAATCAGAAATTGAAATAACTATGTGTCCTTATGCAAAAGAGCGTTTGAGACAAATGAATAAAACGTTGCTCAAAATAAAAGAACATCCAAACGGAAATTCTGATAAAATCGCTCAGTTTAATAGTAAGCTGTTCAGTCTTGAAGAAAGTCTGGCTGAAGAAATGGACGAGTTTCTCAATTCCCAGGATATTGTAAACCGCTTCGTAAAAATAAGAATGGATTTGTTCAAAGGTATTTATATCAGAATCTTAAAAAAGTCGTTCTATGTAAAGCATAACCAGGCAAACATAGAATTCAATGAAGATGGTGACTGGTAATAAAGGTAACTAAATGAAATATATAATTACAGTAATGTTCTTCCTGAGTTTTTTTTGCTCGGGATTATCAGCATTTGAACCTCATTTTGCAACAGATCCTGCAATATCTCCTGACGGAAATCAAGTCTGCTTTTCCTACAAAGGTGATTTATGGACAGTTTCTTTTAAAGGAGGAATAGCCAAACGTTTAACATCTACAGAATCTGCAGAATTCTCCCCTACGTGGTCCCCGGATGGCAAAACCATAGCTTTTTCCTCAAACCGTGAGGGGCAAACCTGGGCTTATATAATACCTTCTACCGGTGGGGCAGCTAAACCTATGTTTAAGGAAGCTTTTACTGTTATAGATTGGTTTCTGGATAATGATCATTTATTGTGCAGTAAAAATAATCTTTCATGGGGAACATCTTTATACAAAGCACCGCTTAATAGAAAGAAACCAAAGTTGATTGCTGAAATTGGTGATTCTTTTAGCTCACTATCTCCTGATAATGACAAAATCATTTTTAACAGATATGGCGAAGCCTATCGTGAAGCATACAGGGGAAGCAAAAATGGCGATTTATGGGAATATAACATCTCACAAGAGAAATATACGAGGTTAACCAATACTGATTTAACTGAAAGATACCCTGCTTATTCATTTTCATCTAATACAATATTCTTTAGTGCTTCAGATGGTTACCGATATCAGTTATACAAAGCTAAAAACGGTGACTTTACTAACATTGAAAAACTCACCAATTTTGACACCTGGTCAGTCAGAGATATATCCATAGCCAGGCAAAACGACAGAATCGTTTTTGAACTGTTTGACGAGATCTGGTGTTATGATCCAAGCAAACTTTTAAGTGATAAAGCTTATAAATTACCCATTGAAATATCAGAAGACGATTGGAGAGAACTTAATGAAGATCAAATCCTGAAAGATACTTTCAATCAATATGCAGTATCAGATGATAACCTATTAATAGCGTTCAGTTATAAATATGACTTGTTTATGATGCCCCGGAAAGGTGGAGAAGTTAAGCAGATAACCATGAATCAGAACGGAGTGGAGAACATTGCTTTTCTGACTGATAACAGGACTATTGTTTTCAGCCAATACTTAAATGGAATTGAGAATCTTTATAAAACCAGGGTAGACTCAATCATGAGCATTGAACAAGTTGAATGGTATGGTAAAGACAATTTTAATGTTGATAACTTTTACCGCTCCTCAGATAAGCATTGGGTTATTGAGTATACTGATTCAACAGGCGGTGGCAGGATAGCTGTGGCTGATTCCAGTTTTGAAAATATCAAACCGATTATAGTTGATAAATATGTCTCTACTAATTTTGCCTTCAGTCCTGATGGTACGATGGCTATATATGCAACTTTGCGGGATGATATTTATATCAGAGAAATGTATCTGTATGATTTTATAACCAATGAAAGCAAAAAAATCATGAATGATGACGCTTGGGTACATGGATTTACCTGGTTACCCGACCAAAAATCTATATTGTTGAGTAAGAGCAATAATGACAGGAAAATTTACCGCTTAGATTTAGTTCCAAGGGATGAGTTTGAGCTTGATATTGATAATTGGAAAGAAATCTTTAAAGTAGAGACCAAAATCACTATGAAAGACTCTACATCTGCTCATGACAAACCCTTCCTTAAAGGTAAAAAAGACAAAATCAAAAGCATTCCATTGAGCTATTCACAGGTAAATTGGTATCAGATTGATAAAAGATTGTCTCCAATAGTCTCTGATCCGGATTATCTTTATACTGCCAAAGCCATTGATGACACTTCTTTTTATTACATAAAGATGACACGTGGTAAAGATGCAAAGGCAATTGTTTACAGAACAAATATCTACGGTAAGAACACAAATGAAATAGGTTCTTTTAAGTCGGACTATAATTATCAGATATTAGACGATAATATCCTGTATTATAAAGATGATAGTAAGCTTAAATCCTTTAATCTTAAGTCAAAAGTGAAAACTGACATCAATAACGAATTCAGATATAACTACAATCGTCAATTACTTAATGAAAAAGTCTTCGATCAGGTTTGGGGTATTTTTGGCAGGAATTTTTATGATCCCACAATGCACAATAATAATTGGAGTGTACTTTACACAAGATTTAAACCATATTTGAAATATGCGGATGCAAGCAATGTCCTGGAAATAATCATTGAAGAAATGATTGGAGAAATCAATGCTTCTCACACCGGATATTACCCCAGATCAGAAAGCAAAGTTGCATATAAAGCTTCGGCTTATCTTGGTTTAGAGTTTAATCAGAGGAATATTTTACCTGTTGGTCTGGAAGTCTCTAAAATTTACCAGGGTAGTGTTCTGTATAATTTCTACGGTATCAGGGAAGGTGACATTTTGATGTCAATTGATGGAACCAGGATAACTCAATACATTTCCACCGACTCTCTTCTATCTGAAAAAGCAGATAAGAAGATAGATTTGCTTTTTAAACATAATAATAAAGATGTCAAAGCAACAGTCAAGGGTCTTAATTGGAGCGCAAACCGTGAGCTTTGGTTTGAAGATATGATGGAAAAACGTAGAAGTAAAACTGATGCGCTTTCCAACAACCGTATTGGATATGTTCTGATACCCCGGATGAGTGGTACTGAATATGCAAATTTTATCAGTGATATTTTTACCTACAATGCTGATAAGGATGCCCTGATAATTGATATAAGGGGTAATGTCGGAGGGAGAATTCATAATGATTTGCTTGATTTTCTCACCAAAAAACCGAATGCTTTTACAACCGGCAGAAGATATGGTTCAGAAATGCGAGTAACTCCCGGAAGAACGTGGACTAAACCTATCGTTCTGTTAATTGATGAAAATTCTTTCTCCGATGCTGAAATTTTTCCTCAACTGTTTAAGGAAGCCAAACTGGGAACGGTGATAGGGATGCCGACCAGTGGTTCTGTTATTGGAACCTGGGAAGTAAGCCTTCTGGATGGTTCTTCAATGAGAATGCCCGGTTCAGGATGGTATCGATTGGATGGTACAAATATGGAAGGAAATGGCGCTCAACCGGATATCAGGGTGGAAATGTCTCCCGAAGATATAATACAAGATAATGACCTCCAGCTTAAGAAAGCTGTGGAAGTTTTACTGGATAAGATTAAGTAATATGACTGTTAATGAGACTGAACTAAAGAATCTAATCATAAGAGCTGAAGTATTGGGGAAAAAGAACTGGCTTCATGCAGTAAATATCCTGGAAAAAGCTACTGATGATTATCCGCGCGAACGAGCAATCTATTTGACCTTGGGCGATATTTATATGCGGCACAGGAAATTTGAGCAAGCTATTGATTCTTATCAAAAAGCTATGACTATTGATCCAAAGGACGAGCATTTGCATTTCATTATCGGCAATTGTTATTTATCCCTAAGCGATTATAAGATGGCTTTGTATTATTATGACCAGGTATCAAGTAACTTGCCTGAACTGCTCTACAATAAAGCATTGGCTCATGCTTACAATGGAGATCATGAACTTAGCTTGCATTATATAAAGATTCTGATCAAAGATGTTAAAGATAACGCTAATATTTATTACTTTCTTGTGGAAGAAAACCTGAGGTTACATAAATACAACGATTCTCTCACTATTTTGAATGAAATGGAAAAACGATTTGGTGTCCAGCGTTATGAACAGATTCTCAAGGGTTTTGTCTGGAACTTTAAGAAAGTCTGGCTCAAATCATACATGGCTTTCAAAACTGCAGACGAGATGAGTCCAATTGTTAACCAGGATCATTTGCACACTTATGCTATGGCAGCAAAAGAGATCGGGCAACTCACCAAAGCAGTAGAACTGCTAAAGAGAGCTGTTGCAATCAATCCACATGTATCTATCATACATGAAGACCTGATAAGGTTTATAATAGAGTTGGGCGACATACCAAGTGCTCATTTAGCTTTGAACCAAGCATGGAAATATTTGGGTAAATCAAATCCTATCTTACAAATCCTGAGTGATAAACTGGATCGTTTGAAAGAGCAGAAAACAGCCAGTAACATTCCCACGGAAAATGATGAAGAATGATATTCTGGCCCAAGACATGCAATTTATGTCTTTGGCTATGTCTGAAGCAGAACTGGCTAAGTTAGAAGACGAAATTCCTATTGGGGCAGTCCTTATCAAAGATAATCTGGTTGTTTGCAAAGACCACAATAGAACAAATCAGTTACAAAATCCCCTGGCTCATGCAGAAAAACTTATAATCGATAAGATAACATCAACAGGCATTAAGTTTTTGACTGATTATACACTATATGTTACTTTAGAGCCATGTATGATGTGTTCGGGGATGCTAATCTGGAGCAGGCTGGGAAGATTGGTGTTTGCTGCTTTTGATCCTAAGGCTGGATGTGTTGGCTCTGTTTATAATGTTTTAAAAGATAAGCAGCTTAACCATAATCCGGAAGTTATATCAGGTATTATGGCTGAAGAAGCAAGCGCTTTATTAAAAGATTTCTTTAAATCCAAACGATAAATTCGTAATTCGTAATTAACTTGTGGAGAGTTGCCGGAGCGGTTGAACGGGACGGTCTCGAAAACCGTTGTGCCTTTACGGGCACCCAGGGTTCGAATCCCTGACTCTCCGCCACTTTTTCAAAATGTATTTTCTAATATTATTAAGCAATAATAAGATACCAAATCATATTGGAAATACCAATCAGGAAATTGATAGCAAGGAAGAAATAGAGCAGGTATTTATGAACGTATTTATTATAATATTGCCTGATAACCTTATTGCTGAATTGTTCGTCAAAGTCATCAATCCTATGCTCTACCTGCATCTGTTCAATTAATTTGGGGATAGCCTGCCTGAGTATTTTACGGGCAATATCTTTTGATGCCTGAGCAATGATTGTCCGTATTTTAAGCTTCCAGCTACGGGGAAGTAACTTCCAGCCATCAACAAATTTAGCTTTTTCCCAGACTGTATCAAAGACCAGTTTCTCCCATTTTGCGAGGTATCCGAAACTGTCACTAATCTTATCTGCCTGGTCCAGATAATCATGTAATATAGCTCTTACTTTATTAAAAACCCAATCTCGCTTAGTAACCAGGAAACCAGGTGTAAGCGGAATATGCATGCCGAAAATAAACCTGCTCTTTGGGTTGAATAAAAACCAGCGCAGTGTATTTATTATTAATAATCCAAGTGCAATATTCCATAATATGAAAGTTAAGGATTTCAAAAATATCATTAGAAACCTCCTCCAGCGCCACCGCCACCAGAACTTCCTCCGCCAAATCCGCCAAAACCTCCGAAGCCGCCAAAGCCTCCGGAACCACCTCTTCCTCCAAAACCACCACTTCCGCCGCGTCCACCTAATACAGAAAAGAGAAGCAGCCAATAAAGTATCCTACCACGTGTAATAATAACTAAGAATATGAAAATTGCAACCATTACAAGGCTTGCTGCCTTGTTCTGCGGTCTGGATTCCTGTTGCTGCCTAACGTAGCTTGGCATACCTGTAATCTGAACACCCTTTTCCTGGGAAATTCTTCCCAATATCAGCAGTGTAGCCTGCCTGACAGCTTCATCAAAGTTTTCGCTGCCTTTAGCTAAATGTGAAACCATTGTTCTGTATGCTTCAGCAGTATAGGAATCAGTCAGGTAGCCTTCTGAACCATATCCAACTTCGAACTTGATTTTACGTTCCTGAACAGCGATAAGAAGTAATATGCCTTCATCTTTTTGGTTACCAACACCCCAGGCTCTAAACAAATCGGTTGCAAAATTGCTGTAGTCTTTACCACCGATATCAGAAAATATAGCTATTGCCATTTCGACATCAGTTTTTTCTTTAAGTTCAGTCAGCCAATTTGTTAGTTCATTTTTGTTTTGTTCTGACAGAACTCCTGCATAATCATTAATCCATCCAATCGGCTTTGGAAAGTTATCCTGAGCAATCAGACTCAAGTTCAAGATAAGTATTAAAGCAATTAGAATAAGTTTAAACTTCATTGAGAATGTGACCCATTTTGTCCTTTTTGGTCTTTAGATAAAACCTGTTGTCACCAGAAGGGCTTATTTCAATAGGAACTCTTTCTATTATATGAAGACCATACCCCTCAAGGCCGACAACTTTTTTGGGGTTATTGGTAAGAAGCCGAATTTTTTTCAATCCCAAATCGCGCAGGATTTGAGCTCCTATACCATAATCCCGCAAATCAGCTTCAAAGCCAAGTTCCAGGTTAGCCTGAACTGTATCTTTCCCACTGTCCTGCAAATGGTAAGCCTTGATTTTGTTCAACAGCCCAATACCTCTCCCCTCCTGGCGCATGTATAATATCACTCCGCACCCAGCTTCAGAAATTATCCTGAATGATTCAGCTAACTGCTGCCCACAGTCGCATCGATTCGAAAACAAAGCATCTCCTGTTAAACATTCGGAATGCACTCTGACAAGTACACTATCCTCATTCTTAACATCACCTATTGTAAGAGCAAGATGATATTCATCAGAAATTGTACTAATATATGTCATGATATCAAATACACCATATTCGTTCGGAAACTTTGCTTTTGATACTCTTTTGACTAATTTTTCCTGCTTACGTCTATAGTGAATCAAATCTTCAATTGTTAAAAGCTTAAGATTGTGTTCCCGGCTGTAATCAATCAAATCCGGTAATCTTGCCATTTCTCCGTCTGTACGTATAATCTCACAAATAACTCCAATGGGATTCAGTCCTGCCATTCGAGCCAAATCAACTGCAGCTTCTGTATGTCCTGCTCTTTTCAGAACTCCACCTTTTTCAGCAATTAGTGGGAAAATGTGTCCGGGTCGCATAAAATCTTCCGGTTTGCTTGTCGGTTCTGCAAGTTTAATAATTGTAGCTGCTCTTTCACTCGCTGAAATTCCAGTAGTCGTACCTTCAACAGCATCTACAGATAATGTAAATTTTGTTCCATGCCTATCAGAAGTCTCAGTTGTCATCAATGGTATATCCAATCTTTCCAGCCAATCAGCTTCCATTGGTACGCAAAGAAGTCCTCTGCCATGGGTTATCATGAAATTTACTTTTGGGGGAGAAATCAAATCTGCAGCCATGAGTAAATCGCCTTCATTTTCCCTATTTGCATCATCTACAACAATAATCATTTTGCCCTGTCGAATCTCTTCGATAGCTTCTTCTACAGTACAAAAGTTATGTTTATTAACATCAGACATTTATCTTTCCTTGTGCTTTAATTATACTTAGTATTCTCTTCCTTCACCCCGGGAGTCAACAGGGAGTTTTCAGGGACAAAGTCCCTGATGACTCCCTGATGACTCCCTGATGACTCTCAGTGTTAAGAGGGAATTATCTAACAAATCAGTTTTCTGTCATAAGCAACATTGTCAATAGCAAAATGCTTTTCTAACCAATCAAGAGAATATCTTAAATCATCGGGGATTGGTGCCTCAAAAGAAAGAACTTCACTAGTAAAAGGATGTTTAAACTCAAGCTTCCAGGCATGTAAAGCCTGGCGCTTCAGATGATTAGCCAATAATTCCTGAACTTTCTTTTTCATATTCTCTGGAACTATATTATGCACATTTTTTAGTGAATTATACAGTACATCTCCTAATAAGGGACGATGAATATTGGCAAAATGGACTCTAATCTGATGCATTCTTCCGGTTTCAAGGTTGATTTCCAATAAAGCAAAATAATGATAATACTGGATTACCTTGTAATGAGTAATTGCCAGTCTGCCTTCATTGCTTACATTCATTTTGCGCGGATTAGATTTGCTTCGGGCGATAAAAGTTTCAATTTTATCTTCATTTGTTTCGGGTATACCTGTTGTAATTGCAAGATATGTTTTTTTTACTTTTCTATTGGAAAACATAACAGATAGCCTGGATTGTGTTTTATCATCTTTAGCAATAAGCATAAGCCCTGAAGTACCTTTATCTAACCGATGTACAATGCCCGGACGGTATTGATTTCCCTCATTCTGAAATTTCTCTCCATATCGAAACACAATTGCATTTACCAGAGTATTGTCTGGATTCCCAAATCCGGGATGGACAATCAATCCCGCCGGTTTGTTAATAACTGCCAGGTATTCGTCTTCAAAAACAATATCCAGGGGAATATCCTGTGGAACGATATCTGTTGGAGGAGGTTCTGGAACATTAATTCTGATTTCATCGCCTTGCTTTAGTAAGTAACTTTTTTTTACAGGATTATTATTAACTGTGATTTGATTTTCAAGTATAAGTTTTTCAATAAAGCTCCTTGAATAGAGTTCCTGAATATTTTTTTCGATTAAAAACTTGTCCAGACGAAGAAATGACTGTGACTCATAAATGATACAAAGCTTATCATTCATAAACTTATGCTTTTATAATTATAAAGATAGCCCCAATCGGTAATCCTTTACGATTTCTGATAATGCTGCTGTTAAGCTTGAATTTTGATTCCATGGATTTTATTGTTATCACTTTATCATGAAGATTGTTGCCTGATTTAATGCTCTCAATCATGATAGGTTTAAACTCATCTTCTATATATTCCGGTAACAGCGTTTCAAGAATATTAAGGTTCTCAGTCAGGGCAGGAAAAGTATCTTTAACATAATTGTTGATATACACTATTTCGCCAATAATAGTCATAATCAGGCATCCCTGGGGAATCATGTTTATCAACAACTGTATGCGTTGATGATGCTCATATATTTTATCACCTTTTAAGCTGTCAAACTTGATGATAATGTTCATCATTCTCTGCATAGCAACCATTAGATTCTTGATTTCAGAAACCTGATTATGTGTTTTTATATCCAAATCAATTTGATATTTACCCTCAGAAATTTCCTGTAATATCTGATAAATCTCTTTTAATGCCTGTTCATATTGAAATGGGACATAATAGAATAAGACGATAAAATAAATGAACTGCAAAAGCATAAACAATATTACAATAGATTGTATGTCAGCTTTAAGTTGTGCAAGATTAAAAGCATTATAAACCGTCATCAGTATAAAAGCAGATCCTAATACAATTAGGACTAAGAAAACCAATAAAAGAATCTGATATCTGTTTTTTAGCGATTTTTTCATGATAATTCCTTTCTGACTGCTGTGTCCCGAATAAGTTTATCAATATTACCCTTAGGACCTAAAATGATTAATACATCACCTTCGTGGATTATATCATTTGCGCCAGGCATATCATTAATTCTTACTTCTACAACATTATTGCCATCTTCAGCAATGTTCAGATAATTGTATTTGATCGCAATTACGTTAATCCCCCTGTTTGCAGGTAATGACAACTCCTGGAGTGTTTTACCAACAAAATCATAGGGAGCAATTAATTCAATCATTGCATGCCCGGAAGTTAAATTAATATATTCCAATATGTTTTTCGATATCAGTGTTTTAGCTAATTGCTCTCCTATCAGCTCTTCAGGAAAATATATATTCTGAACTCCCATAAATTCAAGGATTCTTGCGTGCAATTGATTTTCGACTTTGGCATAAATCATATTGACTCCAATCTTTTTTAGGATTGCACAAGTGAGAATACTTTCCTGAATGCTGCTGCCTATTGCAAGAACTACTGCATCAACCTCATTAATAGAAACTCCCCTTAAGGCGTTTTCATCTGTAGAATCAAGACATACTGCAAGCGAAACTTTATCTTTTATATCATCAATTAACTTGGGATTTTTTTCAATTGCTATAACATCAATTCCATTACTTGCTAAGGTTGTGGCAACAGTCCATCCGAATCGACCAAGTCCTATTACTGCAAATTTTGCCATTTGTATCCTCCTAATTAACCAATTGTAATTTTTTCTTCAGCCAAATCGTAATGCAGTATTTTTTTTCTTTGCGATAAGGCAAACAAAACTGTGAGAGGTCCCACTCTGCCAATGTACATTAAAAGAGCTATTAATATCTTGCTGATTGAGCTCAACTTTGGTGTAATCCCTAAAGAAAGCCCAACTGTACCAAAAGCAGATACAGCTTCGAACAAAGTTTGCTCAAGTGAAAAAGTATCTACCATAAGCATGATAAACACAATAACAAAAACCGTTATCAAAGACATAGTGATAAGGCTTGTACTCAGTCGAACGCTGCTTAAACTTATTTTCCTTTTAAAAATAGTCAAGTCCGATTGACCTTTTATAAGTGCTATTATCGATAAAAGTAACAAAGCGAACGTGGATGTTTTAACACCACCTCCTGTAGAACCCGGAGAAGCACCGATAAACATTAGAATAATGGATACCAATGAGGTTGAATGTCCGATCTGCCCCTGATCTATAGTGTTAAATCCCGCTGTCCTGCATGTAACAGACTGAAACCATGAGCAAAGCAATCTTTGATTGATTGTGAATCCTTTCATGGTATGGTTAAATTCTGATATAAAAAACAATATAGTCCCAAATACAAGAAGAAATGCTGTCATAGAAAGAACAATTTTCGTATGTAAGGTTAGCGAATACCGTTTATTTTGTTTGGTAAGGTGATTGTACAAATCAGTGATAACAGGGAATCCTAAACCACCTAACACTATTAAAATCGTAACCACTGCATTAATATTCAAATTGAATGCATATTTAACAAAGCTGTCACTATATAAGCAAAAACCTGCATTGCAAAAAGATGATATTGAGTGAAACACTGAATAATATAATGCCCTGGATGGAGAATAAACCTGTTTAAAAGTCGGGAACAATATTGCAGCCCCTATAATCTCGATTATTGCGGTCAATACAACAACATTTCTGACTAATGTAAGCATGTCAAATTTCATGCTTGCACCCATAACATTCTGCATAACATTTTCGACCTTGAGAGTAAGTTTCTGCCCTAGTAGAACTGCAAAAGCAGTTGATATAGTCATAATTCCCAATCCACCAATCTGGATTAAAGTCAGTATCACTAACTGCCCGAATACAGAATAATATGTGCCTGTATCAACAACAACCAATCCCGTTACACAAGTTGCAGATGTCGATGTAAACAACGCATTAATAAATGGAGTAATTTTATGAGATACTGTCGCAGAAGGTAACATTAATAAAATAGTTCCTGTCATTATTGTTGCTGCAAAACTGACCAGAAAAGTTACAGGAGGATTTCTTAATAATCTCTTGTATATTGCTCCTTCAAAAGCATGAAAGAAAAAATACTTGCCAATATAAAATGTCTGCCTGATTAATAAAAAGAAAATTACAAACTTAGAATCATAAATAAACAGCAAACTACCAAATATCAGAATTATAACATCTGCAATAGTTCTGCTTTTATGTTCACTAAAATTGACAAATATAAATCTTACAGACAGAGCTATAATAATAAAAGCTAGATTACCAAAAGCAGTCCAGGATTGAGTTTGCCCAATATAGAGATAATGACCAATTATGGGTTCAAAAAATAATACCAGTACATTCCACAAAGCAATTGGATAAGCTAAGTTCTCAATGAAGTTCAGGATTTTTTTTCGTAAGATAATTACACCTTTACTATTGCTTTGCAGTTGTCAGAGCCAGAATTTGTTCGAATACCTGTGAAACAGACAAATCACCATTTATTATCGTAAGAACATTGTTTGTTTCGAAGAAGTTTTTTAGGGGTTGAGTTTGATTGTAGAACTCCTTGAATCTTTTGTGTATTGCCTCAGGACTGTCATCCTGGCGGATGATTAGCTTGCTTCCACATTTATCGCATGTTTCAGGTATTTTAGGAGGTTGTGTTTTTAAATTATAATTCTCATTGCAATTGGGGCAGACACGTCTGGCTGCAATCCTGTTGTAAGCTGCAGTCTCAGATAATTCTATATAGAAAACTCTCAAAAGAGAATAGTGTTTAAGAAGGAAATCAGCCTGTTGTATAGTTCTGGGGAATCCGTCAAAGACAATACCTTTCGCAATTTTATCAATACTGGCTTCCACCAATTCAAATACTACATCATCAGGGACTAATTCACCTCTGTTGATGATTTGCTGTACTTTTACACCGATCTGAGTATTATTCTTGATATGATAACGAAACAAATCACCAATATTTATGTGCTGGTAATGTAAAGTAGAACTCAATTGCTCAGCTTGAGTACCTTTACCGCTTCCTTGAATGCCAATAAAGGCATAACAATTCATAATTACCTCTTACAAGAGCACTCTACTTACAACATTTGATTGTTGTCAAGTATCACTTTCCTTCCAAGACGACACTTGCCACAGAATATTCTTTCTCGTGAGATAGTGATAAGTGACAAGTCACAATGTTTCTGCTTAACATAGCAGCTTTAGTCTTACCCGATATTTTAAGCACTGGAGGTCCATTGGGTATGGTAACTGTCTCTATCTCTACCCAGCTTACTTCATGATTCCACCCAGTACCCAAAGCTTTCATAAAAGCTTCTTTAGCAGCAAAGCGGACTGAAAATGACAAACCTGGGTCAGCTTTTGATTCACAATATTCAATTTCTTGTTGGGTAAAGACTTTTTCCTTAAAGGCAGGATTTTTTTCAAGAACTTTTTTTATCCTGGATACTTCAATTATGTCGATTCCAATACCAACTATCACGATTATCCTTTGTGCTCTTCCTCATGTTCTAGCAGCCATTGTTTAACTTCAAGACCACCTGCAAAACCATGCAATTCTCCATCACTACCAACAATTCTATGACAAGGCACAATGATAGGTATCGGATTTTTATTCAACGCATTACCTACTGCACGGGCAGAATCAGGTTTTCCCATAGCTTTTGCAATATCTGCATAGCTTGACTTTTCGCCAAAAGGAACAGCTTTGGTTTTTTCCCAAACTTGATTTTCAAATTCTGTACCATTAAGTATATGTGGAAGTTCCAGGTTTTTTATACTACCATCAAAGTAACCATTCATAACTTCCTTAATCCTGTTAGTAAAATTATCAGCCAGTTCTAATGCCTGGTGTTGCCAGTATTTCTCTTCGGTGATGAACTTAATCATATTGATTTTCTCACCATCGTGCTCGATAACTAAAAAAACAGGTTCGTGACGATAAAAAGCATACATTATTTACTCCAAAAAAAATGGGGAGCTATAATGCTCCCCCAAAAAATCAGACCATAGGTCTTTTGCGTTCTTTGATTCTTCCGGCTTTTCCTTTTGCTGCGCGAAGATAAAACAGCTTCGCACGGCGGACATGCCCGAAACGAACAACTTCAAGTTTATCAATCATAGGGGAATGGTGCGGAAAGATACGCTCGACGCCTACACCATTTGATACTTTTCTTACGGTAAAGGTCTTTGATATTCCTGTTCCACGTTTCTGAATTATTAATCCCTGGAATACCTGAATACGTTCTTTTGCGCCTTCCTTGATTTTATAGTGTACTTTAACCGTATCCCCAACTTTAAATTCGGGATAGTCGGTTCTCATTTGTTCTCTGCCAACTTGTTGCAGAATATCCATTAGTTCCTCCCTTTATATACAGCGGAAGATATGCGGTCTAATATTATCGCTACAGCGCTGCGGACTGATAAATGATTGTAGTCTCCAACTCCGTTAACAGGTTGAAGCACATAGTCAGCAGCAGAATGAATAGAGTCTGTCAAACCATGACCTGTGCCAAATAAAAGCAGCAAAGGTTGGTTTTCATTGTGAAGATTCCTTATTTCATCAAAGGTAATCTGGTTATCCATTATCTTAGCGGTAGTAGAAATCACGATTGGCTGCATTTCTTCCTGCGTTGTAATCAATTTTATACTCGATTCAATTGAGTCTGTGATTATTATTTTTGATAATGCCAGGCTTCTGTCAGGATTGTAGGTTAATCCTTTTTCAGACTGCCAAAAATTTATTATTTTTAAAATGTATTCTTCCTGAGTTTTATCCGGTGTAATAATAAAATATTTATTTACACCGTAAGTAGAAGCACTTCTGGCTATATCGTGGATATCAAGATTCGTAACTGAGGTTAATACTGTTTCATTATGCTTATTTAAAACAGGGTAGTGAACAAGTCCGATATAAAACGAACTCATTTCTTAAGCAAATCCGGTCTGCGTTTTTCAGTAAGCTTTAAGGCTTGTTTTTTACGCCATTCATTAATCAATTTGTGGTTTCCATTAAGAAGCACATCCGGAACCTTAAGCCCCATAAATTCAGGTGGTCGTGTATAGCAGGGGTATCCAAGAAGTCCGTCACTGAAAGAATCTGTCTCTGCAGATTCAATGTCATTCAACACACCTGGAAGCAATCTGCTCATACCATCTATGAATATCATGGCTGGCAATTCTCCGCCTGAAAGGACATAATCTCCCACAGAAATCTCGTCTGTTACGGCTAAATCCCTAACTCTCTGGTCAAGTTCTTTGTAATGACCACAAACCAGAATTATCTTCTCAGACCTGGAATATTCTTCCAATATACTTTGAGTAAGAAGTCTGCCCTGGGGAGTAAAGTAAATAACCGGAGCATCGGTTTTCTTTCTGGCTAACTGGATTGCTTTGTAAACAGGTTCAGGCTTGATTACCATCCCGGCTCCACCGCCGTAAGGATAATCATCTACCTGGTTATGTTTATTGCCGGAGTACTTGCGAAAATCCCTGAATTTTACTTTCAGCTTATTGATTTTAATCGCTTTGGCAATCATACTTTCTTTCAGAAAGCCTTTGAACATACCCGGGAAAAGTGTTAAGACTTCGATGTGCATATTTCTAACAAAGCATCAAGATTTTGCATAAAAACTATACCGTTTTGCTTATCTGTCAAATAAACATATTGTTCAACATTGGGAACCAGTAATTCCCTTCCGTCATTAAGAGTGATAATAAAAACTGCCTGCATTGAATTTAGCATTACATCCATGATTTCACCAATTACAGTATCCAGGTATTGAACCTTGAAGTCAATTAAGCTTAAAACTTCATTTCCTTCCTTTAAGTCTGGTAAATCCTCTTCTGCCAAGGCTATAATTACCTTTGCATGTTTTTTACACTCTTCGGCTATTCCGTCTTCTTTAAAGCGCAAATAACTGCGCTGTCCGAAGGTTTTTGTCTCAACAACCGTTACGTAAAACACTCTATGGCTGGAAAAGATCAAAAAGCAAGTCTGAAGCTGATTTAGAATGGTTTTGTAGGATTGACTAAATTGAACATGGTAAAAACCATCGGGTTCCTGTTTGCCAAGCCTGCCGATTCCGATCAGATCAGAAATTTCCATTTACTCGATAATTTCGAGCTCCGCCCTTTTACCTTGCTTTGTACTGACAGCATTAATAATAGTGCGGATAGAACTGGCTGTGCGTCCGCGTTTTCCGATAACTTTACCGATATCACTTTTCGCTACGCGAAGTTCATAAAGGGTTATCTTGTCGCCGGTGATTTCTGTGATATTAACTTCACTGGGATCATCCACAAGAGCTTTCACGATAAATTCAATTAGTTCCTTCATTTTACACCTCGTTATTCTTTCGTTTCCAGTTCAGCATTTTTTTTCTGTGCGATTTTTTTCTCGTGCCAAATCTGCAGAATCCCTGCTCTGCGAAACAGGCTTCGTACAGTATCGCTGGGTTGAGCACCAACACTCAACCATTTAATTGCCATGTCTGTATCAACAGTTAATTTCAACGGATTGGGTTTAGGGTCATACCAACCTAAGCACTCAATATATTTTCCATCACGTTTTATGCGTGAATCTACTGCTACAATACGGTAAGATGGACTATCGTTTGAACCCATTCTTCTCAATCTCAGTTTGACCATTTCAACTCCTTAGAATTTTATACATTTATCATTAGATAGCATTTATTTTTAAGACCCTGTTTTAGTCAAGATAATTTGTGCTCAAATACTCTCACTTCATCCTGAAGCTTACTATATTTAATATATTATGTGTTCATTATCACCGAAAGACATTCAAGAGGTGTTATTAATATCAGTAATAGCATATTTGGACAAAGAGATAACCTATGTAATAGATTAGTTGTGATTCACTATTAACAAGCAGGCTGTCACTCAGTTGATAATATTCATCCCCGTGCTGCTTCCAGAGCCGGTGACAACCCTGATTTCGATATCAGCCCTGAGACTTATCTTTTATCGACGACAAATCCTTTTGCAGTTCTTTATAACCAAACAGCTGATAAGAAATTTTATAGAATAATTGCTTCTGACTCAGATTAATTATTTTTACACAAGAAAAAAAAGCCGCTGTATACTTATGCAGCGGCTTAAATTGATTTGTGTATTTTATTGGTATATTACTTCGGATTTATTTTCGAATATTTTACTATCTTCCTTAACTAATCCACCATCTTTGAAATTCAGATCAAAATTGTAAATAATATAATTCCACCATTCCTGACCCGGACCGCGATCAACTCCACCCCAGGCCATTTCTAATGGTTGTTTGGTTGAATTGGAAGCATCATTACGCAGTAATGCATAGGCTGCAAAGAAGATTTCCTGTCCTGTCATTAACTTTGTTTCTCCAATTGGAATTTTGTAATAAGATACCTTAGCATAAGCATTGTGCATTTGTGAATATGCAAATTTGTCTATTAATGGTACATTTTCTTCATTCATAGGTATTTCTTTTAGTTCAGAACCGAAGCTGAGACTGGTCTCTTTTATAGTCCAATCTTTCATTGTATTGTAAATAACATAAAAGTAGTCCTTGTCATTTAAAATCGAAACAGATCCTACAACCATTTCTTTGCCAACAATCAATGGATAGGTTACTTCAATTTTAGGAAGAGCCATCTTTATGGCTGACGCATCATCATTTGTTACTATTTTTTGAGGTGATTCCACAAAAGGCTTGGTAATGGTATTGTTATCATTACATCCGACTAAAACAAGCATCACTATACTAATTAAGGCAAAATATATATTTATATGTTTCATTTTATTGTCTCCTCATTGTCTTTAAGTATACATATTATAACTCATACCAGATTGGTAGGCAAATAATATTTTCACTTGTTTATAGTTTACTCTGTGCCTGTGTCATAAAATTATTTGCGCTTGAAAATATTGTACCAGATAGAGAATATACCTCAGGTTTATATAACTTCTCCCTTATCTTGCTTATCCCGCCCCCTCTTCACATCAGGGGGTCATCAGGGAGTTTTCAGGGAAAAAGTCCCTGATGACTCCCTGATGACTCCCTGATGACCCCCTGAAAACTCCCAATGTCAAGTAAGGGATCTTTGATTAAAGATTAAGTTCGGGATGATAATAAAAAAGGCGGATTGATATCCGCCATTAGTGATTCATAAATGTATTTAAATTGTTTCTAAGCTTTAATCCAGGGTTTGCCGAATGGCAGAATAATTTTTCCTGCCAGGTCGTTTGTAATATTGGCAATACACATATACATGGCAAATGCAGCACAAACCATCAGCTCATAACCTGCAACCTTATTCCAGACAGGATTGCACCAGTGTCCGACAACTAATAAGAAGAATCCGAGGAAGAGAGTAAAAAATGTTAAGGACATGGCGGTATGAATTCTCCATGAGGCAGTCCACATGATCAATGTATAAATCATCCAGGCAAACAGATACCATCCGATGTCTGTCTTACTGGATTCATATATTTTGAAATGATTCATAAGAATTATTAAAGCAAGTCCAATCCAGAAACTGCCATATGAAACAAAAGCACTGTATCCGAAATTGTTCCCCATTTTGTGTTCCTGAAATCCGGCTATCATTTGTGCCAAGCCACCAAAAATAAGTCCCAGTACTACAACAGGTCCAAGTCCCATCCAGCCAACGTTATGAAATTGTAAAACCAACGTAGTCATAGAAAATCCGGCTAAACCAACCACTGCCGGGTTTGCAAGCTTTCTGTCACTCATACTTACTAATCTCCATTCATTTATTATTTTAAAAGGTAAAGGCTGTCTAAACAATTGTGCCTTATAAGATGAATTGCTTAACCCTGAAATGCAACTTTTCTGTCAATATTTTTATCTAGTTTGATTGAAGTTCAGTTAGTAAGCAAGCCAGAAATTGTTATTGACAAAAACATCGCCCCCCAGATTTCTAAAACATCATACATATATAGCTATACACGTGATAAAAATACAAATTAATATAAAATGAGAGGTTAGCAATATGCACAATATTGGTTCTTATGAAGACAGATTAAAGCAGAATTCATGGCAGATTTCAGAACAGGAGCTTAACTACAAACCGGGAGACGTTTTAAACATCGGCTGGTACTGTTCAGACCGTATATGCCAGATGGGTAAAGCAGATAAACTGGCTCTTAAATGGGAAGGCATCGGTGGCAAAGAAAAACAATACACATACAATGATATCCGCCAGCTAAGTAATACTATCGGAGCTTTTTTAAGAAACCTTGGTATTAAGCCTGAAGAAAGAGTCTGCTTGTTTATGGATAGAATACCTGAACTATACATTGGCTTTATCGGTATTTTGAAAACAGGTGCTATAGCTCAGCCTTTGTTCTCTGCCTTTGGAGATGAATCATTATTGGTAAGACTCGAAAATGCTGAGACTTCTGTAGTTTTCACCCAGAAGAAACACGTTGGAAAAGTAAGGAAAATACTGGATAAATTACCTCATCTTAAACATATAGTTATAGTTGATGATAATGGTAAAAGTCCACTACAGCAAAGAGAAATTGCTTTTAACATGGACGATGCTGAGAGAGTGGATAATTTTGAAGTACATCCTACTTTAGCAGAATCTCCTTCTGTATTGCACTACACTTCAGGTACAACAGGAATGCCCAAAGGTGTTAAGCATGTACATTATTCCCTTATTTCGCAATACCTGACAACAAAATGGGTACTTGATTTACAGGATGACGATATTTATTGGTGTACTGCAGACCCGGGTTGGGTTACAGGTACATCTTACGGTATTATCGGTGCATGGGCACTTGGTGTTACGCAATGCGTTAATGACATCGGTTTTTCTGCAGATGCCTGGTATAGATTTATTGAAAAGCATAAGATAACAGTCTGGTATTCAGCTCCGACTGCAATCCGCTCTCTGATGAAAGCAGGTGATGATGTAGTTAAGAATTACAATTTATCCAGTTTACGCCATCTTGCCAGTGTGGGTGAACCACTTAATGCAGAAGCTGTCATCTGGTCAGAAAAAGTATTTGGACTTCCCTTCCATGATTCATATTGGCAGACAGAAACAGGTTCCATTATGATATCCAATTATCCGGGGATGAAAATCAAACCGGGTTCAATGGGTAAACCTTTTCCCGGAATTACCGGAACTATATTAAACCCTGATACATATGAAGAAATGCCGATTGGTAAAGCCGGATTAATCGGTTTTAAACCCGGTTGGCCAGCAATGATGAGAACTTACTGGAATAATGAAGAAACCTACCAGAAGAAATTCCAGAACGGCTGGTATATCCCTGGTGACAGGTCATATATTGATACTGAAGGATATTATTGGTTTATAGGCAGGGATGATGATATCATTAACACCGGCGGACACCTTGTAAGTCCTTTCGAAGTGGAATCCGCTTTGTTAGAACATCCTGCAGTAGCAGAATCTGCAGTAGTTGCAAAACCGGACTTCGTTAATATGGAAGTCGTAAAAGCATTCGTGACTCTTAAGCCGGGGAATGTTGCCAGTGAAGAGCTTGATTTGGATATAATGAACTTTATCCGTAAGAAGCTCTCCCCTCTTGCTATGCCCCAGGAAATAGAATTCGTTCCCAATCTGCCCAAAACACGCAGCGGTAAGATTATGCGCCGTGTTCTCAAAGCCCAGGAATGGGGTGAGGAAATCGGCGATATATCAACTCTTGAAGATGATTAAAAATAAGTAGTGCAGGATTCCAATCCTGCACAGCAGACAAGCAGCTTTGGAAAGCTACTCTACAGAATAAAAAAAACTTAATATATAAAGGAGACTTAACAATGGAAGAAATACGCGACGTTGTACTCGATTATGTAATCAAAGAATACATGGAAGACCAGGATGATGAAATTACTTATGACACAGCATTAATCTCTGGTGGTTATGTGGATTCTTTTTCAATGGTTTCACTCAAACGTTTTCTGGAAACCAGATACAAGATATCCCTGCCGGATGACAAAGCTACTCCTGAAGCCTTTGATTCAGTCAACAAAATCGTTACTTTGGTTCAGGAATTTTTGAATAAATAGGAGGACTTATGGCTTATAGTGATAAAGTCCGCGCTATCTATTCAGATCAGGTCAAAGCCCTGCAGGATGCAGGTATCTTAAAAATTGAAAGATACATTCATTCTGCCCAGGATGCAGAGATAGAAGTGGAATTCCCTCCCGGAGCACCGCTTAAGAAAGTTATTAATGTTTGTGCCAATAATTACCTTGGCTTATCCAGCCACCCGGAAGTAGTGAAAGCTGCTCATGAAGGCTTGGATACACATGGTTATGGTATGTCTTCCGTTCGATTTATCTGCGGAACGCAGGACATTCATAAAGAACTGGAAAAGAAAGTAACTGAATTCCTCGGAACAGAAGATACAATCCTCTTCCCTTCCTGCATGGATGCCAATGCAGGTGTGTTTGAAGCAATCCTGAACGAACAGGATGTAATGATTTCTGACCGTCTGGTTCATGCTTCACTAATAGATGGAATTCGACTCTGCAAAGCTATGACTGATTCTTTCAAACATTCTGATATGGCACATTTGGAAGAAAAACTGCAGCTGCATTCTGATAAACGCATCAAACTTGTCATCACAGACGGCGTTTATTCCATGGATGGTGATACAGCCAAACTGGATGAAATGGTAGCTCTTTGTGAAAAGTATGATGCCATGCTGCTGGTTGATGACTCCCATGCCTCGGGCTTTATTGGAAAGACCGGACGCGGAACTCATGAGAAATGTGGAGTGGTCGGAAAGATAGATATCATCACAACTACTTTCGGCAAAGGTCTTGGCGGAGCATCCGGCGGATGCGTTTCAGGCAGGAAAGAACTTGTGGAAATGTGCCGTCAGAAAGCACGTCCCTATCTGTTTTCCAATACGATTGCTCCTCCTGTTGTTGCCGGCGTTATCAAAGTTTTGGATATCCTTTCCAAAACAACCGAACGCAGGGATAAACTGGAAAGAAATGCTGACCGGTGGAGAAAAGCACTTACAGAAGCGGGATTCATCCTTCAACCCGGTGATACACCGATTGTTCCCGTTATGCTGTTTGATGCCAAGCTTGCTAATGACTTTGCCCGCGACCTCTATGCTGAGGGAATTTATGCCATAGGCTTTTTCTTCCCTGTGGTTCCGCAAGGCAAAGCACGAATCAGAACACAGATCTCTGCTGCACATGAAATGCATCACCTGGAAAAAGCACTGGCTGCATTTATTAAGATTGGCAAGAAATATGACATTCTGGGTAAAACCAAGAATGAAGTAATGGCGATGTATAGCGCTAAGTAATCAATAAATAAATATAATATATGAACACCCTTTTCAGTTTGAAGAGGGTGTTTTTTTGTTTTATGTTTTTAACTGGTTATCTTGTATCTCACTCAACTTTCTATTACTGATATCATTCTGCCCGTCTTTTCTCCGGAATAGAGCTATAAAAGCATGTCGTAATTCTGTCGGTTGTCTGTCGATGCCCAGTTGATGTTACATCGACTGGCTATCGACTGGTTATCGAATTGCAATAAAGGAGAAGTAATGCAATTTTTGAGCTTGGAAGACAGATTATAAGAGATATTCTGCTGATTATCTGAAGGATTTTATATAGAAATATCTTTGCTCAGCTCCTGTAAGTGTAGTATTCCATGATATTCTGCTTCCTGTTGTAAAAAAGCCCTGATTAGTTACATCCGTAAAACCGGTGTAAGGATTGTTTGAGGCAAAAACTTTGTAGCTGTGCGCATCTAAGACAATATCCCAGGAAATAATCAAAGAACCGTTATCTACAATTATAGAAACATTGTCTGGAATGGAGGGAATTATAATCAGGTTATCGACTATCTGGTAAGTCAGAGTGCTTGCCGGATAACTTGCCAGGACTGACTCAAATTCATCAAGATAATATCCGGAATTAGTCTTAATAAATTGAAGCCACGGTTCGAGAATTACATATATCAGGGGATTATCATAAAAGCTAGGGTGTCCCTGGTTAGTAAAAGAAACAAAGCTTTTATAAATAGAAGCAAGATTATTATAAATAGGAATTTGATTTTCATCCTGTGGAGCTATATTATCCACAAAACCTGAATAAGTAATTGATGGCATTGTAACATTCGCAGCCATTGTAATTGCTGCCGGATATAAGTTTAACCAAGTTATGGGAGCTGCAGCGAGAGTTACAAGTGAAGCAAAGGAGGGTTCAAATGTTGCTGCAGCAACTGCACACGCACCTCCCATCGAGTATCCTCCAACAATTGCTAAAGTATCAACTTTGTTGTAAATTGCAGCTGTGCTGTCGCTGATACTAAGGTTATAAATAGCGTTTTTAAGAAAAGCAAGATCTAATGCAAAATTGGATGTACTTACTATGTAACCGCCTTCAGTAGTAGGATAGGCAATGATCCAGCCAAGATTAACTATGGCATTTGTAAGTACCGGATAATCAGTGTATGATCCTGTATAACCGTGTCCATAAACAATATATGGATATTCAGCGGTTGGATTATTTACATCAAAAGGGTAAAATATTGTAGTTGGGATTGAACGGTTATTACGGGCAGGATCAACAAATGTCTTGCTGTATTGCCTGATTTCGTATGCAGATAAACTGAGAGTGATAAGATATAAAAAAATAAACATCGGTATTTTCTTCATATTATATCTCCTCGAACTGATAGCTGTATTTTTGCTGTTCAGCTGTATTTTGTCAACCCAAAAATGAAGTGTACTCAAAAAAATATCCTATCTTTATCATAATACAAGTTCATCATTCCTTAAGTTTTTTTATTGACGTGAAAGACACATTATCATTTGAGTTTAATTATTATATGATTAATCAGCAAAAGGAATGTTATTAATGTCAAAACAAATTTATTCAGATGTCAAATCACAGCTTGATTCTATATTAGCCGCAGGAATGTACAAAACCGAACGGATATTAGGTACTCCCCAGAATGCTGAGATTGCCTTGTCAGATGGTCATAAAGTAATAAATTTCTGCTCAAACAATTATCTTGGACTGGCAAATCATCCTGAAGTTATCAAAGCTGCTAAAAGCACAATCGATAATTGGGGAGTTGGCTTGGCTTCTGTTCGTTTCATATGCGGAACCCAATCCATTCATAAAGAGTTGGAAGAAAAGGTTTCCCGGTTTCTTGGAATGGAAGATACTTTGCTTTATTCTTCATGCTTTGATGCCAATGGAGGTATATTTGAACCATTGTTGGATGAGGATTGTGCAGTTATATCTGATGAACTGAACCATGCTTCCATTATAGATGGCGTCAGGCTTTGCAAAGCACAGCGTTTCCGCTATAAACACTCCGATATGTCTGAACTGGAAACCATTTTAATGGAAATCTCAGGTCTCAAATATCGTTTAATAGTTACTGACGGTGTATTCTCAATGGATGGTGAAATAGCAAAACTTCCACAGATTTGTGAATTAGCTGAGAAATATGATGCTTTGGTGATGGTAGATGACTCACATGGAACAGGATATATTGGCGAGACTGGCAGAGGTTCAGTTGAATATCATAAGGTACAGGGCAAAGTCGATATTATAGCAACAACATTTGGCAAAGCCCTGGGTGGTTCATCAGGAGGATGTATCTCAGGAAGTAAAGACATAATTGACTTTCTCAGGCAACGCTCCAGACCATATATCTTCTCTAACACCTTAGCTCCACCTATTGTCGGTGCTGTGATTAAGGTATTGGATATGATATCGGAAAGCACCAACTTCCGTAATCACGTAATGACTAATGCCAATTATTTCCGTAAAGGAATGGTGGAAGCAGGTTTTGATATTATTCCAAGCGATACTGCAATCGTTCCCGTAATGATATATGATGAAACCCTGGCTGTTACAATGGCAGATAAACTTTTACAGGAAGGAATATACGTAATAGGTTTTACATATCCGGTGGTAAAAGTAGGACAAGCCAGAATCAGAGTTCAGCTCTCTGCTGCTCATTCACTGTATCATCTGGACAGAGCTATCAACTCATTTATCAAAATAGGCAAAGAACTCAATATAATCAAGTAATATGAATAAAGGAATATTGTATTTAGTGCCGACTCCCATAGGAAATCTGGGAGATATGACCTACAGAGCTGTAGAAGTACTTAAAACAGTAGATTTAATTGCTGCTGAAGATACAAGAACCTCACTAAAGCTACTTAAACATTATGATATCAAAAAAAAACTCATCAGCTATCATAAATTCAATGAACGTAAGCAATCAGACAACATCATTACCTTGCTTAATGAAGGAAGGAATGTTGCCATAATAACTGATGCCGGAACTCCCGGTATTTCTGATCCTGCTGAAATCATTGTTAAAATTGCTATAAAGAAGGATATTCAGGTTTGCTGCCTGCCTGGTTCTACTGCTTTGATACCTGCCCTGGCTGCATCAGGATTAAACACGGATAAATTCACTTTTGCGGGTTTCCTGCCTGTTAAGAAAAAAGAAAGAACAAAACTGCTATCGGATTTAGAAAAGCTGTCCCACACCATAGTATTATATGAATCCTCACACAGAATAAAAGATACTATAAAAGAGCTATCCGGGATATTTACTGAAAGGCAATTCGTTATCGCCAGGGAGATTTCTAAAATATACGAAACTTATTACAGGGGTACTTTTGATGATATCTCTTTTATAGATGATATAGAAACCAGAGGTGAATTTGTAATATTGGTAAAAGGCAAGAAAGAACAGGAATTGACTGATGATGAAGTTCTCAAGCTGTTAAAAAAACACAACTCAGCAAAAACTACATTAACTGAATTAGTTCACACCGTTACTACCTTAACCGGTATTAACCGTAACAGAATTTACAAACTGGCTCTTAAACTTAAAAAGAAAAATGAATAACGGAGACAGAGACAAAGCTTACTATTTATTGTTTGACTTTGACGGAACTATAGCTGATTCTTTCAAGCTTGGGCACGCAATCATCAACGAACTCAGTACTAAATATGGCTATACAGCAGTAAGTGAAGAAGAACTGAATAATATGAGGGGCTTGCCTGTATTTGCAATTTTAAAAAGACTTCATCTTCCCTTTTATAAAATCCCTTTTTTTGCTCATGAAGTCAAGATTAGCCTTAATGCCAGGCTGAGTGAGCTGTGCCCGATAGCAGGAATCCCGGAAGTTTTACAAAAACTAAAGGCAAATAATATCCCCATGGCTTTATTAACATCCAATTCTATTGATAATGTTATACCTTTCCTGGATAAATTTAAGATGAATGTATTTGACTGGTTTGATTGCGATGTAAGTTTATTTAATAAATCCAGGCATATTCACAGACAGATTATCAAGCGTAAGCTATTGGACTATAAATGTATCTATATAGGTGATGAAGTCCGTGATATCAAGGCAGCCAAGGAATGTAATATCCCGATTGTATCCGTCAGTTGGGGATTTCAATCCAAACTGCAGCTGAGTACTTACAAACCGGATAATCTTATTGATACTCCTTCAGAATTACTAAGCCTTTTTAGTTTTGCCGGATAATTTTTTGTGGATTGAATTAGCAGCAATTCTGCCTGCTCCCATAGCTTCAATCACAGTAGCGGCACCCGTTACAATATCACCGCCTGCATAAACAAACTCTTTGGTTGTTTCCATCGTATCCGGGTTGACTATTATATTACCCCATTTGTTTCTTTCCAGATCAGGAGCTGTATTAAAAATGATTGGATTGGGGCCATTACCTATAGCCACAATCACCATATCGCAATCATAAATAAAGTTAGAGCCTTCCAGAGGAATCGGACGTCTTCTGCCTGATTCATCAGGTTCACCCAAGGTCATTGAAACACATTCAACTCCTTTTACCCAGTTGGCATCATTACCAATATACTTAATGGGATTAGTAAGTAGCTTGAACATAATTCCTTCCTGTTCTGCATGAACGACTTCTTCTTCACGGGCAGGAAGTTCCTTGCGGGAGCGTCTGTAGATGATTGTAACTTCACTTGCGCCACAGCGCAGAGAGGTTCTGGCACAGTCCATAGCTACATTACCACCACCGATTACAGCAACTTTATTGCCTATAGGTTTAGGTGTATCATATTCCGGAAAACGGTATGCTTTCATCAGGTTGATACGGGTCAGGTATTCGTTAGCAGAAAATACGTTACTAAGGTTTTCACCTTCAATATTCATAAACATTGGCAAGCCTGCTCCAACTCCAATATAGATAGCATCAAAGTTTTCCAGCAGTTCATCAACTGAATAGATATTGCCAATTATGTGATTTAGTTCCACTTTGCAGCCCATTGCTTTCAGATATTCAATTTCAGCTTCTACAATAGCTTTGGGTAAACGAAACTCTGGAATTCCATAAACCAGGACACCACCAGCCTGATGCAATGCTTCAAAGATAGTGACAGAATAACCAAGTAAGGTCAAATCTGCAGCGCAGGTTAGTCCTCCCGGTCCGCTTCCGACTACAGCCACACGCTTGTTAGGTATTTTTTTAATTGAGGGTACTTTAATTAAATCCATCTTGCGTTCATAATCTGCTACAAATCTTTCCAGATTACCAATTGCTACAGGATTATCCCTGATACCTAAAACGCAAACGCCTTCACACTGATCTTCCTGTGGACAAACTCTGCCACAGACAGCAGGAAGGATATTCCTTTCCCTGATTTTCTTGGCAGCTTCATCGAATTTCTCTTCTGTGATTAGCCTGATAAATTCAGGGATGTCTATATTTACAGGGCATCCATCCACGCATTTGGGATTTTTGCATTGCAGACAGCGTCCTGCTTCCAGCAAAGCAAGTTCTGTTGTTAAGCCATAGGGAACTTCTTGAAAGTTCTGTACTCTCAGCTTTTGGTCTTGTTCAGGCATTTCCTGACGTGGGATTTTGAGTTTGATATGACGTTCATCAGCTTTGGAAAGTCCATGCCATTCACAGCCATATTTAAGGCAGATATAAAATGGAATTAGTTTGGAATAGGCAGAAATTATAACCTGTGCGGTATGAGAACCACATTCCTGGCAAGGCTGGTTTACATCAACGATACTTTTTTTGCAATTCGGGCAGATCAGGTCTTCAAGGGTTTCATCTTTTTCAATCGGAACTGTTGATTCCACTTCAAAGACGTCCAGATACGGGCTTAAATGTAAATCCATATCCTTGCCTTTAAACTTGGCATTGAACTTGATTATATCATGATCTTTTTGTTTAACGTTGAAGCTGTTATGGCAATGAGGGCAATATGTACTCAGATAAGTTTTAAATTTTAGATACTTTACATCATAATCCAACATAATTTCTTTCCTGCCTTTACCTTATGGAGAACAATAGAGAATCTTTTTCCTGCTTGAGATACATAGAATTGCGTTTTTCAAGTTCATCAAAATCAACCTTGTGTCCGTCAAAATCAGGTCCGTCAACACAACAGAATTGAGTTTTGCCATCTACTTTTACCCTGCAACCTCCGCACATACCTGTGCCGTCAATCATTACGGGATTCAAACTAACCATGGTCTCTATCCTGGGTTTTTCGGTAATCTTACAAACGTTTTTCATCATAATAATCGGACCAATGGCATATACCAGCTTTATATCATTACGTTCCTGAATATATTTCTTAAGAGGGTCTGTTACGAAACCTCTTTGCCCATAGCTGCCATCATCAGTCATAATAACAAGCTCGTCGCTGATAAGATTCATTTCATCCTGCAGGATAAGCATTTCTTTTTCCCTTGCCCCGATGATGCTGATAACGAAATTTCCTGCTTCTTTCATAGCTTTGACAACATGGTGCAGAATAGCTATACCAGTACCACCGCCAATGGCTATTACTGTTCCGACTTTTTGTACATGAGCAGGTTTTCCCAGAGGACCTACCACGTCTTTAATGAAACTGCCAACGTCCAGTGAACGCATCAAAGCTGTTGATTTCCCCACAACCTGAAAGATAATTGTTATAGTGCCGCCGAATTTATCTACATCTGCGACTGTAATAGGAATTCTTTCTCCGGTTTCATTTACCCTGAGAATCACGAATTGACCTGCCAGTATTTTCTGGGCTATTTTAGGAGCAGCTATTTCAAAACGGATTATCGTTCCTTTTGCCATTTCCTGTTTACGAACAACTTCAAACATGCTTACCAGTCCTTACTATCTTCCAAAACTATGGATTGAATATCTTCATCGCTCAGACCGTGCCAGGTGCATCCTTTCTTGGAACAGACATAGAAATCTATCATTTTAGTCATGGCTGCCACCTGAAGTTTGGCTATTTCCGAATTACAGACAGGGCATTTCTTATCTTTGACAAACAGAGGTTCATCACAATGGAAGCATTTTATGTTCTTGATCGGATGCTTTTCCGGCAGTTTGACTGTGGACTTATGAGTAAATACGTTCAGAAATGGACTAAGCATCAGAAAACCTGTTTCTCCCTGTTCATTTTCGATTTTCAGCTTAATCATCCTGTCTTCAATCAAACTGCGTCTGCAATGAGGACAATATGTGGAAAGGAATGAACCGGTCTTGATTATTTCTTTGTCTTCTTCCTGCTCGGTTTTCTTTTTGGGTTCCACTTTCGGGGAAAACTTTATATCATCTGTATGTGCATAAGTGTATTTATCGTAGAAATACCCTAATGCTGTAGACAAATCTTCAAAAGCGATATTGTGCTTTTTACAGCCAGAGCGTGAGCATATCGATACTTTTCCGCCTTCGTCCAGATGAAACGGTATTAAGGGAGCATGACAGGCAAGGCATTGTTCTTCGCTGATAATTTCTGCTTTACAATGCGGACAGTGAAAAACTGCGATTTCGTTTGGCGGAATATCAATATCTGCTTCAAAGTTATAGCTTTCATAGATTGAACTCAGCCATATATGTCCATGTTTATTAGCGATACTGATATTAAGCTTAACTCCGGGTTCATTATCAACCATTTGCTCTTTGTCCATCAGTGATGCAGAACAAACAGGGCATTTAACTTTCAATGAAATTATATTGAACACTATAGCCTCCTTTGTAATATCATACCTTTCTTTATCCGGATATGATTTTTTCTTTATAATTTTAGTGTCTTTCTTTAATTTTCTTTACTACTCAGAAAAACTATTCAGTCAAGGAAAAAATTACCCTCTTCTATAATATAATGTCCAAATCTGCTTTTTGCTAATTTTAATCTGTTAATTTAACAAGCAGTTCCGTCATTTATATTTTTTTCTGTCTGTTCCGTGGTTACTTTATCCTTATTACTTTTTTGCTGATGGACTTCCCTTCTTGTGTGGTTTTGATGAAGTATATGCCATTACTGATTGATTTACCATTGTTATCTTTACCATCCCAGGTTATAGATGCACTCCTGCTTTTGCCAAAGGATTTGATTAACTGACCTTTGATATTAAAGACAGAAGTTTCAACCGGAGCATTATCTTTACCATTAAACCGGATATCAACTATATCATTAAAAGGATTGGGATAGGCATTCAGGCTCATGGGAGCTGGCAAAATAGTATCGTCCTCATTATGGGTATACTCGCCCCAGTTATAAATATACTTCTCATCAGGAATGTCCCAGGCTTGTGAATCCATATCCCATAATTGATTAGTATAGTAGGACAAATTGTTATTTGTATTATAAACGTAATGATGTAATGATTCATTGACAAACGACACATCCATGAATTGTGTAAGAATATCTGTTACCTGGTTAGAAGTATTGTAAGTATACGTATCGAAATAAAAGCTGTCCCAGCCCACTCCATTCCATTCCCTGAAGTTGCTGTAAGTATCAATCATTCCAAGCAGCCCGTCCCATTCATCATAAAATATCATTTCGTGGCTGAGGAAATCAATATAATCCAATCCTGTGGTAGTATCATGTGCGTGATAAGTTATCTCTTCCAGTGAAGTGTTCCCCCAGTTTATCAGGTCAGGAGATGCAGAACCATAAATAGTTTCCGGTCTTCCATTGGCATCACTATCAATTATGAATCTCTCATAATATGCTCTGCTGCTGCCGGTATGCTCTATCATCACTGATGCAAGTGCATTATTTGTATAAGTGTAATGTACACTTTGAACAGTATGATAAACTCCATTATCCCAGTCATAAGTGCGGAAGAAAACGTCCATAAGGCGTTGATTTGTCGTATATTCACAGTCAATTAGAAAATATGGCATGTTATTGATATATAGATAATATTGCAACTGTATTACATGTTCTCCGGCGTCATCATAAATATAATTTTTTGTATGCTCATAGCCCCAGTTTTCAAAATCAGTCACCCATTGCATTACCCAGATGCTGTCTATCTTTGCAGGATTAGTGTCGTTGTAACAATAATCATACAGCATATTCGGTTCAAGGATACCGTTAAAATCTTCATCCGTTTGATATTCTATGGATTCTACACGCCAGTTTCGGTTCCTGGCCGGGTTAATTGAAGGAACATATTGTTTTCTGATTGCAGTATCACTGTCAAAATCAGGATGTGCAAACGAACTGAAGTTCGTTCCTGAGATTAATACAGGTAATATTAAGATGAGGAACAATAATGCATTTAACTTCATTTTACAGCCTCCCATGCGTAATAATTGAATTATCTTTATCACACTTCCTTGTCAATCTTTTTCCATTCTGTCTTGTGCTTTATAGTAGCGGGGAAAGGTCTTGAGCCTGTCCTAATGAATGACAAATTGTTTATTTAATTTTGATAACTTTTTTGCTGATAGACTTCCCATCCTGAGTAGCTTTGATGAAGTATATGCCATTGCTTACAGATTTACCTTGATTATCTTTTCCATCCCAGGTGATAGATGTATTCCTGCTATTGCCAAAGGCTTTGATTAACTGCCCCCTGATGTTATAGACAGAAGTTTCAACCAAAGCATTATCTTTGCTATCAAAACGGATATTTACCTCACTGTTGAAAGGATTTGGATAAGCATTTATATTAAAAGGAACAGGTATTACCTCATTAGGTTCTACTGATGAAGTTTGTTCCCAGGCAAAATCTACAATGTTGTGGTCGTACCATGACTGTGTATTAGGCATCCATTGCTGCTTGATGTAACTTGCAAGATTTCCCTCTGTATTATAGAGATATAGATACTTTGTATCATTTGTATAATTTATATGATCTGTTGAAAGCTGTTGCAGAATGTCTGCGAGGCGGTCATACATATCATAGGTATAAATTTCACTGAATGTTGTATAATGATTTCCATACCATCCCTTTCTTTCTTCCAGCTTGCCAAAACAATAAAACAGCTGATAAGAGAAATTATACGGAGTATGGCTTAAATAATCAACCAAATCCAGTCCTGTAGATGTATCAGACTGATGGTATGCTAATGAATCAATTACAACCGTAACCCACTGAAGTGAATCATTTACTATCTCCTGACCCTCTCTGAGAAGAGTGATAATCCTACCCTGAGCATCATGTGCAAAAAGATAATTTATAGGTGGACTGCCTTCATATAAGTAGTTATATCTCAATAACCTATCAGTGCCATAAATATATTCATAGGTCCAGCTATGATTGTATTCCAATGTGCTGGGAACTCTTACATAGTATGAGTCTGATACCAGCCTGTTCTGGTTATCATAGGTATACACACTCTTATACATTGGCTGTGCATAATCCCAAGGTTGATTAAGTCTTTCAGTAATATATTCACCGGATTGATCATAGATATTGTAGGTTGAGGAACTGTATGTCCAGGTGGAATCTGCAGCAAGGTAGGAAAATGTACGAAGACTATCTATCCTCATTGATAATGATTCGTTGTAAAACAGTTCCCACTTCATACCTATTCCATAAGTACCATCATTGATATGGTCAATACGTTGCGTTACCTCCTGCAGCCGCCAGTTGCGGTTAGGCTCAAGCAGGGCTTTTGCCTGGATTGGGATTTCGAATAGCTGATTATAATTAAAGTTTGGTAATGTAGGTTCAATAGCGTTTAACACCAAAGGAAGGGATGCCAGAAGGAATGGAATAAACCTGATTTTCATTTTATCTCCTGTGATTAATTCTTTGGTAAAGATACAAATCAAATTGATTTTCTTTCCTATCCTTACTATTTATTCACAGGACAGACAAGTGCATAGTTTTAGTTTATATAAAACACGTCAAGAATTTATTTTTATTTCAATTATTATTTATTATCTGTGTTTTCTGTGGTTACTTTATCCTTATTACTTTTTTGCTGATTGACTTCCCATCCTGAGTAGCTTTGATGAAGTAGATACCATTACTTACAGATTTACCATGATTATCTTTTCCATCCCAGGTGACTGATGTTTTCCTGCTATTGCCCAAAGACTTGATTAACTGCCCCCTGATGTTATAGACAGAAGTTTCAACAGGTTCATAATCCTTACCATCAAAACGGATATACACATTATCATTAAACGGATTGGGATATACAGACATATTTAAAGGTTCCGTAGTAATGTTTTCATCTTCATTGGGATTGAACTGTTCCCAGGTATATTCGTACAGGTTACTGGTAAACAACCAATCCGTTGTGCCCCATGAACATAAAGTCTTCATTATCAGATTTCCGTTTTGATTGTATGTATATTCATATTTTATTTCGTTTTGCCAGGGTCCCTGGTCAATGCTAACCTGGTAGATTCTGGAGCTATGGCGTCCTGATGTATCATAATTATCAATATATCTGTACATATCTACCCAGACACTATCCATATAGCTCTGTACCGTTACGAAGCTGGTCATGCCCGGTATATCTGAAATGAGGGCAAGATAATCAAAGCCGTTCTCAACCATATGATGGCTGATGTAGTCCACATAAGACTGTCCTGTGGAGGTATCATCCTGATGATAAGTGTATAGAGTACGCATGTTGTTTGTCCAGTTTATTGAATCTGCAGAGGATTGCTCTGTTTGCATTACAACTCTGCCCTGTGTGTCTTTGGTTAATGCCTTTTTATAATAAGCTCCGCTGCCTGTGCCTGAGGGATAATAATAACTGACAAAAGAAGATACCAGTCCGTTTTCATACAACACATTAGTTCTTGCTATCGGGTGCAGGGTTCTGTTATTATAATACGAATGTTCAATTACTTCTGTCAATCTGTTTTGAGCGTCATATTCACCTGTAAACCTGTGCAAAACTGTTTGACCAAACAGGAAATAGTAATCCATGCAGGTAATATATTCACCGGATGCATCATAATAATATCTGTAGTTATCATTAGCTACCCAATCAAAAGGTTCAGTATCTTCTACGTAGTAGGACACAATAATACTATCCAATCTGGCAGGGAAACCGGAATTATAGTAATAATTGTATTTATCAAGCAAGGTATAAATTAAACCATCCAAACCCACATATACCTGTTCCGACAATCTCCAGCTTCTGTCTTTTGATATGGGTGCAATAGGTTTACTAAACCCGGGAAGTTTGAGTGCACTATCCTGATGTGAATTGTAAGCAGTTGTAGCGTTGTAATTCTGTAATCCAAGTATTAACAATGGTACCATAATCATAAGCAGGACAATTTGCATCTTTTTCATTTTACTTCTCCCTTTTTTGCACTGAACGTGTATTCAGTATTCCGATCCATAATGCATAATTTGTACCATAATATCGAAATAATCAAATATATATTTTAATATTTTCAATCATACGCCAAATATTAATTGTTACTATAAACTTGACAGAAAAATGTAATAACAAAGTATATCAATATATTAAGGAGATAAAATGTTTAAGAATGTGATCATAATCATGACATCAATGCTTATATTATTCTTCTTAGTGGGTTGTGGAGTTTCCAAGGCAAAAGTAACTAAAATCGTAAAAGCATCCCTGGAAAAGAACTTCAGTTCTGACCCTGAGTTCACGGAGTATAATTTAAAACTAAGAGATTTGCAGGTAGTTAAAAAAGATAGAAAAACTTATGATTGTACGGCAATAGTTGAATTTGCAGGACAGACTCACAATGTTCCTCTGCAAATCACTGTCGATGGTTCCAGGGTTGAATGGGATTTGGGATTTGGTGCATTTGACTTTCTCAGAAGGTGAAGTAAACAAACAATCATCAGCTTCCTTGCCATCTCCGACCTGATAGGTGATATATTTCGTGCTTTGCGTGGCGTCGTCCCTTACTTGATACGGGATCCAGTTTATTACGTGTCATTCCAAACTTGATTTGGAATCCATTCCACTAAGTGTGTCACATTGAGTTAAGTCGTAATGTCGACACCATTGCTTTGTCATACCTGCGAAAGCGGGTATCCATTCCATATTATAATTAAATCCGAAGGGCGTCGTCCCGTACTTGATACGGGATCCAGTTCCATATTCCATTCTACATTGTTCATTTTTCTTGTCTAGTCCTAATATAGTTG
>DIWV01000002.1 GCA_002435865.1 Cloacimonetes bacterium UBA6097 | reverse complement strand
CTGTCAACTATATTAGGACTAGACATACAAGTGGTTAATCGCAGGCATCACACATCAGGAGCAAATACATAAAAAAACTGTTTGTTTATTTGTTTGCGCAACATCTGAATGCGCTATATAGCAATAAGTTACGGTAAAGTTTATAATCACTTCCCTGATGATTAGCTGCATTTCCCCGACAGAATACAGGAAGTTTTAAGCTTTATTTGTATTGACAGAAATATGCATGATTGCCTGAATAAAATCTGAGCTGTTGTAATAGAAAAGAGGGAGTTTCAAAAAAAAGATGCCTGTCTTCCGCTATATTGAGCTGGGTATAAGTATTGTCAGTGCTGTTGAGCCTGAAATTCAGGATAACAGCTGGCTGATTTTTCCCACAGAAAGAAGCTGCAAAGAAGCTTTAAAAGCTTATCAGCAAAAGTGGCAGCCTATCAATGTCAGCTTCCTCAGCATGGACGAATTCAAGCAAAAAGTGATATTTTCCAATCAAGTCAATTTGCAGGACGAGAAACGTCTTGTCTGTCTGTATCAGGCGATGACAGCAGAAGACAGGGAGATTTTCCATATCGAAAAGTATCCTGATTTGATTGATTGGGGTCAGCACTTCTTCAGCTTTTTTGAAGAACTGGCAGAAGAAACTGTCGATGCTGATGAGTTGCTTAAACGGATGGAAAACTATGATTTCACCTATCAGGTCTGGCAGTTGGAAAACTATTCCAGAATGCTGCAAATCAGAAAGCAGTATCAAAGCTTTATCTTCGCGAAAGGTTACAGTGATGCTATCTTTGATAAAGATATTTCAAACCTGCATCTGCCATCTGAAATCAAACGCTATATTTTTGTAAATCAATTCTATTACACAAGACTTGAGAGTGCAGTTATCGAAAAAATCGAAGCCATAAATTGCCAGGCAATTATTTGTTATCAGGGAAGTCCCGATTGGTTGAACGAGCAAACCCTCAGAAGCAGTGAACTAAATCTGGGAGAGGCTTTTCCTAATCAGGATTTACCTATTAAATTGAGTGTGTTTCAAAGCCCCAATACGTGGCAGATGGCACTTTCCTTCCTAAAAAATTATTCGCCTGCTCAAAATCCTGAACAGCACAAGCACTTTATAATTGACGCAAAGTTTCTGCAGCATCCCTATCATGAAGTCTTCTCATCTGAATTTTTCCAATATTCAGAACCATGCCCGATGCACAAAACAACGCTTAGTCACTTCTTCCAGATAATGGCTAAAGGTTTGGAAAATATTGTTCAGGATGAGGGCAGGAAGCTGCTAAAGCTGGACTGGCTGCTGCAAGCCATTGGCATGAATGGATTTATTGCGTACTTCCGTCTTGACTGGGACAAACTGAAACAAGACAATTTTACAGAATTTGTATGTAATTTCAGTGAAAAAGATGTGCTGTACCTGGATTTGAAACTAGAGATTCTGAAGATATCAGATTTTAAAAATGCAGACCCTGAATGTGCAGAATTGTTAAAAGAGATATTGGCACTTGTCAGCAAGCTTTCTAAAGTCAATTCCATCAGGCAGTTGATTGATGCCATAGATGTAAGGGACGGGATAAAAATCAACCGATTGCTGTCTGAAGATGAAAAGACCTGCTCTACACTGCAGGAAAGCTTTTATGAAGCACTCGCCAATTTTATGTCAATGGATGAACTGGCTCTGGTTGATGATTGGCAGGCACTTTATCCCAATATGGATATCAGTGCAGGTATACTAGATTTGTTCTTGACTTTTATCAAACCCAAGACCTATCGATTTTATCATAATGATTCTTCAAATCCTTCTGCAACAATCACTAATCTGATGGATACACGCAATCTGCAGGCAGATAAAGTGACTTTCCTGAATCTGGTTGAAGGAGAATTACCTAGCGGCAGGACACCTGTCTGGCTGTTTAATGAAAAGCAAAGAAAAGCCATAGGACTTAAAACCTGGGATGATATCCGCAGTTGGGAGCGTTACTATTATTACCGTCTGATAGCTTCTGCCCAAGAAGTGGAGATTTATACAGTCAATAACCAGGACAAGGATGTGGAACCCAGTTCTTTCATAAACGAGCTGTATCTCTTCGCTGAGACTAAAAAACTGCCTGACGCACTAACATGGCAGGATGCTGAAATACCTGCCCACACATTGCTTAAAAGCTGGCTAAAGGACCAACAGAAAAATCCTCTGGCAGAAAAAGCTCCTGCTGATACAATCAATAGCGCTGCGTTTTATAATATGCCTTTCGATAAAGATGCGGATTTCGACAGCAAAGAGTGGATAACTATGAGCTGGTCTGCCTGCGAACACTTCCTTAAAAGCCCTTTTCTGTATTATCTGCAGGATTTAAAAAAACTGAAGGAAAGGATAGTCAGGCAAGATGAAACACTTGGCAGAAAGATGTTCGGAACTTTGATGCATCACTATCTGAACGCAATCACAAAACGTCTTGCAGAGCAGCACCAGGGTATCCTTTCGATGAAATGGGAGTGGATTAATAAAGAATTTCTCACCAACAACCTGAAATCAGCCCTAAACGAACCGCTGTTGTTTTACCAAATCCCCAAAAATTATAATTGGGAATACCTCAGGGAACTGATGTCTCCATTCCTGGTTGATACTGCAAGCTGGTTTTTCCATGTAGGCCTTGCCAAAGAAGAGGATTTGCAGTCACAGGTTATAAAGTTAATCCCCGAGACAGATACCATGACAAAAGCTGAACGGCAATACAAACCGTTAGTCCAGCCGGAAGAAAACGAACACCAGATAGGCATAGGTATCAGAGGCAGGGCAGACCTGCGTCTGGAGACAACGAATAAGATGTTTATCATAGATTTTAAAACGGGTGATTTTGACTGGCTGCAGATAGTATTCTATATGTGGTCATACTATCTGATAGATAATCCGGATATGGTTGATTCAGTAAGAGGTGCTTTTTATAAACTGATGGATAAACAAATGAACTGGTTTGACCACAAAGCCAAGCCTGACCCATATTTGTTAAAGGCAATACTTATCGAAAGCCTGAACCAGATTGGCAGGATGGGTTATGCACCGGCAACGGTTGCAAAACACCGAAGGTATTATATAGATATTACCAGGGCTGATCTGATGCATAACATGACACTTGATGAGGAAGAAGAATGAGCCTGCCCATCAAAAAGATAATCTCTGCCAGTGCCGGAACAGGTAAAACTTACCGTCTTTCTCTGGAATATCTTGCCCTCATTCTGAAATACTATGGAACGCAGGAATTCAAGCCTGACCAGATTCTGGTGATTACCTTTACACGCAAAGCCACAGCAGAAATCAGGGAACGTATCTTTAAGCATCTGGATACATTGAGCAACCACAAAGGCAATTGGCAGCAACTGGCGGTAAATCTTAAACAACTGATTGATAAAGAACAGGTCATTAATCAGGAAAATCCCCTTTCAGAAGAAGAAACAAGAATTCTGGTACTTGCTTATCATCACCTGATAACCCATAAGGATGAATTGCAGGTGATGACCATAGACAGCTATGTGCACAGTATTTTCCGCAATCTTGTCCGTCCTGTGAGAGGTATAGACAGGTTTGAACTCGACCTTCAAGCAGTCGATAAAAGGATGCCTTTCCTGTTTAATGAACTGATGACTCCTGACCTTCTAAAGAGGATTGAAAGTCTGTTGTCCAGGAGATTAAAGCCTTCCCTGGATGAATACCGTTCCTTCTTCCGTTCTTTGATTGATAACCGCTGGCTTTATTATCTGGCTTCCAAAAGGTCTGTCGATGCAAAACCTAACTCTCTGGCATATTTTACTGTACACCCGGAACTATGGCAGGAACGTGCTGATGAATACAAAAACAGCTTTCTGGATAAGTTTAAAGAAATAGTTCTATGCTTTAATGAATACCTGCAGGTTCAAAAAAATATAACATTGTCGTCCCAGGCAGTTAATGAAGGATTGTTTAACAGGGAATTCCTGCAGTTGTTTAATCCGCTGCCTGTTTTGTTTAAAGATTTTGAAGTTGAACTTGAAGACTATCTGCAGGATGATTATATTCTTCAGAAACTGCTGGAATTCTTAAGTAAAGATAAGTACATGTGGAACGGGCAGAAAGTGCGTGTTTCCAAAACATTACCGCAAGTGGACGATTGGAAAAAGCTGCACAGCCAGGCTAAGGAACATCTTTCCAACTATCTTATATTCCACCTGTTCCTGCCTGAACAGAGAGAAATACTGGATATCTGGCAGGAAGTTTTAAGCCATTATGATAAGCTGATTTACCGCTATAAGAACTTTACTTATGACGATATTGCCTGGTTCACTTTTGAAGCTCTTTACAGTTCATATCCTCCCTTGTTTGAAGCAGAACCGGAAAGTACTGCCAATGAGTTTTATGAATTCATGTGCCACAGGACAAGGTTTATGCTGATAGATGAGTTTCAGGATACCAGCATCCTGCAGTTCAGCATCCTTTCACCCATGATAGATGAGCTTTTATCGGGAGCAGGTTCTTTTCCATACGGTGGTCTGATTGTTGTAGGTGATGAAAAGCAATCTATCTTCGGCTGGAGAGGCGGGCAGAGAGATTTGCTGCTTAACCTGGATAGTATGTTCCAAAGCGGACAGCCTGCCACCAAAGATGCTCTGACCAGCTCCTGGAGAAGCAGTCCAACCCTGATGAAATTCATCAATGGAGTCTTTGGAAACGATATTTTGCAGGAATTCTTAACTAATATGCAGGCAGAATGGCAATACACAGATACAGAAGGTAAAAAGACAGAACTGGAAAACGATACCACAATCCATTTTCAACTGGGGAATTATTCTTCGCACTCAGCAGATAATAAAATCGACACAGCTCTGCGTAACTTCATTACAGATATGGTCATTCCGGCTTTACCTTCTGAAGAAGAACCTAACAGAACAGTTGCCATACTGGCCCGCAGGAACGAAGAGCTGGAGATGATTCGTGCTCTTTTGGCAGAACACGGCATCACCAGTGAATTTCAATCCAGCAAATCACTGCTCGACCATCCCGTTATTAAAGCAGTTTTTCTTTTACTAAAGTTTGCAGTATATCATGATTGGTACGATTTTCTGGCTTTCTTAAGAAGCGACCTGATACTGATGGATGGCGCTGCAATCAAGCAGGTCATTAACACTATCAGTGATTATGAAAAGGATAAATCTGAGTCAGGAAAAGATATAGATTTAAATCATATTCAGGTTGCCAAAGCAGCGTATGAATTAGCTTCTTCGATTAATCTTTCAGAAATCTACATGAGTTGTATGACTATTTTGCAGACTTGCCAAATCAAGGATAAAATGCCTTTGCATAGAGACTTTGTCAATGTCCAGAGATTTCTGGATTTAGCTCTGGATTATGAGCAGAATTACCAAAGCGAATTACCTGAATTACAAGGTTTCCTGCGCTATTGCGAAGACAACCGCGACCAGGAAATCATGCAGCAGCAAGATGTGGAAAGTTCCACAGCAGTACAATTGCTGACTATCCATAAATCCAAGGGTTTGGAATTTGATTCAGTCTTTGTCTGGTGGAACCTGAGAAGCTATTCCGGCAGGGAAGATAACAAGCTTTCCTCATGGGTGCTGTATTCTGATAAAAGCTACCATTATTTAAGCGATATTGCTCTCACCCTGCACTACAACAAAGTTCTGCAAAACAGTTCCTTCCGTGAGATTATGCAGGAAGATGAAAAGAGGGAGCAACTGGAAGAACTGAATAATCTCTATGTAGCTTTAACACGTGCCAGGAACAGATTATACCTTTATGCGGCTTTTGATAAAGTGGGAAGCTGGGATAAGTTCTGGGCTGATTTGGACAAAGACGACAGGCTAACTCCTCCGCATTATGCCGTTAAATCTGCTTATGATTATATGTTGAACAATGCAGAAATGCAGGAAGATGGCTCAATGCTGATAAGCAATATTGCTGAAAAAGAACAAACCTCTAATGATAAGACTTCTCCCGAAACAGGCTTGACAGCTCTGGAGATAAATCTACGGGATATTCTTCCTGACTGGCAAAATCCTGATAAAGACCTCAGGAAGAAAGATGATATGATACCAGACCTGAATTGGAAGGTAAGCTATCTGGAGAACAGGAACAACCTGAAGGGAAACATCGCACATTATTATCTATCCAAGATTAAATATGCATCCAGGGAAGAGATGGAACAAGCCAATGTATTAACCACCAGGCAGTTTGGCAATCTGCTGCAAAAGGATGTTTTATCTGCCCTGATAAACAGGATAGAAGCTCTTTTGCCTGATTTGAAGGAGTTATTTAATCCCGATTTTGAAATTATCTACACTGAATATCCTGTTTTTTACAAAGGCAGGGAATACCGTATTGACCGTTTGATGATTGATAGTAAAAAGAAAAAGTATCTTATTATTGATTATAAAACAGGGGAAATCTACGACGAAGCTCAGTTGCAAATATATGAGACTATAATAAAAAAGGTTCTTCCACTGGATTATTCATCCGCAGAAGAACCTAAATATATAGAGATTAATCTATCTTAGCTTAAACAATAACCAGTGCCTGTTCCAAATCCTCAATCAGATCTTCAACATCTTCGATACCGACAGAATAACGTACCAAATCATCGGTAATTCCAGCAGCTTGTTTGGATTCATAGGATAACTTGGCGTGTGTCATGGAAGCCGGATGCTGAATAAGAGTTTCAATTCCACCCAATGATACTGCCAAAGTTGCTAGCTTCACGTTATCCATCATCTTTTTACCTGCTTCCAGTCCGCCTTTGAGTCCGAAAGACATTAATGCTCCAAAGCCTTTCATTTGTTTCTTAGCAAGCTCATGCTGAGGATGTGATTCCAGACCGGGATACAGTACCCATTCAATTTTAGGATGTTTTTCCAGATAACGGGCAATCTGCAATGCATTCTGTTGTGCTCTTTCAATCCGAATTGCCAGGGTTTTTAAACCTCTGGAAACAAGGTATGCCTGATGCGGATCCATATTGGGACCCATATTAGTCATCACGGGATACATAAGCTTGTAATCTTCTTCTGTTTTGCAGACAAGCACTCCGCCAACCACGTCAGCGTGTCCGTTAATAAACTTGGTAATGGAATGCAACACAACGTCTGCGCCCAATTCCAAAGGTCTCTGCAGGTATGGTGAGCAGAATGTATTATCAACAACTAATTTGATATTATGCTTTTTGGCAATTTCTGAGCAAGCTGCAATATCAGTAATTGCAATAGTTGGATTGGCAGGTGTTTCAATATACAAAACCTTTGTATTGGGTTTTATCGCAGCTTCAATGAGTTCTGTTTTGGAAGTGTCTATGAAAGTAGCTTCCACACCAAAACGGGAGAAGTACTTTTCCAATACTCCTCTGGATGGACCATAGACCGCAGCAGAGGATATTATGTGACTGCCTGTACTGAGAAAAGTCATATACATTGTTGTAACTGCTGCCATACCACTGGCAACAGCTATTCCACCAAAACCACCTTCCAGGTTGGCAACTGCATCTTCCAAAGCGCGAATAGTTGGATTGCCTAATCTTGTATAAATATAACCGTTGCTGTTTCCTGAGAAGCAATCTGCCCCATGCTGAGCATTCTCAAAAGCAAATGTGGAAGTCTGATAAATAGGAGCGGTTACGGCCAGATGCTGGTCTTTTTTGTGTCCGGCATGAATAAGTCGTGTGTTAAAGCCTGAGTTCTTTTTCATCTTCGGTTCCTTTCACGTTTTCTATCAGGTTTAAAGTATTTCTCTTTTCT
The DNA here is from genome assembly GCA_002435865.1 of Cloacimonetes bacterium UBA6097. Lineage (GTDB taxonomy): Bacteria > Cloacimonadota > Cloacimonadia > Cloacimonadales > Cloacimonadaceae > UBA5614. The sequence continues at coordinate 207,043 of DIWV01000002.1, read as the reverse complement.
CTTTTCAATGATTTTAGCCTGTATGGGAGTTCCCATGTATTTAGCTTTATTAAGAGCTCCCAGAAGTGCCTGGTTGTAGTCAGAATCAAGTTCTACCGTAGACTGATCGGCAGCAATATCAATATGTCCGATTTCAATTCCGTGCGCAACATGCAGACGATTGATAAACTTTAAAAGCTCACGCTTGGTAAGGTCTGCTTTGTAACCGATATTAAGCTGGAATGTGCTGAAGACAACATTCTTCTTATCATGCCTGCCGCGTTCATTCATATTAGGACGCAGTCCGCCTTTGGAACTACCGTCAGTAACAACATCCAAATCAGTGGCGTCTTTGTAATACTCAAGAAAACGGTTAAACTCAACCGAGACAAAGCGTTTAATCAGTTCTTCACGACTTAGCCAACTCAGCTTTTTATATATATTATCCATCAGCTCATCTATCTGTTCGTCATTGACCTCGATGTTTTCCATAGTGTCAATCAAATTGTATAATTGCTTCTGGCAGATTTCCTTACCTGTGGGAACACGTTCCAGAACTATTTCTCTGCCCAGTCTTCTTTCCATGGTTTTCATCTGGGAAAGTTCTTTTACATGGACTATAGTAACGGAAGTTCCGCTTTTACCGGCACGCCCTGTTCTGCCTGAACGGTGAATGTAAATGTCCGGGTCCATGGGTGGCTGGTAATTAATAATATGCGTAAGATCATCAACATCCAGACCTCTGGCTGCAACATCAGTCGCGACCAAAAGCTGCACATATTTATTGCGGAATCGGTTCATAACAGTATCACGCTGTACCTGGGACAAATCTCCATGCAGCGCATCTGCACTGTAACCATCGTGCTGGAGTTTATCGGCAATCTCCTGCGTTTCAATTCGTGTTTTGCAAAACACTATACCGTAAATCTTGGGATTGATATCCGCTATGCGTTTGAGAGCTCTGTATTTATCTTTGGCATGCACTTTGTAGTAAATATGCTTGATGTTGTCAGCACCCTGGTCCTGTCTGCCAACTGCAATTCTATGAGGTTTTGTCATAAAGGTTTTAGTGATTTCCACTACTTCTTTAGGCATGGTAGCAGAAAAAAGCAAAACTTGTTTCTGTTCAGGAGTGTGGCTCATGATACTGAAAATTTCTTCCTTAAAACCCATATTGAGCATTTCGTCAGCTTCGTCCAGAATAAGTCTATCCAGGTTTTCCAGATGCAGAACTTTCTGCCGCAGCATATCAAATACTCGTCCAGGAGTACCTACAACGATATGAACTCCACCCCTGAGCTGGTCTTTTTGTCTTTGGATGGGAGCGCCGCCATAGACGGGGCAGATTTTGACTTTAGGCATATATTTGGCAAAGCTTTCAAAGTCTTTGGTTATCTGTATGCAAAGCTCACGGGTAGGGCAAAGGATAAGTGTCTGTACAACATTGTTTTTCACATTCGTTTTACTTAAAACGGGTAAGCCGAAAGCTGCAGTTTTTCCTGTTCCTGTCTGAGCCTGGGCTATGAGGTCTGTGTCATGCTCCAGCAACCAGGGAATTGATTCTTCCTGGACCGGAGTAGGGGTAATAAAGTTCAGGTCTGCGATTGCTTTCTGCAGCTCGTCAGACAGAACCATTTCGTTAAATTTCTTCATTAAGTCCTTCTTTAGATATTAAAGACCATGAATTTGAAAGGGCTATATCTGTCAAAGCTAATCAATTAAATGTAATTATAGACAAGCAATCCCCTTGGGGATTTTATATCCGTTAGCCCATGAATTAATTAATGGGTAAATAATGGTTAAGGCAAATAACCTCGTAGAGGTTTTCTATTAAATAAATTGCAGATGCTTTAAATCGTCTCGTGCAAATCAGAAACCCCGATGGGGTTAGGTTTCTTATCATTGTACACCCCTGATTGAAATCAGGGGCTACCCAATATCAAATCCTTACAGGATTATCATATTTACATTGAAGAGGGAACCTAAAACTTCACTACTTTACTTGATTCGGAATAGCCATCAGTGGTTACTTTCAGTAGAAACAGACCACTTGGCAGGTTAGAAGTATCAAGGTTAAAACTACTTTTGTTAATGAGTTCAGTTTGTTTCAGTAGCGCACCCTTGACGTTGTAAATGCTTATATTTATTGACTTATACGTTTTATCAAGAGTGATTGTGCATTTATCCCTCACAGGATTAGGATAAATATCAAAGAGTTTAATCCCTTCGGTTTCATCGTGATTGAGGGTAGAGGTCACGGTTCTAACGCATCTGGTGTAGTTAAATACATATCGGACATCTCCTTGCGGCCCCACGTATTGCGGATAGTCAGCAGGATTTCCGGTTTTGGGGTCGCTTCTCTGGGCACCGGCTCCGTGCACATCCAGCAAAACGTTATTCATTCTGCCCTGCGCTTCGCCAAAAGCTATATACACAGCCGGAGTGTATGGATTGGGACCGTCAAGATGGGTTGTGCTTGTCCAGAAGTAGGGATACTGTCCGGGATTACCATTCGGGTCATTGATTGAAGTTGTGGAAAACAACGGATTTATGGCAGCGGACTGGGTAATATCCGGACATCTTGTATAATCCACAATACTTTGCAGTTCCTTTGCATTGGGAAGTCTCCAGTCATCAAAGCCTGCCAGAGTCAGGGTTTCCGCATATAAAAGAGAATTCTGCCAGTCACGTTCTACACCATCATCCGACTGCTGCCACATAAGTCCGGTGGCATTATCTGTGATAGTGCCATTGTCATTATCAACGAAGTCATTTATTCCATAAGAATTTCCGCGCACCATGCGTGCAAACAGATTGGCATTGGGCACTGTATTATTTGTACCGGGAGTATATTGCGGGTAACCTTTTATCCTGCCATCCAGGAAATTGACTCCGAAAACGGTGGAATCCCCGTTCATAGTCAGGCTCAGATATTTTGTAGCAGACCAGGTTTGCGCATCAATGGGACGGGGAGAACCGGGAGGTTGGATAAAGTAATTTGTATTGATATAAGGACTTACTACATTTTCACCACTTGATTGACCTGTGAAGATAATCAGGGAATAGAGTTCTTTTATAGACGGCATCCGCCAGTCTGTATAACCTGCCAGGGTAAGTGTATCTGCTTTTATCAGGGCATTATTATACGAAATCCTGTCGCCCATATCCTTTTGCCACATCAGCCCTGTTACATTGTCAGTAATCGTGCCGTCGCCATTATCAGTATAGTTTGTCTCATTGCCCTGGTAACAGGCATCCTGACCGTAAAAAGCTGCTCCTTCTACCGGAGCAGAGATAATAGCCGTATTGCTGTAAAACTGATGCACACCCGTATCCACAATGGGATAAGTGATTACTTGTGCAGATATTGCACAGGCAGTACAGAGCATAATAACGATAATCAAACCGGACTTTAATTTCAGTAAACTAAACATGCTTCTTCCTTATAGAACTAATATATAATTTATATACAATCCGTTATGTGAATTACTTCTAAAAAAACTCCTACTCATCTTTTTGCTTAGGTGTTTCCTTTGAAAAGATAGAGACCAATCCCGTTTCCGGGAAAACTATCATCAGTATTGAGCAGACAAGAGCGCTTTGTGATGCAAGCAAAGGCAAAACAGCTCACTTTTGAATCTTAATTGTCTCTTATTGGGAAATGGTTATTTGCAGTGTATTTACAGCATATTTACAGTATAGTTTCTGTATTCTGGTATACAGAAACTATACTGCAAGTATACAGAAACTATACTGCAACTATGCTGAAGATTATAAGGAATAAGAAGGAGGAATAAAACAGCCGGGCAAAATACAGTTGACAAAAAAAGCAAGAAATTGAATGAATGCTTACATTGAATGGAGGAATTATGCGTTATTTTGTTATAGTAATGCTTCTGGTTTTATTACTTGGCGGCTGCATGAGCCCAAAATATTATACCAGCAAAGGCGTTTCATATTTTCAGCAGCCTGTAAAAGAACTTGATAATTGTTTTAAATTTACAAATCCAATCACAACAGAACAGGCTACAGTTTCAGTACCAATAGCGGGAAATCCGGTTAGCGCCAATGAAAAAATCTATTTTCCTGTAGAAACGAGCTATTTGGTTGATAAACAAATGCATGCATATACTACGGTTTATGCGGTTGATGCCGTGACTAATGCCGTTACAGACAGCCTGGTTCTTAAAGATAGAGGTATTAAAGAGACCTACAGGCATGTGGTTTTTAACAATGATATTTATCTGGTTGGTACCAGAGATTCGCTTCTTTATATATACAAAACTGATGGCAGCCTTGATATCATAAACCAGTATAGTCTTAACATAAACTTGCTGTATATAGCTTATGCTGCCATGTATGACGGCAGATTGAGGATTGTCGGAACAGAACCGAATAAAGATATTGTCATGTATGAACTGAAAACAGACACTATGCAGCCTGAGCGTAAAAGACTGCTGCTGAAAAACTTCGATGCCTATGACGCAGATGGTAACAATTTGTGGTATTTCTCTGCCGGAGACACCACATTATCTACCGCCAGGATTGACATAAGCGCTTATGACCCGAATCCTGTATATAAGTCATTTAATATTAGCATACCTGAGATGTCAGGTTACCGTGCTTATCATGCCAAAGCTGCAGGTGAAAAACTTTATATCAGCTATTCCTGGTTCACTGATGATGCCAAAGGTGCATCTAAGCTTATATCCATTAATTATGCAGACGGAAAAATCCTGAGCAAAGAAGTAGTAGGCAATATATCATTTGATGTAATCACAGCCAATGGCAAGACATATATTTTCAGAACAGCAATGCTGAAGAAGAAACAAGCTTTTACAGTGGCAGAACTTACTCCCGAATTAGCTGAAGTTAATCCTGCAGCTACCTTCTTCATGGCAGATTATGAATCGGTAAAAAGCATTGTACCGTATAAAGATAACAAGTTTTTTCTTACCGGTATGTACCAGCAGAAAACAGGGAAAAAGATTGAGGAAGAAATCCCCGGAATGCCCAAAATGAAAATGGACGAGATGATTCCCCAGCCCTTCTTTGCAATCATAGACCTTCAGTAATTTCTAAGGATGAGCAATGGCAGATTATAAAATAGTTGGCACGGACTTCTATAATTACAGAGGTCAGAAGCTGGCATCTGTAAAAGGTGCAGATATTTTTGATACCCATAGCCGGAAAATCGGCACAGTAAGGGATAATGAAGTTTATGATGACCGCTATAACAAAATTGTGATGGTCAGAGGTGAGGATATTTTTGACATCCACAATGTCAGGATTGCCTCATTATTAGAAATCAAACGCAATATTACAAATCCGCCGGGCAACACAATAATAGCAGCCCTGTGGTGGTTCTTTATGAAAGAAGGCTGATTTAGAATATCTCGGTTCTATGACTATAGTAAGGGATTTATAGACCGTTTCACAGGAATGGTCGATAAGTCCCTTAATAGTTTTCGTTAAATCCTTCTTCTTTTTTGGTCAGACGGTAGCGGATTAATGTTAAATAATTCTCAGGATTGCCTTTGCCAAACATTCCGGGTCCACGCAGGTATTCTTCTTCATGGTCGCCGATAATCTGATAACCTTCACGGGCAATATAATCCGTCAATTTCTTTATTGATTCCTCTTCCTTGTCATAAGGTCCTTTATGGAGGATTTCACCTACAAAGCCATATTCCCACTCAATAATATAAAGATGGTATTGTTTGGGATTTTTAACTTCAGGAATAGCCTGAACTTCATCCGGAATCGGCAGAGCAAAAATGCCTAACCACTCGTCTTTCGGGGTATCCAAACCACGCGGCCAGCGCGCACGGGGAGCTGCCATTTTTTTGCCTTTGGGTACGCCCTCAAGAGAATAAAAAGCCTTGTAAAGTATCTTGATAGCTTCTCCACTTGTTTTAGCAGGATCGCCTTTGGTCTCCACGACAAGCATCTTTTGAGTTGGCTGGTCAGAAATCTTGGGCGTCAGCAAATCGTCAAACTCACTCATATCAGGACCTTTGCACATCTTTACAGATATGACAACAAAAGCTATAATTGCAATGATAATTATTAGAATAACGTATTTACTCATTCTTGACTCCCTGAACATGATATGTTTGTATATTCAATGTTATAAGCAACTTCTATCCAAAATGCAAAAATGTGTCAAGATAAGATTTTAATGCTATAAGCCAGAGTATGATAGGTAATCCGGAATGGAGGTTGACATTAATCATATAAGCTGAAAAAGTTGATTTTATAGAACATTTGATGCGAGGTATTGATGCAGTACAGGAAAATGAATGGCGGGAAAGATAAGCTTTCGGTTTTAGGATTTGGACTGATGAGGCTTCCTATGGACAAAGACCATAAAATTATTGAAGATAAAGCAATGGAAATGCTTAAAACAGCTTATGTTAACGGAGTTAATTATTTTGATTCTGCCTGGCCGTATCATGGTGGAGAAAGTGAACCTATATTGGGCAGATTTCTCAAGACAATAGAACGCAAAAAAGTATTCATAGCGACCAAGCTGCCCACCTGGCTTACAAAAACACGGCAGGATATGGATGAATATCTTGATAAACAATTGGATAGGCTCGGTACTTCTTATATAGACTATTACCTGTTGCATGCCTTAAATGGAAAACGCTGGAAGGAACTGAAGAAAGCCGGTATCATTGACTTTATGGAACAAGCAAAAGCTTCAGGAAAAATAAGGCATATCGGTTTTTCTTTTCACGATAAATATCCTGCTTTCAAATCTATTGTGGATAATTACAATTGGGAGTTTTGCCAGATTCAGCATAACTACTTTGATATCCGACGCGAAGCAGGCATCCGTGGTCTGCAATACGCTGCTTCCAAAGGCATGGGAATTATCATTATGGAACCTCTTCTGGGAGGTAAACTGGCTGGTAATGTCCCCGCAGAAGCAGAAAAGGTCTGGAGAAAGTCAAAGTATAACTGGACTCCTGCAGAAAGAGCATTCCGCTTTGTCTGGAACTATCCGCAGGTGCAGGTGGTCTTGAGCGGAATGTCCACACTGGAACAGGTGAAAGAAAACCTTAAGATAGCTACAACAGCAACAGCAAACAGTATATCTGCTGATGAAATGAAGTTGTATGCTAAAGTGCGCAAAGTCTATCTTAGCAAAATGGTAGTCCGCTGCACAGGCTGCGGTTACTGCCTGCCCTGTCCCTATAAAGTGGCAATTCCATTTGCGCTTGGCATATATAATGATGTACATATCTTCAGCAATAAACAACGCCACAAATGGGAATATGACTTCTTCATCCCTGCTGATAATAAAGCTGATAAATGTACAAAGTGCGGTGCTTGTATTCCCAAATGCCCACAAAAGATAGACATACCGGCTGAACTCGAAAGAGTGGTGGATTACTTTAAAGATTAGTAGGATTGTTTTTACGGACAGTATAATTAACTGGATATCATATAATTAGCCTAAGCTCTCTATAATTATTTGCAGGATTTCTCTCCCTCTTTGGTAGTAATAGACATAGCATGCTTTATTATTATTCCGATGGAGGAAAAAATGAAAAGGACACACACTTTACTTAGTCTCGTATTCATATTGATAGTAATAACAGCTTTAGGTGCTCAGAATCATAATGGCGGACACGGACAACCGTCACATCAGGGCAACACACCTGATTATAATCATAATAACAACTATAATCACAATCAAAATAATCAGTATAACTATCAAAACCAAATCAGGGAATTCCGCGGTTATCTGGTCGTCGGAGACAGAGGTAATCATAGTAATGCAAGTGTCGGTCTGCACTTAAACTTCTCACCAAACTTCACAACCAATCTGTATTGGAAACAGGTAAACAATCACAGAAAAGAATATGGAATTGTATTGCAAAAGCCCAATGGTCGAAAGGAATATTTTAGTTTTGATAACAGAGGCGACCGTCTGGCAAGACAACTTCTTTCTCAACGGTGGAGAAACAAGAGACAGCTCGTTGTTGAAGTCAGAGGTAAACTAAATCCTCGTACCAACACTATTGAAGTTGTATCTCTGGACAGAGTTACAGGTAATCATGTTTATGCTGGTCACAGACCCTGGAACAGAGGTTAAAGACTTGACAATTATCACAAAAAAGGCTGGCTTGCTCCAGCCTTTTTTTTATTTATGCAATATTATTTGCAGGAAAAGTTATGCCGATTTGTATTTAGGGTAGATACAAAATTTCTCTTATTAAAGGAGGAAGCCATGAAAAGAATATTTGTAACAGTCACCATCCTGATGATGCTGTTGATGATTTTTGCGACTTTAGGAGCTGCTAACCGTTCCAATGGAAAAGAACAACTCCCTCCAGCCAAAGAAGAACTTAATCAGACAAAGCAAAACAAATCCACTCAATCTGTTAAAGAAGAGAAACAACAAACCAACAAAACCTCATCTCCTGTAGTCGAAAAAGAAGAACCTGTTAAGCAAAAGGCAAACAGGCAGACAAAGCCTGTGCAAGTACAACCCGAACGTGTTCAGGAAAGCAAACCTGTTCAAAATGTACGTGTACCTGAAAGTAAACCAGTGCAGAACAACAGAAATCAAACCACACGTACTGATTATTATGAACCGGTTCAACCGGTCAGGGAACAATATACGCCTTCAACAAGAACCAACGTCCGTTCAAACCAAAACATCAGGGACATCAGGATTTCTGACCCTAAACCTGTTATAACAGAAAAAGAACCTGTTATACATGTTCCGGAAAGCAGAACTTCACAACCTGTGAATGTTAAACCTTCCATCAGAGCTAATCTTCGTTCTGCCCAGGCAACTGATACACAAACATCCCGTTCTGTTAATACAAAACCGGATATTAGGGATAAAGAACCACAAGTTCAACGAGATGTAAAACCTGTACAGAACAGGGGAGAGAAACCTGTTCCAGCAGAAAAGCCTGTTGCTGCTAATCCTGTAAAGATAAAAGAAATACAGCCTTCTAATGATAAACCGGCTTTAAATGAAAAAGAAAAACCTGCACAGAATATCAGGGAAAAACTACCTCAGTCTAATATAGAACAACTTCCTCAGTTAAGGAACTTAAAGCCACCCAGGTTATTGGATAACAGTGCCCAACCAACCGGAAATAACCACAATTCCAATGCGGACAGTAATCATCCCAATCAATCCGGCTGGAACAACGACGACCATAATAATGACAATGATAACCACCATTCTGATAATAACTGGAATGATGACAACAACCATCATGGCGGTTGGACAGGCAATAATCACCATTGGGGAGACCATAACAACCATTATGGCTGGAATAACTATTATCCACATCATAACTGGAACGATTATCACAACCATTATAGCTGGAACTGGTACAATAACTATTACAACTGGCACCGTTCGTATTTTTTCTCTTATTATTACTGGTATCCACGCACCTATTGGTGGCCTTCGACTTATGTATATTATGACTTCGGCTACTATCCCTACACTTATTACTATGATTTATATCCTCATCACTACTGGATTTCCTACCCCACTTTCAGCTTTAGTTTTACTTATAACAACACAGTGGATGAATTCAGCGGAATCATTGCAGAAAACGATTGGGACTTGCTGGACAAAACTGACTTCAGATTAAACATAGATTATTCTCCTTATCTTGCCACAAATCAACACTGGCTTTCCGACAGCTGTCCTATGGAAGGTTATGGCTTGATTTTCAAACAAAGAAACGGTGAATATAACTTCTATCATTTTGACAGCTATGGCAACCGTCTGGCACAAAGACTTATAGACCGTAACAACGGTTACAACCGCAAAGTACACGTAGTGGTCAGAGGCTACTTAAATCCTGATACACATACAATCAGGGTAACTTCCATGCGCAAAGACAAATGGATTAATCCTCCTGTTATTGCAGTATGGTATCGTCCCTTCTGGTTTTACCACAGACCTCTGTTTTGGTTTTAATCCCTGGTAAGGAAACCTGAAAGGCTGGCGTAAGTCAGCCTTTCTTTTTTTATTCCACCCCAGTGCTGTCATCCCTGAACGGGCAGAGATACATGCTGTTTTCATTTTGTGGAACACGAAACACACTAAAAAGACAAAATACACAAAAGGGATTGCACGTAAGGACTGGTCTTGTGCCTGTCCGTAATCCCTTCCACTTTTTCACCTCATCACTCTTCCACTTTCCTTTATTGCCTTACTGCATCTTAATCTATTCCCTTTTAATCATCAATATCATGTCGGTGATCTGTCGATATCCAGTCGAAGAAACATCGACTGGATATCGACTGGTCATCGACTGGTTATCGACTGGATATCGACTTGCTTTAAAGGAATAAAGGGGAAGGAAAATAGCAGGGTGTTCGAGTATATCTATGCCTGATGAACCCGTTGACTATGCCTTTTACAAAAAGCGCTACTTCTCTCTTTTCTCTCTGTGTCTCTGTGGTTAAGATAAACAGCATTGATTCCTGATGCAGCCAATCGAAAGTAGCTACAGGCGTCCCGCCTGTAACCAAACATACGAGACGTATATCTCTACAAATACCGAAGAATCGGGTCGGCACAAGACCGACCCCTACGACTTTACACTATCAAACGGTAGCTATAGGTGTCCTCGCCCGTACAAAAGACTGGATATAAACAGTTACATTCTCATCATCTGCTTCAGAATAAGGATAAGAAAATTTCTTTGCTAGGGGTTGTCCGATTTTACGTATGAAGTTTCCTGTTTGAAACAATGATTCCCGTATATAATTGTAATCAGTGGTTGGGAAGAGGGCAATAAACTCATTGTATAAATCTATTGGCAGATAGCGTTTGAACCATTTTTCACAGTAGCCGGGATTGATTTGCCAGTTATATTCAAAGCCGATATGCCAGCAGAGTAATTTCCTGATGCAGCCCATGAGGACAACATCAAACATGTATTTCACATAAGGCAGTTCATCACGCAGGATGCCTTTGGCAATATAGGGCATTATCCACCAACATTCATTAAGCAGTTCCGTAAATTCCTGTTCAGTTGGTTTGGCTGTATGATAAACAGAGTCATTTGGAAGGGGTAAAACAGGTGCAAGATTGTCTTTGTCCAGCAGGATTTTGCTGAGAGAATCCTGTTTTGCAATACTATCTATATCTTTAATATCTTTGAAGTTAAGGTCAATGCGGACTCCGTCCTTAAACTGCATCATGACGATAAAGCCATTATCGAAATCATTAACCTGCTTGATAACGAGTTCACCGAACTGCTCTATCCAATCCTGATTAGCTTTGTAATCCACAGTATCAATATCCCTGACAAAGAAAACGATGTCATAGTCCTGCCAGATGTCTTTGGGAGCCTTGTCATTTAACCTGGAGCCATTGAGCATAACAGCCCTGACTCTGTCTTCTGCCTTGGCAAAATCAAGGATTTGCTTTAAAACTTGTTCTTCATCACGCATTGCAACCTCACAAAAATGTAAAAGTGGAAAAGTGAAAAAGTGTCAAGGGGTAAAAGGTGAAAAAGTGGAAAGGTGAAAAAGTGGAAAGGTGAAAGAATAGAATAAACAAATAACACAAGAAATTCTTTGCGGCATAGTGTCTTTGCCTCTTTGCGTTTTTTTAACAGAGTACAAAGTTGCTTGACAACATAGACAATGTGCAGAAAAGTTAGTAGCAGGGGTATGCCTTGTGCTTACCAATTATATGTAGAGGCATAAGACCTGTACCTACGATTTTACAACAGGATACCAATACGAGGAGAGAATATGCAGCTTTATTCTTTGTTGAAGTCACTTGATTTTGAGCGGTTGGCTGGAACAGACGGAGAGCAGAAAGCCATTGGAATAATAACAGATTATCTTAAAAAGTGTGGATTGAAACCAAAGCTGGAAGATTTTGACATTCACGGATTCGATGCCGGTACTGCCACCATCTCAGTAGATGACAAGAAATGGGAAGCAACGCCTTTCGGTTTATGCGGAAACTCTGTCACGGAAGGAGAACTGGTGTTTCTGGAAAACGCTGATGTGCTGATGCAAAGTCCCGGACGCTACAAGGATAAAATCGTTCTCTATTTCCATAACAGCAAACGTTTGTATGACCTGTATGAACACACAAAAGTCAAAGCTTTTATCGGTATTGGTGCACCTTTTAAAAAACAAAGTTCAGCTTCCCACAGGCAGAAATGGGCAGAGGAATTAATCATACCATGCGCAATGATAAGTTATGAAAATGCAGAAAAGCTGATTAAACATGATGGCAGGAAAGTTAAACTGACTATCAAGCAAAAAGCAGAAAAGAAAAAAGCACACAACATAGTTACAGATATCAAAGGCAAGGGCAGGGATGACATCCTTACGCTTTTGGTTGGTCATTACGATTCCGTGGCTCGCTCTCATGGAGCAAGTGATAACGCAGGTGGAACTGTCTGTCTGCTAAAAGCGGCAGAGTATTTTACCAAACACAAGCCTGCTAGGGACTTGCGGATTATATGTTTTTCGGGTGAGGAAATGGGGCTTTTGGGTAGTTATGCCTATGTAAAAAAGCATGAAGAGGAAATGGTAAAACGTTGCAGATTGGTGATGAATGTTGACCTGGCGGGTGACCCGATTGGCAGGAATGCCCTGAGGGTACTTGGCACAAAAGAACTGCTGGGGTATGCGGGTGGTATCCTGAAAGAAAACGGTATGCTGTTTGATGAGCAGCTTTCCATCTACAGCAGTGACTGTATGCCATTCAGTCCTTTGGAAATCCCGGCTTTAAACATTGCCAGGATGGGAGGGAAAGCTCTGTATTACATCCATACGGAAGATGATAAAGCAAAGTACGTCTCCCAGAAAGGGTTGGAAGGTCCTTACAAGGCAACGGTAACTTTATTGGACAGGATTCTCAATGCTGATATTTATCCTGTAATGAAAGGGATAGATGATTCTCTCAGGGAAAAAATTGAAGCGTATTTGTGGCAGTCACAACTGGAGAAACCGGAACTTAAATGGCAGGAAAAGTATAAAAAATAGATGGTACAAGATATGTTAAGTGTATGCGGAGTAAATTGTTCTACGGATTGCAGGGCATATTCGGTTGAATGTGCAGGCTGCAATGAACTGCAGGGCAAAGTAGCCTGGGCAGTGTATTATGGCAGGGAAAGATGCCCGATTTATGACTGTGCTAAAGAAAAGGGACTTTCTTCTTGCAGCGATTGCGGACAGGCACCATGCAAAGTATGGTACGATACACGCAATCCGGATGCAAGTGATGCAGAGTTTGAAGCAGATATTGCTTCCAGATTAAAAAACCTGAACAAAAGAGAGAAGGAGTAATCATGAGAAACAAATCAATAATATCTTTAGTTTTCGTAATCCTTTGCCTGGCAGTAAATCTGCAGGGGCAAACAAAATTTGATCTTGAAAGCGGATTTGTCTTTGCCGGATACAGTGATGCAAGAATTCCCGGAGATACTGGTACGCTGTTTTCCTTAACAGATGATTTGAATGCAGAAACACCACCATTTGTGCGCATAAGAGTCACACAAAACCTGGGAAAGAAACACTCTCTATCAGTTTTATATGCTCCCTTGACAGTCAAATCTGAAGGCACATTTGATGATTTAGTCAATTTTGAAGGCATAAACTTTCCCGCAGATGAAAAAATGAAAGCTACATACAGATTTGATTCCTACCGCTTGACGTACAGGTATGATTTTGTTAAAAAGCCTATGACTGAATTTGGCATAGGTTTTACAGCAAAAATCAGGGATGCAGAAATATCTCTTAGTGGAGGAGGACTATCTGCCAAAAAGTCTAACACAGGCTTTGTACCTATATTAAACTTCAAGCTCAATCATACCTTGAATGAGCGCTTTTCATTGCTTTTTGAAGGAGATGCCTTGGCAGCACCACAGGGAAGGGCTGAAGATATTTATGCCGGAGTCAGATATAAGCTTGCAGACTGGGCAAAACTTAAAGTAGGCTACCGCTTGCTGGAAGGCGGAGCAGATAATGACGAAGTCTATAACTTTGCTCTTTTCCACTATGCAACAGTCGGTTTTGAATTGGGTTATTAGAATCGTTCTACTATTTAGAAAGTAAAGAAAAAAAGACCTGAATTTGTCACGGAGGAAAGAATAGACAAACAAAGCGGCATGGGTTCAATTCCTCACTGGAATGGAGTAGCTTTCAGGATATGGGCTCCTCATGCCAGGGCTGCAGCAGTTATCGGTACTTTTAATAATTGGTATCCTGGCGATTACATGATGGAATCGGAGAACAACGGTTGCTGGTACTTAGATATCCCAAAAGCAAAACCCGGGGACGAATATTTATTTCGTCTTTATACAGACCAGGGTGAATTGACCAGACTCGATCCTTATGCACAGGAAGTTACTTCCTCCAAAGGTAACTGCATAGTTCATGATGCACAGTTTGACTGGGAAGGTGATAACTTTCATCTGCCTGCATGGAACCATTTGGTTATCTATGAACTGCATGTTGGTACATTCAGTATGACTGACAATGAATCAGGCACAGGCACATTTAAAGGCATTCTCAATAATCTCGACCATCTAAAGAAACTTGGGGTAAATGCCCTGGAAATCATGCCTGTTGCTGAATTTGCAGGCGAACGTTCGTGGGGATATAATCCTTCGCAGATATTTTCAGTAGAAACATCTTACGGTGGACCGAGAGCTTTCAAACGCTTTATCAGGAAAGCACATCAGGAAGGATTTGCCATAATCCTGGATGTGGTTTACAACCACTTTGGACCGCAGGACCTTGACCTCTGGCAGTTTGACGGCTGGTCTGAAAATGGAAAAGGCGGTATTTACTTCTATAATGATTGGCGAGCACATACTCCCTGGGGCGAGACAAGACCTGACTATAGTAATAATATGGTTCGTAAATACATTTATGACAATGCTGAAATGTGGCTGAATGAATATCATGTTGATGGTCTTCGTTTTGATAGTACTCAGCTGATGCGGACAGTGGACGGAAAAGAAAAGAATAAACTACCCGAAGCCTGGATCATGATGCAATGGATTAATGGTGATATTACTAAAGATCATCCGGGTAAGATAGTAATTGCTGAGGATATGCAGAATAATGCCTGGCTAACCAAAGATATAGAACACGGAGGAGCAGGATTCGGTTCACAATGGGATTGTAATTTTCTAAATCCAATCCGGGATGCTGTAACAACATCTTCTGATCACAAACGCAGCATGAAAGATGTTGCAAGGGCAATATCATTTCGTTACAATTCTGATGCTTTTGAGAGGGTGATATTCAGCGAATCTCATGATTCTGTGAGTAATGACAGGTCACGCATACCCTGGGAAATTGATAATCCCGATCCAACAGGATGGCATGCACAAAAGCGTTCGACACTTGCAGCGGCACTTGTGTTTACCACCCCGGGAGTACCGATGATTTTTCAGGGGCAGGAGTTTCTGGAAAGCAGCAAATTTATGGACGATATCCCTTTGAACTGGGATAAAGATAAATCTTTCAGCGGAATAGTAAATCTTTACCGTGACCTGATTCATTTACGATTGAACAAAAATGGTACGTCCAATGGGTTAAAGGGGCAATCAGTTAATGTGTTTCATAAGAATGAAATCCGTAAAGTTATTGCTTTTCACCGTTGGGACCGGGGTGGAGCAGGTGATGATACAGTTGTTGTAGCAAACTTCCTTCACGAACCTCAGTACAATTATAAAATAGGATTTCCTCATCCGGGTAAATGGAAATTGCTTTTCAACAGCGACTGGAATGGTTACGGCAGGGATTTCAGTAATCATCCCAGTATGGATGTGTTTGCTTCAGAAAGCAGAAAACATGGTTTCAAATATTCAGCAGAGATTACTATAGGTCCTTATAGTGTAATAATATTATCAAGATATGATTAGAATAGTTGTTTTTCAAAACAAAAAAGGCAGGAATTAACCTGCCTTTTTTTATTTAGGTTTAATTAGATTATTCTTTAACTTTGTTAGTTTTCAATCCGGGTACCTGTTTTTCCATTTCAGCTTTTTTCATTTCTTCATTAGCTTGTTTCTTCATGATTTCTTCTTTTACTTCTTCTTTCATTTCTTCTTCTTTCATTTCTTCTTCTTTCATTTCTGCAGCTTCATTTTCCATCGCTGCTTCATTAATGGATTTTACATCAATAAAACCATCTTTATTCATTCTTCCCATAACAATTATCATGATGCCATATTCTTTTTCAGTATTGGGGAGTAAATTGTCTCTTACCATCTGATTCCCATTCTCGGCAAACTTAAAGAATTCATATGTACCTTTTTCATCCTTTACAAAGATTCCATAACCTGAATTTGCACATTCTTCAGCCATCATACAGGCTTTAGTATGTTTCTCGGGAGTTTGGGTGAGATCATTTTCCTCAGGATCTATACCCTTTTCTCCACACATCACATCAGATAAGTAACCGTAAAAGGCTCTTTCGGCATCAGGATCGACAGCTTTTTGTACATTTTCGCCGTCTGCCCCGGGTATTGTTTTCATCATATCTTCTGCTAAAAGCGAAGCTGCAAATAGCAAAAGTGTAATTGTTGTTATCAGTAATATGATTTTTTTCATTTTGATTCTCCTTAATGTATTGATTATCATAATAATATGATAATAAAAATAGTGAAAGTGTCAAGTACTTTTTATCTGATGGTTATTCTTATTTTATTGAATTAAAGTGCTTTTGCCTTTTTTATCAAATCTCTGATGCGTGATTCAGACACTGGATTAGACCAAAGTCCTGCTTCTTTGAAAAAAGAGCCCACAATAAAGCCGTCAGCATGTTGCCAATAGTCTTTTAAGTTGTCAGATGTTATACCTGAGCCAACCAGGACAGGTAAAGACGAAGCTTTTCTTACATCTGTCAGGTCTTTTATACTAACAGCTTTGCCTGTAGAAGAACCTGTGACTACCAGTCCGTCACTGAGAAAGAACTCTGCTGCTTTGGCAGTTTCAGCAATGGAAACATCGGAAGTTATACTATGAGCAGAATGCTTTTTCTTAATGTCAGTAAAAACCGCAATGTTTTCTGCTCCAATAAGCTTGCGGTAGCGTAAAAGCTCTCCGGCACAGCTATCCATGTAACCTTCATCTGCAATATGTCCAAAGACAAAACCTTCTGCCCTGATAAAATTAAGATTAGCCGCATGTGCAACTGCCAAAGCTTCCATATTTGCGCCTGCCAGAATCTGGATACCAGCAGGGACATTGACCGCCTTGCGCACAGCACAGGCAATTGCAGTCATATAAGCGATTACCTCTGCTCCCACTTTTTTGTTTAAATAAGGTACATCATGCATATTCTCAAGCATAATGGCATCAAGTCCGCACTTTTCATACAGAATTGCTTCCTTAACAGCCTGCTCAATAATTTTCTTGAGTGATAAGTGATGTTTGGGTGTACCTGGTAATGCCTGTACGTGTATCATCCCGATAACAGGTTTCCTTTTAGGGAAGATGTCATTCCATAGGTTCATTATTACCTCATTATTTACAATCTCTTATGATGTTCTAAAAGTCCGGTATTAAAGTGATTGAGATTAATTTTGTCTGATGTTTCTCATTTACAGACTAATCTTTTTTAAGTCAAGCAGAAAGTATTTTAACAGTATGGTTCAGGATTAACCAATGTAATTGGAATAAATATTACATAATTATGATTTAGATAACTTCGGTTCAAAGGTAGAAAAAAATCTTTTGACAAAAAAGAGCAGTTTGCGTATATGATGTAAATAGCTTAAATTAATAATAAACGGAGAAATATTAAGGAGGAACAATGAAAAAATTTTGGATTATTGTCCTGACTCTTTTATTGGTTTCTGTAGTTTTTGCAAATGGGGTTACAGCAACTCAAAGAACACCCCAAAGCAAGACAAGCAGATATGAAGTTGTGGCTTATTCTGAAAACTTCGAAACAGGTGGAACAGGATGGACACATTTTGATGGTGCGGTTTCACCAAGTGAATGGCATATTTATAATGATGGAGCACCCCAGGGTGATGCATGGTGGATGGGTGATCCTTCCTTAGCAGTGGGTACCAATATCGGTGGCTATTATGATCATCAGTATCTGGTTCTCGATACACCACAGATTTTAGTTCCTACCACAAGCCCTACATTGACATTCAAAGTCAAATATAATGTAGAAGCTACTGCCGGTGCAGATCCACCCTATAACGGATGGGATGCCTGTAATGTAAGAATCTCAATTGATAACGGAATGACCTGGACACCGATTAGCGGAACTCCAGCGTATAATATGACTTCTTCTTATGCTTTTGGTTTTGAACATGGCGAAGGTCCTAATATTCCCGGTTGGGGCGGTAACTCTAATGGATGGCAGAATGCAACCTTTGCTCTTACCAGTTATGCAGGTCAAAACGTAAAAATCAGGTTTGCCTTTGCTTCTGATCCGGCTTATTCAACCGGTGATGCACCTGCTATGTTTGGAATGATGGTTGATGATATTGCATTAGGCACATATACAAACAACGGTGTAGATGATGATCTAATGACATGGGACAGCTTGGTTCCGTTAGGTGGAGATTTATGGAATTTAACTGTTGTAGCAGATGCACCGTCACCAACTCATGCTTATGTCAATCAAAATGCTCAGATGACTTACAATCCTAATATGATGAATTATTTGATTTCTCCTCCGATTGTACTTCCGGCTGATGGAGATATCCGCGTAGACTTTATGATAAAAGGTCTCTTTACTGATCCAGACACATTCCCTAATGTAGATTATTGGGGATGGGAAATAACAGTAAATAATGGGATAACCTGGAATGCAATGAGTAATCCATATGGTAGTCCAACAGGTAATAATTATGTTTATACTGATGCCCCGGATTTATGGTCATCAGCTATAGAAAGTTATACATTAGATGGTTATATTACTGATTATCATGGCATGACTGCTCAATTCCGCTGGTATTTTCAATCAGATGCTGATACTCCATCGGGAACCGGCATCATGATAGATGATTTCAAGATTTATAACGATATCTTCCTGGCAGAACCATCCAATTTGACTGCTTCAGTTTTAGGAAACACTGTAGAACTGAACTGGAGTGAACCGGGCGGTGGTGGTCAACCCGGTTGGATTGGTTATGATGATGGCACAAACGCTGATGCTATAGGCCTTACTAATGGCGGAAATCTTGAGGTTGCTGTTAAATGGGCTCCATCAGGTCCCAATAGTATACTTCCTTATATCGGAATGAACATAACTCAGGTAAAATTCTGGCCCAATCAAGCTGGAATTACTTATACAATTAAAATTTACACCGGTGCAACAGGTAACGAAGTATATTCTCAGGTTGTTACCAATCCAACAATTGGTGCCTGGAATACAGTTACATTAACCACTCCTTTTGCGATTCCTACGGGTCAGTATGTATGGGTAGGATACATGTGTCCACATGCAGCAGGCGAATATCCGGCAGGTAATGATGCAGGTCCTGCAGTTGCAGGTTATGGAGACTTATATCGTACAAGTTCTACCTGGAGTTCTTTATATGATGCTTCATCAGGCGATGTTGATGCTAACTGGAACATACAGGCATATGTAGCCGATGCTACCAACAGAACTGTTTTAATGGAACATAACAGTTCACGCAATGACCGAGAGCTTACAGCATATAGAATCTACAAGGATGACGTTGAAATTGGAACAGTATTACCCACTGTCTTGACTTACTCAGATGCAAACGTTACGGGCGGACTGCACACATATAAAGTTACCGGTATGTACGGAGTAAATGAATCTTTGCCGTCAAACTTAGTAACAGTGTATGTATTACCTGTGGGTTATGCTGATTTGGGTTATGATGATGGATCTGCAGAGCAGGCTTTCAGTGTAGGCTCATCCAATTCAATGGCTGTCAAGTTCGAGAATAACTATGTTTCAACAATTAAATTTATAAAGATTTATGTAAGCAGTGTTGGAAACTCACCAATGATAATCAGGGTATATGATGACAACGGAGTTGACGGAATGCCGGGCGCCAGTCATCTTACTCAGTTTACATATGCTGCAACATCAATTGTAGAGGGCTGGAATTATATTCCTGTTCCGACCGGCTCAGATATTACTATTGATGATGGTGATTTCTATATTGCAATCTATGAATATTCGAATGCTTCAACTATTGGACTGGATACAAGTTCAAACGGACACAGCTACAAGAAATTACCGACAGGCTGGGAAGCAGTTACAACAGGTGAGATTATGATCCATTGCATAGTTGAAAACGGTACAGGTTCAGAAGATCCCGGAATAGTTCCTTTTGTATTTACAGCAAGTAACTATCCCAATCCTTTCAATCCTGAAACTTCTATCAGCTACAGCATTCCCAAAGATGGTCAGACTTCTTTGACTATATACAATACAAAGGGTCAGATTGTCAAAACTCTGGTAAATAACAATCTTAAAGCAGGTGAATACAAAGCTGTTTGGAATGGTACTGATAACATGAATAATTCAGTAGCCAGTGGAATTTATTTCTACAGATTGGATAATAATAACCGGAGCCTTACCAGGAAAATGCTGCTGAGCAAATAGTTAACACATAAGACAATATACTAAGAGGCCCGGTTGTATGACCGGGCTTTTTTTTAAAAGAAAGTTGACGAAAAAGCTTATTCTCAAACATTGCATTTATGGAAAAAACTAGAAACAGGAGATCAGAATGTTAAAAGCAATTCATACTTCTGGATTGATATTGATCCTCATTTCATTAGCAGTTGTTTTATCGGCTCAGACCAACCGCAATCCTAAAGGAATTGTTGGAAAGATAAACAACAAGACTTACACATACGAAGAATTCAATGGTATTCTTAATAATTACTACAGCTACTGGCAATCCAAGGAAGGAACCCTTAGCACTGAAAGAAAGAAAGAGCTTAATAACCAATGCTGGGATGAACTGATTGGCAGAGCAATCTATGACAGCGAGATTAAGCAACGCGGTATTGTTATAACAGACCAGGAAGCTCTTGATAGCGCTTTAAAGAATACACCTATCCAGGTTAAGCAGATTGAAGCACTTAAAACCAATGGTTCATTCGATCCTGCGAAGTTTAAACAAGCTTTGGACATGGATGCTAAGTTTAAAGAAAGCGTATTGAATTTAGTGAAGGAAACCATGATATATGATAAGCTTTTTGCAACTATTAAATATCAGGTCAAGGCTAAACCTGATAGCATCAAAAACGTTTGGCTAAAGAATAACAATTTTGCTTCAGCCAGAATCATATATTTTGATTATACTACAATGCCTGATATGGTAGTTCCGGATTCAGCATCCGTAAATTATTATAACAGTCACAAAGAAAGTTATATAAAAGAACCTGCCAGAAAATACCGTTTTGTCAAGATAACATCCGAAAATGCAGCCAAAGCAAAAGCAGATTCAATATATCAGGCTCTTGTTGACGGAGCAGATTTTGCTGAACTTGCTCAGCAATTCTCTGCAGATCCCGGTTCTGGTAAACAGGGGGGAGACTTAGGCTGGTTTGGCAAAGGCAGAATGGTAAAAGTATTTGAAGACACAGCCTTTGCCTTGGAAATAAATCAAATTTCAGTACCGGTTCAAAGTCAATTTGGCTGGCACATCATCCAGACGCTTGAGAAAAGAAAGGATGAACAAGGCAATGACGAAGTCAGAGCCAGACATATACTTATTAAACCAGAGCCGGATAAAGAAGCTGCTGAGAGGTTAATGTTAGCTGCCAGGGAACTGGGTTTAAGTGAAGCTGCTGCAAAGCTTGATTACTCCGTAGAAGAAACACAGGAATTTTACGAAAAAGACAAAGGAATAAGAGAAATTGGGCAATATCCGGAATTAATAACCGATGCTTTTAAAAATTCTGTTGGATACATTCCTGCATTCGTAGCAGGAAGAAATGGCGAAGCTTATGTCCTCGAATTATCAGACAGCCTGGGAACTCATTACTCTCCTTATGAAAAAGAAAAAGCCGGTATCAACACAAATCTTGAAAAGAGTATGAAGATAGAAGCCAATAAAGAATTTGCCCGTAATTTTTACAATCAGCACAAGGGTGAGGATTATATAGCAATAGCTGAGAGGGATTCGATGAAGATTATAGAGGCAAAAGATATAAAACATGATTCCAATATTCCCGGAATCCCTGCCAACCAAGCTCTTAATGATTCCCTGCTGGCTACTGAAGAAGGACAATATACCTCTCTTATAGAAAATGTGACTAATGCTTTTCTGGCTCTTGTAACAAACAGAGTAAAACCAGATATGGCAGTATGGGCGAAGCAAAAGAATAAACTTATTGCAGAAGCAAATGACAAAATAAAAACTGACCACCTGAATAAATGGTATTATGCTCAAAGGCAAAAAATGAAAATTGAGGATAACCGCAAAGATTTCTATGATCTTCCCAAACCGCAAGGTGGACAGCAAATACAATTGAATCCACAATGATATAATAATTAATCCTAACATAAAGAGCCCTGTAACAACAGGGCTCTTTATGTTTTATACAACAAACAAAAAACAAATATCTTGACAATTTTATACGTCCATTAATTTGGTGACCATTAGTCAGTAAATAATCTCTTAGTAATAAAAGGACGTACGTTATGGGAATTCAGGAACGCAAGGAAAGAGAGAGAGAACAGAGAAAAGCAGCCATTATTGACTGCGCTATGAAGGTCTTTCTTGTAAAGGGCATGATCTCTGCCACCATGGATGAGATTGCGGAATGTGCAGAGCTTAGCAAGGCAACCCTATATCTTTATTTTAAGAACAAAGAAGAATTAATTCTGCATGCGATTGGATGTGTCTTGCAGACTTTTACGGAATATCTGGAAACAGAGATGGCAAATGCAAAATCCTCCCGGGAAAAGATATTGATGATTGGTGAAGCATACCTGAAGTTTTATCATGAATGCCACAGTCAATATGTCATTCTAAACTCACAGGATTCAACATCCGGGTATGATTTTTCCAATCTGGAAATTTACAATGATATCCTGGCAAAATCAAATCATCTGTGGAGGATAATCTGTGATCCTATAGATGATGCTATTAAAAACGGTTATCTGCGCAAAGATGTAAACTCCATGGAAGTTGCCATCACGTTATGGTCAGCCAGTAACGGCATGCTCAATCTGATGAATCATGTAGAGACAACTCATTTGGGTCAGTGCCACGAAGTATATGTAAGACGTGATGATTATCTTCGTAAAATGGATGAATTGGATTATGAGCAGCTGCTCAAAAACCTCTGGAAAGCAATTCTGACAAGTTATCAATCAAAATGAGCATATAAAGGAATATTTGTAATGAACAAGTTATTAGTATTATGTATAGGGCTGTTGTTTTGTATAACATTAGCCAATGCTGCAACTGTAAGTGGTTTTATCACAAGAAAAGACAGTGAAGAACCAATGCAGTATGTAAATGTAAGGATAACAGAGACCAAAGCCGGTACTCAAACCAACAAGAAAGGTTATTATGTTATCAATATTGACTCCCCGGGCAAATATACTCTGGTTGCAACGATGGTTTCATACGGCAAAATCAGCCTGCCTGTAATAATTAAAGAAACTTCAGATGAAGTTATCCAGAATATCCAGATGGAAAAGGCAGCTATCGAGTTAAGCAAGGTAACTGTTACAGCCAGCAAGAGTGGACTTAATGAGATCAATACTCCGGACATCAAAGTAAGCACCCTTACCCAAACCACGGAAGATATCCTAAATACAGTTGCTGTTGCAGAAGCTGATGTCTTTCGAAGCATATTGACTTTACCGGGAGTGACGCCTGTTTCAGATTTTTCCAGCGGATTGTATGTAAGAGGTGGAAGTCCTGACCAAAACCTTATCCTGATAGATGATATTGATGTCTATAATCCCAGTCATTTTGGAGGAATATTCAGCACATTTAACACTGATGCTGTTGAGAGTGTGGAGCTTATGAAGGGTGGATATCCTGCCAAATACGGCGGAAGACTGTCATCTGTACTGGATGTAACCAACCGTCAGGGCAACAGAAATTATCACCAGGGTGTAGCAAGGCTTAGTCTGATATCTGCCAATGCCACTCTGGAAGGTCCCTGGAAGATTGGCAATGAAAGCGGTTCTTATATGGGTTCTTTTCGCAGGACATACCTGGATTTGCTTAAAAAAGCCTTTGACTTGCCCGATTACTATTTCTACGATGGACACTGGAAATTGAATTGGGATATTAGTAACACAGATAAGGTTAGCGCCAGCATGTATTTTGGCAAAGACAACCTGGATATGGATGTGGGGGATAAGCTTCACCTGGATTGGGGAAACCGCACTTTTTCATCGCAATGGGTACATCTGTTTACTCCGCGTTTGTTTTCACATTTTGTCCTGGCAGGAAGCCAGTTTGAGAGTAATCTGGACCAGACCTCACAAAACGGCAAGGTATTTGCACGCATGAATTCTATTGATGATATCACTCTGAAGGGTATCTACTCCTGGGTGATTAATAATAACCATCAGGTTGATTTTGGTATGGAACTTAAGTGGAACGAAACAAAGCTTATGATGGAAACTATTTATCAGATTGACCCGACCACACTACCTGATGTGGATCTCACATCTTTAACCAGTGCTGTATATATTCAGGACATTTGGGATATCGATGAATTCTGGACCCTTCAACCCGGACTCAGATTATCTGTTTACAATACTCTTACAAATAATCTTAAAAGCAGTCCAGGCGCTAATTATACAAATCTGGAACCAAGGCTTTCCTTGCGCAGAAAACTTGACATTGCTGAAAATGTATTTGTCAGTTACGGTCGTTATTATCAATATCTAACGCTTATGAATGTGGGAATGGGCTCGCCTATGGATATGTGGTTTCCTTTGGATGGCAGCCTTGAACCTGCCGCATCGGACCATTATTCTATAGGTTATAAAAACGAGCTTACTTCTAATTTTGCTTTTGATTTTGAAGTATATTACAAGAATTATAAAAACCTCCTCGAATACAATACTGCCAACGATTATACCTGGAATAATGAAACAGGACAGCTAAAAGATACCTTCCACGTTGGGAAAGGTTATACCTATGGTATTGATACTCAACTCAGGACAGATTGGCTTGGTCTGGAGGGCTTCATTGGTTATACTCTTAGCAACACCCGCCGTAAAATGGCAGACACCAATATCAATCCGCAGACCGAAGAACCGCAATATTTCTATCCTTTGTACGATAAAACTCATCAGATGAATGTTGTGGAAACTTTTAAATTCTCAGAAAATACAGGTTGGGAATTCTTTGGTGGAGATGTGAAGTTCGGCATGAATTTTGCCTATTCCACAGGTCAGCCTACTTCCAAGCCGGAAGGCGTCTTCTTTGACGGTGAGCAGTTTCAGATACTGTACAGCTATAAAGACAGGGTTCGCCTGCCGGCTTACAGCAGACTGGACTTAAGTATAAAGACTGAGTGGACAAAGAGCTGGGGTTCAATTGAGCCTTATATAGAAGTTATCAATGTTTTTGACCATAAAAATATCGGAAGCAGGAACTACTACATTGTCTATGATGATGATAACAATGCAGTTCTTAAAAAGTCTGACAGCGGACAATTTCCCATAGTGCCATTTGTTGGCGTTAATGTAAAGTGGTAAGGAAGTGTAAAAATGAAAAAAAACAATAAATCCATCCCTGCAGTTTGTCCAACTGAGCCCGGTAGTAGTGCAGACAGAGAGAACAGACTTCATCCTTCGACTATGCTCAGTATGACCCGGAACGAAACCGATAATAGTCAATCCGGTGACCCTGAAAAGACAGAAAATCAATCTTACGGATTTGGTTGGAATCTATTCCTTTTCATGGGAATTATGCTCTTCAGCCTGCTCTTCACTGCCTGTTCAGACTTCGTATCTCCGGAGCGTTTTACAAAGTCGCATTATACCTTGAACGGTATCCTGAAGGCAGGAACTACAATTTCATTTGAAAATCCGGTCTGGATAGGCAAAAGCACATCATTGGACAATCTCAATTCTGCTGAATTGTTTGTCGACAATGCAACAGTCAAAATCCTTGAGACAGCAGTCAACGGCGATACTATGAGCTTTTACCTGACTGCAATGTCAGTCCCGATTCCTGAATCAGACAGGGTTGTAACATTCTATATAGACGCAGACAGCCACGAAATTATGCCGGAATATACCTACAGGATTGAAGTTACAATACCCGGTTACGAAAAGCTGATTTATGCGGAAACCACAGTTCCCAAAGCAGCAGAACTGATTCCAAATTTTAATTACACACCACCGGCAGGGCAGGGATATACAACAGATCCTGATGACAGCACTACTTCAATATCTTATCCTCTGGTTGATGTTCACTATCCTGTAACTCTTAAAGTAGATGGCTATCAAAGCATTAATTACATGGTGGAGCTTTACTGCCTGGAAGAGTTTTCCACTGATTTGGAATTCACCACCGTTTTCTTTGGGCAGGAACACCCGCCTGCAGATATGGAATCCAATTATTACCAGGCTTCCGGAGAAACTATCCGCAGGATAAACATCATGTCCAAGTTCATTTCCAAACAGCATACAGACGGAAACTGGTATGTATCTCTTACCGATTACCGCCAGGCATTTGTCTTTTACGGAAGGTATCAGGTAACAGCCTACATAATGGACGATAACTATTTCCGGTACAAATATATGCCGGAAGGCTACTATCATGGCGGTGTTCAAAACGCTCTGGGCTGCTTTGGGTCTGCCAGCGGCGGCGTAATGTATACCAAAATCGTGAAGTAAGTAAAGGAATGTAGTGAAATGAAAAGCGTTTTAATAACAGTACTATTCGTCTTATCAGTCACTTTAGCCTATAGCCAGGATTTGGCTCAATCAGATTTTGTGTCCGATAAGGTTGTACAAACATGGCGTCATTCCATAGGGAGCTCACTTTTCCTGCTGGGTAATCTGGATGCAGAAAATCCCCCTCATTTTTATCAGTTGAACTATGGCTATCAATTGACTGACAAAGAAATTCTGTTAGTCGAAGCTACTTCCTGGGCATATAATGAACCTTTGGGAACCTATGGAAATTCCGATGAATTATATCCCGGCAAGGTTAAGGCTTTTGGTG
Source organism: Cloacimonetes bacterium UBA6097 (assembly GCA_002435865.1). Classification (GTDB taxonomy): domain Bacteria; phylum Cloacimonadota; class Cloacimonadia; order Cloacimonadales; family Cloacimonadaceae; genus UBA5614. Next base: position 179,915 of record DIWV01000002.1, on the reverse strand, counting down.
TGGGGCTTGGTTATCAGCGGTTCTTTTGGAATAATATGTACGCATCTGCTGTTGCAACGCCTTTTCTTCAGAAATTTTATGATGAAGATAATAAGCAAATCCAGGACGGTTTCCAATTATATCTGCAATTTATTACTGGATACCGCTTGGAATTCCTTAACAAACGCTGGTTTGTGGAACCTGCAATTGCTCTCAAATACTGGCCGGTCAATTCCAATTTCCCGGATTCCTTTGATGAAATAGAAGATGGAAAACCAAACTATAAATTCGAGCCCGGTGCAAACTTTGGCTTTAAGTTCTGATTAATTTGTAATGGTTCTGCTGAATTAGAATGAAGCAAACTTAAATAATCACATAATAAGTTATTATTTACTATAAGAGGGAACAAGGATAAACTCTATAGCCTTGTTCCCTTTTCTTTTTGCAGAGTTATATTTTCTGTCTGGAACAACCGCACATTTTTCCCCTTTCTCTGTTTTGTCTTTCACCTAAGTTTTCCCTTGCTTTTTTCTTTCTTAATTCTCAGTAGTTGCAGTATAGTTTCTGTATAGTTGCAGTATAGTTGCAGTATACTTTCTGTATGTTGAGATACAGAAACTATACTGTAAATATACTGTGAATATATATTAGATTTATTGAAGTGAATAAGAGATAAATGAGCGCTAAGTAAGTAGTGACATGCGTCCCGCATGTCAAATTTCAAGGCGTCCCACATGTCTGATTTTGAGGTGTCCACATGTCTGATTTTATACAGGCGGGGACGCCTGTACCTACAACATACACCCGTAGCGACATACAATCGTAGTGATATGCGTCTCGCATGTCTGATCTCAATGTGTCCTGCCTGCCTGGTTTAGTAAAATACTGAGAGGTGTGTAAGCTTGATATTATTTAATACTCTGCTGTTCAATGTATTCTAAATCTATCATCAAATGTATCAATCGCAAAGAGTCAGTTAAAGTTAAAACATTTACTAATAAGTATAACAAGAGGATAGACATTTTAATTGACAGAAATCAAATATGCATAGATTCTGATTTAAACTGGATAAAACTGAATAAGAATAATTTAAGGAGTTTGCCTTATGGAATATTTCCTGACTGATGAACAAAAAGAAATGAGAGACATTGCCCGAAGGATTGCCGTTGAAAAGATGGCACCCCTGAGTGAAAAATACGATGAAGAAGGCACCTTCCCCTGGGATATCGTGGAAGTTATGCGCCAAAGCGATTTATTTGCTGTTTTAATCCCGGAGGAGTACGGCGGAATCAGCGGTAAGGTTGTTGACCTTGCTATAGTAACAGAAGAGCTTTGTGCTGTTGATATGGGTATTTCGCTGGCTTTTGGTGTAACAGGATTGGGAATGTATCCTATTTCCATTGCAGGTAGTGAAGAGCAGAAGAAAAAATACCTGGGTCAGATTGCTACAGGAGAAAGGCTTGCTGCTTTTGGTTTAACAGAAGCTAATGCCGGCAGTGATGCAGGCGGAATTGAAACAACAGCCCGCAAAGACGGTGATAAATATATCCTGAATGGAACCAAACAATGGATTTCCAATGGCGGAGAAGCTGAGATTTATACAATTTTTGCCATGACAGATAAATCCAAAGGACCTCGCGGATGTTCCTGCTTTATAGTGGAAAAAGATACGCCGGGATTCAGCTTTGGTAAGAAAGAAAACAAGATGGGTATCAGGGCAAACTCGACTCGTGAGCTTGTCTTTGAAGATTGTGTAATCCCTGCAGAAAATCTGATAGGCAGGGAAGGGACAGGATTTATCACAGCAATGAAAGTATTTGATAAATCTCGTCCAATGGTAGGTGCTCAGGCTGTTGGTGTAGCCAGAGGTGCTTTTGAGTATGCAGCCAAATATGCTAACCAGCGAATACAATTCGGCAAGCCGATATCTTCCTTCCAGGGCGTACAGTTTATGCTGGCGGACATGGGAACACAAATTGAAGCTGCCAGGGCATTGGTGAGAAATACTGCCCTGATGATAGATTCCGGTGCACGCAATTACGCCAAGGAAAGCGCTATGTGCAAGTATTTTGCTTCTGATGTGGCAATGCAGGTTACAACAGATGCAGTTCAGATTTGCGGTGGTTATGGTTACATGAAAGAATATCCGGTTGAAAAGATGATGCGCGATGCCAAGATTCTGCAGATTTATGAAGGCACAAACCAAATCCAGCGTGGAATCGTGGCGAATGCAATATTAAAAGAGTATTAACCACTTGGGAAATAGAGAAGTTTGAATAAAGAGTTTTATCAACTCCCACCCACCACCCGATATTGTATAGGGCTGCGCCCTATGATGAGTTTAAAAAAAATAGGATAATATGAATTTTGAATGGATAAAGGAATTTCCTGCAGCTATCACAGTATGTGACCGGCAGGGAATTGTTATTGAGATGAATGATAAAGCCTGTTTAACATTTGCTGATGAAGGTGGGAAAGACCTTATAGGGCATAGCCTTAAGGACTGCCATAAGCCTGAATCATGGCAGAAAATCCTGCAAATGATGGCAACAGGAAATCCAAATACCTACACGATTGATAAAAAAGGTCTATGTAAACTGATATATCAGCAGCCCTGGTTCAAAAACGGAGAAGTTGCCGGTGTAGTTGAAATGTCAATTGAACTGCCAAAGGAGATGCAGCATCATGTCAGATAAAAAGAAAATTCTGGTGCACACCTGTTGTGCCCCCTGTTTGATAGCACCTTTACAGGAGCTGCGCAGAGAATGGGATGTTACACTGTTGTGGTACAATCCCAACATCCATCCCTATACGGAATATCTTAAACGCAGGGATACCCTGAAAGACTTTGCTGAGAAAGAAAAAATTCCTGTAATCTGGCAGGATGAGTATGACCTTGATATGTATTTGAAAGCAACGGATAAAAAAGACGTTGTGCGCTGTCATAGCTGTTATGAATTAAGACTTGTCAGAACTGCCCAGATAGCAATGGGTAAAGAATTCGATGCTTTTACCACGACCCTGCTGTATAGTAAATATCAGAAACATGAGGCAGTAAAAGCAATCGGAGAGAGGCTTGCCGGACAGTTCGGTGTGGATTTTTACTATCAGGACTGGCGTGAGCTTTGGCAGTCAGGAATAGATATGTCAAAAGCTGCCGGTATGTACCGTCAGTCTTATTGCGGATGCATCTTCAGTGAAAAAGAACGCTATTGGAAACCGGGTAAAGTAATAAAATAAACACGAAGTTATGAGTAAGTTTCGCGAAATTGATCTTACCAATCTGAAAACATATAAAACCAAAGACAGGCTGAGTAATGTCGACAGCTCTCTGTTTGCCAAATCAGGTAAAAAAGGATTAGCTGACTTCTGGGCTGTTGTACCTGATATTCTCAAAGCCAAAGAACTTAATGAACTAATCAATGCCTGTGTTAATGCACATAATAGAGGAAAACCTGTTTATCTCGGTTTAGGCGGACATGTCATCAAATGCGGATTGTCTCCTCTGATTATCGAAATGATTGAGCTTGGAGTAGTAAAAGGCATAGCTGTAAATGGCTCTGTCATTATTCATGACTATGAGATTGCCATGTTCGGCAAGACTTCTGAAGATGTGGCAACTGCTCTGGAAGATGGTTCTTTTGGTATGGCTTCTGATACAGCAGACGGAATAAATTATATCATAAAAGAAGCTCAGGCAAAACAATCAGGTTTAGGTGAAGCAATCGGCAAAGCACTGTCAGAAACTGCACCACACAAGGAACTTTCACTTTTGGCGAAGGCATTTGAAGCCGGGATTGCCTGCACAGTGCATGTAGCTTTGGGAACAGATATCATTCACCAGCATCCATCTGCTGATGGTGCAGCAATTGGCGATACAAGTTTAAGGGATTTCCGCATTTTCTGCCAAAAACTGGTTGACCTTAATGATGGTGGAGTATTTATAAATTTTGGTTCCAGTGTAATTATTCCTGAAGTCTTTCTTAAAGCTGTCTCTGTAGTCAGGAATCTCGGTAATCCACTAAAGAGATTTACAACAGCAGTATTTGATATGAATATGCAGTACAGGCCAATGGTTAATATTGTGCAAAGACCTGTTTTAAATAACGGCAAAGGATATTACTTTGTCGGACATCACGAGATTTTAATTCCCTTGTTTCTTTTATCCCTAAAGGAAAGGTTAAGCGGATGAATAAAGTCCTGATACTGATTTTACTCATAACCGGAGCTTTGTTGTTTAACACGAAAGTTGAAGCCCTGGAATACACAAAAAGTCCAATCAGGGCAATGCTATATTCTGCTGTACTTCCAGGCGGGGGACAAATATACAATCACGCATACATCAAGGCTGCTGCTGTTATTGGATTGCAGGCTTTTTTAATAGCTAATGCCGTTAATGATAATGACAAAGTGAATAAATATCAGGATTTAATGGATAATTCAAGTCAGGCAGATTTTCTTTTTTACAAAGTTAAAAGAGACAGCTATAAAGATGACTTGAGAAGTGACTACTGGTGGATAGGGACAGTATTAGTGCTTTCAGTAGCAGATGCTTTTGTAGATGCTCATTTGTACAATTATAACGCTGAAAAGAATAGAATTAAAATAAAATTTGAAGATAAATTACTCCGGATGGAGTATAGGTTTTAATAGCCTTTCTAGTATTTTATACTTAACAGGCTTTTAGTTAAACACATTATTTATAAGGAGTTGTCTTACGTCTTATTATGTATATGACTCAGGATATTCTTATCTTGATTACCTGAAAGATAAGAAGTATATCAAAACTGATAATAAAGCCAATCCGCAGATGTTAATTGAAGTTTCAAAACAAACACTTGAACTGATAGCAGACCAAAACACCCTCGAACAAAATGGATTAAATATCCTTGAGCATTCATTAACTGAAGCATCTGATAAGGTCGCCTTATCTTATATTCCCCAGGAATCATTAGAAGCATACCCGGAAATGCACCATACCTTTCATTGGGGTCTAACAAACAGAATAGCCAGAATGGGGCATATGAATGAGAAGCTAAGTTTGTTAGTTCACTCTACTGATTCACCTGAACAAACTTTAGCTTTCAACCACTTTGATAAAGCACGCGAAGCATTTTCTAGAGAAGACGATACGACGGCTTTGGAAGAAATTGAGAAAGCAGTTTATGGAAACCAGACTTCTTCGGGATTTAAGTCTGAATGGCGCTTTTACCAACTACAGGGAATTATCAGATTGGGATTTTATGATTGTAATCTCAAAGCTGTCGATCTGAAAAAAGCTGAGGAATCATTTAAACATGTGGTTGCTTTTGCACATACAGATTTCCCTTCCGACACAGCTTTAGCATACTTGTGCATAAGCTGGGCGAATTATTGTCAGGGGAAGTTTGACGAAGCTATATCATTCGCAGGTAAAGCTGTTGAAATGAATCAAAATCTGACTGAAGCATATTTTATGCTGGCGAAGTATAATATGGCAGCAAAACAAATTGAACCTGCAATACATTTATTAAACAATGTAATCAACAAACATGGTTTTTATGCTTTGAAAGCAGCCGGTGATGGTGACTTCCAGGTTTATGAAAGTGAATTGAGAGATTGCTTATCAAGTATTAAAAGCGAAAAATTTGCTAACCTGTCAAAAAGAATTTCCGATGATATGAACGCAATGAAAGCTCACAAGGTACCTTCCGAGTTACAGGAAATAGTAGATAGATTCTCCACAGAAAAACCTTTGCTGGAGCTGAGTAATGCTGAAAAAGAATGGAATAACTTTAAAATCAAACCTGTCTTTATGAGCAAAGCTATAGAAAAGCTGAAGTTTGAGCATGATGTTACGGTTAAAGTAATGGAACCTTATCGTGAAAGAGTTGTTGTAAAACCCGGGAATTGGTTACGGAAAGAAGAAACTAAATTTATCACAAAGAACCGGTTAGTTGAGAAAAAGAAGAAAAACAAGTATGAAATCGATATCTTCCGGGATATATTTATGTTCTTCACAGGCAAGGTATTGGCAGAATACGATATGGTCCTTGTTGAGGGCAGTAAATTCAGTATGGGAGATACTAACAGTGTGGGCAGAAGCGACGAAAAACCTATTCATGAAGTTGAACTGAACTCATTTTTAATCAGTAAAATACAAGTAACTCAAAAAATCTGGAACCTTGCTACAGAAAGCAATCCTTCCAATTTCCACGGATTTGATTTACCGGTGGAACATATAAGCTGGTATGAATGCATCGAATTCTGCAATAACCTAAGTTTATTGGCAGGATTCACACCCTGTTATACAATTGATAAAAATAATCCAGATCCTAACAATGTTAACAAAAACGATAGTATGAAGTGGACAGTAACCTGCAATTGGGAAGCTGATGGATACAGGCTGCCTACTGAAGCGGAATGGGAATTCGCTGCCAAGGGTGGCTTAAACAGCAATTTTTATAATTTTTCGGGTAGTGATAACGAGTATGATGTTGCCTGGCATAAAGACAATTCAGGATATAAAACACAAAATGTAGGACAAAAGAAACCCAATGAACTTGGATTGTATGATATGAGCGGTAATGTTTGGGAATGGTGCTGGGACTGGTATGATGCTTATAGCAGTGAACCACAGGCAAATCCCAAAGGTGCAGAAAACGGTTCATACAGAGTATTGAGAGGTGGTTCCTGGGCTGACAGCAGAAACTATGAGCGCGTTGCCGGCAGAGGAAAAGAAAATGCTACAGGCAAGTATACAAGTATCGGCGTTCGAATTGTAAGGGGATATTTTAAGAAATAGCTTTAGTTAACTATTCATAAATCTTGTCTTTGATTCGAAGCTTAGTTATATAAATAACTTCGCAGGCTCCATTACCATCGTCTTCCCTTATTAAGCTTGAATTCCAATTGCTTGTCCCTTTATTCTTTGAGGTAGCAGTTACATACACCAGATATCCTTCTATCTCTACCAAATCACCTTTCTTTGCATATTTAAGAGCTTTGCGGATATTTTGGGTGGATGGAATCATATGATTATTTGACATATGTGACTGAACATACTTAGGATCTACAGGAGTGGATAGTTTGTAATTATACAGGCAGTACCTGTAAGTCTGAGTGAATCTTAAATGTGGCAGCATATCAATAGTCTTACCCCAGATGATTGCATAATCATAGGGTGAAAGTCTGCTCATAAATCCCCTGGAATATCTTCTTTTACTAACCAGCATACCTTTAAGCGTATAAGAAGCTTTAACATCGAAGAAAAACCTGGAACTTCCGAGCTGCATCGGAGCTAAAGTAACATCTTTAAGCGTTTTTTGTGCCGGATCATCTGCTATATCTATAGAAGTATCGCTTTGCCGGAAAACAGGTTCAGTTACAGAATTATATATTAGATAACCTATAAAAAGAACTGCACTAATCCCCGAAATTACTAAGACTTTGTTTGCCATTAATATTCTGTCCGGTATTTAAAACCTAATCACCAATTATCTTTACCAACACACGTTTGCGTCTTTTCCCATCAAATTCACCATAGAATATTTGTTCCCATGTACCAAAATCCAATTTACCGTTGGTAACTGCTACCACAACTTCTCTGCCCATCACCTGTCTTTTTAAATGAGCATCCGCATTATCTTCAAAGCCGTTATGAGCATATTGCGAATGGGGAAGCTCCGGTGCCAGTTTTTCCAGCCATTTTTCAAAATCCTGATGTAATCCATGTTCATTGTCATTAATGAACACACTTGCAGTGATATGCATGGGATTAACCAGGCAGAGACCTTCCCTGATGCCGCTTTCCCTGAGACATTCATCAACCTGAGGAGTAATATTTATATACTCCCTGCGGTTACTTGTGTTAAACCATAACTCTTTACGATAGCTTTTCATACTCTAATCCTAATCTAAGTATTTGATTAAATCCAGAGGGGATGTTAACAGGATATGTGCATTATTAGCTGCCAGTTCATCACTTCCTCTAAATCCCCATTCGGCACCTACAGATATCATTCCTGCATTATGAGCGGTGATTATATCAATATCAGAGTCGCCAACCAGTCCAATAAATTCCGGGCTTATATTCCATTCAGTTGCAATTTCAAGTGCTGCTGCCGGGTCAGGTTTTATCTTACAGCCTTTTCTCTGTCCTATAACATGAGTGAATGTCTTAGGCTTGCTTATTCCCTGCCAGTCAGGGAAGTAGTAGTCAACTATTTTCAGGGCAAATTCTTCAGGTTTATTGGACAGTATTGCTAGAGGATATTGCTTATCCCGCAGGAATTTGATTAATTCTGAGATGCCGGGATAGAGTTTTGTCTTGTGATGCCAGTTCAGGTGATAATAATAGCGGAACCGCTCTACGAATTTAATGATATCTTCGTTTGACTGCCTGTTTTCAGGCAATAGTTTCCTTGCCAGGTCATCTGCTCCACCGCCTACAATCCAGCGATAGTCCTCAACAGGTAAGGGAGGAAGATTTAATTCTGCCCGGGCACTGTTTTCTGCATCTGCAATATCATCCAGGGTATAGAGTAAAGTGCCGTCCAGATCAAATATTATGCCTTTTATTATCTGCATTTCAAGCTTCTGCTTTACTCCTCATCTGAACTCCAACCGGAATGAGGGAATCTTCAGTGTTGGCTACTTTTATATGAGGGTAAGGAATCTCAATATCTTCAGCTTCAAAACGTTCCTTTACTTTCATATACAAAGCATTTTTAAGTTCAACGAAATTTTCTGTATTGCCCCAAACCCCAAACATAATATCAATGCCTGAATTCCCAAACTTATCAATGAAAATAACCGGTTCCGGCTCTTTCATAGCCATAGGTTCCTTAGCTGCAACATCTTTCAGGATAGTGAATACTTTATTAAGGTCAACTTTATAAGCCACGGAGATATTAATATTTACCCTACGGGTGTCAAACCTTGTGAGGTTAACAATTTCGGCCTTAATCATATTTTCATTAGGGACTCTCACAAACCTGTAATCAAAGGTGCGTACTTTGATAGAGAGCAAATCTATTGATATAATGTATCCGACAGTGTCGCCAATCTGGATGATATCACCTACAGTAAAAGGCTTTTCTGAAATAAGAAAGATACCGCTGATAATGTTGGAAAAGCTGGTTTGGGAAGCAAATCCGATTGCTACACCTAAAACACCTGCAGCACCTAACAGTGCAGACAGCTTGAATCCCATTTCATTCAGAACGCTGATAAAGATAATCATCATCCCGATGTAATAGACAAATCTCTTTATCAGCATCTCTGACTGCAGCGAAAATTTATCCTTGATCAGTCTTCCCGTCAGGCGTTTAATGAATCCTACCAGAGGTATTCCGATAAAAAGAATCAACAGGATTTTTACATATAATGCGATTTTTTCAGGTGTTACAATATTAACCCAAAATTGATGAAGGTCAAATAGGGGAGTACTCATGCTCAAAACCTCTCTTCTTTAAAGTTGAATTATTAGTTGTTTGAAAAAAAAGAGCTTTACTTTCTCAAATCAGCGTAATAAGCTTCAATGGATATAAGCAAATGGTCCATCGTTTGTTTTAGGTTTGGTACGTCAAAAGTCTTTTTATCACCATTATCATATGTAATTACAATACTACCTAAAGCGGTAGAGATTTCACGTATTTTTGGAATCAGAACATAGACTTTACCGGTGTGTTCATCTTCAAAAGTGTAAATAGCTTTCATTACCACCTCATAGATAAATATACCATTCCCGCCAAGCAGGAATGGTATATGGAACAGGGTTAATGGAATATTATTTAATAGTTATTTTTTGAATTATTGCCTGGTTCTCCACCAGTGGATTATCTGATTTATCACGGGGAAGGGCTTCTATTTTATGGACAATGTCCATTCCCTTGGTTACTTGTCCAAAGACTGTATGTTTGCCAGCCAACCAGGCAGCTCCGTCTTTCTTGGTAACGATAAAGAACTGCGAGCCATTTGTATTGGGACCGCTGTTTGCCATGCAGATTGTACCGTAGTCAACGCTATGCTTCAGGGTTTTTTCCTTCAATTGAATTCCTGTTGCATCGGTGAAAAATCCAATAGTTTTCTCCATAATGGGTTCACCACTTTGCTTAATCTGTACGGAATCGACAATCGCTTGGATGACTGGATTAGGATTTTCTGTGCTTTGCATATATGGCATGATAACTTCAGTCCAGACCTTGAATGCCATTTCATCAGTATCGATATTACCGGTTATTGGCTCACCATCAATATAACACTCATCTTCAAATTGGTATCCGGGACCGCCCTGTCCGTCGTTTGCTCGTGTTGAATCCTTGGTATTGGGATCTCCGCCCTGAATCATAAAATCAGGAATTACCCTGTGGAAATAAGTCTTCTCATAGAAGGCGTCTTTACTGAGTTTAGTGAAGTTCTTTACGGTTTCCGGAGCCATATCGGGCCAGAGTTCAAGCTCAATCGTGCCTTGATTTGTTTTCATTACAACATTGACTTTTTTGTTCATCAGGTTTGACATATCATTAACATCCTTTTTCTTTGCTTCTTCGGCAAACAGAAGTGCTCCAAGAGCTACTATTATAACCAGTAAGAAGACTACTTTCTTTTTTGTAAACATCTTATCTCCTTGATATTATTTATACTTCAGTATCTTCATTATATACATAAACCAATATATTTACCCTCACAATTTTATGCAAATACTTTATTTTTCTTAGCTAATTTAGTCCTACTTAAATGCTTTTTTTGTGCTTTTTTACTTCAATAAATCAATTGTGTATTTGCAGTATATTTAATGTATAGTTTCTGTATCCAAGTATACAGAAACTATACTGCAAGTATACAGAAACTATACTGCAGATATACTGAAAATCCTAAGGAACATCCAAGGGGAAAAAGAGAGTCATTTCAACATTTATTTGCTTTCCGGATTAGAAATGAAGAGAGAATAAGTACACAGGACTACACACTATTCATTATCACAGATGGTTCAATATTAGGAATGATAAACCTTGACAGGCAGGCTATTCTAAATAATTTATTGAATCCGATCTGGAGGTCAGCATGAAAGTAATAGATTTAACTCCTGAACATGAGCAGTTGTATTTTGTCTGTCTGGAAGAATGGTCCGACGAAATGAAAGAAGCAGGTAATCAAAAACAGCTTTGGTTCAATGATATGAAAGAAAAAGGACTCAGGGTAAAGCTGGTTTTGAACGATGAGGGAGTGATTGCAGGCATGATACAATATCTGCCGGTAGAGTATTCTATTATAGAAGGTAAAGACCTTTATTTTATCTGTTGTATCTGGGTGCATGGTCACAAAGCAGGCAGGGGAGACCTATCCGGTAAAGGACTTGGCACAGCTCTTTTGGAAGCTACAGAAGCTGATGTACAGTCTCTTGGGGCAAAAGGTATCGTTGCCTGGGGTCTGGAAATGCCATTCTGGATGACTGCTGCCTGGTATATCAAACACGGATATGAGAAAATCGACAGTGACGGGATGGCTGCACTTGTCTGGAAAACATATGCTGATGATGCAGTTCCACCCAAATGGATTAAACCAAAGAAGACTCCAACACCGGGTGAAAATAAACTGAAAATCAGCGTCTTTGTAAATGGCTGGTGCCTTGATCAGAACATCACTTATGAACGAATAAAACGACTGGCAGCAAAATATCCCAATACTGTATTGTTTGAAGAATACAACACACGTGATAAAGCTGTGATGGAAGAATGGGGACTTTCTGATGCTTTTTACTTCGATTCAGAACCCGTAGAATTTGGTCCGCCGCCAACATATAAACTTTTGAAAGAAATCCTGAGAAAAAAACTGACTGAAAGAAAGTTGTTATAAGCTCATTTAACGTTAAAAAGAGCTCATATTTAAACAGCTAATCTTAATTAAGTAAAGCATTAAATACATTTCTTTTATAGAATTGTAGCTGAAGAAAAAATTCAATTAAGGGAAAAAACCTCCAAGCCAGGATATAAAATAGAATATTTCTTGACAGTAAAACATCTCTGCTTTAAGGGATAACAAAACCACATTCCAATTAAAATAAAAAAAATCCAACTAAATAAAGAACCTGAGAGGATATAATGGTAAGAAGATTTGTAATTTTAGTGATGGCTTTGGTGCTAACTGCACTTTATGGACAGAATATGGACTGGCAATGGGTGAAAGATGCCGGAGGGACGAGTACGGATCAGGGAATGGCTATCAAAGTTGATGATTCCGGCAATTCTTATGTTGCGGGAATATTTTATGATACAACCACAATAGGTACAACAACATTAACCAGTAGTGGTCAAAGAGATTTTTTTATAGCCAAGCTTGATGCAGCCGGCAATTGGCTTTGGGTAATAAAAGGTGGTGGACCCGAAGATGATAATTGCACCTCAATCGCCTTAGACGGTGCGGGTAATATTTACCTTACAGGAGCATTTCAATATACTACCACTATAGGTGGGACCACTTTATCCAGTTTTGGTTCTCATGATATTTTTGTGGCAAAACTTGATACGAACGGTAATTGGCTATGGGCAATAAAAGCCGGTGGTTGGGACAGTGATTACTCCTGGTCTGTAGCATGCGACATCGCAGGAAATGCTTATGTTACCGGGTATTATTATAACACAATTGCATTTGGTTCCACAGTTTTACCCGGATTGGGATCTACAGACATTTTCATAGCAAAACTTGACACAAATGGCAACTGGCTATGGGCGAAAAATGCCGGAGGGTCAGCTAATGAGACCGGATACTCCATCACTGCAGATAATGCCGGTTATGTTTATCTATCCGGTTATTTCGCAGGAACTGCTACATTTGGGACTACTCAATTATCCAGTACCCAACAATGGGATAATGATGTATTTGTAGCAAAACTCGATACCGAGGGTAACTGGATTTGGACAACACAAGGCGGAGGACCCAACTATCAATCCTGTTATAGTATAACAGCAAATAATAATGGAGATGCATATATATCCGGAACATATCAGTATTCTGCAAGTTTCGGCGCTATAAGTTTAGCCGGTGCCCCTAATATGAATGCTTACGTAGCGAAAATTGACAGCGCAGGTATCTGGCAATGGGCAACCCAGGCAGTCGTAACAAGTAATGTGGAAAGCAGGGGTTTATCAATTGACAGCGCTAGCAATTTATACACATCAGGTTATTTTAGTGGAAATGCTACTTTTGGTACAACAATCCTTAATTCACCTCATTATGACCCTTTCGTTGCAAAAATAGACAGTCTCGGTAACTGGGTTTGGGCAAAAAGCGCGGGTGGTAATGATTATGACATAGCATTTTCAAATGCTGTAAATAACGCCGGAGAAGTATTTATAACCGGAAGTTATAGGATCGCTGCAACTTTTGGCTACAATAGTCTATCTACAGGTGACTACAGTGACAATATCTATGTGGCAAAACTGACAGAAGTGACACAAATCCCTGACATAGCATCACAACCTCTTCCAGGAAATACTTCTGTGTCAATATTACCATCCAAAATACTAAACTGGAATGGCAATATCAACTCTTTGGGTTCAAATATTCCATCAGGTTTCAAAATCTGGCTCGGGACAGATAATCCGCCCACCAATATTGTTGATAGCCTGGATTTGGGAGCAACTCTAAATTATAATCCATCTCCTGATTTGGAATTAAATACTACTTACTATTGGAAAATAGTACCGTATAACTCATTTGGAGATGCACCGGATTGTCCTGTCTGGTCCTTTCAAACGTATGGTTATGATGTGTTGGAATATCCTGTGGCAGGAGACATATGGCTATCAGGAACAACCAGAACAGTTAGCTGGTCAACGATTAATCCTCCTCCGCAGGTTGTATTATACATATCATTTGATAATGGCAGCCAATGGTATAACCTGGCAACTGTTGCAGGCAGCCAGGGATTTTATTACTATCAGGTGCCGGCGCTGAATTCCACCCTATGTAAAATTATGATAGCTTCGGCTGACAATCAATTGTTTAACGATGTGAGTGATGCCTTCAGGATTACTACAAGTAGTACTTTGCCAAAGTTATTGTTCTCATATCCCAATAACAGCGGTATTCACTTTAATGTGGGGCAAAGTATCGATATCAACTGGATTAGGCAAAATGTAACAAATGTAGCTCTTGATTTGAGCATAGATAATGGCGTATCCTGGACTGAAATTATTACAGGATTAGATACAAATACCTACCAGTGGTCTGTTCCCGACAATCCTTCTTCCAATTGCAGAATAAGGGTTCGCAGTATAGCTAATCCTGAAATATATGACATTTCGGATAATGTCTTTGGTATAGGTAAAGTACAGGTAATTTCTCCCAATGGCGGAGAAGTGATTACAGGTGATTATTCTGATTATTATAACGCTGATATTATGTGGTCTGCGCCTGGAGTTACCAATGTAAAGATAGAGTATTCTCCGGACGGCGGAAACAACTGGTCTGAGATAATATCTTCAACTCCTGCAAGTGCAGGAAGCTTTATTACATCGGTCCCCGGAACACCAACCTCAACCGGCAGAATCAGGGTTTCAAATGCTGATAATCCTGCCATGTATGACATTAGCGATGCTGACTTCAGTATTCGCAATCCTCTTAAACTGATGAATGCCAATGGCGGTGGATTTGTTACCAATACATCTCTTTTCCCCATCAGATGGACAAACCAGGCTGTAAATCCTGCCTGGAATATCTGGTGGGAATTTTCCACTGATGATACCATCTGGACTAGAATAAACAACAATGCAGTTTCAGTGTTAAATCAGGAAATGCAGTGGTTTTGTATTACCGGACAGGCAAATGAGATGTGGCTGAGGGCAGTTGAAAGCAATTCCAGCCGGATAATAGGCAAGTCTGAGAATCCTTTTGTAGTTACTGACAAAGTACTTGTTCTGCAAGCTCCAGATGGTGGTGAGAACTATTTTGCTCTTTCCAATCAGGAGATAACCTGGGATGAATTTGGCTTGAATGCCATTAATATTGATCTCAGTTATGATGATGGAATAACCTGGACTAATCTTGCCGGCAACGTTCCTGCCTGGTATAGTTACTATGCATGGGAAGTGCCGAATTTGCCTTCAACTACCTGCAGGGTAAGATTAACCTCCACAGAAGACAGCTATATGCATATTGAAAGTTCAGGCAGTTTTATTATTCATCCTTTTGAAGTGGTTCTGCCGACAATTGACTTTGTGGCTGACAACACAACCGGAGAGATTCCCCTTGAAGTTAATTTTACCGAAACAGTCAATCCCGGAAGTGGCATAATCTCAACCCGGCTATGGGACTTTGGCGATGGAAATACTTCCGACATGGAAAATCCTACGCATATTTATGAAATCCCGGGAACATATACTGTATCACTGACAGTTACAAACTCCTTTGACGGAGTGCAGACCTATACCAGAACGGATTACATTACGGCAACTCCTCATGTTCCAATGGCACAATTATTGTCACCTGCTATAATGAGTTATGGTATGGTTAATCCCGGACAGCAGTCTCATCAGCAAATTGAAATTCTGAATAACGGCACAGACACTTTGTGGATTAACGAAATAACTTTTGCACAACCAGAGACAAGGTTTTTTCCACATGGAATAATTCCGGTTCCTGTATATGCAGGAAGTTCAATTCTTATAACAGTGACCTTTGCACCGTTAACTAATGCTGCTGTATACGATACGATGAGGATTATTAATAATTCAATAAATCAGCCGGTAATAATGATTACCCTTATTGGTAATGTGGAAGTTCCACTTTCTATACCGGAAAATGTCCTGATTACAATTAATGCAAACAATGCTGAAATAAGCTGGGATGCGGTTTCAACTACTATTTACGGTGTTCCTGCCACTCCGGACAGGTATATTATCCTGTTTAATGAAACTCCGGATGATGATGACTATTTCTGGTATCTTGGAAGCACAACAGGGTTGACATATATTCATCAGGAAGTAGCATTGTTCTGCACCTCAATGTTTTACAAGGTAGTGGCAGTAAAGTTCTACACACGTGAACAGGAAACTGCTTTTAATGATTTAGTCTCCAGAAGTAGTAAAGTAACCTGGAAGGAGTTAAAAGCTATCATCAGATAGCAGACTTAATACCCATGGAATATAATCTTATCCGCTCCAGACGCAGAACTTTAGCCATTCATATAACTAAGGATGGCGAACTTGAAGTACGTGCACCTCTGAAGTTATCAGTAAAGGTGATTGAGGATTTTATCCTGAAGAAGCAGGACTGGATAGAGAAACAAGTAACCAGAGTCCGTAACAATGCTGTGATACAAAAAGCTTTTACAGAAGGCGAGGAGTTTCTCTATCTGGGTGAAAGCTATATCCTGGAGTTTTCCGATATCCTTAAATCAACTGTAGAACTTCACGGAAAGCTATATATAGCACCAAAGCACAGTCATCATGTGCAGAAAGTTTTATATTCATGGTACAAAAAAGAAGCTTTGCAGGTCATTACAGATAGGGTAGAGCAATATTCAGCAGCAACAGGACTACAAGTTAAAGCAATCAGATTATCCAATGCTAAACAGAGATGGGGTTCCTGTTCTCCCAAAGGCTATGTCAATTTCAGCTGGCGGTTGATTATGGCTCCTTTGGAAATCATCGACTATGTTGTTGTGCACGAACTTGTTCACCTAAAACATCATGACCACTCCAAAGCCTTCTGGCACAAAGTGGAATCCATTATACCGGATTATAAATCGAGACGTAAATGGCTGAAGGAAAACAGCCACAACCTGACTATGTGATTTTTTCACCACAGAGACACAGAGGGTTTATGTTACGAGTTACGAGTTACGAGTTAAGTGGTTGGGTCATTCCAGCGCAGGCTGTTATCCAGGTTTTAAGTTATAACATTTGTCTGTTTCGCAGACTTTTATTGCGGAGCTGGATTTCGTATTAAGTACGGAATGACACTAAAGTGTTGTTTTCGTATATTTCTTCTTTTTAGTGTATTTCGTGTTCTAATTCTTTGTCTGTTTTTCTGTGCTTTCTGCGGTTAAATCTCTCCTGCCTGTGTTTTATCTATTTAAGGAGCAGCATTTTACCTGTTTCGCTATGTTTGCCTGTAACAAAACGATACAGATAGACACCACTTGCCTGTTGTTTATGTGAGTCATCCTTCCCATCCCATAAGAGATAGTGTATACCTCTTTTCATAGTTTCGCCTACAAGCCGCCTAATCTTTTCACCTTTTACGTTATAAATTTCTAAAGTAACATAATCTGATTTCTCCAATGAAAAGCTGATAGTTGTGCTTGGATTGAAAGGATTTGGATAGTTACCCAGTAATCCGGTAACTATGGGAACTGGCTCATCACCGATTCCTGAACCGGTATAAGTGAATTGAGTAGTTACTATATCAGTTTCACCGGTAGGGTAAACTCCCTGCACACCAGCAAGATATGTGGTATTAACTACCAGACCGGCAAAAGTATAGATCGAATCAGTCGTATTTCCTGCCAGATTACCATCCAGGTAGACGTTATAGCTGTCAGGATAATAATCATGTGCTGATAAGGAATCCTCCCAGGTAAAGACGCCAGTCTCAACATTAACTGCCAGATTAACCGGATGTACCAACGGCAGCAATTGTAACGGGAAAAAAGCATCACCAACAGTCTGACCTGCAATAACAGTCACATTGGGAATAGGTGGTGCATAATAGCCGGGAAGAGTGGCAGTAACAGTGTACGTTCCCGGTGCAATAGTTATAGTATATTCCCCTTGCTGGTTTGGATTTACATTTACGTTTCCTGCCGATACGACTACCTGTGTAATGATTCCGGGTCCTTCTGATATGGCTACAGAACCTGCAATATATCCCGGATTAGGTAATGTAACAGGTCCACCGGAATAACAACGGATAGTACCGTTCCTTCCTCCGACAATCATTTCCTTGGAGTTATCTCCTGTTACATCCCTGATTGCTCCTATTGCATCTACGGGAGTTCCTGGTGTTATAGTTGCCAGAATATCCCCGTCTGTACTGTCTATATAGTATGCTGCATTATTTATATATAGAGTGCCTATCATCAGGTCATTTATCCCGTCACCTGTCAGGTCGCCGCCGTTAGCTATATACCAGCCGTTATCAGCAATTGGTTGAGACCAGATGAATTGACCTGTCAATCCGCTTACAAGAACAGCATTTGGTGAAACATGACCAATAGCTATATCATTAAATCCGTCTCCGTTAACATCTCCCAATACTTCAAACTGCATAATCAGTGATGCTCCTGTAGAACCGGACCAGATGACACTGCCTGTAGCAGCGTTTAAAGCATAATAGTTACCGTTGTCATTAAAAGAACCGATAATTATATCATCAATGTTGTCATTGTTCAAATCATCTATCTGAGCCAGAGCCCATACAGATGTTCCGGCTGGTTCCATGCTCCATTCTATAGCTCCGGTCGCTCCGTTAATACCTTTTACAAATGCCTGGTTTTCCGCTTCGTTGGAAGTTCCGGAAACTACATCCGGTACCCCGTCATTGGTAAAATCTTCTACGCTTATTACTGCAAAGGCAGGACCCTGTGCATAACGTTCCCAAATCACTAATCCGGTAGCTCCATTAATCAGGAAAACACGTTTAGGTCCTGTTTCATATGCATCATCACCTGTTGCTGCAAGTACATCAGGTATCTGGTCATTATTAAAATCATGACCTGCATCCACCATGTATACCCAGCCGCCTTCTCCGTAAATATCAGTATTAAAAATCCAGAGCAAAGTCCCTGTTTTTCCTGAATATGCCCTTACTGCACGGTCTCCGCCTGTAGTGCCGACAACCACATCTTTGATTCCGTCACCGTTAAGGTCATTGCTGATTGCCAGACCACGGTATGAATATATAGCCCCGGAATATATATATTGTTCCCAGATAACATCTGCAGTTCCGCTGGAATTACCGTTCAAAGCTCTTACATAATAGTCTTCTCCGCATTCAATCACATCGTCTAGTCCGTTACCCCAGATATCGGATATTGGCTTGATTGCCCTGATATTTGTGAAAGTTCCGTCTTCAATCTGATAATCCCAAAGCTGCGAACCCATTGCCAGGTTCGATGCTTCTCCAACTCCTGTGAGACTAATGCTTGCCTGAGGATTTACGGGATCATTACTACTGAAAAAGGCAGTGGATATAATCTGTCCTGCAGAACCTGGACTGAACCAAATACGCAGTGAATATTCCTCCCGGGTAAGGAGGTTAATAGGCAGTTGAACGCTGTTATCAATAAAGAAATCAGGATTAGAGAAACTGATGCTGGTAATCAGAAGACTGGCTAATCCCTGGTTAAGAATAGTGAAAAACCTGCCTGTATCACCATTTATCCTGACCACTCCATAATCTGTTGTTAAAGGCGAGAGTGCAATTGATGCATTGGCTGAAACTCCATACCCGGTTAAATCTACCGTCACGGCCGGATGTATCGGGTCATTGGAAGCAATGGTCATAACATCAGGAAATTCTCCCAGGGCGTTAGGTGAGAACGTTACAGGGATCTGAACACTTTCATTCTGCGACAGTGTATCCGGTAAAACAGCAGTGGTTGAATAAAAGGCAGAGGAGAAATTTATATTATTTAATATCAGGTCACCAACTCCTGTGTTTGTAACAGTGATATTATCAGTTGCGGTTTGAGTGGCTATTACATTGCCAAAATCATATTCATCAACAGCTACATTGATAACGGGAGTCCCTGTACCGGATAAATCTACTTTATAAAGAGTGCTGGGAGCGCTCAAAGCTCCTGCCACATACCACAAATACTGCCCATCATATACTACACCTGCAGGTCTTTGAATCTCTGAAGCATGACTTTCCAAAACAGTACCTGTCTCAGTAACTTTATAAAACATTGATGCGTTGTAATCTGCTATCCAGAGATTGTTACCTTCCACGCATATATCCCAGGGCTGTGCATTGGGAGCTGTAAACTGTTGAAGAATAGCTCCTGTACCGGTTACTTTATAAATTGTCCCGGGGTCAGGATAATAGGTATTAACCCAGTAGTTCCCGTCATCATAGGCAATACCGGACATATAATAGTCGGGAAGATTAAACTGTGAAACAACTGCACCTGTAAAATCAAGCTGGAGAGCATAAGCAGGAACAGTCGTAGAAGTAACGTGGTCTGTAATCCAGAGATACTGACCGTCATAGGTCATTCCATAGCTGTCGTTAATTGTTGAATTATCAAACAGCATAGTTTCCTGTTGATTTGCCGGATTAAACCGGTAGACGCGACCACCGTTTGTACCATAGATGCCGTAGTAAAGATATGTCCCGTCAGAAGCAAGCCCGGAAGCTTTTCCGCTGATGGGATAAGAACCTACAACAGTCCATTCGGCAAATGCCAAACCGACCACCATGAATAACATTATTGCTACTAATAAACACTTCATGATATCCCCCATAAATTGTTCTATATAGTATTCATAATTTATTCAAATGTATATTGCAAAAGAACGTCAGACCTGATATCTTGTCAACCTCTTTATGTCATTCCGGATTTCTTTAGCGGAGCTGGATCCCAAATCAAGTTTGGGAAGACACGCTGTTCAGATTATCTGCAATTCTTAATCAATCACGGATAGTTTTTGGCAATACGGAAACCACGGTTGAAAGAAGGATACGTTACAGAACAAGCTCCCCGGTAATTAACCTGGCAGTGTGCTTCCAGTCCCAAATACTCACCTCCGCGGACAGCTCTATACCAACCATTTTCAGGTCCATGCGGATTGGTTTGGTCACCTGCAGGATATGCATCCTGAATATCCCATACCATTTCATTAACATTACCGCTCATATTATATATTCCCAATTCATTGGGAGCTTTGGAGTCTACGGGATGAGTAGTATTGCCTGAATTATCTGAGTACCAGGTTACTGAATCTATATCATTACTTCCACTGTATGTATATCCCTGGGATAGATTTCCACCCCTGGCAGCGTATTCCCATTCCATCTCAGTGGGCAGACGATATCCATTAGCAGCCCAGTTACAGGCAATCAATTCATGATTTGAATAGGGCGGATAAACGTCTTCATCATCCCATTCTTCCGGCCAGTTGACCGGATTTGTTCCAAAGGTGCTGTAACTGTAGCAGGGGGTCAGACCTTCCATCACGCTGCGTTTATTACAATACACAATAGTATTGAGCCAGGACATATTTTCCACAGGTCCATTTGTAACACTCTGATGATTAGACGGGTTCGTTCCCATCACAGCAGTGTATTCGGTCTGGGTCAGCTCATATTTGGAAATGTAATAGCTGCTAAGAGTGACGTTTGATAAACCGTTAAAGAAAGTCCCGCCTTCAACAAGTACAAATTCTGCAGGAAGTGCATAAATAATGTACGCTGCAGTTGCAGTCTGGCTGGCATCCCAGCCATCTTTGAAGCCTTTGGCTTTGATAGTTGATGTGGCAGATACTGTTATAGGAGCACTATACAATGTTGATGCAGAGGTCGGTACAGTTCCGTCAGAAGTATATCTTATTTCCGCACCGCTTGTAGCACAGGAGATGGTAACCGTCTGTCCGGAAGAATAAGTACCTCCGGCAGGAGAAAAGGTTGGGGTAGCTACGGTTTTCGGTTCGGTGGATTTTGTACTGCAGGACATTACCAGAAGCAGTATTATAATTAAACACAGGACAACAAAAAAACTCTTTCTCATCTTTTCCTCCCCAGGTTTTAATTGATTTAATGCGCTGAACCACGCTAATATAACGTTACCGATTGCCATGATATTTGTCAACTTATTTATGCTATAGATTACCTGCGTCCGTCATCCTCGACCCGATCGGGGATCTATGTTTTTTTATGCTTGTAGGGACAGGTCTTGTGCCTGTCCGTTTTTTCACCACAGAGACTCAGAGGAGAAAGAGAGTAGCACCTTTTTCCAAAAGGCATAAATCCAAAACGCAAAGGCACAAAGATGCAAAGCCGCAAAGTTATTCCCTATTCGTCATCCTCGTGAAGGCGGGGATCCAGTTCCATATTTCCTTTCACCACAGAGACTCAGAGGGAAAAGAGAGTAGCGCCTTTTTGCAAATGGCATAACTAAGTTATTTTTAAACGCAAAGTCGCAAGGGTGCAAAGCAGCTATGTGCCAAACAACCCGTAAGGGTGACATTTATTAGCCCAGGGTTTCGAACCCTGGGAAAGATATGAACACAAAATACAAAAAAAGCACTTCCCCCATCTCAGTCATGCGACCTTTGTCGCATGACTGAGATGGGGGGAGTTACAAAAAAAAAATATTATTCATCCATACCCAGGATTCAAAATCCTGGGCTACCATATAGCATCCCTACGGGATTCTTTGATGTCATACCAGCGAAGGCAGAAACTTCTCTCATGCGAAAGCATCATCCAGTTTTTTAGGGTTGCCAAGCTCCAGCTTGGCAAATGGCAAACAGGAGCTTGCCATCCCTTACGTCATCCTCGCGAAGGCGGGGATCCATTTCCTTTCCCGTCATTCCTGCGGTTCGAGGGTCCCTCCCGTTGAAGAACGGGACAGGGATCCACGCTGTTTTCTGTGATTAAATATCTCTTTTAATTCTTAATCTAAATTTTTAATTCAAATGAACGCAGTCCATTTGTCGTATCTTTTCACTCTTTAATTCATCCCAAGATTATACCGGGATTATATCAGGTACTTCCCGGGTTTCACCCGCGAATCACCCGGGAACTACCCGGGAACTACCCGGGTTGTAATTAAGATATAAAGAAGAAAGAAACATGGGAATAAGCATGGTTATTGGATATAGCAGGAATTGAAAACATATGCTTTATCCGCAAATTAATTGAAGCAGTACATTACTTTAAAAATCTATGCCAGGGGTTGTACCATTTTTAATTAAGAGCAATACGCTACCATTACGGACTTACTCCGTAATTCTATTATGATTTGACTGATGTGCAAAGATAGCTAAGTACTAGAAATCCGATTGAAAGAAATATGGAAGTAGAACATATGCTTGAGCTTAAAGTATAATCTTGATGAATATTTCTTGACAAATATGACTTTCTATTTCCTTTTAAAAAAAACAATAAGGAATCAAAGATGGCTTATTATATTGATTTATTCTCTCCTGAAACATATCAGGCATTCAAGGATTCAGATAAATTTATTTCTGGCTTTAGAAAAAGACAAGAGAACATTGCTGCGAAGATGAAGCCTGGTGATAAATTAATATGTTATGTTACAAGACTCTCAAGATGGTTTGGGATTTTAGAAGTTAAATCGAACTATTTTGAAGATTCAACTCCAATATTTATGACCAAAGAAGATCCTTTTTGCATAAGGTTTAAAGTCAAAGAACTTGTTTGGCTTAATTTTAAAAACAGTCTACCAATAAAAGAAGATATTATCTGGAAGAATCTTTCCTTTACAAAAAATCTGCCAAAAACAAGCCAGAAATGGACGATGATGGTTAGGGGAAGCCTAAATAAATTAAGTGATGCAGATGGTAAGTATCTGGAAAGAGTTCTGTTTGAACAGAATATAGCTAAGAAAGTATATGAATTTGACCCAAAACTCATCGAAAAAGCTAAGATTGTTAGAGAAAAAACCAAAAAAGTAAAAGAAAGAAAGAAAATTAAAGAACCAAGTAGAAAAAATGAATTTGAAGTATCAGGTAAAGAAATTAATATTAAAAATATATCTGATAAAAAACTCCACAATGAAGTAAGAGATAAAATCAAAGACATTGGCAATTGGCTTGGGTTTACAGCAGATATTGAAAAGAGGGTTGCTGATGGTTCAAAAGTTGACACCATTTGGGAACAGACAATTGGAAACATGGGAAGGGTTATCTATGTTTTTGAAGTTCAAACCAAAGGTAGCATAGATAGTCTTTGCATGAATTTACTCAAATCCTTAAATAATAATGCGGTTCAAGGAATTGTTGCAGTATCAGATGCAAAACAAATAGAAAAGATTAGAAAGCACGCAAGTGGTGTTCAGGGATTAAAAGACAAGCTTAAGTATTGGGATTACATTGAAGTCTTACGAGTTTGGGAAAACCTTGAATATATCAATATATCTATTAACAAATTGGATTTAGTGCCTAAAGGATTTTGAGAATTTTCTATATGATGTTTACAATTGACTTAGAACAAAATTATTTCCTCAAACAAAGTGATTCATTGGAGAAAAAATGAGTATATATCTTCCTGAAATACTAGTCTCATCGGCATGTAAGCAAATGACAAACTTTGATGCAATTGAATTCGGCTACGTAAATGAAGCTACTCGGTTATTCGAATCTGGATTTTATAGTTATTCAATTTTAGCTTTGTGGAATGCCGCAATGCATAATTTGAAAAGACGCGTAGAAGCTTTTGGTGTAGAATTATGGGAGTTTGTTGTTAAAACAGAAAATGGAAGAAAAAAATATGATAAAGATGGTAGTACAATCGCAGAAAGATGGGAAAATGTAGATGATTTAATGCTTATTCAAGGAGCAAAAAATCTTGGATTATTAAACCCTAAAGCTAGTAAAGCATTGGAAATGATAAACTGGATGAGAAATCATGTTTCAGCTGCACATGAATCAGATGTTAAAGTAGATGTTGAAGATTCTATAGCTATAGCACTTTTACTTCAAAAGAACTTATTTGAAGCGAGCATACCAGAACCTGGACATTCAGTATTTTCTTTATTTGATCCTATTAAAAATGTTGCATTAGCTCAAGAACAAATCTTGATCCATATTGACCAAATAAAGAGTTTAAAAAGCCCTGATTTAAGAAAACTATTTGGATTTTTATTAGAATTATTATGCAATGGTACTGAGCCAAGTTTAAGTAATTCAAAAGTTCTTTTTCCTGTTGTATGGGAATTGTCAATTGAAGACCTAAGAAAAACAGCTGGTTTAAAATACCATTCTTTTGCGGTTGATGAAACAGCAGATAATAGTATTGATAAGGGCGCAAAAACTAGGTTGTTAGAAATGCTTGTTTCTCTAAATGCGATTAAATATATTCCTGATGGCTCAAGAGCCAATATATATAGAAAAGCAGCTAGTAAACTTGCCAATGCAAAGGATGCATCTTATGGCTGGGCTTCGGAAAATAGTGCAGCTAGGGTATTGTCCCAATTGGGACCTTCAGTTCCATCTGTTGTTTTTGAAGAAGTTTATCAAGAGATTTTATCGACATTCTTTGGAAATTATTGGGGGAGATCCGAAAGTCATAATATCCTTGCAGATTTCATAAGCTCCTTAAATACTGACAAGTTACGGTTATTATTAACTATGATAAGAGATAACGAAAGAGTCCGAAGTGAATTATTTAATGCTTATCCCAAAAATAAAGCAGTTGAATTTCTTGAGAGTATCAGAACAAGATTTACTTTGCAAGGACATATAGAAGATCTCGATACAACAATAGAAAATGTTAAAGCAATATAACTGGTATATGGTTTTAATATATATTTTTGGAATTTTCATCATGATTTTATCAATGCAATCGAAATTTGTTGGGAAGGCCTCTGTTTAGTTAATCTCTGTATATATCTTGTAATGTGGAAAGAAACGAACAGAGCATAATTCAGAAAACATAAAATAACAGGATACATGGAGTATCTCTGTGGAATAATGAGTGTTCTTCCTTTTCTAATATGACACAAGGTAGGGAAAGACCGCTGATTTTCAACAAATAATCACAATTAAAGAAAAACATTTGACATATATCTTGAGTAGTTTTTTTTGGCATTTACACTGGAAAAATGATATTTAAACGATAATAGAGTGTAGTTTTCGGTTGACAATAGACCGAGGTGCTAAGGATTGTGACAAAACGTGTTGCCGATGTAGCTCAATGGTAGAGCAATTGATTTGTAATCAATAGGTTGGGGGTTCGACTCCCTTCATCGGCTCCATAGTGTGGAGAGGTTCCCGAGCGGCCAAAGGGAACAGACTGTAAATCTGTCGTCAGACGACTTCGGAGGTTCGAATCCCCCCCTCTCCACCATAAATTTTATTTCATGCGGGAATAGCTCATTTGGTAGAGCATTAGCCTTCCAAGCTGAGGGTAGCGGGTTCGAGCCCCGTTTCCCGCTCCATTTTTATATTACATGAAAACAGCAGCTCACATAGCTCAGCCGGTAGAGCACCTCCTTGGTAAGGAGGAGGTCATCGGTTCAAGTCCGATTGTGAGCTCCACAGATTTTATTTATTTCTACTGAATAAATTTGGGAACGACCACTACCAAATAGATTTGGTAACACTAACCGGGTAAACTCCTCGTTTACCGCTAACAATTAACAGAAAATAACAAAAGAATGGATGTAAGAATCCAGGAGGAACAATGGCGAAAGAGAAATTCGTGCGTAATAAGCCCCATGTTAACGTTGGTACTATTGGTCATATTGACCATGGCAAGACCACTTTAACTGCTGCGATTACTTTGTATCTGAGCAAAAAAGGTGGAGCTACTTTCCGCTCATTCGACAGTATTGACAACGCTCCCGAAGAAAAAGCCCGTGGTATCACGATTGCAACCGCACACGTTGAATACCAGTCAGAAAACAGACACTTTGCACACGTTGACTGTCCCGGTCATGCCGACTATATCAAAAACATGATTACCGGTGCTGCCCAGATGGACGGTGCAATACTTGTTGTATCCGCTGCTGACGGCCCAATGCCTCAGACCCGCGAACACATCCTGCTTGCCCACCAGGTTGGTGTGCCTTCTATGGTTGTGTTTATGAACAAGTGTGACTTAGTTGATGACCCTGAACTTCTTGACCTTGTGGAAATGGAAGTCAGAGAACTTCTTGATAAGTATGATTTTCCCGGAGATTCCTGCCCCGTGATTCGTGGTTCTGCCCTCAAAGCATTGAACGGCGAACCTGAAGGCGAAGCAGCTCTGATAGAATTGATTGACGCTCTTGATAACTATATTCCCATGCCCGAACGTGCTACAGACAAGCCTTTCCTGATGCCGGTTGAAGACGTTTTCTCTATTCCCGGACGTGGAACTGTTGCTACAGGTCGTGTAGAGCGCGGAATTATCAAAATACAGGATAAAGTTGAACGCGTAGGTATTCGTGAGACTGTAGAAACCACCTGCACAGGCGTGGAAATGTTCCGTAAATTGATGGATGAAGCCCAGGCCGGTGACAATATTGGTGTTTTACTGCGCGGATTTGCCAAGGATGACGTGGAACGTGGAATGGTGCTTGCCAAACCTAAGTCAATCAAACCTCATACAAAATTTATTGGTCAGACTTATGTCCTCACCACTGATGAAGGCGGACGCCACAAACCTTTCTTCTCAGGTTATCGTCCTCAATTCTATTTCCGTACAACAGACGTGACCGGAACCCTGCACCTGCCTGAAGGCGTGGAAATGGTTATGCCCGGTGACAACGTTCAAATCAGTGCAGAACTTATTACTCCGATTGCTATGGAACAGGGTCTCCGTTTCGCTATTCGCGAAGGTGGACGTACTATCGGTTCCGGCGTTGTAGCAAGTATTGCTGAATAATAACGTCAGGTTTACCTGGTGTAAGGAAATTTAAATGAGAGATATTATAACCTTAGCTTGCGAAGATTGCAAAAATCGTAATTATTCGACAACACGCAACAAACGCAAGCATCCGAACAGAATGGAAATAAAGAAATTTTGCCCGTTCTGCCGGAAACATACTTTACACAAACAAACCCGATAGATTTGGCATAGGATAGTAGCTCAATTGGTAGAGCATCGGTCTCCAAAACCGAGGGTTGCGGGTTCGATTCCTGCCTGTCCTGCCATT
The DNA here is from genome assembly GCA_002435865.1 of Cloacimonetes bacterium UBA6097. Classification (GTDB taxonomy): domain Bacteria; phylum Cloacimonadota; class Cloacimonadia; order Cloacimonadales; family Cloacimonadaceae; genus UBA5614. The sequence goes on along the minus strand of DIWV01000002.1, from coordinate 152,125 downwards.
TTAGACTCGGATTTGACAGTAAATGGTAAAACAATATGAAGATATTAGACGGCGCAATCCGCTTTTTCCGTGATGTGCATACTGAAATGAAATCAGTCACATGGCCTACCAAAGATGATTTAAAAGAGGGTACTATTGTAGTTATTATTATGTCTACGATAGTCGCTTTATTCCTGTCAGCTGTAGATTTCATGTTCGGTTTAGCTGTACGCAGCATTTTTTAGTGAGAAAGGTCAGTTAGATGAAATGGTATGTCGTTCATACTTTTGCAGCTCATGAAAACAGAGTAAAGACCGCAATTGAAAAGGGTCTGGCAGAAACTGAATTAGGAAAGCAGGTAGGACAATTACTTGTCCCGGTACAAAAAACGTTCCAAATCAGGGATGGCAAAAAAGTAGAACGAGAAAAGAAACTCTTTACCAGTTATATAATTCTGGAAGCAGATCTGACTCCTGAATTAATTACATATATTCGTAATATAGCTGGTGTTACCAATTTTCTTGGACATGGTAAAGTACCTATTCCCCTGAGTGAGGAAGAGGTCAAACGCTTGCTTGGTATTGCCGACAGGGATAAGATATCAAAAACATTTGATTTTATTCCCGGCGATATGATAAAAGTTGTATCAGGTCCTTTTACTGACTTCGAAGGTGTAATAGTCAAATCCAGTGATGACGGTTTAAAACTGGTCATTAACGTTACAGTGTTTGGCAGGATTACACCGGTCGAACTAAATGCTGACCAAGTAGAAATGACAAAACGATAACCAGTTTTCTGCAAAAATATCTACGCTAAAATTGTGTGGATAAACAGCAGAAATGACAAAAATATTGAGGTGCTTTAATGGCAAAACCTAAAGATTATGCAGCAATAATAAAACTACAGCTTCCCGCCGGAAAAGCTACTCCGGCACCACCGGTTGGACCTGCATTAGGTCAGGCAGGTGTAAACATACCGGAATTCTGTCGTCAGTTCAATGAAAAGACTTCAGATGCACCGGGTATGGTATATCCTGTAATTATTTATGTTGCAAAGAATAAATCATTTACATTTGAAATAAAGACCCCTCCAGCTTCTATTCTAATCAAGAAAGAAGCCGGATTAGCCAAAGGGAGCGGTGTTCCCAACAAGACTAAAGTGGGTAAAGTTAACCAGGAACAACTGCGTCGGATTGCTGAGCAAAAGATGCAGGATATGAATTGTCATTCCCTTGAATCCGCGATGAGTATGATCGCCGGCACTGCGAGAAGCATGGGTGTAACTGTTGAAGATTAGTTTTCTTTATATTCCGCAACAGGAGTATAACAGGAAATCTTATGTCCCGTCAGCGGGGCGTAACAGCCAATCTTTGCAGGAGATAGTATTCGTTAAGGAGAATAAATGAAACATAGTAAAAGGTACAAACAAGCTTATGCGATGTTTGACCGCCAGAAACGATTTGAACTCGATGAAGCCATTAAAACAATGAAAGCATTTCCTGCTTCCAAGTTTGATGAATCAGTCGAAATTCACTTCAATCTCGGCGTAGACCCTCGTAAAGCTGACCAGCAAATACGTAACTCAATTGTTCTTCCCTTTGGAACCGGAAAAACAGTCAGAGTTCTGGCATTTGCTGAAGGTGACAAAGCAGACGAGGCAAAAGCAGCCGGTGCTGATTATGTCGGTTTGGAAGATTTGGTCGAAAAGGTCATGGGTGGTTGGTTTGATTATGATATGGTCGTTACAACCCCTAACCTGATGGGCAAAATCGGAAAATTGGGTAGAGTTCTCGGTCCACGTGGTTTGATGCCAAACCCCAAGGATGGAACAGTTACCATGGATATCGGCAAAGCAATCAATGATGCAAAGGGCGGTAAAGTCACTTACAGAGTGGATAAATTCGCTAATTTGCATATCCCGGCAGGGAAAAGAAGCTTCCCGGATGAAAATCTGAAAGAAAATATTAAATCTATATTAGCTTCTATTCTGCGTGATCGTCCTGCAACTCTGAAAGGAGTGTATATTAAAAGCATAACCCTTTGCACAACTATGGGACCTGGCGTAAAGCTTCAGATTGCAAGCGCGACCACGGAAGCAAAGAGCTAAGGGAGTGGAGAAATGGTGCAAGCTTATAAGTTAGATATCGTTAAGGATTTGAAAGAGCGGCTCCAGGATGCCAGAGCGATTGTGCTTGTGGATTATAAGGGAATCAACATAGAAGAAGTCAATCAGCTGCGTTCTCGTTTTCGTAAAGAACAGGTTGATTATTTGGTACAAAAAAATACTCTGGTTAAAATTGCATTGCATGACTTGGGTATAACAGAATTAGATGATTATTTAGTAGGACCTACAGCCCTGGCAATATGCAAGAGCGATGAAGTGGGACCTGCAAGGGTTATAACGAAATTCCTGAAAGAAGTTATGGAAGATAAAGACTTTCCAAAATTTAAAGCAGGATTCATTTCGGGAAATCTTTTAAATGAATCACAAATGCATGCACTGGCAAAACTTCCTTCCCGTGACGAGCTGCTCGCTAAAATACTCGGCAGTGTACAAGCTCCGCTCATTGGATTCCTGGGAGTCACCCAAGGCATTATCCGCAAATTTGTTTACGCAGTTGATGCAGTAGCAAAAACGAAATCACAAGATTAATATTCATAGCATGGAGGAACAATGTCCGATAAAAAGAAACAAGTAATTGACCTGATTAAAGAAATGACGGTTTTAGAATTAGCCGAATTAGTAAAAGAAATGGAAGAAATATTCGGCGTTTCCGCTGCAGCACCAGTTGCCGCCGCCGCATCAGCACCATCTGCAAGCGCAGAAGCAGCTGAAGAAAAGAGCGAATTTGATGTTATCCTGCAAAGTGCAGGGGACAAAAAAATCAATGTTATCAAGGTTGTCCGCGAGATTACTAAGCTTGGTTTAAAAGAAGCTAAAGATTTAGTAGATGGAGCACCAAAAACAGTCTCTGAAAAAGTCAGCAAAGAAGAAGCCGAATCAGTAAAGAAGAAATTAGAAGAAGTCGGCGCCAGTATTGAAATTAAATAGTATTGATTGCATTATCCAAGGGAGTGAGAAAGCTTTTTCTCACTTCCCTTGTCTGTCTAAAGTTCATATATTTTTAATGCCCATATACAACAAAGGAGTGTGCTTTTGAGACCTATCAAAAGTTATTCCCGTATTACCCGGAGATTTCAAGAACTGGGTATTCCGCGTCTGGATATTCCAGATCTTCTTGCTATGCAGGTTGAGTCTTTTAATGAGTTTTTGCAAAAAGAAGTACACCCGCAGTTCCGTTTGAAAAAAGGATTGCAGGCAGTATTTGAAGGTGTATTTCCTTTGGAAGATCCAAAAGGCAACTTTCTGCTGGAGTTTATAGAATACAATGTTTTGAAGGAAAAATACTCAATAACTGAATGTATAGAGCGTAATTTGTCATATCAGGCTCCCCTTAAAGCTAAAATGCGTTTGTCTATTTTTGAGAACAGAGAAGGCGAAAGAGTCGTTAAAGACGTTATTGAACAGGATGTATTCTTAGGAGAAATTCCGCTGATTACAGAGCAGGGAACTTTTATAGTAAATGGAGCCGAACGTGTAGTAATATCTCAGCTCCAACGTTCACCCGGTGTTTATTTCGCTGAAGAGAAACATCCCAGTGGAAAGCTTCTTTATTCAGCAAAGATAATCCCGTATAATGGCTCATGGCTGGAGTTTGACATTGATTTGCACGATGTAATGTACGTTCATATCGATAAAAGAAGAAAGCTTCCTGTAACTGTGCTGCTGCGCGCTATTGGAATTTCGGAAGATGCTAACCTGAGGACGGTTTTCTATCACAAAGAAAAATTGAAGATTAAAGAAGCAAAGGGTAGACATTTATTTAACGACATTCTTTCCGATGACCCTGAAAAACCTTTTGCTAAAGCTAATGACTTGATAAACGATACATTGATTAAAATCCTGGAATCAGAAAAAATAACTTCAGTTGAAGTTATCGACTATAATTATGAAATTGCCAGAAAAGTATTGGAAAATACTATAGCTAAAGATCCTACATCAAATCAGGCAGAAGCTCTGGATAAAGTATATACACTGATTCGTCCGGGTGAAGAATCAACTCCTGAAGCTGCCCAACTGATGATCAACAGAATGTTTTTCAATGAAAAGAGATACAATCTGGGAGAAGTTGGCAGATACAAAATGAATGCACGTTTGGGTTTGGACATTCCTCTTACAACTATGACCCTTACAGTCGATGATTTTGTGCAAATTTTTAAGACATTGATCAATATCTATCGCGATGAAGATGATATTGACGATATTGATAACCTGGCAAACAGACGTGTCAGAACAGTTGGAGAACTTTTACAGGAACAGTATGCAGCAGGTTTATCAATGGTTTCCAGAATTATTATGGAAAGGATGAGTATTGCAAATACTGATGATGTAAATGTACATGATCTTGTCAACAGCAATGCCCTGATATCAGTTGTCCAGTCTTTCTTCCTCACAGGTCAGTTATCTCAGTTTATGGAACAAACAAATCCTTTGGCTGCACTAAGACATAAAAGAGCACTGTCTGCTTTAGGACCGGGTGGATTAACCCGTGAAAGAGCTGGATTTGAAGTTCGTGACGTCCATCATTCACATTATGGCAGAGTCTGTCCGGTTGAAACACCGGAAGGACCAAACATTGGTTTGATAGTTTCTCCAGCGGTATATTCACATATCAACCGGTTTGGCTTTATAGAAACTCCTTATATCCGGGTGGAAAATGGAATAGTGACTGATAAGTACGACTTTATGGATGCTGCAGAAGAAGAGAAATATACAATTGCTCAGGCAAACGTAACTCTCGATAAAAAGCGTAAGATTACTGATGAGATTATTTTTGCCCGACAGAGAGGTGAGTTCATACAGGTTAAACCAACAGAAGTCCAATACATAGATGTATCACCTCAACAAATGGTATCTGTATCTGCTGCTTTGATACCCTTCCTGGAGCATGATGACGCTAACAGGGCATTAATGGGTTCAAACATGCAACGGCAGGCTGTTCCTTTATTAAATCCTGTAGCTCCGATTGTCGGTACAGGAATGGAAATTATTGCTGAACATGATACATCAAGTGTATGTTTATCCCCTTACGAAGGTGAAGTAGTCAATGTCAATTCCGAATTTGTTGAAATTAAGCCTCTTAACAAAAAGGATGAAGCACTATATCTGAGCCAGGGTAATAAAATCTATTATAAAAAGTTCCTTAGAACCAATCAGGATACTTGCGTTAATCAGCGTCCTACGGTTAAACTCGGCGATATCGTAAAGAAAGGACAACCTGTTTCAGACGGTCCCTGCGTTGAGAATAATCGTCTGGCTTTGGGCACGAATATGCTGGTTGCCTTTATGCCATGGTATGGCTACAATTATGAAGATGCTATTATCTTAAGTGAAAAAGTAGCCAGGGAAGATACACTTACCTCTATTTATATTGAAGAAATGGAAGTAATGGTCAGAAATGTCAAAAACGGTAAAGAAGAACTTGCTTATGATATTCCCAATGTTCCGGCGCATGCTTTGAGGAATCTTGATAAGACCGGTATCATTAGAGTAGGTTCAGTAATTCATGCCGGTGATGTCATAGTTGGTAAAGTCACTCCCAAATCAATCGAGATAGATCCTTCTCCGGAAGAAAACCTTATGCGAGCTTTATTCGGAGACAGAGCCGGAGATTTTACTAATAGCTCTCTTAAAGCCAAACCTGGTATGGAAGGTGTGGTTATTGACGTAAAAGTGTTCTCGCGGTTGGAAGAAAGTGGAGATGTCGAGGAAAAGAGTCTGGATAAAATTGAAACTCTTAAGCAGGAATTAGCTGACAGACGCAAAAAAATTGAAGATTTTAAAGAAGAAAAGCTATCATCTTTGTTAATTGGTGAAAAAGCTAAATCAATAATAGATGAAAAAACCGGAATGTTCTTTATCCCTGCAGGGAAGAAAATAACTAAAGAAGATTTAAAGCGGATTAATTTCAAAAAGATCAATCTTGAAGTGGACATGGTTGAAAATAGCGAAAAGAATATGCAGATTTATCATGAGATGATAATGAAGGCAAAATCAGCCATAGAAGAAAGTGAAAATCTTTACCGCAAATCCAGAGAGCGTCTGAAACATGGTGATGAACTGGCTTACGGCGTACGTAAAATGGTAAAAGTCTACGTTTCCAAAAAACGTAAAATAGAAGTCGGTGATAAAATGGCTGGTCGTCATGGAAACAAAGGTGTCATATCAATCATTGCTCCGATAGAAGACATGCCCTTTATGGAAGACGGAACTTCAGTTGATATAGTTCTGAATCCACTTGGTGTGCCTTCCCGTATGAATATAGGGCAGATTATGGAAACCCACTTGGGTATGGCTGCCAGGGTTCTCGGTTTTGACGTTGAGACTCCTATTTTTGACGGAGCTGCTATAGAAGATATTGAGCAAGAACTCGAAAAAGCTAATCTTCCCAAAGACGGCAAACAAGTGCTGTATGACGGAAAGAGTGGAGAACGTTTTAAAGAGCGTGTAACAGTTGGTGTGATTTATATGATGAAACTGAACCATCTGGTAGCAGATAAAATGCATGCTCGTTCAACAGGTCCATATTCACTTATAACACAGCAACCATTAGGCGGAAAAGCACAACACGGTGGACAGAGATTGGGAGAAATGGAAGTCTGGGCTCTGGAAGCATATGGTGCTGCTCACTTGTTAGAGGAAATGCTTACAATCAAGTCGGATGACGTTGATGGCCGTAATGCAGCTTTCAAAGCTATAACCCGAGGAGAGAATCCTCCTCCTCCAGGTGTTCCTGAGAGTTTCAATGTTTTAGTGAGCGAATTGAAATCATTAGGATTTGACATCGAGTTTTTACAAGAAGATGAGTTGGAGTAGTGGGGGTATATTATGAAGGATAATCGTAGAGAACATCGTTTCGTTTCGTATGATATGGTGCGGATAAAATTAGCTGCTCCGGAAGTAATTCGTGATGAATGGAGTTTTGGAGAAGTAACTAAACCTGACACTTTGAACTACCGTACACTAAAACCGGAAAAAGACGGACTCTTTTGCGAAAGGATTTTTGGACCGGAACGTGATTATGAATGTGCTTGCGGGAAATATAAGAAGAAACGTTTTCAAAATACAGTTTGTGACAGATGTGGTGTCTTAGTTACTTCCTCCCGTATTCGTCGTACCAGAATGGGTCATATTGATTTAGCAGTTCCTGTTGCTCATATCTGGTTCATTAAAAGCGCTCCAAGTAAAATTGGCGTGTTGCTTGATATGACTATCAAGGATTTAGAGCGTGTTTTGTATTATGAGTCCTATATAGTTATTGACCCGGGTGATAGTCCTTATGAAAGATTGGAACTGATTGATGTTGATGAATTTTACGAAGTACGGGATAAGCTGGATGGCAATTTCATAGCTAAGATTGGAGCAGAAGCTGTTAAAGAACTGCTGATGAGAATTGACCTTGAAGGAGAGCAGGAAAAGCTTAAAGCTCTGCTAAAAATGGAAGTCTCAACTCTCAGAAAGCAAAAGATAATAAATAAACTTAAGATTGTTGACGCTTTCTTGCAATCAGGTAACAAACCTGAACACATGGTTATGGATGTTCTTCCTGTGCTGCCTCCAACCTTGCGTCCCTTGGTTCCTTTGGAAGGTGGCAGATTTGCAACAGCAGATTTTAATGACTTGTATCGCAGGGTGATAACCAGGAATAACAGGTTACGTCAACTACTGGAAATTCGCGCACCCGAAGTTATCCTCCGTAATGAGAAGAGGATGTTACAGGAAGCGATTGACGCTTTAATAGATAATTCACGCAAAGCCAGACCGGTAAGAGGTCGGGGAAATCGTCCGTTAAAATCATTAACAGACCAATTAAAAGGAAAACAAGGACGTTTCCGTCAAAATCTGCTTGGTAAACGTGTTGATTATTCAGGACGTTCAGTAATCACAGTCGGTCCTGAACTTAAGCTTTGGCAGTGTGGTTTACCCAAAGAGATGGCAGTGGAACTGTTCAAGCCTTACCTGATTGAAAGACTTCAGAAAATGGGTGAAGTCGATAAAGTAAAAAATGCCAAGAAACTAATTGAGAAGAAGCAACCTGAGATATGGAGCATTTTGGAAGATGTTATAAAAAACTATCCAGTTCTTCTGAACCGTGCACCTACTCTGCATCGTTTAGGCATCCAGGCGTTTATGCCTGTTTTAACAGAGAATAAAGCTATCCAATTACATCCAATGGTTTGTGTACCTTTTAATGCTGACTTTGATGGTGACCAAATGGGTGTTTATGTTCCTTTGTCACAAGAAGCACAAATTGAAGCACGGTTATTGATGTTATCAACCAGAAACCTGTTACTGCCGGCAAATGGTCGCCTGGCAATGGCAGCAAACCAAGACATCGTTTTAGGTTGTTATTACCTGACAATGGAAGAAGAAGCTGCTCCTACTGACCATACTAAACTTCGTCACTTTTATGGAATGGATGAAGTTATTACTGCTTATGAGCAGGAAGAACTTACTTATAACGTAAAAGGTGATATCCAGGCAGGTCGCTCTTTAGACTTACATACATGGATAAAAGTAAAAATATATAACGAGTTTATCGTAACAACTGTTGGGAGAGTTATCTTTAATCAAATACTTCCAAGGAAAATAGGTTTCCAGAATATAGCATATGATAAAGGCAAGTTAAATGACCTGGCAATGCTTTGTTACGAGGCTGTAGGTCAGTGGGAAACTGCCATTATCCTTGATAATCTTAAAGAAACAGGTTTCCGATATGCTACAAAAGCAGGGGTTACATTTAGTTTTGGTGACATTATAGTTCCCAAAAAGAAAGATCAAATCCTTGAAGCTGCAGAGAAGGAAGTTGCCAAGATTTTTGATTTGCAGATGAAAGGCGGTATTACTGAAAATGAACGTTTCTCCCGTGCTGTAGACCAATGGAAGAAAACCTCAGTACGTGTAACTGATGAAATGATGGAAGAACTTTCCAAAGACCGCAAGGGCTTGAACTCCATATACATGATGTATAAATCAGGTGCCAGAGGAAGTAAAGACCAGATCAAACAGCTTGGCGGTATGCGTGGTTTGATGGATAAACCTACTAAGAGCAGTGCTACAGGTGGTGGAGATGTTATTGAAACCCCGATTAAATCTAACTTTAAAGAAGGATTAACTGTTCTTGAGTACTTTATTTCTACCCACGGCGCCAGAAAGGGACTTGCTGATACAGCCCTGAAAACAGCAGATGCCGGCTATCTGACCAGACGTCTGGTTGATGTTGCTCAAAATGCAATTATTACTATGGAAGATTGCGGTACAGCCAAAGGTGTGAACATGACCTGTCTCAAAGAAGGTAATGAAATTGTTCAGACTTTAGCGGAAAGAATCTCAGGTAGAACGGCTGCTGAAGATATTATTGATCCTGTAACAGGAAAGACAATTGTTCAGACCGGTGAAGAGATTACAAACAAAATGGCACGAACAATTCAGAATCACGGGATTATTTCAGTAAAAGTGCGCTCAGTTCTTACCTGTGAAGCAGACCGTGGAATCTGCGGAGCATGTTACGGCAGAAATCTGGCAACACAAAAACCTGTTATAATTGGTGATCCGGTTGGTATTATTGCTGCTCAGAGCATTGGTGAGCCAGGTACTCAGCTAACTTTGCGTACATTCCATATTGGTGGAGCTTCCAGTACAACAACAGATCTTGCAGAAGTTGCATCTAATTATGATGGAATAGTTAAGTTTGAAAGAATGAATTATGTAATAACACGCGAGAATCAATTCATCTCTGTAAGTCACTTGGGTAAAATCAACATTGTGGATGAGAAAGATAATGAGAAAATTCTGGAAGAATACAAGGTTGAATATGCTGCCACAATCCATGTTAAAGACAATCAAAAGGTTGCCAAGGATACTGTTCTTCTGAGTTGGGATCAGTACAATAATCCGTTGATTTCTACAGCCAAGGGTGTTCTTCACTTTGAAAATTTCCTGAAAGACCTTACTTATAAAGAAGAATATAATGATATCACTTATACCCGTGATATAACTATCATCGAATCAAAAGAAAGAAAAGTGCAGCCACAGTTTAAAATTGTTGGTGATGACGGTGCGATAACACAGGTGCCTTTACAGACCGGACTAGTTGTTCGCGTTGAAGACGGCAGCTATGTTTATGCAGGGGATGTTTTGGGTCAGACTTCCAGAACTACAATCAAGCAAAGAGACATTACTGGCGGTCTGCCACGTGTACAAGACTTATTTGAAGCACGTGTTCCAAAGGATAAAGCCAAGATATCAGAAATTGACGGATTGGTTACTATAGGCGGTTTGAAAAAGACCGGACGTGATATATTTGTCACTCCTACCAATGGATTGTACTCACCTAGTGAAGGGAAAGTTACAGTAGAAACCAGAGATGACCAGACTTATATAATTGTACTTCCGGAAAATGCAGTCTATGCAGACAAAGATGGTAAGGTTAGCATTACAGAAGATAAAAAGAAGAAGAAATTTACCGTTACGATAAACAAGAAAAACACCAAATCTTCTGAACTTGAAATACCCAAGAAATATGAATTGATTGTAAATGAAGGGGATTCTGTTAAAGTCGGTAGTCCTCTTTGTGGTGTAGTTTTTGCTGTACCAAGAGACCAGGAAAGCATCCTTGTTTCAGGCGAGCCAGTTAAAGAAGGTCAACCCCTGGCCGGGCGCAAGTATTCCATTCCTTCCGGAAAAAGAATCATCGTTCATCAGGGTGACTGGGTAGAGAGTGGAGATGCACTTTCTGACGGTCCTTTCGATCCGCATGACATGTTGGTTAAAGGTATAATAGAAGCTCAGATGCTTATCCTGAATGAAGTTCAGGAAATCTACCGCAAACAGGGTGTGAAGATAGACGACAAACATGTAAGCGTCATTATTCGACAGATGTTTAAGAAAGTTCGCATCATGGATCCCGGTCAGACCAGTTTCCTTGAAGGTGATATTATTGATAAAATACTGGTGGAAAAAGAAAATCACTTTGCTCAGCAGAATGATTTGGAACCTGCTCAGTTTGAACAACTTCTGCTTGGTATAACCAAAACTTCTCTGTTGACTGAAAGCTGGTTGTCTTCAGCTTCATTCCAGGAAACAACAAAAGTCTTGACCAAGGCATCAATCGAAGGTAGGGTTGACAGACTGGAAGGGCTGAAAGAAAGCATAATTCTGGGACACAGAATACCTGTTGGAACAGGTTCCAGAATTTATACAAGCCGGGTTAAACAAGCATTAGCAGAAGGTAAGACTGTACAACAGATTGTACAGGAAATTGCTCATCCGGCAGAAAAGGAAGAATCAGAAAGTATATATGATTTCTAGAATAAACACACAATAAAGTGGAGGAAAAAAGAAGTGCCAACCATTAATCAGTTAGTTCGCAAAGGCAGAACTGAGATCATCAAGAAGAAAAAGACCAGGGCGCTCATGGGATGTCCGCAGAGGCGCGGAGTTTGTACTCGTGTTTACACGACAACGCCCAAGAAACCTAACTCAGCTTTGCGTAAAGTTGCACGTGTCCGTTTAGTAAACGGCTTTGAAGTTACCGCTTATATTCCGGGAGAAGGACATAATCTGCAGGAGCACTCAATAGTATTGGTTCGTGGCGGTCGTGTAAAAGACCTGCCCGGTGTTCGTTATCACATCGTTCGTGGTGCATTGGATTCAGCCGGCGTGGATAAAAGAGTTAATTCTCGTTCCAAGTACGGCACTAAACGTCCGAAGTCCAGTAAGTAGAGGTGTAGTATGCCAAGAAAAAGAAGAGCTGTTGTTAGAGAAGTACTGCCAGACCCGAAGTATAATGACATTATCGTCACCAAATTTATGAACTGCGTTATGAAGCGCGGCAAGAAATCCGTTGCGGAAAAGATTGTCTATGGTGCGTTTGAAATAATTGCCGAAAAGACAAAGCTTGATCCTTTGGAAGTCTTTAAGACTGCATTGGAAAATGTACGTCCGATGGTAAAAGTTATGTCTCGCCGTGTTGGTGGTTCAAACTACCAGATTCCCACTGAAGTGAATGAGAAAAACGGCAGAGCTATTGCTTTCCGTTGGATTATCAGTTATGCCCGTAACCGGTCTGAAAAGACAATGCGTGATAAACTTGCCGGAGAATTGATGGCTGCCTATAAAAAAGAAGGCAACAGCATCAAGAAACGTGAAGATACCCACAAGATGGCAGAAGCCAACAAAGCTTTTGCTCACCTTCGCTGGTAGTGACATCGTCATTCCGACCTGGTCGGGAATATGATATTAAATATAAAGCCTGTCAATTGACGGGCTTTATTTTGATACAAGGAAATTGTCCTTGACATTATTTTGGATTTTCTTAAATTATAATAAGTAATATATTTTAAGGGCTGCCATGGATTTTATTTTATCGATACGTTTTGGATATTCCAATTCAACTGATTATGAAAAAGCTATTGAGTATGCTTCTAAATTTAAGCAGTTTACTCCAATAGGAACAGATTCAAAACTTAACCTTATTGAAACTGATAATAAGGAAGTACTGGCACAGTATGATCTTTTCCAGAAACTGATAAACACTATTGAAGATTGGAAATCTGCCGGAGTATCTTTCAATAATACTGAGCTTGATCCGGGCAGTTTCTTCATGAAAATAAAAGATATTGCTGATTGCTATCTGGGTTACACAAATGCTGATGATAAAGCTCTATATTGTGATGAAAAATGTTCAGATTGCTGGGGATGCAGGCAACTCACTGGAATTACTTTGCGTCACATGGAAGCTCCTTACAATAAAAACAACAAATATTGGTATCAATATGGAGCATTTACAAACAAGACTAACTGGAAAATAGATAAAGAAGAAATCTCCCGGGTATTGTCAGACATTATACAAAAGAAGAGCATAGAATTTTGTCCGGTTTTCCAGCATGTGTTTTATAGGAAATATGTAGTAGAATTGCCGAATTCTGTTGATACTACAGATACCCAGAACTGGGGACTGATTTACCTGGATGAGGTTCTTTCTAATGATAAGCAATGGAAGCCGATAAATATATATCACAAAATATTATCTTCTGCTCCTGAGATTGATTTAAAAGAAACAGTGAAGAATAATGACCGGATTGATTCAAACAAGAGAGCTGAAGAGATAAGCAAGCGAACTGAATATAACAAACAAAGATATATACCCGAAATCACTTTTGATGATATTGGTGGTATTGAAGACATCATCCAGAAGATAAGGGAAGTGATAGAGCTTCCTTTCAAACAGCCTGATTTGTACGAGCATCTGGGGGTAAAACCTTATCGTGGTGTTATGTTATGGGGTGAACCCGGCAATGGTAAAACTCTTATTGCCAAAGCGATTGCCAATGAAGTGAGGGCACACTTTATCCCGGTTGGCGGTCCGGATATTCTTGATAAAAACTTCGGGCAATCTGAAAGGAATTTAAGGGATATTTTTGAAGAAGCAAGGGATATGCAGCCGTCCATAATCTTCTTTGACGAGATAGACTCAATTGCCCAATCCAGATTAGCCGGTGAATCTTCCAAATGGTACGCAACAGTTGTAAATCAGCTTATGTCCTTAATGGACGGGATGAAAGAATTCGGTAACGTCACAGTCCTGGCTTCCACCAACAGGCCTGATTTGCTGGATACTGCCCTGTTAAGACCGGGCAGGTTTGATTATATCCTTGAGGTGAAGAAGCCCAATTTGCCTGGTTGTAAAAAAGTACTTGATATTGCAACAAAAGGGATGCCACTGGCTGATGACGTCGATTTATTCTCTTTCGCAGAATCTGTTGTTGGTTATTCTGCTGCCCAGATTACGTTCATAGCCAAAGAAGCTGCCATGGTTGCTTTAAGAAGGACAATTGATATAAAATCCATCATAACGGAAGATAAAATCGTAAAGGATTTCTCACATGTGGAAGTTAAACGGTCAGACTTCCTGAGTGCTTTGATTATCCTCAAATGGAACAGTAAATATGTGAATAAGACATATTCCCTGAAAGTGTAACTGTCATTCCTGCGCGTAGCACAGGCATCTTGCCTGTTTTTTGTCGTCCCTGCGCAGGCAGGGATCCAGCCTTTTTTTAAACTCAATCCTGCGTAGACAGGAATCTTTTTTACGCCTTCTGGTTACATTGTGTGCATTTTCTTTGGTACCAGCTTAATCTTGCACTGCAAGTCGGGCAGCTCCACAATTCTTTTTGATACTTTAGCCAATCTTTCCTTCCCATTTTTTGAATATCTTTAAGGTTGCCTATTATGGCTGATGTGTGGGGAAGAATATTTTTTACAGCTTCCAGGCGCACTTTCATCTGATTAATCAGCTCACAGGGGTAGCATTCACAATCTATGCAGTATTCAACTCCTTTTTCCCTGGCACAACTTCTGATTTGACACCTGCGGCAACCTGCAAAAACAGTATCGGTTTTGCATCCCAGGCATTTCACCTCAGCTTTATTAATATGATCAGAGAATTCCTCGGGTAAATTATCCCAGTCAGCAACTGTATTGTGCTCCATTGCTTTTTTGTATGCCAGTAAAATCTCACACGCCCCGCAATATAATCCACAATAAGAGTCTTCAATAAAAGTGTTGCCTTTAATTTTTTTATTGTTCATGATAGCTCCAAACTAGTTTTATTTAATAGTTTGTTTTTTTTATATAGGAATTATCTTTTTGCAGTATTTATAATAATGAGTCGGGTATTTTTCTGAAATATAACATCCGTCGTCCCTGCCTGCGCAGGGACGACGGGTCAGTGTGCAACATCTTTCTTTTCACTCCCTAAGAGCTGATAAAATTAATTTTTTCATCACATCAGAATTAGTCAAGTAAATATCAGATGATTCAAATTCCACTCTTTTGCTATGCTTGCTTCTCCCTCAATAGAATATGTAAATCTGCAGCATATATACTGTATATTAACAGCATAGTTTCTGTATCTAAGTATACAGAAAGTATACTGCAACTATACTGCAACTATACAGAAACTATGCTGCAGATAATAAGAAACATTTAAGTGAGAAGTAAGAAAAAACCAGCCGGATAAATCACTATCCGGCTGGTTGATTAAGGATTTGAAATCTATCTGACTTTTATAATTTTCCTGCTGATTAGTTCTGTTCCTGTTTCTATCCTAAGCAGATACACTCCATTACCAACAGTATGATTTGCGGTATCTTTCCCATCCCATACCAGTTGATTTGTTCCGGAAGAAATCCACTCTGTAACTTGTTGTCCTTTTATGTTATAGATACTTACTTTCAAAGGAGCAGTAATTTTTTGATTGATTTGGATGTTTATTTTGTCGGTAAAGGGATTTGGATACGGAGTTGATAAAATTACTAAGGGTGCAGAACTATCTGTTTCATCTATGATGCCGACTCCACCGTCACTAAGCTTCTGTAGAAACAGAGCAGAACTGTAATTTACACCGCTGAGGGTACTATTCCAAAGCGGATATATCCTGTTATTATTGATACAGTAGTTGATATTGAGATAATTGGTATTAACAAACAAATCTCCGTCTGCAGGCACGATTTGGTTACCCTGTGGATCTATATAGAAATAGATAAAATGATATCCGTCGTTTCTATGAAGCTGAGCCAGAACAAGGAAGTAACCGTTATCCAGAGCTTTTACCGTTGCAGAACTAATATCACTGCCGGGAAAGCTAAAGACATGACTATATTCCAAGCTAAAACTGGTTGAAGCTTTATACCATGTAAAACTGCTGTAATACCAACTATAAGCATAAACATCATTTCCACTGGTAACAATATTATCACCAAAACCCCAACCTACACCTGCGTTTCCTGCAAGAGTGTCACATACAGCATTGACCAACTGCACATGCGGGTAAAACTGTGTGTACCATTCATGTCCATCCCACCAACTGTAAAAATTAGAAAAATGCACCAATAGGTTTTCATCAAGAGGATGACTATTAATATAATCCTGTCCGTAAGTTGATGAGGGTTTCATAGCAAGGGGCATTCCCCATAATATACTACTAGTAGGTGGGTCATTGTTAATATCAAGCGGTAGCATATGCACGCCAAGGCTACCCTGACTAAAGAAAAGTATGCCCTGTTTAAAATCGTATAGTTGTTGCTCATATTCCGGATGAGCGGGGTAGTCTGCTACTAACTGCAGACCATCAGCAGGCCATAAAGGAACTCCGGAGACAAGTTTCTGTCCATAGATACGTAATTGCCCCTGCGAATTATTCACATTCCAAATGAAATACAAAGCGCCATTAAGAGAGGTGACCTGAATTTTACCGCTACTAATGCCTGTCTTGATAAGGCGGCCGTTTGGTTCCCAGAGCTGATTTCCATTAACATCAACCAACTGAGCCCAAATGCCGTTATTTACCCATACTATAAGTGTATTGCCTTCGGGTGTTGTTTCCACTTGTACGTAACTGCTGGCATATGCCCCTCCGGTAAATATCGTTCTTTTTCCCTCAGGGAATAGAGGAAATCCTGAAGGATTTATAATCTGATAGCAGATTTGCAAGCGGTTGCTAGAAGTGGATAAAAAGTTCTGCTCTAACCAGATAACCATTGTATTCTGCAGCGAAGGAACAGCCCAGGAGCTGGGAACTGAATAAAAATTGGCAATCTGACCAACAGAACTGCAGTGGAAGGGGGTTTCAGGTTCGGGGATTAACAGGTTGCCCTGAGCATCCATAACCTGATGATAAATGCCTCCTGTGTTAACAGCATAATCCAGCCAATAGAGAAGAAATTGACCGTTGTTGTTAAAGCCGGAATATTCAGAACCCAAGTTAACTGGAGACAGGGCATTTTTAATCAGCACCTGTTGAGTAAGAACAGTCCCATGATTAAAAACATGCTGAGCATAAATTGGATAATAGGTTTGGTTGTTCAGATATGTATTCTGATTAACTGCTACGAAACAACCACCATTGCCATCTCCAACCAATCCTGCTGTATACAATTCACTGCTGGTTTGTAATGCGAGTAATCCACCAGGCTGCCATAATGCCTGCCCCTGGTCATTCAACTTCTGTAACCAGACTCTACATCCATCAGTCCACATTACAATAAGAGTAGTTTGCCCCGGAGGAGAGAACTGTTGAGTATTCCTTCCAGAAAAATAATATGGGTAGCCGGGTGCAACTGCTATTTCAACAGGATTGTTCCATAACGCAGTTCCATCGTAAGAATAATTATAAGCTTTTACATATGTCTGAGATGTAACTGTAAGATAAAATGAGCCGTTATTCTTATCAGCCAGACCTGGAATTGTATTGTAGTAGTTGTAACAATTGAGTTGCAAGCTCCATTGGGTAGTAAAATCCGGATTCAGACGCTTCAAAATAATCAAGCTGTCTTGACGGCAGGTTATAACAATATCATTATCCGGCAGCACAATCAATTCCGGACTATAGAGAGATGAAATATTCGGATTCATGATGAAGCCGTTAAACGAATAGGTGCTGCCACTACTGTCAATGTGCTGAATGTGTAACTGGTAATAAGAAGACCAGTATTCTTCGGTCCAGGTCAGGTATGCGCCGCCGCTATTATCGGCTTTGATATCCAGATTCAAGGTTTGGTCATAACTGTTGAAAGCGATTACTCCGTTGGTATTCCAGAGATGAGCACCGCTGCCGCTGAGCTTCCAGGCATAAGTGTAATTACCGCCGTCAGATAATATCAGGTAATTGTGGTCGCTGGTTTCAACTATCCGGGCGTCAAAAATGTTACAGAATGGAATTGATGTCGGAGAAGTCCACTGAGGTTGTTGCTGGGCATTGAATTTCTGTAACCAGACATTTGTCTGCGAACCAACAGTATCTGTCCAGAGTAGGATATGGCACCCATCGCTGGTGGCAGTGCCGGTGCCCCTGAAATAAATATTGTCATAAGAACAAACAGCTACAGGCTCATCCCACATAACCATAGCACTGGCAATTTGTACAGTAATCAGGCAAACCAAAAAAATAATTATCTGTTTGACCATGATGCACTCCTATGTTTGCGATGCAGTAAAAAATATTACATTATATTATGCAATTTCTATACCTTTTTTTACTAATCTATCATAACTGTGAGTAATAAACTTAGTGTATTAATGTCACGCGCTTGAAATAGGAATTTTTGCTTACTTTTACTCGAATGATATAAATTCCGTTACTGACGTGTGAGCCCTGATCATTACTTCCATTCCATTTAATCGTTTTATCGTTTACGTTTTGCAACTGCTTAACTAACTGTCCTTTTATGTTGTAAATTCCAATATCTGCAGGTGAATTCTTACTTCCTGAAATATCAATAGTCAGGTTTCCAGAAAAGGGATTTGGATAGCATTTTACTGCCAAGGCAGTTGGAGTAATATTTTCTTCTTCAACGCCAACGTTGGGATAAAGCTGCGGCAATATTACACTAAGGAAAGCCTGTACTTCTGTTTCCATCATGTAGAACAATGGGAAACCCAGCATAATCATAGTACCGTTGTTATCAATTCTTGCCACCAGAGGTTCTCCGTGCCCAATGAGACTATCAGAAACATTGGCAGTGTAGAAAAACTGGGCAGCACCGGGGAAGACATATGCCATACTGAGGTTATTATTCCAAAGCGTAATCAGCTTATCAGGATCAGGATGCAGGTCCTGGTAAAAGTCTGACTCTGCAGAGACAAGAGTTGGCTGGTTAATAAGCAGAGGTACAATTCCTCCATACCATTGGTCAAAGAATGATTGCGGTAAAGCTCCGGGGTATTTCCAGCCGGAAACGAGTAATTTACCACCGCTGATGACATAACTTGTCAGGGTAGAAATTACGTCATCTATCATAAATTCACTGTAATCATCTCCATGCCACAGAATCAGTGGATAATGGCTCAAAGTATTAAGAGAGGGGGCTCCCATGCTTTGATAATCCCATGAAGAATAAGGAATACCAGTTAAAACACTGCTATAAAAATCATCCACTTCCTGGTCTGTAGGGGAGAATGCTGTGCCTGTTCCATCACGTGTTTCATCTACAACAAGGAATCCCCAGTCAAAGGGGAAATCAATAGGAGTGGCATTCATGGTATTGGTTGGTAAAGATTCAAATCCATCCTGGTCAACAGCTTTGATATAATACTGATATGCGGTTCCATTTACAGCACCGTTATCAATATAGGTAAGCTGTGCGAGGGGAAACATGTTGAGCTTCAAAGTTACATTTGTAGTCAGGTTTTTACGGTAGATATTGTAACCGTTTAGAGGAGTAGGGCAGGCAAGAGCATTCCAGTATAAGGTAACTCTGTGATTTGCCGGCAGACATTGTGTAAGCTGAAAATAATTAACGGTATAACCTCTGTTCAAAACCCAGTGATTTGGGTCTATCTGTATATTGGCAAGATTATCGGTGGCAATATCCATAGGGAAAACATTGGCATATCCATTGGGAGTAGCTCTTACAACGATGGAATCCAGTAATGTGGAATTTGCCAGTTTCAGAGGTATTTCAATATCAAAGGGATTGTTTGAAGTACTGCTGGTCTGGGCAACAATTTTAGCCTGTGAAATCCCATCAGAAAAATAGGTAAGTTTAGCAGAAGGAATACCATAGTTATATACCCATTGGCTAAAAAACTGCGTGAAGTCGAGACCGCTGACCTGTTCTGCCATTGCTTCAAACTCAGTAGTGACGGTGTTGCTGCCATTATAAGTATTAAACCAGGTGTGGACAAAGTTTTCAAAGGTGGGACTGCCCATCTTTAATCTCATCATATGGATAATGGATGCGCCTTTTTCATATGTTGCAGGAGAAAACATTGAATTATAGGGAGGATTATATGATACGCTGGTTGTATGGCTGGTTTCCCAGTTCAGATAGTAATTCTGTATGGAAGATGCTAAATACGCAAGCCCATTAGTCCAACCGTAATAATGATGCTGCCAAAGGAATTCTGAGTAGACAGCAAAGCCTTCTTTAAGCCAGACATCCACCATAGACGTAGGTGTAACAGCATCGCCAAACCAATGATGACCCAGTTCGTGAGCTATTGTGTGTTCTCCGGAATAAGTACCGGATAGCAAGGAAGTACTCAAAAGAGTCATAGTCTGGTTTTCCATAGCAGAATATGGAGAAATACTGATGCCAGCCTGTCCGTATTTTTCATGGGGATATGGTCCATAATAGTCAGAGAAAAAAGAAATCATTTCAGGTACATGGGAAAGGGAGATCTGGGCATTTGCCAGATTGGCAGGAAGGATAAAGTTTTGAATGGGAATTGTTCCAGACATCTGGTTGAATTCTACAAAAGGAGCAGCAGCAAAACCAATAACATAGGTAGCACAAGGGGTATTCATGGACCAGTTATGGGTTCTGGTGCCGTCAAGATTATCTACAATACTTTGCCGGATTCCCTGTCCTGCTACCAGCCAGTCACTCCTGACTGTGATGTGCTGGTCAACCAAAGCTTTGTCCCAGGGATGGTCATAACAGGGCCAGTAATATCTGCCGCCATCAGGATTGGATAAGGTATAACATCCGCTGGTATTGAATTTGAGACCAATTGCATATGGGGAAGGGGCAAGCCCCGTAACGCCGGAATAGAATACAGTAGTTGTAAATTGCTGTCCATTTGCGAAATTCACAGGAATGTTGATAATCCCATTTACATGCGTATAAGCACTTACCGAGTCATTCACCAACACTTGTGTTACCGCCAGGGTACCACCCATAAGCTCGTAAGTCATATTGGTAAGGTTGCTTTCTGAAGTGACATAGGCTTTGATATTACCTTCAATATAATGAGTTGCGTCATTGATTTTAATTGTTTGTACATATTTTGTAATATCAAACCCGGTCAGTGAATCATGCCTTTCAATATTACGGGTAGAAGGCTCATCCGTCCAGTATTTCTGCATCGCAGAAAGAGATGTGTTTAATGCAATTAAACTGATGATAAATAAGACAATACATAATACTCTGTTTTCTTTTTTCATGAAGTCTCCCTATAAAAATCATCTGGAATTGCATTTATTTATCAGTCAAGAAAAATGCTACTATCTAATAAACATGCAACAATTTTTAACACAGTTAGATTTTTACAACTTTAAGTTAGCTAAAATTACACTGAATTTGACTTGGGCAAAATTTTTCATAGACAAACTATAGAAACTTGTGATTTTGTCACAGACAAACAGATTTTAATAGAAGACAGGAAAAAATGATAACAAAGTTAGCCAGGATTCGCAACATCGGCATCATTGCCCATATTGATGCAGGGAAGACCACGACTACAGAACGTATTCTGTTTTACACGGGTTTTCTGCATAAGATGGGTGAGGTCCATGATGGTAATACATTTACCGACTGGATGGAACAGGAACGCGAACGTGGCATAACAATTACGGCGGCAACTGTTGCCTGTCACTGGCATGACAACCAAATAAACATTATCGATACTCCCGGACATGTGGATTTCACAGCGGAAGTTGAACGTTCTTTACGCGTTCTTGATGGCGCTGTAGGTATTTTCTGCGGAGTCGGGGGTGTGGAACCTCAATCTGAAACTGTCTGGCATCAGGCAGAGCGTTATCATGTGCCAAGGCTTGCTTATATCAATAAGTTAGACCGGCTCGGGGCAGATTTTGACAGGGTCATTGCTATGATTCACGAAAGGCTTACTAATAAAGCTATACCCATAAACATCCCGATTGGCAAAGAAGATAATTTCGAAGGGATTATAGACCTTGTAACCATGAAAGTCTGGCGATTCGATCCTTTAACGCAGGGAGTCCAGACTCATTTGGAAGCAATCCCTGAAGCTTATCTGGAAAGTGCCAAACTCTATCATGAGGAGCTTCTGGAAGCTGTCGCAGAATACGATGATGAGCTCATGACCTGCTATCTGGAAGGTGAAGCAATCCCTGTTGAAGTACTGAAGCGTGCCATCAGAAAAGGTACAGTCCGCAACCAGTTTGTACCTGTTTTATGCGGAAGTTCCCTAAAGAACAAAGGCGTTCAATTACTTCTGGATGCAATATGCGACTATTTACCTTCACCGCTTGATATCGGTGCAACGCAGGGATTCAAACCGGAAACCCATGAACCGGTGGAATTGCCTTGTGATCCCAAAGCTCCATTAGTAGCTTTAGCTTTTAAAGTTCAGATTGATAAATATGTGGGTAAACTTGTCTATATCAGGGTATATTCAGGGATGTTAAAAAAAGGTGCTTCCTTTGTTAATCAATCCTCAGGAAAAAAAGAAAGAGTTGCGCGGATTCTCCAGATGATGAGCAACCGCAAGAACGACCTTGATTTTCTGCATGCAGGAGATATTGGTGCTATTGTAGGTCCCAAAGCCCTGGTTACAGGAGACACGATAACATCAGGTGATATCAATGTCCTGCTTTCTAAAATGCAGTTTCCCGATACTGTGATTTCTATAGCTATCGAACCCAAAACCAAGGCAGATCAGGACATACTTAAAGAGTCACTTGCACGACTGGAAGAAGAAGATCCCACTTTTAATGTCCGCGTGGATAAAGAAACAGGGCAAACTCTGATTTCTGGTATGGGAGAACTTCACCTCGATATAATCATCGACAGGCTCAGGCGTGAATTCAATGTACATGCAAACGTAGGTGCACCACAGGTTTCATATAAGGAGACTATATCCAAGCATGTTGCCTGTGAAGAAGTTTTCCAGCGTGATATGAATGGCAAAGTCAATTATGCTTCAGTTAAAATACAGCTTTCTCCGGTTTCATTAGCCAATCTGCCGGAAGGGCAAAAGAACATTTTTGTTAATAAAATTACTGATGATGTTATTCCTTCCATATATTGGAAAGCCATTGAAGAAAGCGCTTTTAATGCATTAAATGACGGACCGTTGATTAATAGTAACGTGGAAAGAGTCAAAGTTGAATTGGTTGGCGGTAGTTTTGATCCGGTAAACTCAAGTGAAATGGCATTTCATATAGCCACAGCTTTAGCGGTAAATAAGGCACTGCGTGAAGCGGAAGCTGTTATCATGGAACCGATTATGCTGCTGACTGTACTTACTCCGGAGGATTTTGTCGGGGATATTATCGGAGATATAAATTCCAAACGCGGGAAAGTTGATGTCTTCAGAAGACACAGTGAATTTCAACAGGAGATAGTAGCAGAAGCTCCGTTAAGTGAATTATTCGGATATGCAACCCGTATACGCTCTTTGTCACAGGGCAGAGCTGTGTATACTCTTGAATTTAAGAAGTATGAGATTACTCCTGCTAATGTTCAGGCAAATATCCTGAAACGCATCAGGGGATATTAGATATTGCCTATTCGTACCTCAAAGCATCAATCAGATTAAGATTAGCAGCTTTCTTTGCCGGATACCAGCCAAAGAATATACCAATCAAACACGAAAAGCTCACAGATAACATTATTGACCAGGCAGTAACAGAAACACTCCAATGCATTGTATTCCCTACAATTTTAGCAGCAACATAACCTAACACAATCCCCATGATTCCGCCTAAAACACTGATAGTAACAGCTTCAATAATGAATTGCAGCAAAACATCTCTTTTCTTTGCACCCACTGCCATGCGGATACCGATTTCTTTAATTCTCTCTGTGACAGAAACCAGCATGATATTCATAATGCCAATTCCACCTACCAATAAAGATATACCTGCTATGCTGGCTAAAAGAATTGTAAGAGTATTGGAGACAGTCTCTGATGTTTCTGCAATGTCAGTCTGGGAACGCACCCAGAAATCTTCTGAGGTGGTATCACGATGTCTTTGCTGTAATAAATTGGTGATATCCTGCTGGACAACAGGTATCATTTCCTTGGATTCTGCTGAGACATTTATCATTAACATGGGTCGTCTGTCACCCATTAATCTGCTTAAAACCATTGTATAAGGTGCGATGACAATATCGTCCTGGTCATTACCCATAACGTTCTGACCTTTAGATTGCAAAACTCCCACAACTTTTACAGGAACATTTCTGATTCTGATAACTTTATCGATCGGGTCTTCACCTTCAAAGATATTCTGCGCAACTGTCTGACCAATAACACAGACCTTAGTTCCTGAGCGAACTTCATTACTATTAAAAAAATTCCCTGCTGAAGTCTGCATATCCCTGATGTAGAAATAGTCAATATCTGCACCCTGAACACTGGTTCGCCAGTTTTGTGAACCATATTTAATCTGTCCCCATGTGCGGACTACGGGAGATGCGTAACGCACTCCTTTAACATTCTCTTTAACAGCTTCAACATCATCTATCTTAAGCAAGGTTCCTGTTCCAGCTCCGGCACTAGCAGTGGATCGAGAGCTGCTGAAGTTGGAGGAGATGGTTAGAACATTAGTGCCCATACTGCTGATTTGTTCATCTACTATTTTTTTTGCTCCCTGACCTATTGCCAGCATGGTTATAACAGCAGCAACTCCAATAATGATGCCAAGCATAGTTAAAAATGTACGGGTTTTATTTCTTTGCAGGGATTTGAAGGCAATTCTAATAATTGCTATGATAGGCATATCAATCCTCATCCAATGGCGGTAAAGCCTTTAAGTCTTCCAATGCATTTTTGGGATTATTATTTATAACATCAGAGCGAATTTTTCCATCTTTAAAAGAGATTATTCTTTGTGCATACTGAGAAATATCCTGTTCATGTGTAACCAAAATTACAGTTATGCCGCTCTGGTGAAGCTTCTGAAAAACTGCCATAACTTCTATGCTTGTTCTAGAATCCAGATTTCCTGTAGGTTCGTCTGCGAGCAATATCACCGGTTCATTTACTATAGCTCTGGCTATAGCTACTCTTTGCTGCTGACCTCCTGAAAGTTGGTTGGGAAAGTGATGTGCCCGATCTTCTATATTTACGTCCCGGAGAGCTTTGAGAGTAAGCTCCCTGCGGTCATGATGAGCAAGTTTAGTTCTGTATAACAAAGGCAGTTCAACATTTTCGTAAGCGGTTGTTCTTGAAAGTAAGTAGAAAGATTGAAAGACATAACCAATTTTCAGGTTACGCAATGCAGCCAATTCCTCTTCCGGGATAGTATGAACGTCAATCCCATCCAGGCTGTATTTCCCTGTGGTTGGTTTATCAAGGCAGCCAATCAGATTCATCAACGTCGTTTTACCGGAACCGCTAGCTCCCATTATAGCTATGAATTCTCCGCTTTGGATAGTCAAATCCACGCCGCGGAGTGCATGAACCTCCACAACGCCCATATGGTAAGTTTTTGTAAGCTTTTCTATATTGACAAGAGCTTTAGACATACAGATTCCTAATGCCCCGGTCTGAATCCGCCACTGTTACCGAGTATTGATGTACTGGCAGCAGCAGCTTGTTTGGCGTTTTTATAATTAACTCCAGTAATAAATTCCTGCCCTTTATCCAATCCTGATATCAGTTCCACCTTATTGCCATCAGACAGCCCAGTTACAATATCTTTCATCTCTGGCTTGCCATTTACTAGAACCCAGATCCTGTTTCTTGATGTTTTTTCCCGTGTGGTATTGCTAGCGGAGAAATTAAACTGACCGCCGGTAGTTTCAGCAGCCTGTTCTGTATTATTCTGACTGCTTTTTTTCTTCACTTTATCACGATAAACTGCTTTTTGTTCAGGAGTCATTTTAGAGATATCCGGACGCTCAGCAGTTTTATCTTTAACGATCCTGGAAGCATCTTTTAATCCTGCAGCCGTTTTTACTGGCTTAGACTTCAAGCTATCAGGCTTTGTCCCTGTACTTACAGCCTGAGCAGAAGCATTGGGTTTCCACTGTCCCCTGCCTTTACTTCTGATGCTTGCAAGTAATTTATCATCCCATTTCAAACCGAATTGCTTCCATAGTTCTTTACTCGGTTTAAACCGGATTGCAGTTTCGGGAATTGTAAGTACATTATCCTTTTCCCTGATAATTATTGTAACATTAGCAGTCATGCCGGGCAGAAGCTTAAGCTGAGAATTATCCACATCAATAATAACACTGTAAGTAACAACGTTTTGCTCTGTACTGGGGCTCAATCTAACCTGATTAACCTTTCCTTCAAAGTTATCATCGGCAAAAGCATCAACCCTGAATTCTACAGGTAGTCCAACAGATATTTTTCCAATATCAGCTTCATCTATATCAGCATTTATCTGCATTTTCTTCAGATTGTTAGCGATTACAAATAAGGTTGGAGCATTCAGGCTCGCAGCAACAGTTTGTCCTTCATCTACATTTCTTGAGACAATTACGCCATCAATAGGAGAAGTTATAATTGCATTTTTAAGGTTCTTTTCTGCTCTTTTCAGGGCAAAACGTGCATTAGCAAGGCTTTGCACTGCCTGGTCATATTTGTTTTGGGCTTTTTGTAAGTCATATGCTGTACTTATATTGTTCTTGAGTAATTCTGTTTGCAAATCCAGATCAATCTTTGTATCTTCAACCGTTATTTGTGCTTTACGAACGTCAGATTGGGCAGACTCAAGACTGGTTTCCAGATTTTCGGTATCAAGTTTTGCAAGGAGGTCACCTTTCTTAACCGTGGAGTTGAAATCTTTATAAATCTTTGATATTTTACCTGAAATTTCTGTTCCCACATTAACCTGGGAAGAAGGATTCAAGGTTCCACTGGCGGTAACTTCTTCTCTTAGATTTCCTGTTGATATTCTATCCAAACGCCACTCTGGTTTACCTTGTTTCTTTTTGTAAATAAAATAACTGGTTATTAATGCAGCAATGATAACAGCAATGATAACTAATCTGATCAGCTTTTTCATTATTCCGTCCTATTTAATAAATTATCAATTTATTTCACTTCTATTAAGGGAGCAAGTATACATTTTGAATCAAACACAGATGTCAATTAAAACCTGATATTCATATATACAAATAATGTATCAATAACCTCTATTATTTCTGTCTTAGGAGTAGAAAAAAATTGTAGTTAAAATAATCCTCTTGACAATGAATCATTATATAAACAAAATGAATTATATGATTATTTATGCTAATTTTATCCCTATAGATCAGAAGTAAGGAGAATAAAATGAGTATCGATCTTACTTACGACGACAAGACCGTATTGATGAAAGTAGAAGGTATCCTGACCAGTGACAATAGTTACCTCCTTCAGGATAAGCTTACAGAAATCTTAAATAGTGAAGCTACCAATCTGGAAATGGATTTTCTGGAATGCCGCAACATCAGCAGTACTGGTATTGGCAAAATATTGTTATTCTACAAAGATTTTGCTGCCAAAGGTGGGGAAATGGAAGTTATCCGTTGTTCTCACAGTGTCTATGAACTTTTTTCCATGCTGAAACTGAATCAATTGTTTACAGTTAATTTAGGTTAAATATGGCTCGTAGCATCAGAATACTGGTTGTAGACGATAGTATCAGCATGGTAAACGGTCTGGTTATGGTTCTACAGGTAGCAGGTTATGAAGTTGACCCTGCTTACAACGGCCATGACGCTTTAAGGAAACTATCCCAAAAAGAATATGACCTGGTGATATGTGATATTGAAATGCCCGGCTTGACTGGTTTGGATTTGCTCAAACATGTTCGTCAGGATTATGATGACATATCGTTTATTCTTATGACAGGATATCTTGAGCAGGATTATTTTATTAAAGCAATTCAATTGGGGGCTTCTGATTTTATTCGCAAACCCCTTGATACAGAACAGCTCATGAATGCTGTCCAGTTGCAAATCAACAAAAAGAAAGAAGATTGGGATTATTTAAACGTCAGCCGCAAAGTCAGTCATGCAGAAATCAAATTATCTTTACCACCAATTATGTTCAGGCAGGTTGACTTCGTTAAAATATTCACTAAATTTTTTAAACAAAATCTCAATCTAACCACTACTGTTATAAATGAGATGCTGCTTTGCATGGAAGAAATGTTGTATAATGCTTTCATTCACGGTACGCTTGGTCTCAACATCAAAGAAAGAACATCACAGAATGAAGCTTATAAAGAACTATTAGCTGAGAAATTGCAGGACCCTGAAATTGCAGCCAAAGAAATTCATGTAAAACTATCTATAGACCAAGTCAAACAAGTCATAGTATTTGAGGTTGAAGATGAAGGAAAGGGCTTTGACTACAAACTGTGGCTAAATAAAATCAAAACCTATAATGGAATTCAGCTTGATGAATATGGACGTGGAATTTCCATTATTTATTATCTCACTGACAAGATTTCATTCTCTAAAGGTGGTCGCCGCATAAGAATTGAGAAAAAAATAGCCAATGCTTCTCAATGATCTCAAGACTGTAAGCGAGTTGTTATCAGAATCATTAACATTAGCAGAAGAATTCGGAGTTTCTGAGTATAACATTAAACTTCTTTTAGCTGAAATTATCGGTTGCTCAATACCCTCTTTGCCATTAAACCTCAATCAAAAGCTTACACCTTTACAATTATTACAATTTTCTGCTTACAGGAAGGATTTGCTTTTACACAAACCGATTCAATACATTTTGGGTAAAACAGAATTCTACGGATTGGTATTAAAAGTTAATGAAAACGTACTGATACCCAGACCTGAGACAGAAGGATTGGTAGAATGGATTGTTTTCAATGAAAAAGGCAAATTAAGAATACTGGATGTTGGTACCGGCAGCGGAGCTATTGCATTAGCTCTGAAAAACCTGAATCCTGATTTTAATGTAAGCGCAACCGATATATCGCATTTGTCCATTACAACCGCCCGTGAAAATGCTAAATTACTGTGTCTGGACGTTCATTTCGTTTGTACAGACTTGTTTCAGGAGAATAAGATTATGTATGATGTTATAGTATCAAATCCTCCCTATATTTCACCAGGTGATTATGCTATCCTTGATGATGAAGTCAGGCTTTACGAACCTAAACTTGCTTTACTGGCTAAACAGAATGGATTAGAATTCTACCATAGGATTCTTAAACAAGCTTCAACTCGTCTTAGAAAAGGCGGTAAAATTTATCTGGAAACAGGAGAAACACAGTCTGATGAAATTGTAGAAATTGCCCATTCCTGCGGCTATGACAGGATTGAAGCAAAAAAGGATTTAACAGGAAGAAACCGTTATCTCTGCATTTATAACAAAGATATATTGACAAAAAGACATATTCCGGATTGAGATAACAAAAATTACAGGATGTAAACAGGGAATATTATGGACAGATTTATAATACAGGGCGGTAATCCTCTTAAAGGAACTATCAATGTAAGCGGAGCAAAGAACGCTATACTTCCGATTATGGCAGCAAGTTTACTGGCTCCCGGTAAATCAGTACTATCCAATGTTCCAAATCTGATAGACCTTAAAACTATGGCACATCTGTTACGTATTATAGGTTCCAGGGTCGAAACATCAGATGGCAAGATGCATATAGATTCAACAGATGTCTGCTATTGTGAAGCTCCCTACGAATTAGTCAGCAAGATGAGAGCATCAATATATGTCATGGGACCTTTACTCGCCAGAATCGGAGAAGCCAGAGTTTCTTTTCCCGGTGGTTGTGCAATTGGTACCAGGCCTGTAGACCTTCACCTGAAAGCCATAGAAAAACTGGGGGCAGAAGTCAATCTTGACCATGGTTATATCCATGCTAAAGCAAAAAGGTTAAAAGGTGCTGTAATTCATTTTGAGAAATCTTCGGTTGGTGCAACAATCAATACCTTAATGGCTTGTGTAACAGCAGAAGGTGAAACTGAACTATTAAATGCTGCAATGGAACCGGAAGTCGATTCTGTTATTGATTTTCTGAACCAGATGGGTGCAAAAATTAGCGGCAAAGGTACAACGCATCTTATTATAAAAGGTGTGACAGAGCTGTTTCCTGTGGGCATGGAAATGATTTCTGACCGTATAGAAGCCGGAACTTTCCTGATTGCAGGAGCAATGAGTACTGAACCATTGACTGTTGCAAATTGTCAGCCTCATCATCTGGATGAACTGCTGAATAAACTTCGCAGCACAGGTTGTGAGCTGATTATCAAAGAAAACAGCATAACTATCAACCCGCCTAAAAAGATTAAACCTGTAAATATAACAACAATGCCGCATCCCGGTTTTCCTACAGACCTGCAGGCTCAGTTTATGGCATTGATGTCAATATCAGATGGAATTAGCGTTATTACTGAAACAATATTCCCGGATAGATTCATGCATGTTTCAGAACTCAACCGCCTGCAGTCAAATATTAAACTGAATCTGAATATGGCTACAGTAAAAGGGGTTAAAGAACTTAGCGGTGCAGAAATCATGGCAACTGATTTAAGAGCCAGTGCCGCCTTGGTTCTGGCAGGAATCAAAGCTCAGGGAGAAACGATTATCAATCGTATTTATCATATAGACAGAGGTTACGACAGGATTGAAGAAAAGCTTAATGCTGTCGGAGCTCACATTATCAGGGAAAATGCCTGATTAAATCTTGTAAGATGAATATTCTGGTTACCGGCGGAGCAGGATTTATCGGTTCACATTTATGTGAAAGATTGATTTCATCAGGACATAAAGTAGTATGCCTGGATAACTTTAATCCTTATTATGAACCCGGTATAAAAAAGAAAAACATATCTACAATATTACGCAATCCAAATTTCAAGCTTATAGTCGGCGACATCAGGAAATCTTTTGATTTAGATACCTGTCTTGAAGGCAATCACATAGATTTATGCATTCATCTGGCAGCTATGGCAGGAGTACGTCCTTCCCTGGAAAATCCTGAGCTTTATAATGATGTAAATATTGTGGGTACGCTCCAGGTTTTGGATGCCTGTAAAAAATATAATGTGAAGAAGATGATTTTTGCTTCATCTTCGTCAGTCTATGGCAATAAAACCGGGGGAGCTTTTAAGGAAAAGGATAAATTGAATGAACCTTACTCTCCTTATGCAGAAACAAAAAGTATAGGTGAATTCCTGTGCCAGAGATGGCATGAGATGCACAACATTTCTGTCCTATGCCTGCGGTTCTTTACTGTGTACGGACCACGTCAGAGACCTGATCTGGCAATTCATAAATTCACTAAACTAATATTTGATGACAAACCAATACCTTTTTACGGAGATGGTTCTACCAGCCGGGATTATACTTATATAGACGACACAATTGATGGTGTACTTAAAGCAATGGATTATATACAAAAAAGGAATTGTTTTGATATATTCAATCTGGGTGAGTCACAGACAATCAACTTAAAAGATATGATTTCAGAGCTTGAATCAGCAATCGGCAAAAAAGCAATCCTCGACTGGCAGCCAAAGCAGGAAGGTGATGTAGACTACACTTGTGCCAATATTGATAAAAGCCGGAAGATATTAGGGTATAATCCGACTTATTCATTCAAAGAAGGCATCCGTAATTTTATCGACTGGTATAAGAGTACTATTTAACCACAGAATACACAGAAAAAAAAGAAGGCACGGAAAGTAGCTGTTTTCAGATAATCAACCTCATATAAGTCAATGATATTTAGCGTCTTTGCTGCCTTGCATCTTTGCGTTTCGTTAGTCTTTCCAGCGCAGGCTGGAATCCAGTTCTTTTTTTATTTTAAGTAGTGATTTATCTGGTACAACCACTTTATCTATAAGAGTAATTGCTTAATTGTCTTTTTTCCGTACTTTCTGTTTTTTCTGTGTATTCTGTGGTTCTTATTTCAAATAATTTTCAAATACTGAATATATCTCCGGTATCAGTCTTGCAGGTTTGCCATTATGAGCAAAAACTGCTTTTAATATTGAGCGGAAGCACAAGTTACTACTTGAATCATATACTTCCTGCTGCCAGATGGATTTTACTTTATTCATTTCAAGCACCGTACTTCTGACTTCGATAATATCTTCCAGTAAAACAGGTTTGATAAAATCAAGCTCAACTTTCATTACATAGATGTGCCAGTTTAAATCCAGCAGTTTCTGGATAGGCATACCCATTTCCTGCAGAGCTTCGCTTCTGGCTGCTTCCAGAATGGGCAGATAGTTAGCATTATTCAGGTGACCGTAGATATCACATTCGCATCCGTAAATGCGTTTTTGAAAGGAAAATTTCATTCTTAAATCCTGTTGTTGTTATATGCTGTAGTGTTGTATAAATTTAATAACTAAATAAAGTACAATAGCTACCAAAATTAATATAGTAACAATATTGTTCAAACGTTTAGGGTTAAATTCAGGCCTGATTTTCTTTCTGTTTATCCATACAAATAAATAGCTCACAATCATCATAGGAGCAATAATCATAAGGGACCCGAGTAATGAATAAGATGACTCCTGAGATATCCATTTAGGCTGGAATAGAATATTGAGGATGATAGTTAATGGCATACCAATCAGCAAACCTAACATCATGAAGTATTTCTCGGGATATTTACCGCTTTCCATATGTATTTCTTTCATGCCCTTCAGTTGCTTGAGAAAAACATAAATCATGGTTCCCAATCCAATTACAATTAGTACAAAAGGCAAAATCCATAAAACTGTTGTCTGCATTTCTTACTCCAAAAATAGTAATGATTAACAACTGCCATTGAATAACACATAATGCTAACCATGTTAAACAGTCAATTCTTTTATTAACTTGCAGATGCAGGTTTTCTTTCATCTTTCTTACTTAATCATTCCTTTATCACAATACGGTAGCATTACGGTAGCNNACCGTAATGCTACCGTATTGCATTTGAGGTCGAAGTAAGAAAAAAGTGCAACCGTTTTGAGTTTAAATAAAAAATGACTTGACGACGGATAACAATATTTTTAAGATTGAAATATAGAAATATTAATATAATTGGAGGTATCCATGCAGGTCAAGAGTACCATAATGGATAAAGCCCAGATGGAACGTACCATACACCGGATGGCTCACGAAATCATTGAACAGAACAAAGGTTTGGAAAAAATCCGCCTTGTGGGCATCCGCTCCAGAGGCGTGCCTTTGGCTGAAAGAATTGCCAGCTATCTTAAAGTTATCGAAAAAGTAGAAATACCGGTCGGTGTGATTGACATCACTTTGTACAGAGATGACCTTAGCACAATCTCTCATCAGCCGGTGATAAAAGGCAGTTCTATCGATTTTGAGATGGAAGATGCTGTTGTAATCCTGGTTGATGATGTATTGTTTACAGGCCGGACAGTGCGTGCTGCAATTGATGCTCTACTTGATTTTGGCAGACCACAGCAAATTCAGCTTGCAGTCCTTGTGGACAGAGGTCACAGGGAACTTCCCATTAAAGCGGATTATGCAGGCAAAAACGTCCCTACCTCCAAGGAAGAAATAATTAAAGTGGCATTTGAGGAAACAGATGGCGAAGATTCGGTCAAAATCATTCTGGTCTAAATACCAGATTGCCTGGCGGAGCAAAAAATCACTTGTTTGTGTCGGTCTTGATTCAGATTTAAGTCTATTACCGCAGGTTGTGCGCAAAGATGCAAATCCGATGTATACTTTTAACAAGGCTATCATTGAAGCTACTTTGCCTTATGCAGCAGCATACAAGCCTAATCTGGCATTTTATCTTGCAGCCGGAGTTAAAGGACTGGAAGCCCTGAAACTGACCATTGAAGCCATTCCCGCAGATGTTCCTGTGATTCTTGACTGCAAGGTGGGGGATATCGGGAACACGATGGATGCTTATCTGAAGGCTTTCTTTGATGAAATGGGTTGTGATGCCATTACAATAAATCCATTAATGGGCAGGGATGTAATCAAAATAATGCTGAATGATGAAAAGAACTTCGCTTTTGCGCTTACACTTACATCAAATCTTTCAGCAAAAGAATTTCTGCTGGGTAAAGAATTATATAAGGATATCGCTGCCTGGGTCAAAGGTTTTGATGCCAGGAAAGTGGGTGCTGTTGTGGGAGCTACTCATCCGAATCACTTGGAACAAATGCGCAAGCTTTTACCGGAGCAGCTTTTCCTGATACCGGGGATTGGAGCACAGGGCGGAGATTTGCAGGCTGTTCTGGATAATGCAATTAAATCTTACAACGAACCTAATATTTTGATTAATTCGTCACGGGGCATTATCTTTAAGGACAGTTCAGCCAAATTTGCTGAGTCTGCAGGAAAAGAAGCAGAAAAACTCAGGGACGAAATCAGACAGGGATTAGAATAGACTTACGCTCTTTTGAGTGATTTCAGCACATTCATAAGTAGCAAAATCAGGTTAGCCTTGCTATAGCGCCTGTTTCCCTGTTGTAATTAATCATTTCCACACCGGCTTCTTCAAACATGTTTTCTGCCAGTTTGTCAGGATAGGTTTCGGAGATATAAACGATTTTGATTTCAGCATTGATGATAAGTTTTGCACAGATACTGCAGGGTTGATTGGTACAATATAGAACAGCATTCCTGGTGGATGTTCCGTTAATAGCGCATTGAATAATGGCATTTTGCTCTGCGTGAACACCACGGCAAAGTTCATGTTTCTCACCTGCGGGGACATTAAGCTTTTCACGTAAACATCCTGTTTCGCTGCAATGTGAGATATTTTTGGGACTGCCATTATAACCCGTGGACAGAATCTGGTTATCTCTGACGAGCACTGCTCCTACTTTACGGCGGAGACAAGTACTGCGTTGGGAGGCAAGGTATGCCATTTCCATGAAGTATTTTTGCCAGCTGGGTCTGTTATTCATAATGTTCCCCTGATTTTTTATTAGCTCTGTGTAAGCTGAAATCAATATTACAGATATTTTCTTGACAGATAGTTGTCAAGACACTTATGTAAGAAATATTACCCGTAAGAATAGGAGAATATGAAACTGCTACCATATCAGGGAGTTGTGTCCATAAACGGCTCGAAGTCTATTATCCAGAGAATTTTCCTGATTGCATCAGTACAAAAAGTACGCACAAAACTACAACCCGGTTCAGTCTGTGATGATGTTCTGGAAATGGCAGAAGCGCTCAGGGCACTTGGTGTGCAAATAAGCTTTGAGAATGACGGTATAATGATTGATTCTTCATGTTTGGAAACTAACCAAGGTTCATCTGTTGAAGTCAGGTTCAAAGCATCAGCTACAGCTCTTCGCTTTTGGCTGGCTAGGACAATATCTGTACATGATAAATCGACTATCCTGTTATCAGGACAACTTTATAGCAGACCTCTGCAGCCTTATCTGGATATCCTGAAAGCTATTGGTGGCATTGTTGTTATATCTGAAACTGAGAATTCAGAATTTCCGATACAGATAGAAATCACACCACCGACTTTGGTACCTTCAGAAATTGCTGTCGATAGTTCAATCAGCAGCCAATTCATTTCAGGATTAATGCTGATTGCTCCATTTCTTGAAAAAGGACTTAGCATTATCTTTAATCAGAAACCTGTATCCCGGGACTATCTTGAACTAACAGCTCAATTGATGCAGCAATATAACATTAAATGCAGCTTATGGGAAGATAGAGCTTTAATTGCCGGCAGGTCTGAATATCTGATTGCTGATAAGCAAATAATTGAAACTGATATCTCCGGAGCTGCTTTTTTCCTTGTTTTGGGTTCTTTCTCAAAGCAAGGTATAGGCATTAGAAATTATACCAATACAAGGTGGCAACCTGATTGGAGGATATTAACTATCCTTCGGAAAATGGGAGTAGTAATAACCGAAAAGGATGATGTTGTAACATCAAAAAAAGGAACCCTTACGGGTATTGATATCGATATGGATAATAATACGGACCTGGTCCCTGTTCTGGCTGTCCTGGCACTGTTTGCAGACAGTCCTTCTGTACTGAGGAATATCAGCCGGCTTAAATATAAAGAATCCGACAGAATTAAAGGTTTGTTATACGCATATAACACTATCTGCGCAGATTATTTTTACGAGTCGGGATGCCTGACGATAAATCCCCTGTTACAGAATGTTAAAGCAGTTACTCTTGACACGCAAAACGACCACCGGTTAGTTATGGCTTTTTCATTATTACAGTTACATTTTCCCAATATCAGCTTAACTGAAACGCAGACAATCAATAAGTCGTTTCCGGAGTTTTTCCTTCTGCTTGCTGCTCTGTCCGGATGAGTAATGCAGCAGGACTTTTACTATTGACAAAATTGGATAAAAAGAGATGCATGCAAAAAAAATAAATTAGAATGGAGGAGTCCATGACTTATCGTGTCTTAGCAATTAATCCCGGTTCTACTTCAACGAAAATAGCTGTTTATGATGATTTAATCCCTGTGTTTGAAAAGACACTGCGCCACGACCCGGCTGAGCTTGATAAATTCGGTGGAATTATCGAGCAATATGACTTCCGAAAGCAACTAGTTCTGGAAGCAATGAAAGAGAATAACGTTACTCCGGATAGCCTTAATGCAGTTGTCGGCAGAGGTGGATTGGTGCGTCCAGTGAGTGGAGGAACCTGGAATATTTGCGAAAATATGCTTAAAGACTTAAAAGACCCATCTCTTTGGGGCAGGATTCATGCTTCTAACCTGGGAGCTTTTATAGCACACGCTATTTCAAAAGAATTAAATATACCTGGATTTATTGTGGATCCTGTAGTTGTGGATGAGTTTGATGATATTGCCAGGATTTCCGGTATACCTGAAATAGAAAGAAAATCTTTACTGCATGCTTTAAATATCAGATATATTGCAAGATTGCTGGCTAAAGAAATCGGAAAAGATTTCAATTCTGCAAACATGATAGGTGTTCACATGGGTGGAGGAATTTCTGTAGCTGCCATTATGAACGGAAGAGTAGTGGATGTAAACAATGCACTGCTTGGAATGGGACCTTTCTCGCCACAAAGAGCAGGAGCTCTTCCTATAGGTGATTTGCTGGAACTTGCCTTTTCCGGAAAATATACGCATAAGGAATTGATAACAAGGCTTACAAAGACCGGTGGTTTAATGGCTTATCTGGGCACCGACAGTGGGATAGAAATTGAAAAACGCATCGAAAGTGGCGATGTCTATGCCAGAAAAATACAGGACGCTATGTGCTATCAGGTCGCCAAAGAAATTGGTGCATGTGCAACCGTTTTATGTGGCAAAGTAGATGCTATTTTCCTATCAGGCGGATTGATATTTAATCCTCCTATAGTTGAGGAAATCTCCAAAAGAACCAAATTTATTGCTCCAATTCACTTATACCCGGGAGAGAAAGAAATGGAAGCCCTCAGCCAGGGAGCAATCCGCGTCCTGCAAGGAACAGAGCTGGCAAAAGATTATCCGTATTAACAGACCATCTGTTAAGAATACTATATACTGATTTAGAAGGGGAAGATTTCCCCTTCTTTTTTATAAAACTATGGATTTTAGGTATTTAAAATAATTGTGTATAACGTGTGTATAATTTTTGGCGAATGCTTGGCAATATGTGTAAACACCTTAAATAATAATAAGATACTATCCACATAGTTATCCACTGTCTTTGTGGATAACCCCTCAACTGTAAGAATATCAAACAGCTACACAGGAACTGAATATTAGGTCAGAAACTGTATTTATCATTGCTTGACAGGTTTGACCTGAATTTAAATTTGTTACACGAAACAAAAGAGATTAACTTGATAATTATGAAAGAGATAAAAGATAACGCATTTTATTACAACCTGCTTCAGCAGAATGACTATGATGATATTTTTTACACATCGTCATTTACGCTAAAGAAAGACAATACAGGAAATATAATCTTGTATCCTGATGAAAGGTTTATCAATAAAAAGTCATGCGTATACAGTCATAACAGCATAATATTTGAAGGAGAAATGCCGGAAATGATGTTAATAGCAGTACAACCCGGTATTCACCCAAAGCATCTTCACGATATGCTGCAACTACGGATTGAGATTACTGCCGATGCCTGAAATCAACACTTATAAGATCATTGAGCTAAGCAAAAATCACTTTCAAGAGATTAAGAAATTAAAGCAAAAAAAAAACAGGAGAAATGACCAAAAAACTCTGGTAGAGGGTCTTAACCTGCTGGAGCAGATGCTTGATAATGGAATATTTCCTTTAGAAATCATTACCGGTAAACCAGAACTATCAGGTTCCGTTTTTAAAGGAACGAAATGTCCTGTCTATTTAGCTAAACACCATGAAATCATGCAACTGGCAGAAACAGAAACACCCCAATCAGTTGTAGCTGTTTTTAATATACCTGATTTTAAACTACTGCAATATAAGTTTATTCTATATCTGGATGGAATCCAGGATCCAGGGAACTTGGGAACTATTTTCAGGACTGCTGCAGCTTTTAAAATTGAAGGTGTCGTTTTATCTCCTGACTGCTGTGAAGTATTTTCTCCAAAAGTTATCAGGGCTTCTCTGGGAAGTGTTTTTTGGATTCCTTCAATAACAGAAGATGATGAATGGCTGGCAAACCAGAAAGCTGAGGTAATAGGCTTAACGGTTTCCGGAGCAACAACTTTAAATAATTTAAAATTAAACCGCGATAAGCCATTGATAGTTGTTATAGGTTCAGAGGGGAATGGCATCAGCAAAGAAATTTCTGCACTTTTGACTGACACTGCATCGATACCTATTTCAACCAAGATGGAGTCGTTAAATGCAGCAGTTGCAGCAGGAATTGCTCTGTATGAGATTACCGGAAGGTTTTCTTATTGACATTATTCATTGTTTTGAAAATACTCTGTTGCTTTAGAATATTGTATAAATATTAAAGGAGACAATGTGAATATTAATGTACAAAATACGGGCTGGATTGAGGTTATATGCGGCAGTATGTTTAGTGGAAAGACAGAAGAACTTATCAGAAGAATCCACAGAGCTGAATATGCTAAACAAAAGATTATGGTTTTTAAACCAATTATTGATGACCGTTATCACGAGAAGAACATTGTTTCCCATTCCTTGATGCAAGCTCCCTCAATTCCAATTAACAATGCCAGTGAAATATATGAACATCTGTCCGATGGCGTGCAGGTGGTTGCAATTGATGAAGCTCAATTTTTTGATGATTCGCTTATCGGTATTTGCAATGATCTGGCTGACAGAGGTATCAGAGTAATTGTAGCCGGGCTTGACCAGGATTATAAAGGCAATCCTTTTGGATGTATTCCTCAGTTGCTTTCCATTGCTGAATACGTTACAAAGAATCTGGCAATTTGCCTGAAATGCGGAAATCCTGCTAACCGTACACAAAGAACCGTTCATAGCGGAGAGCAGATATTAGTGGGTTCAACTGAATCATACGAAGCCCGTTGCAGGAATTGTCACGAGATTCTGGATTGAGATAAGGTGTTTTGGATATGTTAATAGTAAGACTGGCAGAAAGCATTTTAAATGTATATTCTTTGATGATATTAATAAGAGCATTGTTATCTTGGTTTTCTCCAAATCCTTATAACAAGCTATATATATTTTTATTCAAGTTGACAGAACCGGTTCTTAGCCCTATCAGAAGGTTTGTTCCCCTGCAGGGGATTGATATTTCACCTTTGATAGCCATTCTACTTATAGATTTAGTTATAAAGAGGGTTCTCCTTGGTTTCCTGAGCACCCTTTTATCATTTTAGGAGGAATAATGCCTTTGAATCCGATTGATATCAGGCATCAGGAATTTTCAACTGCAATCAGCGGTTACAAAAAAAGTGAAGTAAAAGCATATCTGGAACAGATTGCCAAAGAAATAGAAGACTTTAATAAATCACATGAGCGGGAAATTCAGCGTCAGCACAATTTGCATCAGGAAGTAAAACAGGAAGCAGTTCATGCATCACAGGCAGTTGATGACCTTAAGCGACGTGAAGAACTTATCAGCAGGACACTGGTGTTTGCAGAAAAGACCAAAGCCGACATTATTGCAAATGCCAAAAAAGAAGGCGAGAATATTATCCAGGAAGCAGAGATTAAAGCTAAGCGTGCAATCCAGGAAGCCAAACAATATTTGGGTGTTCTTGAGCATGAATATATGCATATAAAAGAACAGAAAAGACAATTCCTGTTACAGTTTAAAGTAGAACTGCAGACCTTTTTGGAAAGAATCGGTAAAGATCCGTTATTAGCTAAAGATTCTGAGCAGTTACTTGATAAAGAATTCAATCATATTAAAGAAGTGATTATTCCCAAAAATGAAAAACAAACCGATAAAGGGAACGTTAAATAATGGATTACAGACAAACAGCAGATTGGTTAACAGATAGAATACCTGAATCTCCTGTAGCCGGTATCATCCTGGGAACCGGATTAAACTTGTTGGCAGAGATACTGGAAAGAAAAATAACCATTCCGTATGAAGAAATCCCCGGATTTGTAAAAAGTACTTCCCCTTCACATTTAGGTAATTTCATCTTTGGTTATCTTTCAGGAAAACCTGTTGTATGTTTTCAGGGTCGTTTTCACTTTTATGAAGGATACTCTATGGAGCAGGTTGTTTTTCCAGTTAGAGTTTTAGCAATACTTAAAGCAAAGGTTTTGATAGTAACAAATGCATCTGGCAGTTTAAGGCAAGATTTTGCACCGGGAGATATTGTCGTTTTAAAAGACCACATTAATTTTATGGGCACAAACCCGCTTATTGGTATCAACGACAATGCATTGGGAGAGAGATTTCCCTCTATGAATCTTCAATACTCTACCCGAATTCAAGATGTGTTAAGTAGTATTGCCCAGCAAAATAAAATTGAACTTAAATGGGGCACATATTTAGCAGTTACCGGACCAAGCCTGGAAACAAAAGCTGAGTGTTCTATGTTTGCTGATTTAGGTGCAGATCTGGTTGGAATGTCAACAGTTCCTGAAGTAATTGTAGCCAGACATTGCGGGATGGAAGTTTTAGGCATTTCTATTGTTACAAACTATAGCAATCTGTTTCACGACTTGGCACATTCACAGGATGAAATCAGAACAAACGCAAACAAGGCATCTTCGAATCTAAAATTAATAATAACAGACTTGTTTGCTAAGATGTAGATAAGAATTTAATATAATAATTGAAGCTTTTTTTACATTGACAGATTAGTAGTTAATGAAATCAAGTATATCATTCTAAAATGAAACAGATTGCTTGATGAATACAGGAGTTTATAATGGTAGGAAAACCTTTGTCAGCGACAAAGCTTAAACACTTTGAAAAGTTGATAAAAAAAGAACTTGATGAAAGCAGAAGTTATATTGATAAAGCTAATCAGGATCAGAGTATCGGAGCCAAAGAAAGTTCGGGAGATTTGTCTTCTTACGCATTTCACCAGGCTGACCAGGGAAGTGATACAAATCTTATGGAACAAACGGTGATGCTTATGGAGCAGGAACGTGAGAAAATAAGATTATTGAATGATGCTTTGAGAAGAATATCGGACGGAGTTTATGGCATCTGCGAAATATGCGGTGAGCAAATTACAGATTCGAGACTTGAGATAATTCCTTATGCAAGGTATTGCATGGATTGTAAATCAAAAGAAGAAGATAAAAAAAGACGAAGAAAATAATGGAATTATTTTGGATGCAGGAAAAACAGACAGTTGCTGCCAAGCAGTTTAAGTATCTTTGGTTAGCTGCTGTTGTTATTTTACTGGACCAGTTTGTTAAGATAATAATCAAAACTGCATTACCTTTGTATCAAAGCAAAGTTGTTCTTGGAGATTTTATTCTACTAACTCATGTCCGGAACACAGGTGCTGCCTTTAGTATTAGTTTGGGCAGCCAGGCATTCAATCGGTTTTTTTTTATTGGAATGACAATCATAGCGATTATTTTCGTTGTTTATTTGATTTACAGATCTACTACAAAGTTGCAGTTGATAAGTTTAAGCCTAATATTAGGCGGAGCTATTGGAAACCTGATCGACAGGATTTTGTTTGGTTATGTTACTGATTTTGTTGACATGGATTTTCCTGACATAATAATGCAACGCTGGCCGGTATTTAATGTAGCAGACAGCTCGATAGTCATAGCAATGTGTTTACTCATATTAGACATGATAATTAATCGGGACACAATAAAAAATAAAAGCTCAATAGATGATAAAATAAATTCTGAAGAACAGAATTAGGAGATTATAATGCGAATAATCATTTCATTAGCATTCATTTTGATTATTAGTATATCTGCGTTTTGCACAACTATTTATGATATACAATACACTACAGTAGCAGGGACAGGAAGCTATCCTTCTTTATTAATTAATCAGGTTGTGACTGTAAAGGGAGTAGTAATTGGTACAGGCTTTCTCGCTGGCAAATATATGATATCTGAAGGATCGGGAGCCTGGAAAAGTATAGTTATTAACGATGCTGCTAATTCTCCACTGCTGGGAGATAGTCTTTCTATCACAGGAACTGTTAATGAGGTTAGTGGATGTACAGAAATTGGCAGTATTACGAATTATACGGTATTAAATAGCGGCAACGCTTTACCTGCAGCAGTTACAGTTACACCCGGAAATTTGCTTTATAATACTGGTGAAGCGTATGAAAGTGTATTGATTAAATTGGTAAATGTGCGTGTTTCAGTTGCTCCGATTGGCAGCAATTTTACCGTAACAGATAATACAAGCAGTTGCCAGATAAGTGATGGTTTTTATCCTCAACCCCATACATGGACAGGAATAGTTGTTAATCAGGTATGGTCAGAGATTAATGGTATAGTTAATTATTCATCAGGACAATACCGCACTCATCCAAGAAATGACAACGATATGATTCCTTTGGCGGATATTAATAATATATCTGTTAAAATTGATGATGTTGAGGCAAAAAAAGGAGAAATCAAAGCAGTCAATGTTTTGGTTTCCAAACTTGAATCCAGTTGGAACATCAACAAGTATTCTTTCAAAGTTGGATTTAACAAGAGAATATTGACTTTTGTTGATGTAGATATCACCTCTAGTATATCCAATATCAGGCCAGAGGTTGAGTTATCTATTAAAGAAGATTCCGTTTATGTTACTTATGTGGATACTGCCAGCATATCATCTGCAAGCAATAATGCTGTTTTAGTAAAGTTATTGTTTAAGACCTTATCTTATGGTGAATCCATTCTTGATTTAACTTCATGCAAATTTAATGATACGATAAATGCTCCTATTCTCAATGATGGAAAAATCGGAATTCCTATTAGCAAGAAAATTGCCTGGCTAAGCGTATGGAATGATAACTATAATAAAAAGAACATCTTTAATCCATGGCAGAATCAGAAGATTACGATAGAATATGGTTGCCTGATTCAGAGTGGCGTAGCCAGTTCAAAGGCTATTGTCCGCATCTATGATGTTCAGGGAAGGCTTGTTGCTACTCCAATAAATAAGATAATCAATGCTTCAGATGGAATTGAATATCTATTGTGGGATGGAAGAGATAAAAACAGAAATCTTTTACCCATAGGTGTTTATTATTGCCATCTTGAGATTATTGACAGGGTAACCGGTAATTCAGAGACAACTGTACAGCCAATAGTTGTTGCAGCTGAACTGAAGTAGTCTGAGAAGATTTAAAAGATTTGAGGAATTTATGAAAAGAATATTAATCGCTGTCCTTTTAGTCGTCAACATCTGTTTGTTATTAGCTGTATTTAATGATTACCAGCCATCTGCCAGAGCCAGAGCAATGAGCGGT
This sequence comes from Cloacimonetes bacterium UBA6097, assembly GCA_002435865.1. GTDB lineage: Bacteria > Cloacimonadota > Cloacimonadia > Cloacimonadales > Cloacimonadaceae > UBA5614. The sequence continues at coordinate 108,553 of DIWV01000002.1, read as the reverse complement.
GCTTATATTTCTGTTTCTGATGATGCAAATGGCGTATTCTATAATCCGGCAGGTATCTGTTTTGCACCTATGAGTGCATCAGTTGGCATGGCACAATTATATGGCCAGAGTTTTTCTGAAATAAAGACAGGAAGCTTTGTATACCCTTTACCCAAGGAACTTGGAACAATAGGTATAGGTGCCAAGGTCTTTGATGTAGATTTTGAAGATACCACACTTATGTCAGAAAATCACCTTGTTTTAGCACATGGTTTTAAACTGATGGAAGATATCCATTCATCTGTCAATATTGGTTGGTCTGCCAATATGTATAATTTGAATATGGATGGCTATAATGATGATACAGCATATGGTTTTAATGTTGGTGCTCTTGCTACGTTACACCAGCGGACAAGGTTTGGTTTTGCAGTATCTAATCTTAATCAGCCAAAAATGGGTGCCAACAATCAACACAGCCTTCCACGTAAATTCTCTATGGGGATATCATATACACCTTATGATCAGGTAACAACCAGCATTGAAATGAAGAAAGATTTTGCTGAAGATACAGAGTTTATGGGTGGAGTGGAGTTAAAGCTATTTGATCCTCTCTATCTCAGAGCCGGTGTCCATCAGAATCCTGCAACCTGGTCAGCTGGAGCCAGCTTCAGATTGATCGGTGTAGTACTGGATTATGCTTTTACACAGCACACTGTATTGGATGCTACACATTATCTGAATATTGGCTATGATTTTACAAGGAAGTAATATGGCTGAGAAAAAGTATAAACGGTTTCTTCCATCATTCATTACAATTTTATTTGAGCTTCTTGAGCATTGGAAAAGGCACTCAACTCAAAACAGCAACATTAAGAAATTTGATAAAACCAGCGAGCAATTAGGCACTATAGAGCACATGCTGGTCAGGCTGGAGAAAAAGATACAGACCAACAGAGATTTGGTTGATAAGCTTAAGCTGCTGTTATATGTCAGTTTAGCCGCAAACCTGTTATTGTTGATTATTATCCTGGCGAGGGTTTTCGGACTTATCTGATTCAGAACATCAGATTAATTGAACAGGAAATACGCCAATCCAGGTTATTGAGTTCAGGTCCGATCGGATTCAGGCTCAGTTCAGCAATTGAATCTTTATTCAATTGCCAGGCAGCGGATAAAAGACAATTATATTCACGCCAATATCCCCAGCTGTATTTTGGATACAGCTGACAGATAACAATTCCATATTGCTTTTGCAACAGACAGCTCAGAGTTTGCTTATCTTCAATTCCATTTACAATATAGATATCCTCTTCTTTGGTACTTGTCTCAATTCTTTCCCACGAATAGCCCACATCCATTCTGAATGCTTCAGTATTTCTGCTTCTGAATGGCAGGAAATTCCATTTTGGCAGGTTAATCTTTGCAGCTAAAGGTGTAGAGTCATACAGGATGTGATAGTTAGCAGTAAGTTGCCTGTAAAAAGTATCTTTAATCTCAGAGAAGTTATTATAATAGTAATCATCATAATCAGCCCTTATCTGATAATCCTGATGCAGAAGAAAGGAGTCTCCGAGAAAAATATCACATTCCGGCTGCCACTGCAGACCTGTAACGGTATTATTGTTAGCAGATAGTGATTCATTCAGGAAAACTTCCTCTTTCTGAAGATACAACAACCTGTTAGCAATTCTGATTCTGTCTTTCCAGAACAGAATCCAGCCCAGTTTGTAAATGTTACTCAGGTAATCGTTATCCAGCTTGTGTTCTGAATCAGGATAGATAGTCCTGCGTAATTCTATTGTATAATCAAACAGTAAAGAATCATACGGATTGTATTCCCAGGCGAAGCTGCTGTTTGAATTCCTGACGTCAATTATCCGAGTGTTGCTGATGAAGGATAAGTCCTTGATATAATAGCTGTGTGTGTTATTCGACTTTAATGTAACGTCATCAATCAACCTGTAAGAAAGGTTAAACTGAGCCAGGTTATTGTAGTCACCAGTATTCCGGGTTTTGTTTTCCTGGTTTAACAGCGTGCTCAAAGTATAAGTTTCTATGACTTCACAATCCAGATTTTCACTTGCGGGTAAAAACAAAGCCACGTTAGCATTAAGGTTCTTTCTGCGTTGTCGGTCATATTTTTCATATCTGCTGTCCGGATTGATGGAATCAGGATTAGCCAGAATAAATAAATCCTCCATCCTGGACGAAGCATTGATAAAGCAACTAAAGGTAAAAGCATCAGCCTGCACATTTGTGGCTAAAGCTGCAGAGAATAATTGATAGTTCTCCCAATCCATATTTTTGTTTTCCAGGTTTCCGGAAAGCTGCATAAAAGCAGTTGGGTTGCCCAGGGTATAATTTGTTCCGGCTTTTTCTGATAAACCCCGGCTGAAAAACTTATGGTTTGCTTTGTATCTGTCTTGTTCCTGCCTGTAAAATCCTTTAATACTGGTCTCTATGCTTAAACTATCGACCGGGGATAATCTGATTCCGTATCCCAGAAATCCGGCTTTATTGCGATATGGCTTTAGTTCACTTTCCAGACTACTTGAATCGTATAAATAGTCATAACCTGTCTGGATTTCGTGACTGATTAAACTGCTGTTTTTAGATAGTGAAACTTCGAGACCGCTATTACGGCTTATCTGGTTAAAATCTATGCGTTTTTCTTCCAGATTTCTGCTGTTGACTTGCATTTGCCAGTCTGGAAAGGGGGAGATGTTATAATTGGTATTTTGGGCAAATCTGCGTTGCTTAACACTGTTGTAGAAGTATAGGCTAAAATCACTTGTCTGTGCGATGCTAATGACAGGAAAGGTCAAAAGCACAATCAGCCAAACGTATATATTCGCCTTCTTCAATCGTTTCTCCTCGTCTGTTAAAATCAAGACCGCTACTGGTTTCCAGTCTTTTCAAGTCTTCAGGTACAAATAATGAACGCATGTTGTTTCTCAGGGTCTTGCGTCGTTGTGTAAAAGCTTTATTGATAATAAGTCTGTAAGTGTCAAGAGATTTTGGCTGAGGTCTGTCAATACGAGGGGTAAGCCTGACAACTGAAGAATGCACCTTGGGTGGAGGTTCAAAGGCTTCCGGCGGTACATTAAACAATAATTCAGTATCAAACACAAATTTTAGCTTCAAAGTCAATACTCCGTAAGCTTTGCAGCCTGCTTCTGCAGTTAACCGTTCTGCCACTTCTTTTTGTATCATTATGATTGCTCCGGAAAACCACTTTTCATTTTCTTCCAAAGCATATAATACAGGAGAAGTTATCTGATAGGGAAGGTTTGATACCAGCCTGACTTTCTGATGAGATGTTTCAAACTGCTCAGATAGCAATTTCTGCCAGTTCAGTGCCAGTATGTCTCTGTTGACAAGATTGATTTTATCTGCGAATCTATTTGTCAGGATAACACTGAGCCGGTTATCGATTTCAAAAGCTGTAAGATTATTTGTGTGCTCAAGAATCCTTTCTGTCAGAACTCCATAACCCGGACCGATTTCCCAGACAGGTTCATTGGCTTTTAATTCAGCAGCATTGATTATCTTGCTTACGACTGTATCATCTTTCAGGAAATGCTGGCCAAATTGTTTCAGCGGTCTAATGGATTTTGTCGATTTGTACATATAATACAAAAATCCTGAAACCGTTCATAACTTATCAGATGTGGTCGATTTCAGGATTAAAGTGTTTAGGCAGTTAAAGTTTCAGGATTTACGCTTTTGCAAATCTTGCAGACTTTGTGTGTTTTATCTCCGGCTTTAACTTCATGAGTTAATTTAACTCCGGTACGGTGGCAGACTGGACATTCACCTCTGGCATGATTCGGCATGCTGCGTAATAGTTTTCCACGATGATTTTTAGCCATTATATGCTCCTTAGTTAAGTACTAATTATATTTATTTCAATCTTATGTGCAATTTTGTGGTAAGGCTGATATCGTCAATGGAAAACTGACGATATGGATATATTATCATTACGGGATTGCATTTGCATTGACAAATAATCCTTGTTTAATTCAATCATTATTCAAGAAAAACAACTTTCAGGGAGGAATAATGAAACACTTGTTTTGTGTGCTGTTTTTCATTATTATCAGCTTGTCTTGCATAGCTTTACCAAGAGGTACAACCCATCAGGAATTTCCGGTTAACGGGCAGGTGGTTGGACAGGCAGAAACCTATTACCCCAATCCGGTTGAAAATACTGTATCTGATAAAATCAATCTTTCCAGGGAAGAATGGATTCCCATAGATTCATTGCAACTGAATACTATCATCAGGGCAGGAAACCAATATGGGATGCAGTTTAACAGTATGTCCCAGACTATGCAGTGGTTTTCCGGTATGGGACAGCTGATTCCTGAAGCCCTTGCTGCAATTAATAAATCACCGGTTTGGGTACAGGCAGACCTGCAGAATGTGTTTAGCCAGTTAAACAGCAATAAACAACTTGTTTGGTCTGCTATTATTAATGACGCAGTAGATCCGTATATTGATGAGATTGCCTTTAGTATTGCACATTCGTCCCCTCAATACCTTACATCCAATTATTCGGACCCTGCTCTTATTGTTGAAAATGCTCAGATGCTGTATACTATCGATGCAGAACTGCCATATGTCCAGATTATTAATTACGGTAATTCAGTTTCAGACCCGGGCTATTATTCGACTACCACATATTTTAAGACTACTGCCGACAGCCAGGTTGTCCAGATGGAAGTACCAAGAGATATTTATTACTGGTATATTGTTCATCCAAAAATCACGGACGAAATACCTGCCTACATAAATCCTGCCCTTACGGAAAGCAATACAAACCATTCCAACAACATTGTTCCACCTCCCGAGGGTCAGTTTTGGCGCACATATCTCTATGATGTCCAGGAAGATACATATCCATCCCTGAGGGATACCCTGATGCAATGCCAGACTGCTTTCAACCGTAATGGTGTTGCAGGAGACGCAATCAGGGCTGTCCAGTGGTGGATTAATCATACACTCAGTTTTACCAGTAATGCAGAGCGTCCGCATCAGCCTGTGCGCATTTACCGCAAGCATTTCGGACGTTGCGGGGAATATGCTGATTACACTTCTGCAGCTGCAAGAATTGCTTTGATTCCCTGCACCAGCATTTTATCATCTTCCACAGATCATACCTGGAATGAATTCTGGGAAGACGGCTGGGTACAATGGGAACCGGTTAATGGCTATATAAATACTCCCCTTGTTTACGAAAACGGCTGGGGCAAGGTATTTGGCTCTGTTTTCGAAATACGCAGTGACGGCTATTTAACACCGGTTACAGACAGATACTCGCAAGGCCTGGCAACTATTACCATAGCTGTTAAAGACAGCCTTAATCATCCCATTGACGGTGCACGTGTTATCCTGGCAATTTTCGATACGACTTATCTGGTTGATATGATAGGTTTTACGGACAACAATGGCATAGTTGTCTTTACTGTTGGTGAAAACAGGCATTACTTTGCCAGGGTGGAGTCTTCAGTTGGGATTTTTCCCACTAACCCGGGAACTTACCTGAATTTGGTTGATAATTCTCTTGATGGTGGAGAGTATGCGTTCCAAATGGTATTGACTCTTCCCAAGCCTGTTCCTCAGAATACTCAAATCCCCGTCCCGATTGATGATACTGACGATTGGCGTTTTGCTATTGAGTTTAATACTCCCAGCCAGATTATTTACGGGAGAGTGACCTGGGACGATTTATCTGCCAATGGCTCAGCGCCATATTTCTATAAAACACTTGATATACCCGGCAGAGTTAATCTGCTGATGACAGATGCGGATAATTATCTGTTCTATAGTATAGACCATACAGCATCTGCTTTTAATATGCAAAGTGATGTTACAAGCGGCTCAGCGGTTTTTAATATCCCAAATAATAACAACTGGTATGCTTTTCTCGATAACAGCAGCCAGGTTGCCAATGCCCAGCTGGTAACCGGCGCAATGTTTTATCAGCATTATGGCGTTGCCAATGATGACCCTATCCTGCCCACAGCAGAGGTTTATCTTTATCCGAATTATCCCAATCCCTTCAGTATGGAAACATCAATTAAATTCAATGCTCCCAAAGCTTCCTGGGTTAAACTAAGTATCTACAACATCAAAGGACAGAAAGTTAGAACTTTACTTGATTCAAAATCAAAATCAGGTCTTAACTTTATAAGCTGGGATGGCACTGATGATGAAAATAATCAGGCGGGAAATGGTATTTACTATTATCAGTTAACCATCGGAAGTAAAACCATAACTCATAAGATGCTATTATTAAGATAGTTACATTTTTCTAATCCAACGATTTCAGAGTCAGCTCTTTGCTGACCTTTTTTCTTTCTTAGAAGCAATACGGTAGCATTACGGTAGNNCTACCGTAATGCTACCGTATTGCATTTAAGAGATAAGTAAGAGAGATTTGAGAAATATTATCGGGGTATAGGGTTTATTGAAATGCGTAAATTATTGTATTTAAAGTGATTACTTTAAAAAGAAGACGGCATAAGCAACAAACATCAATAGGAAGATTGCTCCCTCATACCTGTCCAGTTTATGCTTTTTGGGGACGAACAGTAAAACGAACAGCAAAACAGTGGAAAAAATCATCAGATACAAATCCTGATTAAAAGCTGTTTGATATGAAGTCGGATTGATAATAGCTGTGATTCCTAAAATCAACAGGATATTGAAGATATTAGAGCCGACAACGTTGCCCAATGCTATGTCAGGATGTTTCTTTATAGCTGCCACAACACTGGTAGCCAGTTCCGGCAGGGAAGTGCCTGCTGCAACAATAGTCAGACCTATTATCCTTTCACTTATACCAATCTGCTGAGCTATAACTACAGCATTTTTAACTACAAAATTTCCACCCAGGATAAGTCCTGCAAGCCCAACAATAATAAATCCGATGGTTGTAAACAGCCGGTAGATTTTTGTGTCTGAATCATTAGTAAAGTCACTACTCATAAGTTTAAACACATACACAAGAAACATAGAGAACAGAATCAGTAAAATGATGCCGTCCCATCTGGTGAGGATATTTACAGAGTCAATGTTGAGCCATCTGTCATTGACTAAAAACAGTAAAACCACAGCAGACAGCAGGGCAAACGGTACTTCTTTCCAGGCAGTATTGCTCTTTGCTTCGAGGGGAAATATCAGGGAACTGATACCAAGTATGATGAGGATGTTAAAATTATTGCTACCGATGATGTTGCCAAACGAGATATCCGCAGCTCCCTTAAGAGCAGCTATGATATTAACAATCATTTCCGGAGTGGAGGTTCCGAACGCTACAATGGTCAGCCCTATAACAATTTCAGGAACGTTAAACCGCTTGGCAAGGGAACTTGCACCCCTAACCAATAAGTCAGCTCCGAAAATTAACAGAGCAAATCCAATACTTAAATATAAAACAGTTAAAACCATTACATCCTCAGGAAAATACACTGTGGACGAATGGCTTTGATGTCAATTGATTTCAGAAAATCGTGTATCGAATTTCCAGTTTACTATTATTCTCCGACATTAATTATTTTATCCAGGAATTCATTTACATTTGCTTCAATCTGCTGCATTACAGAACAGGTCTGTTCCAGCTTCTGCTCATCAGAACCGGTAAAAGAAGACGGATCTGTAAAACTCCAATGCAGATATTGCAAAGCTCCGGGAAAGATGGGGCAGCGTTCACTATTACTTTCGTCACAGACTGTTACAACATAATGAAACCTGGCACCGCTTTTGTATAAATCAAAGACACTTTTAGTCTCTTTGCCTGTAATATCAACACCAATAGTTCTCAAAGCTTTTATTACAAAGGGATTTAAACTTCCGGGTTCCAGTCCCGCACTTTCAACCTGTATTTTACCGTTGGATTTAAGACGGAGCAATTCCTCAGCCATTTGGCTTCGTGCAGAGTTGTGAACACAAACGAAGAGAACTTTCAGCATCAGGACTCCTTTTCATCAGAGTTATCTTCCATGTGGTGTTTAATAACTCTGCCCTGAACTAAATAAATAGTGTTTTCACCAATGTTGGTACTGAGGTCGGCAATACGTTCCAGGTTTTTGGAAATTCTGAGCAGGTGAAGATAAGATTCTATCTGCAAAGGATTATCTTTCATTAAAATAATCAGTTGATTGGTAATGCGCCTGTTGTAGCTGTCCACGATTTCATCCTGTCTGCAGACCAGCCGGGCATTCTCAACATCTTCATTAGTATAAGCTATGATACTTTGCCTAAGCATTTTAAGCGTAACATCCATCATGCTGTTCAGTTCCGGTATATCGTTACTGTGAGGGTTTCCTGCTACTACATTAACACTTTCAGCTATATTTACAGCCTGGTCGCCCAATCGTTCCAAATCGTTATTTATTTTGTATATCATCAGGATAACACGCAGGTCTTTTGCTTCGGGATGGTGAAGAGCCATAAGCATGATGCAGTTGTCTTCAATTTCCATTTCCAGTTGATTGACCCTCTGTTCGTATTCCATGACTTCATTATATTTAATATTGCCTGTTTCGATACCCTCAAAGGAATAAGCCACCATTTTTTCCACTAATGCAGCCATTTCCATAATTTTCTTCTTTAAATCAGTAATCTTTTGTAATAACATCTATTCTCCTTATCCGAATACACCCGTAAGGTATGCTTCTGTTCTTTTATCCTGTGGCACAGTAAAAACTTTGTTAGTTTCCCCGTATTCAACCAATTCTCCCAGATACATAAAAGCTACAAAATCAGAGATACGACCTGCTTGTGCAATATTATGCGTCACTATAAGAATTGCCACCTTATTTTTTAGTTCCAGGCAAAGCTCTTCTATCTTTGCAGTTGCCTGCGGATCCAAAGCTGAAGTAGGTTCATCCAACAGCAATACTTCAGGATTGTTTGCCAGAGCCCTGGCTATACAAAGCCTTTGCTGCTGCCCACCTGATAACGACATGGCAGAGTCATGCAGACGGTCTTTTACCTCATCCCAAATCCATGCATCCCGCAAACTCTTCTCCACTCTTTCCTGAATTTCAGCTTTTTTATACTTGCCCTGCACAACTAAACCGAAGGCAACATTGTTATAGATTGACTTAGGGAACGGATTGGGTTTTTGGAAGACCATTCCTACCCTTGTCCTGAGAGAAGTAACATCCGATTTACTGTGATAAATATTCTCTCCGTCCAAAAGCACTTTGCCGGTAATCTTTGTATCAAGGATTAAATCATTCATGCGATTAAATGTCCTTAACAGAGTTGATTTACCACATCCGCTGGGACCAATAACAGCTGTAACTTTCTTTTCCTTTACCCCAAAACCTACATCATGAAGCACCTGGTTCTTTCCAAACCAGAGATTTAAATTTAATGTCTGAATCTGATTATTTACCATTTTCTCTTTTTCCTGATTTGATATCTGATTATTATTGCAGAACCGCTGATGCACAAAACCAGCATCAATAATACTACTGCGGTTCCATAAGCTATTGGGACCTGGGATTCTGCCTTAGTCCCTTCCGTCATTAATGCATATATATGATATGGCAATGCCATAACTTCATCAAAAACACTATTTGGTAATTTACGTGTATAAAAAGTGGCAGCAGTAAACATAATAGGTGCAGTTTCACCCGCAACCCTGCCAATACTGATGATTGTCCCTGTTAATATATTTGGCAGTGCTGTTGGTATCAGAACCCGCATGATAGTTTGTCTTTGTGTAGCTCCCAAAGCCAGAGAGGCATCCCTGAAATCAACAGGAACACTTCGCAGAGCTTCTTCTGAAGCGTTAATTATCATTGGTAATGCCAATACTGCCAAAGTCAGTCCACCTGATAAAATTGAAACATCAAACTGCAGCCAGATAACAAAAACAGCCATTCCAAATAAACCGTAGATAACACTGGGAACACCTGCAAGAGTATTGATTGCAATCCTTATTGTGCGTACAAACCATACAGGTTTTCCATAACTGGTTAAATATATAGCAGTCATCACTCCCAAAGGAAAAGCAATGCCGATGGAAATCATAGTCAGCCAGAAAGTACCGATTATGGCAGGATAGATTCCACCAGCTGTCATACTGTTTTTTGGCGCCTGAGTCAGGAAAGATAGACTTATAACGCCGAATCCTTTAGAAAAAATCCTGTATAAAAAGAGAATTAAAAACGATACAGTTATCAGCAAACATAAACGTAGAAGATTAATCCCGATATAGTGTTTAATCTTTCTTATGTTCATCGTGCGCTCCGTTTAAGGAAAACCAGTTCAGTTACCAGATTTGTAAGAAAAGTAATCATGAAAAGCACAATTGCAATAGCAAAGAGAGCTGCATAATGTAAATCTCCAACCACAGTTTCACCCATTTCTGCAGCGATTGATGAAGTCATAGGTCTTACTGATTCAAAAATGCTATGTGGGATACGGGCAGATCCACCTGCAACCATAAGTACAACCATTGTTTCGCCAACTGCTCTGCCAAAACCCAATAATATGCTGCCAATGATTCCCCTTTTTGCTGCCGGAACAACAACTTTGCAGATTGTTTCCCAGTGGGTTGCACCTAAAGCTGAAGAAGCTTCTCTTAAAGCTTTTGGCACAGTGCTAAGCGCATCTTCCGACATACTGGCGATAATTGGAACCACCATTATACCAAGGATAATTGAAGCTGTAAAAACATTCAGACCAACCTGTAAACCAAACCACTGACGAATAGCCGGTGCCAGGAATGCCATGCCGAACAATCCGTATATAACAGATGGTATGCCTGCAAGTAGCTCTATTACCGGCTTTGAGATTTCCTTCATGCGTTGACCGGCAACTTCAGAAATATAGATAGCAGTGCCAAGTCCAAGGGGGATTGCAATAATCAATGCTCCTAAAGTCACATATAACGAGCCTATTATCAAAGTCCAGATTCCAAATTCCGGTGTTGCCATAGTTGGATACCAGGCAGAACCCAAGAGAAAATCCTTAATATTGACTTGCTTAAAGAGTGGTAATCCTTCCTTGAAAATGCTGAATATTATTCCAAAAAGGAATAATATAACGAACAGGGATGCTATATATGTCAAAGCACGAAAGGCTTTTTCTTTATAAGTATTCATAACAATATTTCCTATCAGATAAATTAATGCTCAAAAAGGGTAGGGGGGAGGTTTAAACCCACCCTACCCAACGATAGAAAGGAGGTATAACGATGAGATTGGGAAGAATTACTTTACTGATATAAATCCTTGCTCTTCTACTATTTTTTGTCCTTCAGGAGAGAATATAAAATTCAAATATCCTGCAGTATTTCCTTTAGCAGGACCGTTGGTGTACATGTAGAGCTTACGTGAAAGCTTGTATTCACCGGATTTAATGGTTTGGATTGATGGGATACAGTTTTCTACATTTACTATTTTTGTCTTTTCTGTAACATAACCTAATCCGATATACCCGATCGCACCGGGGGTATCGCCAACTGTAGAAGCAACTGCATTATTGGAAGCTAACATCATAGCTGAATCAATAACCTTTGAACCGGAAAGCACTTTTTCATTAAATACTTCAAAAGTTCCTGACGAAACATCTCTGGAGATTACAGTTATTGGCATATTGAGACCACCAATCTGGTTCCAGTTAGTGATTTTACCTGTATAAATACCCTTAAGGTCTTTTATGGTTAAATTTTTAACAGTGTTTTTTGTATTAACCACAATAGTTATACCATCATTCGCAATAGCATAAGCTGTGGGATTTACACCTGAGGACTTGGCAATGGTTATTTCTTTAGCTTTCATAGGACGTGAGGAATTGGCAATGTCAACAGTTTTGTTCATCAATGCAGCAACACCAACACCTGATCCGCCGCCACGTACTGATACATTAACATCATACTTATCCATAAAAGCTTCAGCAGCAGCCTGGGCAATTGGAAGCACCGTGGTTGAACCGGTTAGAGTGAGCTGATTCTTTTTTGCAGCTATTAAGGGACTGGTTGCAATCAGGATTAAGCTTAAGATTATTAAAGTGTATTTCATAATATATTCTCCTTTGTAATGAATTAGTTACTGATAGTGCCGGCAAAACGCCACTTCAGTTGAAGCATAATTTGGTTTATGTCTTTTGCACCATCGGCATAAGAAGCAGCAGATTTATCTTCATCGTATTTCTTCATTGCATAATTTAACTGAAGCTGCATAGCGGGAACATTTGAATCATCATGAAGGAAGTTATAATTAACACCCACAGTGGTTGCATTTAGTAAATATTTTGCTGTATCTGAGGGGTTGTCACTCTCATCCCAATTGTCATATCTGAACAGAACCTGGATATCTTTTTCAATAATTGAGCTAAGAGATATTATGGGCATAATCATAAAACCTGATGCAGTATAATCTTTATCATCAGCATTAGGGAAAGACATATCTTTGGAAATATATTCACCCCAAAAATCTACAATGCTATAGTTCAGTCTCAGTACCCCATCCATCAGGCCTTGTTCTTCATAAGCAGCAACAGGAGCATCATCTGCCAAAGCCTTTTCTCTTTTTACTGAATTCGCCATATAAGAACCACCAAGGGTAAGTCCTGCAATTGGAGTAATTCTCATATTAGCAAGATAAGCCATATTTGTATTATCAGCCAAAGCAGAACCTACTTTCTTATAACCTTCTCCGTTGTAAGCTCCCAAAGCATATTCACCAAAACCATTAGGCAAATATCCATTCAGGGAAATACCATAATCTGATGAATTGGCTACTTTGTATTCATCGGCAGGAGCTTTACCTATTATGGTATAATTCCAGTCATAGAGAGTTCCGAAATATACTTTCTGCAATCCTGCTGTTAAATTCATATCCGAAACAGGTACAAGATTAGCAAAATCTACATATCCATATTTAAGTTTCAAACCAGCACCATCTGTTTCACCTTCACTGGAAAACATATCAATGGTAAAACGTCCTTTGGTGTTGGGGGTGAAGTTTGTCTCTAAGCCAAAATAACCTCTTTCCAGAGACATATAATTCTTTGATGTTTTGTCTTTACCATCAGCAGCTTTAATCTGTTCATTTGTCCAACGATTCCACATTTCTCCGCTAACCTTAACAGGCAGCGCATTAATAACTGCAGGTGTAATAAGCATTATGGCTAAGAACCATTTAGCAATACTTTTTAGTTTCATTCCAATCTCCTTTGGATTTTAATTATGCTTATATATACAAATTGTTTGTTAAGATTTTATAAACTAATTGTTAAGATTGTGTTAAAAAAGCATTTTTGCTTGTGTACAGACTGAAATCCGGGCATATAAGTCATTATAGATTTGTTAAGAATAATTAACTGAGTTTTCTTCTTTTTTCCTTGTCAGATATTCAGCTCAATCTTAGAAGTGTTCTCATATGAGTTACTTAATTTATATAGTCGATGACGAACCGGACATTCTGGAACTGGTTGAGATGAATCTCAGCAAGTCAGGATTCCTGACAGAGACCTTTGAACGTGCAGAACCAATGGTTAGGGCTTTAGCTCAAAAAGTTCCGGATTTATTGATTCTTGACCTAATGCTGCCAGATGCAGACGGGCTGGAATTGTGCAAAAAGCTAAGAGAACAGGAAAGGTTTCGTAAGCTTCCTATCGTAATGCTAACTGCCAAAGTTACACTGGGCGATCGTATACAGGGTTTGGATTACGGTGCTGATGATTATATAACCAAACCTTTTGCTCCCAATGAACTTGTTGCCAGAATCAATGCTGTTTTACGAAGAGCTCAATGGGAAACTTACAATAAAGTGTTGAATATAGATAAGGGTTTGACCATAGATTTTAACAAGTTTGAAGTTTATATAGATGAAGTTAAATCAGATTTGACTTTAACAGAATTCAAGATTTTGCAGCTTCTAACTAAACGACCGGGTTGGGTTTACAATCGTCAGCAGATACTTGATTTTCTCTGGGGTAATGATAAGATAGTTATTGACCGCACAATAGATGTTCATGTAAAACATCTAAGGGAAAAGCTTGGCAGGTTTGGCACTTATATCAGAAACATCAGGGGTGTAGGATATAAGTTTGAACCTGAATCGAGCTCTGCTGTCAAAGATACGATGACTTAATATGATTAACAACAATCTGTTTCTTACTCTGATAGTCTATTTTTCAATTGTTTGCCTGAGTGTGGTACTGGTTACAATTTCAGGATTGGTCTATCTTACATTTATTCCTATAGCTTTGTCACTACTATTTACCTTTTTAATCATCAGAAGAATAGATAAATCAATTAAGGAGCTTACAAGGATAGTTTCCAAAGCCAGTCGGGGTGATTTCAGCGGCAGATACATTACAATGAATGATTGGGAGATAGAACCATTAGGTTTAGCAGTTACAGATTTACTGGAAAATATATCCCTGTTAATCAATGATTATAAAGCTGACAGACAGGATCTCAAAATCCTTTTGAGCAATATTAGTGAAGCACTATGGATTCAAAATAAAAACGGAATCCTGATTTGGACAAGTCATGGATTTGATGAACTCTTCCCTTCTTATCAGCGCAACACAAACCTGCATTACTGGGAAGTGATTCTTGAACCTGAACTTCTTGATTTTGTTAAGATTAGCACTGAGAATCCGGGAAATGAAGTAAAAGAGATAAAAATTAATGATAGTTATTATCTCATCAAAGGCATCTTTAATCCCAAAACAGACACTAATGTTTTTATCATGCAGAATATTGATGCTCTCAAACATACAGAGCAGATGAAAAAAAACTTCATGGTTAACCTGGCTCATGAGCTCAGAACTCCATTGACAGCTATAAAAGGTTTCTCAGAAATACTCTCTTCCACTGCAACCCAGGAAAACATGCGATATGTTAATATCATTCGCAATCACACTGAACGTCTTATCAACCTCGTAAGTGATTTACAGACTCTGTCAAGCATGGAACGGCTTCCTGATCTGAAGTTACAACCTATTAATCTCAGTACTTTTTTGGAAAACATAAAAGCTTTGTATAGCCATACTCTTGAAGAAAGAGGATTATATCTTATAATAAGCAGTGATTCTGATATACCCAAAATATCAGTAGATCCGTTTAAATTTGAGCAGATATTTATTAACCTCATAGACAATGCCTTGCGATATACTTTGCAAGGCGGGATAGAAATCAATATTGTAACAATGGAAAAATCAATCAGGATTGTTATTTCTGATACAGGGCAGGGAATAGAAGCAGAACATCTGCCCAGAATATTCGAACGGTTTTATGTAGCGGATCCATCCCGAAACAGAAGTTTAAGCGGGACAGGATTGGGTTTGGCAATCGTAAAACACAGTGTTTTATTGCATCAGGGCACGATAGAAGTTCAAAGTGAAACCGGTAAGGGAACCTGTTTTATCATGAATTTTCCCAGATATAATATTTGATTATGGCAAATAAACAGCAGGACTTATGTACAGAAAACCTCATTTTGATGTATAAGCCATTAGTGGCTTTCTTTGCCAGAAAATATGCAGGTTACGGATTGAGTTTTGACGACCTGATGCAGGAAGGAATGCTCGGTTTACTGGAAGCCGGCACAAAATTTGATACTTCAAAAAATGTTCAGTTTGAAACCTATGCAGGATTCTGGATAAAAAAGTATATCCTGAAGGCTGTTGACATTGAGATGAAACATTCCAACAAGACATTAGAAATAAACGAAGATACTCTTGCTTATGTTCAACCTGAAATTCCAAACAAGATTGAATCCAAAATAGTCTTACCCGTCTCTATGCCAGGAATTGAACAGCAGATAATCAAACTGAGTTATGATAGCTGCTTAACTGTAAAAGAGATTGCCTTACACTTGAACCTGACATCAGAAAAGGTAAGACAAATAAGGGATAAAGCGCTGCGACGTTTAAGAAAAGACAATAATAAGTATCAGTTTATCAATGAGTTTTAAGATTTTGCTTGTCAGAAACTGCCCCAAAATAAACTGGTAACAAAACTATCTGGAGATTACTATGACTAAGAAAGAAAAAGAAATTAATGAAGTAAAAGACCAAGCTTGCGATTGTAACGACGAAGATTGCAACTGCGATACAATAACCCTTGAACTGGAAGATGGTACATCTGAAGAATTTTTGATACTGGATACAATCGAACACAAGAAAAAGAATTATATTGCCCTTGCTCCTCTTGAAGGCGATGAATATTTCATCTATGGCTTTAAGGAAGAAGGCGAAAACGTAGAATTCTTTTCCATTGATGACGATAAAGAATTTGATGCTGTGGCAAAAGTCTTTGAAAAACACTTTGCCGAAGAAGCTGAAGAAGAAAAGAAATAAGAGAATAAAATCTATTAATCAGATATAAGAGAAGCCCTGTATAAGAGCTTCTCTTTTTTTTGGGGCCGAATCAGTTTTCCAAGCTCCATGCATTCAGAATTATATTGACGCAAATGATTGCCCGATTTAGCATGATAAAAATATAATTCAGGAAGGTAAGTATGAAAAAGAGACTATTAGCTTATTTTCTAATGTTAGTAGCGACCGGATTTCTATTTGCAACTATTACAGTCACTTCCCCCAATGGAGTTGAGAGTTGGGTTCCAAGCCGTTACTATTATGTGACTTGGACATCTTCAGGCGTGACCGGAAATGTAAAAATCGAACTGTTTCAATTCACCGGTATCCTGACTTTCGTTGATACCATAAACAGCTCCATTGAAGCTTCCGCCGGCTCTTATCACTGGTTGATTCCTCTTTCAACTTCTCCGGCAGTAAACTATGTAGTCAAAATTACCAGTCTGAACAATTCCAGCGATTATGACATTAGCAATAATTTTTTCACCATAACTGACGCTCCGACCATCACAGTTACCTCGCCCAACGGAGGTGAAAGTTGGTCGATTGGAAGCACTTATCCCATTACCTGGACTTCCACCAACTTTACAGGCACTATCGGAATCAAACTCCTAATCGGAACCAATGGCAATTATTATACTGTGGGTTTTGCTCAGAATCCAACTGTCGGAAGTTATGAATGGTCCATCCAGACTCCCGTTCCACCGGGAACTCAAATGAAAATAATGCTTTACAACGTGCTTCAACCTGCCATAGCTGACACGAGTGACAACTTTTTTACGATAAATCAGGGTCCGGGTGTCTATGTAACCTCACCCAACGGGGGTGAACACTGGTTCAGAGGAAGTTCCTATCCCATTCAATGGAATGCAGTAAATATCACCGGCAGTGCCAAAATCGAACTATTCAGAGGCACCAGCACTACTCCGACCGCTACAGTAGTTAGCTCTACCGGCGTGACCAACGGCATTCAAATGTGGAATATCCCAACTACAATTCCGGAAGCTAATGATTATAAAATCAAGATTTCCAGCCTCACCAATACCTCTGTCTATGACTTTAGCAATGATTTCTTTAACATCACCGATTTTGTCGGAAATGAAGATAATCAGGCTACTCCGACAATAACAGCTTTACAGGAAGTTTACCCCAATCCGTTTAAAACAAATACCACAATTAGCTACTCAGTCAAAGAAACAGGGAACCTTTCTTTGGAGATTTATGACGTAAAGGGCAGACTTATCAGACAGCTAATCCACACCGATACTCAAAGCGGCAGTTTTTCTGCAGTTTGGGATGGGCTTGATAATTATGGAGTAGGAGTTAATAGCGGTGTATACTTTATAAAGATGAAGACAGATACATACAGTTTTGTAAGGAAAATGGTCTTGTTGAAATAATTATCAGATAAAGTTCTTTAATAGTTTGTAAAAGAAGCTCTTAACGGAGCTTCTTTTTTAATTAACAGTCAGTTTAGTTGTTGTAATTCTTTGATTGTTTATTATCAATGATGATAAGTATGTACCTGACTTTATTCTTTTCAGTAAGTGTAAAAGTGAAAGAGTGATAAAGTGATAAAGTGATAAAGTGGAAAGGGATGTTTTTCTAAACGCAAAGACGCAAAGATATGAAGTCGCAAAGGTAAGCCCTCTATATTTATTTTACCTTGTCCTCCTTTGAAGCAAGTCGATAACCAGTCGATAACCAGTCGATGTCCAGTCGATGTCCAGTCGATGCTTCATCGACCGGATATCGGCAAATCATGGACGTGATATTGATTGCCAAGAAGGAAGGGATTAAGGCACAGAATGGGAGAAAAGGGGAATTGCGAAGATAATTCTTCAGAGCTAAACCACAGAGTGGTTTGATATCGGTTAGCCCACGGTTTTGAACCGTGGGTATGAAAGTTGCAGCCGAATGAACCCCATAGGGGTTTTATATTCAATAGTAAATCCCTACGGGATTATATCAATTGTTATCCCTTTACCCATGAATGAATTCATGGGCTAACAATATCAAATCCCAACGGGATTATATTGTCTATTGCACCTACATCGGGGTTTACACCCCTGCCTATGTTATGCCGTCATTGCATGACTCTTTTTTTCTCTTTGTCTCACTTCCTCTCTGTGGTAAAAAAAAATACAAAACAGCATGGATCCCTGCCTACGCAGGGACGACGAGGAGTGTCATCCTGAGCTTAGTTGAAGGATTAGACACAATTGGTGGTTATACCTCATCCTTTGCGTCTTCTGGGCTTTGCATCTTTGCGCTTGAATAATGTCACCCATAAAGGGTTAAATTGTTTTATTGCATTTGTTCTGGGGTTAACACCCCAGCCTGTGTTATATCGTCATTACATGACTCTTTTTCTATTTGTCTCACTTTCGCTCTGTGTCTCTGTGGTAAAAAAGAATTATGAGCTGGATTCCAGACTAAATCTGGAATGACAACGGCTGGATCCATGTATACGCAAGGACGACAGATAATAGAAGGAATGACTACATGAGTGAGATAGGGTCTATATCAATTGAAATGCTGATATTGGAAGGCAGTTTAAAGATTATTTCCAGGTCTCTGACTGCTTTAGACAAGGTCTCTGCATCAATAGCTTTGATGATGATATGGTAACGGTATAGCTTATTGATTTTACTTAGTGGGGCAGGGCTGGGTCCCAGTATCATCAGGTTTGGCGCTTCATACCTGAGTTTCAGCTTTTCAACGGTTGGATGGTACTTATTCAAAGCTGATTGCAGTTTCTTTTCATCAGTACCGGAAAAAACAAATCTTCCCAATCTGTAGTATGGGGGATAGAAGAGTCTCTTGCGATATTGCAGTTCCTCATCAGCAAAGTCAATATAATTCTGCCGGCAGGCAAAACGGATGGCATAATGCTCAGGATTCCAGGTCTGGATGATAACTCTGCCGGGTTGTTCACCTCTACCTGAACGTCCTGCGACCTGCGTAAGCAGGTTAAATGTGCGTTCTGACGCCCTGAAATCGGGCACATTGAGTGAAATATCAGCCAGCACTACACCAACCAGTGTAACGTCAGGAAAATCAAGTCCTTTGGAAATCATCTGGGTTCCAAGCAGGATATCTATCTCTTTGCTGTGCATCTTATCATACATATAGCTGTAAGCATCTTTCTTATGCGATGAATCGGAATCCAGCCTGAGGATGTTTGCATTCGGAAAATAAATCTTGAGGAGCTGCTCAATCTTCTGCGTACCGGGAGCGCCAAAGGCAAAAGTATAACTTCCGCAGGCAGGACATTTACGTGGTATAGGCAGATGATATCCGCAGTAATGGCACATCATCTCGTCTTTATCATGATGATAATACAGGCTTATTTCACAATTGGGACATTGCTGCAGTATGCCGCAGTTTTTGCACTGAACAAAAGAAGCAAAACCACGCCTGTTCTGCAGGAGAATGACCTGCTCCTTATTATCCAGACTCTGCTGGATTGCATTCCTCATAGTTTCAGAGAGTAAATCAACTTCCTCTTCTTCCCTTAAATCAATCAACTGAACTTCAGGCAGTCCCTGGGGAGTGGGTCTGGAGAGAAGGGTGTATTTCTTATACTTTTCCTGTTCTGCATTATACCAGCTTTCCAGTGAAGGAGTTGCGCTTCCCAGAATTACAGCGGCACCTTCCAGTTTAGCTCTGACAATGGCAACGTCCCTGCCATTGTATTTGGGATTATTTTCCTGTTTGTAGCTTGGTTCGTGTTCTTCATCTACAATAATCAAACCAACATTGGTCAAAGGAGCAAAAACAGCGCTGCGGGCACCAATAACAATCCTGCTCTTGCCTTGTTTAATTTCCTGCCATTGCTCAAACCTTTGTCTTTCTGTGAGTTGACTATGCAGGATAGATATCATCGAACCGAATGCTCCCATAAATCTATCCACCATCTGGGGTGTAAGAGCAATTTCAGGGATGAGCATGATGATATTCAATCCCTTTTGCAGATAGTATTTGATTACTTCAATATAGACTTCTGTCTTACCGCTGCCTGTAATACCATAAATCAGATGCACAGCAGGTTTGTCAGACTGGCTTGTTACAGACTTGATAATATCGTTCTGTTCAGAAGTTAGGGTTAGTTTTTTTCTGCTGCGGTGTTCGGGGAATATCATTGCTCTTTGCTCAACCTGTTTTGGGACAATTGATATCAAGCCCTTATTTACCAGTGCTTTAATAATGGAATATGTAATATCATCTGTAATGGATGCCATCGGGAATTCACTTCCCAAAGATTGGATTAACTTCCAGGCAGCAGTCTGTTTTGTTGTTAAAACCTGCAAATCATCAACAGGTATTAGATGAATATAAATAACCGTCTTAGGTTTTACTTTGGCATCATACGCGCGCTTGATTTCTATTAAACCAAGGTTTTCAGCAGATTCAAGAGTCTTGTATAGGGGATTATTTTTGAAATCATTTCTTAATTTGGCTAAAGGGTGGAACTGCATATCGGATAGAATTTTGTGTAATATAATGAATTCATCGGGAGGTGTTTCAGTGCTTATCCATTTGACCTGAGTAGCAATTTCGGGGATAATTACAGAAGGCAGCATTGCAAAGATGGCTTTACCCACGGAACAGCGATAATACTTGCTGATCCATTTTGCCAAAGTGATCAGAGATACCGGCAGAATACTGCTTTCATCAAGAATCTCCATAACGTTTTTGTAGGATATTGAATGATTGACTTTATCAGCCGGAACTTCCCTGTTGCAAATTCCGGTTACTATCCTCCTGTTAAAAGAGACGATAACTCTTGCACCACCGGCAATAATCTGCTCTGAGGTGTAGGTTATATCTTCTAACTCTGTCTGGACGGGCAGGAAAACCGAATAGTATTTCATAATAAAAAAGCCCCTTAACGATAAGGGGCTTTATTAACTTTTATTAGTATCATTTAACAAATGTCATTATGAATTCGTAAGGCACTAAGTTTTTGTTATCAAAGCGCCAACCTTTGATCAATTGTTCCAGCTGTTTCAGAAATTCGGGATAAAATTCACCGCTCATGGGAGTTAACTGAACTCCTGCAACTGAACCATCAGAATCTATATATATAGTATACTTAATTGTGCCATACATAGATTTTATCTGGCTGTAGCGGTTAAATAAATCTTTTATCTGAGGTTTGTAACGGGCAACTCTTTGCTCAATTCTCTGCAATTCAGGTCTGGAATCAACCGGAGCAGCAGAAATTCCACCTTCAGCAACTTTAGTTACTGCAGGTCCTGAGAAACGGGTAATTACACCTGAAGAAACCTTATTGGATGGCTTGCCTACAGCAACTATGCGAGAGGCGTTGCCGACATATGTGGTTACATCACCTGCAGGAGCAGTGTTAGAGAGCTTACCCTGAGGTCTGCCTGAAGATAAACCTGCCAGGTTTGTAGTTCCGGAAGGTATCTCAGATGGGTTAAATACGGTACCAAATCCGCTTCCTCCGCCAGTTCCCTGTCCACCGGGTCCATTTGCGCCGGTTCCTCTTCCTGTACCGCTGCCGCCACCACGTCCACCACCAAGGGATGCTGCAATTATATTTTCCTCAGTAGTTACAGCAACAATACCTGTGCCTGTGCTTCCCGGTTGGAAACCACCTTGACCCAATATCCCTGATAAGGCAGCTCTGGCTGCAGCTTTACTCATGGTTCCGGCAGAAACTTTTCCGGTTTGTGGTCTGGCAGTAGTTGTCTGCTCAATTTCCTCTGTTTTAGGTTGCGGCTGTATACTCTCTTCCGAAAATTGGTCAAAGCTATTTCTGGGTATTTCTACCTTGGTAGCTATAGCCTGCATTTGCTGCCAACGTTCTGCCAGTGTAAGGTCATTGGAATAATCGGGTTTGAAAGTATCAAACAGAATAAGACCTGCAATTGTAAAGAACGTAGCTGCAAGCAGGAAATTCCTTGTAAACTTCTGGAATGGTTGCAACTCTGACCTGCGGGAATATCTGCTGACAATCTGTCGTTCTTCTTCTGTTAATTTCGTGACCCATGGTTCGACGAATTCATAAGTTACAATCCAATCTGGATTTAGTTTTACTGAACCTGTAAGTTCATTTGAAAGTAGAATCTCAGATCCGGAAATAAGTTTTCTTTTTTGCAGGGTTTCCTTATCTACCAACTGGTTATTTTCTAAAAAAGAAACCTCCATATCAGGCAACAGGTTTAAATAGAATTTATTATTCTTGCTGGTTAAGAATAAATGTTTTTTGGGAAATTTCTTATCAAGAATTTGCCAGAACAGAAACTTGCTGCTGCCAATGTATAGCTTCTTGGTAAAATCTCTGCCATACTTGGCAATATCAAGTAGTTTTCCATTATATTGAAGTTTGAGATTAAGAACAGTTTTTGCCATACAAACCTCCTACTGCACGCTGTTTGCAGTTGCCTGCAGCCAGTTTTGGTCTTGTAAAGTAGAAAAATAGATATTGGCAAAGGATGCACCTGCTCCAATTTTAACCAATTGTGTAATATATTGACATGGTATCTGTTTATCAGCCTGAATTAAAAGACATGGCTGATAATTAGTTCCTTTTCTGGTATTTAACTTTGCAATTTGAGAAGCCTCGTGCTGCATATAATTATAAATAATCTCGCGTGTCTCAGCATCCTCAACCAACTGCTGCAATGTTCCGGCTTTAAGGTTATCTGTCCCAATTAATATTCTATCCGGATATATTTTTACTAAAACAGTAAGACCATTATCAATAAGTTCCTGATTAGTAATAGTTGTAGGCAGGCTCATGTTTTCAGGGACAGTCATTTTCTGTGCTTCCATAGAGACATTCTTAATCAGGAACACAAGAATTATTGTCAAAATATCCAGGAGGGATGTGATAGAAAGGTTTGTTGTCTCATAAAATTTCCTTCTTACTTTACGCATTTATCCCCCCGTTCCATAGCTAACGCTTGCAGGTTTGTAGATAACATTGGGAAATCCATTCTGCTTGCAGAGGTCAATAGTCTGGATAAGCGTTCCATACATGACATCGGGATATACTATTATAGTGATGTTTTCTAATTTCTGGTCACGTCTTTTAATATTGACTAGCGTACGATTAAGACTTAAGAAATTATATTGATCATTATTTGCTGAATTCCTTAGCATGATGGGTTTATCTTCCCAACCTCTGATTTCGAATCCAGGAAATATCTGATTTCCTTCAGTTGCCATGACAATTAACTTGATTTCCTTGTCCTGAACACCTGCACCATCACCAACAGCATCGCTTCCACCTCCGCCCGGAGCAGAAAAGTTTAAGGCTACCATCGCCACCTGGCTTATAACAATCATAACCAATAAAAACGGAATGATTGTAACAAACAAGTTCATTATCGGAACAAGATTAGGCTGTTCAGGTGGAGTTTGTTTTTTCTGGTTCCTTCTTTCTGAAGGGCGATATGCCATAGCTTATTCCTTTATTGAATAATTTAACTGATTAATCATTTTAACGCTGAATTCATCAATATCTGATATTACATTCTGTGCTCTGGTAAGCAAAGCACCTTTAATCAGAGTTAGAGGAACAGCAGCAATTAAACCCATTGCTGTAGTACCAATTGCTACCTTGATACCTTCTGTAAGACTCTTGTTAGCTTCTGCCTGAGAAGCTGTTCCTAAAGCTTTGAATGCCATTATCAATCCCCAAATGGTTCCTAATAAACCAAGGTATGTGCAGGTTTGTGCTAAAACGTCAAACCAGAAAAGACCGCCATCTAACTTATGGACTGTTTGCAGAACAGCTTCGTCAAAAGCATTTTGAACCGATTCCTTAAGGTCTTTACCGTTCTTACTACTTTTCTTGGCATCTTTGAATACCATCAAACCACTCCAGAAGATGAATCCCAAAGTAGTGTTTTTAAAGCTTTCCGAAATCTTTGTTGCTTCATCAAGTTGGTCGTTTTTAATATATCCTTTTAATTTGAGATAGAATTTACCGGCATCAATCTTCTCTTTTACATAAAGCTGAATGTAGCGAATGATTGCCAAAACCAATCCGATAACAAATACAAGAATAATCAGATAACCCCATGTTCCACTGTCACTGATTAGTTCTCCTGCTGATATGCTGGAAGATTTTATAGCAGTTGTTGCTGCTTCTTGGGCAAACAAAGATAAGCTTATGAAAAAGTTGATTATAAGCAGAATTATGCTTTTTGCTTTCATTTGAACTCCTTTAGCCATTTATTTAGTAAAATTCTATTAGTTGCTCTGATATTTTTTTTATAGAATTGATAATAACCTGAAGATAAATCAGTATCGGTTTTTTTTTGATAGCGTTCAATATCTGGTTTCATAACCTCGATTTTAACCACCTCTACTTCTTTAGCCTTAAAAACCTTAGCTTTATCAAATCTCTTTTTGGTATTTTCATCAATTCCTGCTATCGTTGATATTAATAATAATAATATCGATATTGCGATAAGTTTCTTCATAAGTCACCTCATTCCGGATGCGCAACGACCAATCTGATTTCTGCCAGCATACCTTTCCACTCAGACTGGTTTTTTACAATGACCTTGATAGTATTCAATCCCTGCCTTATATCCGCAGGTGACAATATTATCTGTCCTGCAAATACCAGGTCAGATTCAGGGTCATAATTAAGCTGATACTCAGTTGATATCACTTTATCATTCAATACAACAGTTGCTATATCAGGAGCAATAAATTTAATAATGCCATCCTTTAAAACACCATTAACAACAAACCCCTTTTTATAAATCAGACTTGCTGCATCCTGCATATCACCAGTTTTAACCCAAATTGGGTCGGCTGATGTGTTTTCCATTTCAAATAACTTGTTGTTGGAAAATCCAAACTGATTAGATTTATTAGCAATAGACCAGTCACCCGCTAATCTATCATCTGAATACTTGGCATATTGCCAAGTCTGGTCTGTATTAACAGTTATAGTATCAATTATTGTTGCAGCGTCAATTTTAACTGAGTCGCTGATAACCATAAGATTAAATTTTAAATCAAGCGGGACAGAGTCTGGATTCATAAAATGCATCTCAAGATTATTAATACCGGATGAGAACTTGCCCTCTCCGAATATCAGGGCATTACGAACAGATTGATCTTCTTTAGAGTCAAATTTGTCAATTGCATTAAATGTGAAATCCACTGTTTTGTCATTCAACTTTATTACTGAGCGGTTAAAATAAGGAGTTATGACATTTGCTATTGCATATTCATATGGAACCTTAAGGTCAAAGGTTTTCTTAATTAAAACCTCGCTGTTGGGAGGGATAGTGATTTGGTTGTAAGAATCACCTTGGGGTGATTTCACAAGTGTATTTTTTGTTGTATAAGGAGATACAATTGTTGAATCATACAAATCACTAACAAATAATTGCCAATCTGAGTCTATATTAAGATGTTCTATTCTGTATCTTGGCAAAGCATTAAATTTCTGAAGACTCTTGTAAGCTTTATTTGTGTACTTATCATGATAACCGGGTATATAGAAGTATTTATACATGGTCAGATAGTACGGGTAAGCTTGTTGAATGACAGATAAGGAATGTCCATCTCTCTGAGTATCAAATGCAGAGTAAAGTTCATCTTCAGAACCTCTGAACTGCTTTTTGTATGAATCAAACTCAACTGTTTTTGTCATGTACTTATTTACCTGAAGGTTTATTACTTCACTGCTGTATTCAGCTACCCGGCAAATAAGATCAAAAGCTCTTAATCTATCATTAACATCAAGATTATACTTCGCTCCGGAAGCTAATACATTTCTTATTTTTATTATCTCGCCTGAAGTTGCATTTTTTAATGCTCCTATACGATTATCGCCACCAATCAAGTTGCGCTTCCACTTTGTATATTCATTAACTTTCAACAGGTTATCAGGGGATCTCCTTAAAAATCCTGTTTCGGTTTTTTCTAGTTGCTTGTTAAACTGGTTAATGAAAGCAATCCTCTCCTGAATTTCTTTGTATTCCTTTTCAGCTAAATCAAAGGCAGAATAAACAGGTGAAAAATCTAAATTCAAACCTTCATTTTTATAAGCTGTATGAATTGTTTTAAATTCTTCAATATATTTGAGGATATTCTGCCAATTTTTATCACGATATGCACGATTAAACTCAGTAGCAATTTTCTCCAGTTTCGCTTTTGCTATATTAGAATATCTTAAATTCCTGGTTTTATCCTTAAGAAAGATTGTTTTAGCAATCTGGTCATATTTAACAATGTCACCTCTAGCTAATGCCCTGTCTGCAAGATATTCCATCAAAGGTATTGTTGAAGGATGATTGGGATATTCTGAAATAAACTGTTCGGCTAACTTATCTTTCTCCTGCTCACTTCCTGCTTTGTCAAACATACCGATCGCAGCTAAATACACACTGGCAGGATCGTCATTGCCCGAATCAATTTTGTTGGTTTTTATATCGTTGTAAAGCTCAAGATACATTTCTCCGGCTTGTTTTATGGTAGAAGGATTACTTATCTTTTTATCTATAAGACTAAGTCTGACCTGATATGCTTCATTGCTGGAGGGATATCTTTCCATAAAGGAACGTTTTAGTGAATCTGATTGGTTTACATTTCCGGAGCTGTCTGCTATAGACCATGCTAAACGGTAAAAATCAAAAACTTCTTTTGAACTGGTTTTAGCTTTTGATATCTCTAAAAGCAAAGCTATACTCTTTGAATAGTCTTTTGCTTTCTGATAAGCAAGTTGAGCTTCTCCTAAGTATTGCAAGCTTTTTACAGGGTTATTTAATTTATATTCATTTGCTAAGCGAATATAATCTTCAGCCATTTGAGTATTGTTTCCTGCTGCATTTGATTTATCAATCGAATTCTGGATTTGTATCAATGTGTGTTGATGTAATACTTCTTTATCCTCTTCACTCAATGCATATTTCTCTGCGTTTCTATACCAATTTTCTGCATCTTTAAATTGATTAGTGGATTCTGCTATCTCAGCAAGATTGATATAAACCGTTCTTTTAACATCAGGTGTAACATATCCATCAAAGTCTATAACCATTTTATAATATGAAGTCGCCAAATCATGCTTTTGCTGTTCGTATGCAATTTCAGACTGTCTTAAGATAATGGAGATATAAAGATTATCGTTTTGAACTGACCTGAAACGGTCGTTTTCCAATACACTCATAAATCTTTGCGCGGCAAGTTGATAGTATTGAGATGGGTTTTCATCAGATAAAGGTATTACTACATTATTATCAAGTGTTTTTAGGGCTGTCAAATCAGTTTTAAGAGAATCAACTACTATACGGGCACAATTATATGCTGTTCCTTCTAAACTGAAGTAAGAATCATTTTGGGGATATTTGTCATTATATATGTATATCCTTGATGCTAAAGCCAAATATTGTTGTACATTCTTGGTTTGTTGAGTTGTTTTTATGTTTTGAGCAATTATATTGGCTTGTTTCTCTTGTATCCAAGTATTGGATTGCGCATCGTGTATTTCCCGAAATCTTGAATATTGGTCAATCAGCTTTACGTATTTCTCAGAATTTGCGACACTTGGTATGTCTACAAAGCTGTTGTTATAACGCTTTTCTAAATCGATATACGCCTGCTTAACTATCTGAAGTTGTTTTGCGATGTCCTTATCTTTATTTGAATTATACCAATCTGATTCAAGTCCGTACTTGGTTTTGATATTTTCACGCTCTGCTATGTAAATACTATCAGCAGATATTCCATTTCGTGTTAAATTTGGATAAAGTCTATACAAAGTACATATCGAATCAGATACAATAGGATTTTCAATTGCCAGAGGATCTAATCTAATCTTCACATTCATATAATCAATTGCGTTCATAGGCAAATACAATGCTAAATCCTGATTTATTGTTTCATCAAGGATTTGTGTTAAATCACTTTTATTTACCATTTTTGACAAGTTATTCAAGACATACTCAGCACCAATTGAGGATTTGTTATAATCAGAACTGTCAAGACCTATTAGACAATAGCCTATATTCTTTTTTGATGCCAGCGAATAGTCAATTGCTTCTGTCTCATCATTGATTTCATTTTGATCAATAGCTCTGAGTATTGTAGCAAAATCCTGTATGGAGTGTTTATATGCTTCCTCTGAACTACTATTTAGCCAGGTCCAACCTCGCTGATACAAAGCTTTATACAAGTACGGATTATTGGGTGTATTGATTATCTCGTCATAATATTCTCTGGCCATTTTATAATACTCAATCGGACGCTCAGCATCAGTACCAATCTCAAAGAAAATATAACCCAATCTATATAATGCTTCTGAATAGTATTGAGAATTTTTAAATTCAGTGGTTATCCTTTTATATGCAGCTATTGCTTCCTTATAAGTCATCTCAGAAAACAGCAAAGAATCTTGGCGATTAACTATCATAGATGTATGCTGCATGTTTTCAAGAGCCAATATTTCATTCTCAATATTGCTTTTGGTAATTAAACTGCTTATATAACCTATATTGTACAGAACTGCATCTGTTAAGTGAAATTTAGGATCTATTTCCAGGACTTTCTTATAATTGCTAAGGATTAGTTTAGGTTGATCCGGCATTATTGAATTACCTAATTCTGCCATAACAAAATAAGCGCTTGCCATTATATTAATAATCGGATAATCACTTAACTCCATTTTGTTACCAGAGCTTACGTTTTTATTCACAAATGCCAGAATCTTGCTGTATATAAATTTCTTACGTTCTTGATTAGCTACAAACAGCTTTTGTGTATCTTCAAATGTTAATGATTTTTCTTTATCTGATTTATTCCTGTCATAATATTTTGTTTCAACAAAATCGATATACAAGTCAATGTATTCTAAATCAGTTTGCAAGTTTTTAAGAGAAGCTTGTTGGCTAGCTAAGAGATTATTGTACTCAGGTATTAGCAATTGTAAGTTAGAAATGTCTTGAATTATATTACGTTTCTCTTTATTTGATACATAAATTGGATATTGTTCAAGAAAATCTATTTTTGAAGCAGTGATACTTTTTATAAGCTGAGAAGTTGCTTTAGACGAGGAATCACACTCATCTAATATCTTCTTGTATAAGGCATTGTCGTAATCATAATAATCCAGAAGAAGCTTTGTCTCAGTTCTTTTTCGCTCATTTTCCACTATTAAAGAGTCTATTTGTCCTGCTGTAAAAGTGGGGTCTGTAGATGACTTCATATCATAAAGATTTTTGCGGATTTTATCTAAGACTTCGATATTGTTATCTATTTCATTTTGAATTGCTAAATAAGTGTTACTTTCATTCAATTTTAACAGAGAAGCCCTTATTGAAGCCAGTCTTCTAACTTGTTCCTTGTAAATTGATTCTAGAGATTCAAATTGCTTTATAAATAGTGTATCCTGGATATCCTTCAGACCGTCAGCTAAAACGTAATATGTTAACTGGTCTAGTAGTGAGAATACTATCTGCTTCTCTATCTTGGTCCACCTGGCTAATTCATGTTGAGCAATCCCATATGGCTCTTCAACAACTTTGATATTAATCGAATTAAGTTTATTCGAAATAATTTCAAGTTCATCAATAGTATTGTTGATTTGTTCTACTGAGGGTTTTTCACCTATATCTTGTTTAAGAACCTTGATTCTGTTAATTAGCAAGGTCTTTTCTGAGATTAATTCTATATTATTAGCGACGACCTGACGAATCTTATTTGTTCTGATTTTTGCAGGTTCGACTTGACCTTTATTGGCGGTCAGTTCTGCCCATAAGTATAGTAAAGGAGAAATAAACTCACTTAAATCCTTGTTTTTGATAGCATTATCCAAAGTTTCAATAGCTTTGTTATCATCACCAACATTAATGAACGATGTAGCTAATTCAAACTGTACCTGAAGGTCACGGTGTATCTTCATAGAGGGAATGTATTGAGAGTAATACATTTCTGCATCTTGCCAGTTGCCTGTTAAACAAGATAATCTGGCTAAGCATAAGAGAATAAAAGGATTGGATGGCTCATGCTGTAGGAGGTTTTCAAATTCAGCTTTAGCTATATGTGGCTCTTGTTTCAGTATAGAAAGAAGCATTAGCATTTTTTGTGAATCTTCTTTATACTTTCCGTCAGAGACTTTCAAAAAATACTCTTCAGCTAAAGCATCTTTTTCTAAAACAAAGCAAATATGACCTGCCAAATAATTTTGATCATTTGTTAATGCACCATTAATTGATTTCAGTAAGGTAAAAGCGTCTTCTTCTTTTTTTAGATTAAGATAAGTCTTGAGAAGCAAAGTGATACTCTTTTGTAGCAGAGGCGATTGTGGATGGTCATTAATTAGCAAAATCAATTCTATTTCAGATTGTTCGTAAAATCCCAGATTATACTCAACTAAACTCAAATAGTAAGATATTCTATCATGAACCGATGGAACTTTTTCGTAAGCACTCTTAAGGTTATATACAATCTCTCTTGATACTACCGGATTAGTAATAACAAGTGTGTCGAGTATAGAAGCATAAGCATCAAAGTATGCGATAGCCTGATCAACATTATTATCATCTATTGATTTCTTAATTAGGTTTTTTACAGTGCTTCTGTTTAACATTTGCTCGGAATTGATGTTTTGTGGATTTGATAACGATGATATTTTGATTAAATTGGACACATCCTCGATAACTAATTGTTTCTGAACATCAGTTAATTGAGCTAATAGAGAATTCACAAATACGAACAATAACAAGATTATGATAATAAGGATCATTCTTTTCATAGAACTCTCACTTTGTAAGTTAATTAAGCTTTAGTTGTTGTTTATTCACTGCCACAAAACAGCAATAATGAAGTTTGATTAACAAAGAATCTATTTTATAATTCATTTCTGAAGATCATTTAATCTGTTCCGGTTTCCTCTTCCATATCCTGTAATTGATTTTTTAAATCATCAAGAACTTTCTGTGCTTGTTCTCTTTGATCTCGAAGTTTCTTAAGTTCATCTAAAAGGTCACTATTAACATTAGCATCTTTTCCCGTAAGTTGTGATTTTAACAATTCTGATTCTTTCAAAGATGTATTACTATTGGGATCATATATCTTACGCCTGGAATCAGCATATTTATCAAACAAATATGAAATGCCCAGACCAATTCTGTTATTTTCCTGTTCTTCAAGACCCACATAAGATATTTTAAAGCTAAACTTCTGATAAGAATACTGAACTCCAAGATTAATATTAGCCCCGTCATTCTCAAATGTCAAACTCATGTTTTTTGCTGGTTTAATAGTCACAGAACCAAATATTCCTTCAAATCGTTTTGCAATAGAGACCTGCCCCTTAAATCTGTTCCTTCCCACACCCAATGAAAAGAATGTTTCCAGCAAGGGTAGACCTGACATTCCTCTGATAACGCTGGCTTTGGAAAATACAAGGTATGGAGAATTTTTCTCATAAAAAGTACGGTCCGGATTATCATAATAATCCTCGCCGGGTTTTATTTTGTTTGCATCTTCCCTTACAGGTGAAAACAGATTATCTACACCAACAGATACTTGGGGTATTGATTGAGTTTCTTCAATAATCTTAACTTTTACGTTAACAAAACCGATATTGTCTCCTGCCCAGGCTCCAACTCCGATACGGTCAAAAAGGCCGATATTTACCATGCCCATGGGGATATATTCATAGGGAGGGAGATCATCAAAATCAGATTTTTCTCTGCGCAAATAGTTAGTAAACGATAATTCTGCGGATTTATGTGGTAAAACATAAGCGTCAGGAACTCGCAGTTGCCCAATTGTGGTATAAGGTACCGCAAATAATGAACTTAACAAAATGTACATTAAAATGCACAGCAAAACTGCTCTTTTCATAATTCCTCCACCATTACGGTGATAATTCTAACTAACGACACGATATCATTGACATTTATTACGTCAAGATTTTTATTATCTCATGATTAATGAAACAAAAGCTTCACTTGCACATATCGGAGAGATAATCGCGATGCGTTATCTGGTTAAACTTGGGTTAACAATATTGGATAAAAACTACCATTCTGCGTATGGAGAATTGGATATCATTGCACAAGAAAAAAATGAAATAATCTTTGCAGAAGTTAAAACAAGGACAAGTCATTCCTTACAAGCAGCAGAAAACAGTATTAGTCTCTCTAAACAAAAAAAGATAACACTTACTGCAATGCATTATATATCAAAGCATCCGCAATTATCAAATCTTAGCAGCAGGTTTGATGTTTTAATTGTTTTTCACTATCCAAAAGATGACACATACAAAGTAATCCATTATAAAAATGCTTTTGATCCCGCTATCCCAGGTATAAGCAATTAGTTTTCTAACCTGCTTTCATCAAAGTCAGATCCTAGATACTTTCTCCAATTCGGATTTGTGCTTTCCTGTTCATCATTATCTGCATAGATAAGCTTAAAATTACCATTCATAGGGATATCAACAAAAACATATACAGCTTTAAAACTTCCTGAATATTTCCAAATCTGAAAATCTTTTCTGACAAACTTAGTATCATCAGTGGATGTATCATAGTCAATATCAGAAGGAGCACCATTTCTTAAATAAATTCTTCCCATATCTGTTTTCCAGCCTTTCTCAAAATGAGAGTATCGGGCATTACAATAGTCAATTCTATCCTTATAAACATCCAAAACAGTTTCTACAGATTGATTTCTTACAGCTGCCATGTTTACCCAAAAATTAGAAATATACCTGCGTTTTGCGTCTTTAGACATAGTTTTCCAGTTGGACTGAGATTTAGCTGAGGTAAGGGTCCTGATTAAGAGGTACTCTTCATCAATATCAGTAAAAATGAAATATAGTTTTTCTGCTTGTTCTGTGATGATAAATTCGCAGGATTTACTCAAAGCAGATTGATCTGAAAGATTCACTGAGGCAGTGTATTTGCCTAACTCCATATTTGTAACTTTTATCGGGAGAAGTATTCGGGGAAACGATTCCAGTTCTGAGATTGAGTAGCTTTTTATCAGAGTAGGAATATCATCTTTTTTTATAGTAAAAATCAGTTTAGTTTTTTCATCAGTTTTTCCATATACTTCGAAATAAAAGAAAACACTGTCGCTCATTTCTTTAGCAATTATCCCTGAAGGTTCAGATAAATGGATACTTCCGTCTCGCTGGAATTTTTGAGAGAAAGAAGAAGTGTCTGGACTGACATTGGAAACAAGTTCCAGATCGCTGATTATATCCGTATCCGTCAATTGTTCAGTCAGATAGCTCCATTCGTAAGTTTTAACAGCATTTAAATCTTCAAATTTAATAGCTAATTTAAAGCCTGGTTTTGCTAAAGTTAATGAAATTCTATCTAAGTATGATTTTCCCGATGATGTAACGTCATACTTTCTTGATACTCCGATATTATTGGTAAATTCTTTTGTATAAATCACGCTATCTGCATTTGCTATAGACAGGGTTACTTTTAACTCAGCAAAGTATCCAGTACCCCTTGTTAAAAACATCATGTTTTTATAAGGGACCTGGTAATCTATCACATATTTTGTATTACCCTTATCATCCCAATAGCGTTTTACATCGACAAACATACCCAACCGTTCAGCAGCAATAATATTACAGCATAATGCTATAAACACCACTGACAATACAATTAGCTTAATTCTCATAATAAACACCTTCGAGTTTAAAATTCCCATAACCGGATTTATCTATAAAGAGATAGACTAAGTTTTCCTTATAATAATGCCACTCAATATAAGGATGTTTGCCAATTGGAAAAGACTCTTCCATGATTTCGTCAGGGGGACCCTTAATGATAAAGATTCTGCCCCGATCTGATTTCCAGCCGGGGAGCTTTTTATGAATTGTATATAACTCGTCTGCATTCATGACCCTTTCATAGAACATCTCACGTACGTCGTTTTTGAAATATCCGGGAGAGTTATTGTGCTTTTCCCAGAACATATCTATAGCCGCATTTATATCTTTTTCGGCAAGTTTACTTAATTCCTTCCATTCATTTTGATTAGCAACATACTTGATTTGTTTCAGTTGGTCTTTTTTTGAAAAAAGCTGATTATATTTATCAAAAGACTGATATAAATACAATTCCCGCTTGTCTGCTATATTTTCTGCATAATAGATAATTTCAAGACTGGTGATGGGACCAGATTCCATAAAAGGTAATAAATCAATCCTGTTATTTGATTCAGTTGTTACTTTAATGCGCATTTTTTCTTCATTTATTAAAGCACTGATAATTATACTGTCTTTTTCAGCAGCAGTTTCTAAGTACAGATAGCATGATTTCAAATCTGCACTGATTTGTTCTAAACTTGAAGGACAATAGAATAAATCAGCATTCTCTGCAATAATAATATCTCTTAAGGTAGATATGTCACCATTTTGGATATTAATACCATACTGGCGTTCTTGTTTATCTCCCAAGTTAACATTACGTAACGAAGTAACCATTCTATAACTGCCCGGCAAAAAAGTTTTATTAATCAGAAATACCTGAGAAGCTCCATCAATAATCATCTCTCTTTTTAGCACAATATC
This sequence comes from Cloacimonetes bacterium UBA6097, assembly GCA_002435865.1. Taxonomy (GTDB): domain Bacteria; phylum Cloacimonadota; class Cloacimonadia; order Cloacimonadales; family Cloacimonadaceae; genus UBA5614. The sequence continues at coordinate 73,674 of DIWV01000002.1, read as the reverse complement.
ATAGATGTTTTGATAAACTGAATTTTTGTCAGCATCAATAACATTTAAGCTCAATTGATAGTGTGTATCCGTTGATTCAGGCGATAAGATATATTGAGAAAATGGCATGAACAGATATAGGTTAAAGTAGCCTTCCTGATTGTTTATCATTAATTCCTGGGCATTAATTCCGGCAAATGAGAATATCAATGAAATCAGGATAAACAAATATCTATTCATTGGACTCTATTACTGCCTTCAGCACAAATTTATTTGCTTTACACCAACTGATGAACTCTAAATCAGGAAAAAAGCTCAATGCTTGCGGGTGTATAAACAATGTATTATAAAGTTCAGTTTTGATTTTAAACTTCAGGTTAAAATGCCCTACTGCCTGTTGTGTATATAATCTGATTTGTTCCAAAAATTCTTTAGTTATGTTTTTCTCCTCAGTTTCAAGAATCACTTCACCTTTTAGGAAATAAGAAAGTGACTCAAAAGCAAAAACCTTTTTGGGGATTATCCTGAAAGAGCTGTCTTCTCCGGCATTATAAAGTGAACGTGTTCCGATTACAAAAAACACTTTTCCATTTACAAACTGGCTTATATACTTCTCATAATCATTTTTAAAGAGAGAAACTTCATATCTACCGGTCAAATCCTCCATTTCAATAAAAGCCATTGGCGTACCCTTATTATCTCTCTTCTTAATTATACCGACAACAACTCCAATAGCCATGACTTCATTTCCATTTGATTTATCTGCATTCTTGTCTCTGTGAGTTGTAAGCAAAGCTATCATGTCTTTATATGGTTGGAGAGGATGTCCGGATAAATAGAAACCAAGCACACTTTTTTCCATGTCAAGCTTGTGCAGATAAGTCCAGTTCTCGACTTCAGGGAGAACAGGATTGGAAGAGTTACATTCTTCTTCATCGTCTAACAAGTCAAATAGTGATGTCTGACCTCTCCGATTTTCTCTCTGATGGTCACTGGCATGCTCCAATGCCATTTCAATGACCTGCCATTTTTGAGCTCTCGTTCCCTCCAGGTCGTCCAAAGCACCCGAAGCAATTAAACTCTCAAGCACTGTTTTATTAACAGCCATGGAATCAAGCCTGTTGCTCAGTTCGAATATATTCCTGAACTTCCCGTTTTTATCTCTTTCTGCAACAATAGCTTTGATTGCTGCATCTCCAATATTCTTAATAGCTTTTAAGCCAAAGTGGATTTCTTTTCCACAAACAGAAAACTCACAATCACTAAGATTAATATTCGGAGGGATTATAGAAACTTGCATTCGCCTGCATTCATCCATGAAATATGGTATTTTGTCGGGATTATCTTCAAGTGACATCAGGGCAGCCATAAATTCAACAGGATAATGCGCTTTCAGCCAGGCAGTCTGATATGCAACCAGGGCATAACAGGTTGCGTGGCTTTTGTTAAATGCATATTCAGCAAAAGAAGACCAGTCCTCCCACAATTTATTTATTGTTTTTTCAGGTACTTTATTTGCCAGTGCACCGTCTTTGAACTTTATCCGGTATTCTTCCATAAGATCGGCTTTCTTTTTGGACATGGCACTACGCAGAAAATCTGCCTCGGCACCACTAAGCCCTCCCATTTCCCTGGCAAGCTGCATAACCTGTTCCTGATAGACAGTCACACCATATGTTTCTTTTAACACATGCTCAACCATTGGATGGTCATATTTTACAACTTCTTTACCATGTTTTCGCCTGATATAAACATCTATCGAAGACATAGGACCCGGTCTGTAAAGGGCAACCATAGCTATAAGGTCTTCAAATTGATTTGGTTTCAAATCAATCAGGTATTTTTTCATACCATCTGATTCAAACTGGAATGTGCCATCTGTCTGGCCATTTGACAAGAGCTTGAAAGTAAGTTCGTCGTCGAGAGGTAAATTATCAATATCTATCTTTTGCTTTTGAGAAGCATCAATTAATTCAATTGCTTTATTTATCAGAGTCAGAGTTTTTAATCCTAAAAAGTCCATTTTGAGCATCTTCAATTGTTCAAGATACTTTCCCTCGAATTGAACCAGAACCGCATTCTCGTTATCTTTTTGCGAACCTGTGGCTAAAGGAACATAATCAGTTAAATCCCCTGGAACGATTACTACTCCTGCTGCATGGATACCTGTCTGTCTAACCAAGCCTTCCAGCACCTGGCTATGCTGCAAAATACTTAGGTACAAATCATTACTGTTCATTATAGCAGCAAATTCCGCCGAGTCCTTTAAGCAGTCTGCTAGTGTTTTTGATGAAGGCATTGCCTTTGTAATGCGATTTGCTTCAGTAGCAGACATTCCCAAAACTCTGGCAACATCCTTGATTACTGATTTTGGACCTAAAGTACCAAAAGTAATTATCTGGGTAACACTATTTCTGCCATATTTCTGAATAACGTAATCCAGAACTTTGCTTCTGCCCTGAGCGCAGAAGTCTATGTCGATATCCGGCATACTGATTCTGTCCGGGTTAAGAAACCGTTCGAACATCAAATTGTACTTTAGTGGATTTATTTTAGTAATATTGAGCAGATAAGATATTATGCTTCCTGCTCCTGATCCCCTGCCTGGTCCGACCGGGACATTTTGTTTCCTGGCATTGTCTATCAAATCTTTAACTATCAGGAAATAACCATCAAAACCCATCTTATGGACCACGTCCAGTTCATAATCGAGCCTATCCCTGATTTCTTTAGTTAGTTCCGGATACTTGGTTTTAGCTCCTTCCAGGCACAAATATCTAAGGTATTCTCCCATATTATTGAACTCATCGGGAGTTTCAATTTCCGGAAGCAAAAAATCGTCATATTTCAATTCCAGGTTAATCCTGTCAGCTATTTGCAAGGTATTACTGTAAGCTTCCGGCACTTCGGGATAGAGTTCCTGCATTTCCTGGGGACTGCGGAAGTAAAGCTGATTGGTAGTATATTTCATGCGGTTAGTATCCGACAAGCTCTTTCCGGTCTGAATACATAAAAGGATATCGTGTGCTTCACTGTCAGACTGCTGCAGATAATGGCAATCATTAGTCAGAACCAGTGGTATTGACATTTCCTTTGCCAGTTTAATAAGCTGGGGCATGGCAATGTTTTCAGGTTCAAGACCATGGTTCTGTATTTCCAGATAATAGCGGTCTCCAAACACTTTCAGATACCACTCTGCAGCTTCTTTTGCCAATTTGGGCTGCTGATTAATCAGATGCTGGCTTATCTCACCTTTTACGCATGCACTCAGGCAGATCAGACCATCAGAATGCTCTTCCAGCAGTTTCTTATGTATTCTTGGCTTATAATAGAAACCTTCCAGATAAGATTTTGATGTCAGCTTCATCAGGTTTTTATAGCCTGTATAATCCATAGCCAAAAGTATCAGGTGATACATTTTGTCTTTTTTATTGGTTTCATCTGCATAATCTTTGTCTATGATATAGGCTTCCATCCCGATTATCGGCTTGATATTTTCTTTTAGGGCAGCATTGTAAAAATCGATAGTACCAAACATATTTCCATGATCTGTCATGGCAATTGCAGGCATACCATACTGAGCAGCAAGTTTGATTACTCTGTCAGTCCGGCAAGCGCCATCCAAAAGACTGTATTGTGTATGATTATGCAAATGAACAAAAGACATTTATTCTACCTTTAAGGAATTTTTTTCTATTAAATCAGATTAAACCTGACACAAATTACAATGTGAAATTATCTGAATTCTGTCAAAACAAATTCACTGATATTTTTAATCACAATCCCCAAGATTATATGGTTTAGAGTTTTAAGCATGGCATCAAAGTGTGTACCTTTCCAATATATCCTTCTGCATTTTAAACATTGTGTAAAATGCTCTTCACGATGCTTTACTTTTTCCGGCAATCTGTCCAGAATTTTGCTTTTTTCGATAGGATACACTACCCTGTTGCAATAGATACAACGGCTGAAAATGCAGAATTCATCCAAATCCAGTTCTCTTATAACCTGCTTTAATTGTTCAGGGTATGCATCTGATTGAATAACCAAATAGTTCATAATCCGGTTTGGCTTATTGTTCAGTTTTATTCTGGTGAGTAAAAACCTGTTCTGTAAATTACACAATCTTGCCCAGTCTTTAATATTGTTGGTAGCAGCTATACCGGTATCGAATCCAAGCAATCTTAGCCAGCGTGCTAACCGTGATAAATCTGATGTAACAAGAAAGCGGGAAACGGGTTTTTGGGTCATCTGCCGGATTTAATTTCTGCTATTGCGGATAAGGATTAACCTGATAAGATTTACTAAAGCCATAAGTGTGGCGGCAACGTAGGTCAGAGCTGCGGCATTAAGTACTTTCCTGGCACCTGCCATCTCATCCTGATATATTATTATCCTGTCTCCCAGTTGTTCGAAAGCCCTTTGTGAAGCATTATATTCAACAGGCAGAGTAACAAGATGGAAGATAAGGGCTGCGCTAAACAATACTATTCCTATGTCCATTAATCCGGGCAGGGAAAAAAGAAGACCTGCAAAAAACAATGGAAAAGCCAGCCAGGAACCCAGGTTTGCAACAGGCAAAATGCTTGCCCTTACCATCAAGGGTGAATAACCCATTGCATGCTGCAAGGCATGACCGCATTCATGAGCAGCGATTGTAACAGACGATACTGAACTGCCATAAAAAACATCTTTGGATAAATGTACTTCCCTGATGCGGGGGTCGTAATGGTCTGTTAATACTCCTTCAACGGGAACCACATTTACATCCTGCAGTCCGTTGCGGTCCAGAATAACACGCGCAACTTCATTACCTGACATATTTACAGAGCTTTTAACCTGCATATATTTTTTGTAATTGCCTGTAACCTTTGATTGTGCATAAATCGCCAGGATCAGAACAGGTATCAGCAACAGTATTGTTGAACCTCCAAAGAAAAACATATTATTTCCTCCTTAGTAACGATAAAACTATGTTTTCAAATTAATCTGATATACATCCTATGTCAAGAGAAAGGGAGCAGTTTTTTTCCTTGACAAATATAATGATTTTAAACTAGTCTTAATATAGCAAAATGATTTGGAGGTTCTTCGGTATGAAATACTATCAGAAGCCAATAATTATCTTATTACTTATGTTTGTGATGATATCAGTATGTTATGCAGCATCCGACTGGAATAGATCAGCCACTGTCATGATTGGTCGTTGTGATCCTCAATGTGATATCGAATCTCCGGGCAAGTCTCTGTTTATGTTTGGAGGTTCTTACGAATTTTGGTATAAAGACATTGTAAGTATCGGACCTTATGTTTATTTCAGCCAGCTTCACAGCGGACCCATTGACGAAACTAACTGGGTTGATGATGATATATCTACAAGGAACTTCAGGTCATACATTGCCGGTCTTGATATAAAAGCCCGATTCAGACCTGATTGGGATTGGATAAATGTTAGAATGCCCGGTTACTTTATCAGTAGGATTGCTCCTTATGTAAATGCCGGTGTTGGAGCTATTACCTTTGACCCTACCAGACGTTCAAGCTACCACACCAAGCTTCCCGGTGATTATAAAAGACATGCAGGCTGCGCACCTGTTTTAGGCGCTGGTTTTACCTTGTTTTCAAAGATGGGTGTGACAGGTGATATTGGAATTGATTATCATGTTATTAACACGGATTATATGGATGGTGTTAAGGCAAACGACGATAAAGATAAGTTCTGGACGGGATATATCGGATTGACTATCGGTTCATCCAAACCGGTAGCCCCACCTGTTATCATACTACCGGAACCTGAACCTGAAATCGAGTTTGAACCTGCATTAATAGTTACTCCTCCGGTTCAGAATGTCCCTTATCAAAACGGTGCTACTGTTTTCAACGTTACTTCTAATATTAACTGGATTGTTTCTGAAAATGTAGATTGGTTTACGGTTGCACCAATGGTAGGAACAAATAACGATAAGCTCGATGTAATTTACCAGGCTAATCCGGAAATAACACAACGTTCCGGGCAGATTTCTGTCTCCGGTAGCGGTATAACCCGCACTGTAATGGTAGTACAGGCACCTAAACCTAAGATTGAATTTACCAGAGAGTTTAATCTTGTGATAGAAGGGGTGCAGTTCAAGACTGACAGTGCAGAACTCACATCCGGTGCGGTTCTTATCCTTGATGAAGTTGTGACTGCACTTAATGATTTTCCGGAAGTTACCCTTGAAATCCAGGGTCACACCGATAGTGATGCCAGTGATGCTTATAACATGGGCTTGTCACAGAGAAGAGCAAATTCCGTAAGAAAATATTTGATAGATCATGGTATCGCTGCAGAACGTCTTACAACATCCTGGTTCGGGGAAAGAATGCCTATCGCTCCCAACACAACACCTGCAGGAAAAGCCAAGAACCGCAGGATAGAATTCAAACGCACAGATTAATGTAATTCAATAAACTACTTAACAGGGATTCACTCGTGAATCCCTGTTTTTTATTGTATTCTCTTTTCAATTGTGCATCACTGCAACTATTGATATTTATCCTGAGAAACAAGTTCTCCCTGAAATGTATCTTTCATCTTTCTTAAGATCATCTGTATATCTTCAGTATATCATCTGTATATCATCTGTATACTTTCTGTATACTAATATACAGATGATATACTGAAGATATGCTGTAAATATACTATAAGTATATTAATGTTAATAAGGAATACAAGAGATTCATAAGAGGGATGTTATGGGTATTCTTAGAGGTATTCTTTGAGGATTAAATACTGCAATCTATTATTCAGCAAATGATTTACCAACTTCTGGCGAAGTCCAAAATTCCCTTTAGAAAGATAGTTCATTCTCACTTGCACTGGAATTTTGAACTCCTGCAAGCTTGGAGATAATATGCTTTCGGGAGTTCATTTTGCCAACGTAAACTTATGCTGCTTATCTGAATCAATGAGCAAAATGGACTTCGGGCATAAGCATGTTATACTTTCTGTTATGCAGTTATCTTTCGAAGGTTTTCATAAGCACTTTCATAGTGTCGTCCTGCCGGACTCAATACATCGTGCCACTTGTACCCAGCAATGAATTGCTGGGCTAAATAGTACCATCCTAACGGACTATTGTTGTATCAAAGCTCCCGGGAATCCTTATTGCCAATTCAACATTCAGGGAAAACCTGAATCAGAATGTGTAACACAGATTGTTAGTCTGTTGGAGTCCGGTATTAGTAATACAGGATAAATAATTTGAGAATTCTATTAACCTTCGGACATAACGCAGTATCTAAATCTTTGTTAGTGTGTACATTGGCGAAGTCCATAATTCCCATTAGAACGGTAATTCATCTTCATCATCGCTGGAATTATGTACTCCCGCAAACCGGAAGTATAATTTCCGAAGTCCGTTTTGCCTTTTAGCTATGATAAAAAAGTTATAAATTGTTGGTAAAATGGTCTTAGTATAAAATAAACTTGACAGAGTCTTGAGAATTTATTAAATAAAAATAATTAAATGTGACATTGATTTAGAAGAGAAAACATATGGGGTATTGAATGAGGTTATCTAAACTTCTCAATTCAAATGTATGGATGATTCTGTTTTATACTCTGATTATTGCTATTCCACTTAACGCAGAACGTCCAACAATTATTGACACTATCTGGACAGAAAACTCGTTGCAAGGATGTATTGGCTACCATGTCCAGAACGGAACTTATTATGGTGGTGTTTTGCTACCTGGGACAGGAGCTTTTGGAGCAGGAGACAGCTTTGACCCTTATGGTGATTTCAATGATATCTGCATAAGAACTTATTTGTCATTTCCAATACAACCAATACCAGAAAATTATGTAATTGATAGTGTAAGCTTCTTCGCATATCAGTGGTCAAGTATGGGAAACGATCTGTGGGGAGTTCCTATTTGGTTTGATAATCAATATTATCCCTGCAATTTATACCATGTTGATTTTGGATTAAGTTTTGAACCTGATGATTTCAATCCTGCTATATATGATACAATTGGGGCACTTAGCACTACTGAAACGACAGAGTGGAAACACATAAATATATCGAATGCATATATTAGTGATATGCAATCCAACAGACCCTATTGCCAACTCATGATTAAATTTCCCATAATGACTGATTACGACCAAATGATAGATGGGTTAATGTTCACAAGTTCTTATGGAACCAGTAATAAAGTGCATCTTATTATCTCATATTCATCAACAAATGTAAATGATGAGGAAGTTAATGCACCTGACAGGCTTCTGTCAGTGTATCCAAATCCTTGCCACATGAGTATATCAATAAAAGTTCAAAACAGGGCACAAATCGGATTAGTTGAATTGTATAATATTAAAGGACAAAGAATCAAGACAAACAATTTTATCAAGGATAATACATACAGTGCTCAAATACCTATCGATAAATCAGTAATTAACTCAGGAATATACATCCTTAAAACACATTTTATTTATAATAACAAAAAGTATGCTCTTACAAAAATAATATCTGTATTGTAAGTCATCAATAGTCAGAATTCATTTAATCAAACAATCATTTACCGATAAATCCAAACTTATAATTATAACAAATCTGACAGATTTCCATTCTTGACAAGCTATGCCCCTTTTAAATTATGACCTAACATGCGAAAGTGGCGGAATGGCAGACGCGCTGGACTTAGGATCCAGTAGGCGCAAGCCTGTAGGGGTTCAAGTCCCCTCTTTCGCACCAAAAATAATATCCTAAAAGTAGATAGAGGAGAATATAGTGCAAGTCGATTTTAAAGCTATCAATGCAGCAAGAAAGGAAATACTGCTTACTGTTGAAGCAGAAAGAGCCCAGGCGAGTTACCGTAAATACCTGAACAAATCCGCAGCCGAAGTTTCCATCCCCGGATTCAGGAAAGGCAAAGCACCGATTAGTTTTGTGGAAAGAAGTTATGGAGATAAAATTAGAGATTACTTTATGAAAGATTTTGTGGACGAAGTTTTTAATGAAGCTACAAAAGAACATGATATCAACTTCCTGCTTTATCCCGAAATTAAAGTCATAAACTGGGAACCCGGCAAGGAAATGACGATTAAAGTTGAAATTGAAACTGAACCGGAAGTTAATTTTACCCAGGTGGAAGGTATCAAAGTTCCCTATAAACCTCTGGAGCTTAAGGACGAAGTGGAGCATTACATAGAAGAACTCCGCAAGGAAAACTCAACAGTTATTGATGTGGAAAGTGACATTGCAGAAGGTGATGAAGTTGAGTTTGAAGCCAAATGCACACTTGATGAGAAGCCCTACACACAGAATTATACAACTCATATCAATGCTCAGCACGAACCTCAGTTAACCGAAGCTGCAGCAGGTAAAAAAGTGGGGGATACATTCACTGTAAGTTTACCTCATGCACTTTTTCATCATATCTTTAAGGATGCAGAGCACAAACATCATGATGGTGATGTGGAAGTAAGCTTTATGGTCAATGCCATACGCAGGACTCAGTTACCTGTGATTGACGATGATTTTGCCAAAGACCTGGAATTTGACAATGTAAAAGATATGAAGGATAAAATCACTGCAGAACTGGCAGAAAAGAATGTCCTCAAGAACCATAACATCAAGATGAATGCCCTCATTACCAAGCTCTATATCGACAATCGTTTTGACCTTCCGGAAAAGACAATCCAGTATCTGGCTGAAAAAGAACTTGACCAATATAACATAACTGACGCACAATGGCGCAAGTATTATGAATTCCAGATTCGTTATCAGATTACACAGGATTTCATCAATATGTACCTGATGAAAGCCTTGCGTAAACAATACGTTTTGGAACCAAATGAAGAAGACATAGCAAAATATATTGAGCATGAAGCCAAGCTAAGTGACCAAAGTGTTGAAGAGTGGAAAGAAAAACATAAACAGACTATTGAAGATGAAAACTTCAAAGAGACCATAGGCAACTTTATGATTCTAAACAAAATTGCAGAAACCTGCGAGTTTCATATTGCTGAAGATGAGCCTGTAGTTAATGATGAAACAGTAATTGAGGATAAATCTAAAAAGAAAACGACCAAAAAGTCCAAAGAAAAGACTGAATAGCACGGAGGATTTCATGAATTATATTCCGATTGTTATAGAACAAACCGGACGCACAGAAAGAGCTTATGATATCTATTCACGTTTGCTCAAAGACAGAATTATCTTTATAGGTGGTCCGATTGAGGATAACCTTGCAAACACAGTGGTTGCGCAATTGATACATCTGGAAGGTGAAGACCAGGAAAAAGATATCTTTATGTATATCAACAGTCCCGGTGGAATTATCTCTTCGGGTCTGGCAATCTACGATACAATGCAATATATCAAGCCCAATATCAGCACCATCTGCATAGGTCAGGCTGCCAGTATGGGTGCAGTTTTATTGGCTGCCGGAACAAAAGGCAAGCGCATAGCCCTGCCATATAGCAGGATAATGATACATCAGCCGGCAGGAGGAGCACAGGGTCAGGCGTCTGATATAGAAATCCAGGCAAAAGAAATCCTTTATTTAAAAGACAGGTTAAATGATATTCTGCATACGCATACAGGGCAATCACTTAAAAAGCTCAAAGAAGACAGTGACCGTAATTATTTTATGAGTTCACTGGAAGCACAAAAGTATGGTATCATTGACGAAGTTCTTACTCACCGTAAATAAACCAATGAGGTCTGTATGGAAAAATATAAAGTTTTAAGTTGCTCCTTTTGCGGTCGTCCTGAAGCTGAAGTTAAAACTCTGATCAGGGGCATTGCCGGCAATATTTGCGATGAATGTGTGTCTATGTGTCACACTATCGTTGACCAGGATAAACCAGGTGAAGCAGAAGCAGAATTTGAACTTGCCAGACCCAGCCAGATTAAAGAGTACCTGGACCAGTATGTAATCGGACAGGAAAATGCCAAACAGGTAATCTCTGTAGCAGTTTACAATCATTACAAACGTATCTTTATGCAAAAACAGGATGATGAAATTGAACTGGAAAAGAGCAACATTATGATGATTGGTCCCACAGGCTCCGGCAAAACACTGATTGCCCAGACACTGGCACGATACCTGAAAGTTCCTTTTGCAATATCTGATGCCACTACTTTAACAGAAGCCGGTTATGTGGGTGAAGATGTGGAAAACATACTTGTCAGGTTGCTTCAGAATGCTGATTATGACGTAGCCAAAGCTGAAAAAGGGATTGTATATATAGACGAACTGGACAAAATATCCCGCAAATCTGAAACTCCTTCAATTACCAGAGACGTTTCTGGCGAGGGAGTACAACAGGCATTGCTTAAAATATTGGAAGGAACAAAGGTCAATGTTCCTCCCAAAGGCGGCCGCAAGCATCCTCAGCAGGATTTCATTGAAATGGACACTACCAACATATTGTTTATTGCAGGCGGTGCTTTTTTCGGTTTGGAAAAGATAATCATGGAACGGATGGCAAAGAAATCAATCGGCTTTGACGTAAAATTGGGTGAAAAACTTTCTGATATTAGTATCTTTGATAATACAAATTCATCTGATTTACTTAAGTATGGATTGATTCCGGAATTGATAGGCAGAATGCCCATAATCTGCGCTTTGCACGAGTTAAGTGAAGCAGCTTTGATAGAAATCCTGACCAAACCAAAGAATGCTATCTGCAAACAATATCAGAAATACTTCGATATGGATGGTGTGAAACTTACTTTTAGAGAAGAAGCACTAAAAGAGATAGCTAAAATTGCCATCAGCCAAAAAACAGGTGCCCGCGGTTTAAGAGCAATAATGGAAAAAATCATGCTTAGCATTATGTATGATTTACCGGACAGACCTGAAATTGATACATGCACTATTTCACAGGATGTTGTTAAAAGTTTAAAAGAACCTATTTTAACTTTCAAAGAGTCGGACAAAAAGAAAGCAGCCAATTAAGAGATTGAATGGCACTTGCTGTTGACCTTCATTCTCATTCAAGCTATGCAGGAGGTGCCGGTTTAATCAATCTGAATTCACTTGCCCGGACAATGAGGTTCAAGGGCATTGACGTTTTCGGATTGGGAGATTGTCTTTTCCCGCGCTGGCAGAATGAATATCAATCACAATTAAGAGCTCTTCCCAACAATCTGTACCGGATGAAAGGTACAAATGCATTCTTTATCAGGCAGACAGAAGTTATCTTCACTGTTGCGCTGGATAACTACAAAAACAGAATCATAGCACATCACATAATCCTTTTTCCTGATGATAGAGCCATCCAAAAAACTATTGAATGGCTGTATAAGAAAGGGCATAAAAATACTATTGCCAGGCCTTTTATCGTCTGCAGAAACAAGCATGAGCTTCGGGACAGCCTGTATGAAATGCAATCCATAGACCCCATGATAGAGATAATCCCTGCTCATATCCTGACTCCTGACGGTATTCTGGGCAGCAAAAACGGTTTAACATCCTGGAATGAGTTTTACGGTGATTTCACTGAACATATCCATGCGGTTGAAACCGGTTTAAGCGCAGATCCACTGATGCTGTGTCAGATTCCTGATTTACAAGTGAAAGCTTTCATCTCCAACAGCGACTGCCATAGTGCAGCTCTCAACCGGGTGGGCAGGGAATTCACAATTCTTGATACCAATGAAACATCCTATGAATCTATAATCATGGCTATCAGGGGAAACAAAATAGCCATGACAGCAGAGTTCATGCCTGCAGAAGGAAGGTATTATCTGACAGGGCACAGGGCTGACAGACATGATGATATGAAAGAAATCTGCTATAAGGATTCTGAACCTGAAAATAATATCTGTCCCTTGTGTGGGAAAAAACTGCTGCAGGGAGTAAAAAACAGGGCACTGCAGCTTTCTGATTTCAGACTGCCAAAAATACATTCGAAGTTTATGCATCTGCTACCTTTGATAGAAGTCATAGCTTATGCAGCAGGCACAAAACAAGCAGTTAATCAAAAAGTTATTTCCTATTACAATAAATGCTTATCAGTATTCGATACTGAGATTATTCTGTGGCAAAGTTCTGAAAAAAATATACAGGAACTGCTTGACAACAACCTGCCGCAAGAAATCATAAAACATATCATAGCAGTTAAAAAAGGAGACTTCACATTTGACCCTCCTGGGTACGACGGATGCTATGGAATATTGAAAATACATATGGAGAAAGCAAATGAATGCTGATATTACAACTCCCAGACGTGAAAAACTTGCTATGGCAATGGAAGCAAATCAGCTTGCGATTGTCTTTGCTAAAATGGAACAGGAAGGTATTGAAAAATATACTCAGGATAATCATTTTCTTTATTTGACAGGGCTTTATTTACCTGATGCAGTATTTTGTCTGTTAAAAACCAAAGATAAAACCTTTGAATATCTGTTTATCCAGAGAGGGATTCCTGAAAAAGAAGTCTGGGACGGTAAAAAGATGACTAAGGAAGAAGCAAGACAGTTATCAGGCATTCAATCTGTCAGTTACCTTGATGAATTCTATGCTGCATTAAGCGGTGTTTGTCCCATGGTAAAATCAATATGGTCAAACATAGGTTCTCCTGCTCTTAACAGGCCATTATCTTATGCTATGTATATGCTGCAGCCTATACGGAACATCTACTCCAATATCGATATAGAAAACCTGAATAACATAATCAGACCTATACGTTCCGTTAAATCTGACTGGGAAATCGAGCAAATGCAAAAAGCGATTGATTTTACAGGTCTGGGCATAACTGAAGTGATGAAGCAGGCTAAAGCAGGTATGATGGAATATGAACTGGAAGCAATCCTGTATTATCAGATGCAGAAAAATGGTGTACAAAACTGGGGCTTTGCTCCGATAGTAGCTTCAGGTGTTAATGCCACTACACTTCATTACAAATTAAACAATTGCCAAGTTGGAACAGATGATATTGTCCTGATGGACGTTGGTGCTTCTTATTCCAACTACAGCGCTGATATAACCCGGTGTTTCCCCGTATCGGGTAAATTCTCACCTCGCCAGAAACAAGTTTATGAGGAAGTTCTGGCAATTCAGAAAGCAGTTATAGGATTGATTAAACCCGGTATTGGACTGGCTTTTCTTAATGAAAAGACGGTTGAATTAATGCAGGCAGCATTAATCAGATTGGGTCTGATTGAAAACAAAGAAGACTATAAGCGCTATTATATGCACAGTATCGGACATCATTTAGGCATGGATACTCATGATTTGGGAGCGAGGGATTCTGTTTTGGAAACAGGCAATGTGATTACGGTTGAACCCGGTATCTATATTCCTGAAGAAAGTCTCGGTATACGAATTGAGGATGATGTCCTGGTGACTGAATCAGGCAATATCAATTTATCCATAGGTATTCCCAAGGAAATTAACGAAATTGAACAAATCAGACAGGCAGCATTATTATGAAAAACAAAGCTATCTATCCCGGAACATTTGACCCTATAACATTGGGTCATGTGAATATAGCAGAAAAAGCAGCTGAATTGTTTGATGAAGTTATCATAGGTGTAGCTGATTTTACCGGTAAAAACACTCTTTTTAGTGTAGAAGAAAGAATAGCTCTGTGTCAGGAATCTGTTGCTCACATCAAGAATGTCACAGTACTACCTTTCAGTGGATTGGTCGTCGATTTTGCCAAGACACAGAATTGCAGGATAATGATACGGGGGATGAGAGCAGTATCAGATTTCGAATATGAACTTTCTCTGGCATTAACGAACAAGAAAATTGCACCAGAGATTGAAACTTTGTTTTTAGTACCAAGTCTCAGGTATATGTATCTATCCTCTTCAACAATGAAACAATTAGCAGAACTGGGAGGAGATTTATCAGATTTTGTATCTCCATCTGTAATAAAGGCTTTAAAGAATAAATACAAACCAATCCTAAAGTAAGGTAAATTATGCCAAAACGCAAGGAATCAACTCCGGAAACTACAAAGATATCTCAGCGCTCTTTGCCGGCCAATATTAATGCAGAAGCAGCAGTGCTTTCTGCCATGTTAATTGATAAAGATGCAGCCAATAAAGGCATGGAAAAGCTCAAAGAAATCTATTTCTACCGTACTGCTCATAAGATTATCTTTCGCATCATGCAGGACCTTAGCAATGATATTACTGAAATTGATGCCATAACAGTAATAGACAGGCTGGAACGTGCTAATCTGCTGGAAAAAGTTGGCGGAATTCCGTATGTAAACGAGTTATCCAGTGTAGTTGTATCAAGTGCTAATTTTGACTATCACCTCAGTATTGTTATAGACCAGGCTTTGTTGAGAGAATTAATAATTGCTTCTAACGGTATAATTGAAACATGTTACCAGGCAGATAAATCTGTGCGTTCCATCGTTGATGAAGCGGAACAATCTATATTTGCCATTGCTGAAATGCCTCAGGACCAGGGATTTGTAAAACTTGGGGATATTGCACACGAGATATTGGAAATGGTGCAAGAAGTTGCCATGACACATGTTCCTGTATTAGGAGTAGCCAGTGGATTTACTGATCTGGATAAGCTTACCGGAGGTTTCAGACCCGGGCAATTGATAGTGATTGCAGCACGTCCTGCTATGGGTAAGTCTTCCCTGGCACTCAATATTGCAGCTCATGCAGCGATGGATCTGAACAAAAAGGTTGGCATCTTTACTATGGAAATGTCCAAGGATGAAATCCTCATGAGATTGTTCAGTAGTGCATCCGAAGTTCCAATGGATACAATGCTTAAGGGTTTTGGCCTGAATGAAGAAAAAATTATCCGTATTTCTCAGGCTGCAGAAGGTTTTTCCAAGAAGCAGATTTTCATTGATGACCAGGGGACCAATACTCCATTGGAAATAAGGGCAAAAGCACGCAGGCTTGCTTCTCAGATTGGTGGTCTTGACTTGATTATTATAGACTATCTGCAACTGATGTCATCATTTAAAAATAAGGACAACAGACAACAGGAAATCTCTGAAATCTCACGCGCTTTAAAAGTATTAGCCAAGGATATGAACGTTCCGGTTATAGCACTTTCTCAGTTAAACCGTTTACTGGAAGCTCGTGACAATAAGCGTCCAGTGTTGTCTGATTTACGTGAATCAGGAGCTATAGAACAGGATGCAGACCTTGTGATGTTTATTTACCGTGACGAATACTATCTCAATATTCAAAGGGAAAAGAGCAAGAAAACAAAAGGTGTAAAAGAGCCTGAAGATTTTGAAGCAGAATTAGAGAAAGTTAAGGGTATTGCAGAAATAATAGTCGGTAAAAACCGTCATGGTGCTACAGGTATGGCAAAAGTAAGGTTCGTTTCAGAAATTACCACATTCCAGAATCTTGATACAGCACATGATTATTGATTGGTTTGCCCAAATCGGCAGCTATTTTATCTTCCTTTACAGCTGTTTTCGGTTTTTACCCAGAATTATGTACAGGCGGCATGAAATAGTACGCCAGATGCATCGGATTGGTTATGATTCACTGTTCCTGATTACTATTACTGCTGCGTTTACCGGACTTGTTACTGCAGTGCAGGCAGTTTATCAGACCAAGGGTTACATTCCTGTTCAGTATCTGGGAGTGTTGGTTGGCAAATCTACTATGATAGAATTAGCACCTGTTTTAACTGCTCTGGTTATGACCGGTAAAGTTGGAGCCAGCATTGCTGCAGAGATTGGTACGATGAATGTTAGTGAACAGATTGATGCCCTTAAAACACTGGCAATTGAACCTGCAGATTTCTTATATCTTCCCCGTATATTAGCTGGGATTATAGTATTTCCTTTATTAGCAATTTACGCTAATCTGATAGGAATAATTTCATCCTGGTTTTTTGCATATCTTCGTTATGGTATTCATTATCATACTTTTTTTAGCAGCCTGAAAAACTATTTCCAACCTTCTGATTTATGGGGTGGATTGGTGAAATCTTTCTTTTTCGGGCTGATTATTACATCCATAGGCTGCTATACCGGTTCCCGTGCAACGGGAGGTGCGGAAGGGGTGGGCAAAGTCACTACCCAGACAGTTGTTTATTCTGCCATTTTAATCCTGATTATGGATTTTGTGGTTGCCTGGCTATTATTTGGGGGAGGTCATTGAAGCTGACTCAATTCACCAAAGTCTCTCAGTTAACGTGCTTTATTTTGCTTCTGATTTTATCATTTATTGCCAGCACTTCCGCAGGATGCAAAAAAGAAACAAATATTAACAGCAAATCAGATAAATCTGCTAATAAGTTATCTATTCTTACTTTGGAAAGCATCAAATCAACAGGTTATCTTGATCATATCATACCTGCATTTGAACAAACCTATAACTGCAAAATTGCAGTCACTACTTGTGAGGATAGCAATGATCTGCTGGAGACAGCTGTCAATGATAAAGAGAGTCGCAGGTATGACCTTATTTTAGGCATAGATAATTGTTTTTTTACGGATAAAACTGTATATGAAGATTTCAGTGTTAACACTATATTAAAACAGCAGACTTTTAACAGCAATTACCTGTTTGATATTAAGAGCAGGATTATATCTTATGGATATGGATACCTTTCAGTATTATATAATGAGAATAATATTCCTGAACCTCCTGAAACATTTGGTGAACTGCAGGATGCACGTTTCCTGAACCAGATTGTGCTATGCAATCCCCGCAAAACAGGCCTGGGCAGAGCTACTTTGTATTGGACCATAGCGTTGTTTGGCAATGAAGGCTATCAACAGATGTGGAATAGTATCAAGAAAAATATGTATAAAGCCAAAGATACATGGCAGGATGCTATGCTTGCGCTTCAAATGCAGGAATGCAATATGGCATTTGGATTTACCAGTTCTCCAGCCTGGTTTGCAGAAAAAGTGACAGACCCACTTCCCATTAAAGCATCAGTGATGAATGAGGGAAGTTTCCTCTATCTGGAAGCTGCGGCAATTCCTGTAAAAGCCAAACATAAAGAGCTTTCTGAAGCGTTTATTCTGCATATGCTATCACCTGAAATGCAGAGATATGTTGCTTTCGATTTGGGATTGTTTCCAGCTAATGAATCAACTCCACTCCCGGAAAGCTTTACTTCTACATATTACAATACATTTCCCGTTAATGATAGACTTGAGAACGAAAATCCTGTTGAAAACATAAACAACTGGCTCGATTTCTGGGACAGGCTGTTTTCTCATACAATATTTTAGTGGGAGTCAGGATTGATAGAATTGACCTCTGTGGATTTTAACATAGTCCTTTTTCAACCTGAAATCCCCGCAAATACAGGAAACATAGGCAGGCTTTGTGTCGGCACGGATTCTGTTTTACATTTGATCAAGCCGTTTCGTTTCATGATGGATGATAAATCTCTTAAAAGGGCTGGTTTGGATTATTGGCAGGATTTAAATATCGTAGTACATGATGATATTAAGGAAATTACATCTTCTGTTCCCCGGGAAAAACTCTATTTCTGTACAACTAAATCTAGAAATTCATACCTGGATAGAAGCTATAATCCGGGTGATTATTTTATCTTCGGACCCGAATCCAGGGGATTGCCGGAAGATATGCTCTCTCAATATTCAGACCGCTGTATTTCGATTCCTATGACAGGTAAGATCCGTTCTATCAATCTTTCCAATTCCGTAGCAATTATCTTGTTTGAAGCCTTAAGGCAAAACTCAAATTAGTTATATAGGCTAAGCCTGAAATCCTATCCGTGAAATATCCCAGTCATACAGCTTTTCTTTTTCAACATCAAATATAATGCTGAGCAGTTTATAAATATTGGGGCTATGCAGCAGTTTAGTTATATTTAAAATATTATAATCCAGCAACATTGATATTATCACCTGTTTCAGGTCATAAGTGCGTTCGCTTTCTTTTTTTATAACAGTCATGGGAAATGTATCCATCTTCTCAAATTCTTTTAATTTTCCCTCTGCCTGCGATATCATTTCAGTTGGAAGAATTATTCTCAATTCATCAGCTACAGGCTGCGCATCTTTTTCGTTCTTCATTTTCGGAAGGATTGTATTTAGTCTCAAACCTTCTACAAATAAAGGATTCAATGCTGCTGCCAGTTCTTCTGTGGAATATTCAACCGATGTGTGCAAGTCCAGGTATTCATTCTCTCCTGCAACTCCGACTGCCAAAGAAGGTCCGAAACTGATTTTGGGATGTGGGTTAAAGCCCTGTGTATAAACAATATCAAGCCTGCTTCTGCTCATCATGCGAAACACCATCCTCATCCAATCCAGATGTCCGATAAAACGGAAGTCTCCTGCTTTTTGGTAAAACAAGCGATAACTCCAGCTATTGATAAAAGTGGATTTTGTGCCCGGCGCTTCTTTAACTGAGGGCATTGGCAAAGCTGACATAACCTTAACAAATCTCTCGTTACTTACTGCTGTTTGCATTACTGTTTCTTCATCACAAACACCACAGGCAATGCAACCGGTTCTGCAGTCTATAGTAGGGATTTCCTGCCGGGCTTTTTCCCATTCACCGGCAAGCCATTTCTTTTCTACACCAAGATCTATGAATTCCCAGGGGAGCGAATCAGCAACAGATAAATCATTTAAGGCAGATAAATAATTATAATCTGTTTCAGAGGCAGCTTTAGTCCAGTTCTCCCATTTGAAGCTCTCATTCCAGCCGTCATATATAGCGCCATTCTTCCAGGCTTGTTCTATCCAGGCAGCAGTAGAGTCATCTCCTCTGGATATTACAGATTCCAGGACTGAGTTCTCAATAGTGTGATAGCGGATTTTTATGAACTTAGCCCGTTGGAAAGTATGCTTGATTAACAGCGCTCTGCGCAGAAGCTCTTCCGGAGCAAGCATGGCAACCCATTGAAAAGGTGTGTGAGCTTTGGGCACAAAAGGGGAGAGGGATACATTAATCTGGAACTTCTTGCCTGTCTCACCAATTATCAGATTTATCAGGTCTATTATTCCCTGAATATCTGCTTCAGTTTCTGTCGGCAAACCAAGCATAAAATACAGCTTAATTCTCTGCCAGCCAAGCTGTTTGGCTATGCGCACTCCACCCAGGATTTCTTCTTCCGACAGATTTTTATTTACTACATTTCTTAAGCGTTGAGTTCCTGCTTCCGGAGCAATGGTAAGCCCTTCTCTGCCAACTTCCCTGAGCAGACTGACCAATGTATCATCAAAAGAATCAACCCTGAGAGAGGGGAGAGAGACGTGTGTTTTCTGCTGGTCTATCTTTTTCAGTAATGCTTCCAGAAGCGGTCTGATGCATGAATAATCGCTGCTGGAAAGAGAAACAAGTCCTGCTTCATCCCAACCGTAAGTTTCAATTTCCTTTAATAATGAATCAAGAATTTGCTCCGGATCCCGCTCTCTTACCGGTCTGTAAAAATAACCGGCATGGCAAAAGCGGCAGCCCCGGGTGCAGCCACGCATAATTTCTGCCACATAACGGTTATGGGTAGCAAGCTGCCAGGGCATAAGCTGCGGAGTATGAGTTTTTTCATTGGTTGTAAAACCAGTGTATTTTCTTATTTTTATCCTGAATGAACTGTCCTGTCCGATTATTCTATCGTGTACAGCAGGAACATACATTCCTTTTATCTGGGAAAGTTTAGTCAGGATGTCGTTCCTGAGTTCCTTGTCATTCCCGTGCAGGAGGGAATCTTTATCTGCCTTTTGCAAAAAGGCACTACTCTCCCCGGGTATGTCATTCCTGTGTGGTAAGTCATCCTGAGCTTGTTGAAGGGTACATGGTTCGATAAACTCACCATGACGAATGTTGTTGCGAAGAACCTCCGCAATTTCTTCAATTGCATCTTCACCTTCGCCAATCAGGAAGGCATCAATAAAAGAGTTAAGGGGCAGAGGATTACTTGCGCAGGGTCCTCCTGCAATCACAATCGGGTCTATATCTGTTCTGTCTTTGGAGTGAATGGGAATACCTGATAAATCCAGAAATTCCAATACATTAGTAAAGGTAAGCTCACTCTGCAAAGTGATACCCACAACATCAAATTCACAGACCTTTTTCTTGCTTTCCAGAGCATATAGGGGATGCCCGTCCCGGCGCATAATATCCAAAGCATCCAGCCATGGGAGGTAGGTTCTGTCTGCCATGGCATAATCCAGGTTATTGAGTATCGTATATAAAATCTTCAGTCCCAGGTGTGAAATCCCTACTTCATATACATCCGGGAAAGCCAGGCAAAAGCGTACTTCAGCCTTATCAAAATCCTTGTGAAAAGCGTTGAGTTCGTGGTTTATATAGCGTGACGGCTTGCTGACGCTTTGCAGGAAGCGGTTAGTTGGTAATGATTTATTAATACTACAGCCTTTCTTATTTATTATATTCTTCTTTAGGGGTGTGAATTACAGCATTCTTTTTGAGTTTTTTATCATATTTCAACAGCATTTCAGCAAGTTTGTTATACCGTTCTAAAATCAGGTAATCCAATTGTTCGTGCACAGGTTTTAGCTTATGGAAGAATTTGGAAAGAGCTTTTTCCGTTTCTCTGCCGTCACCCTGATGTGCTGTTTCGGAGTGATATTCGTTGTTTTTATAACCGATAAATTTACTGGGAGCATAGATTTTTTGCTTGGGAAAGTAATACCAGTGCGTGTATTGACTAAGTTTATGCTGAAGAGTTTCATCATTCTTCAGGTATTCCTGAAAGCGCACTGCATTATCCAAAGCATCTTTAAAAGATAAAATAACTGTCAGTTTCTCTTCCATAATTCCTCTCCCTTTAGTTTCAATTAGTTATAAAAGAATATATAAGTCAAGGAAAAACTAATCTGCCTCCAAGTGACATTACGGCACTTCGCTATCACTTCGCTATCCTTCGTGGTATTCCCTGTTTCCTGCTTGCGTCTCCCTTGATAGCACAATATAATTGATATAGCTTGACAGAAAATCTACAGTAGATTTACTGTATTCAAGTATACAGATAGTATACAGCAAACCTACTGTAGATATGCTGTAAAACTACTGTAATATTAAAAGGACTAATAAGAAGAGAACAAGCACCAAAAGAAAGGAGGACATATTATGAAAGTGACAACTCAGTATGGCGTGAAAGGATTGAATGGCAAGGTTGACGGGATTGTTTATTACACTATACCGCATTGTGACGTTGTGGTCGGACGCCGGGTGCCGGCAAAATTTACCGAATCTGAACAGCATAATGATTACCGTTTGATTGCCGGAAATCTTGAGAAAATCAAGCCCAGCCAGGCTTTTAAGGATGACTTTAAAATTTACACAGCCCTTTACAAAGAATATCCGGATGCGGACAACAAAGTCGCAAGCTGGTATAATCTCTACATCCGTATGATGTGGGATATGCAGAAAGCAGGTCTGGCAGACCTTAAAACCATTACCAGGGATCAGATTATAGCAGAAGACCAGCCCTGTAAAAGCGTTTGCGCAGCAGTGGAAGCTGGTTTACTGCTCCCGGTTCTGCATTATCAAACTCTGAATCACAGTATTTAAAGCACGAATATTACAAAAAGTACGAACCGGTTTTTTGCAGAATAGCCATATGAAACTCTGTACTTGACGAAATCTGAATCCTTTAATACTCTTAACAAGACATTAGGAGGAAAACATGAAATTACGCGGTTATCTTGGGGTCTCACTTATGATAGGTTTGACGGTTTGGCTGCCATTTTTGGCAATAATCATATTGATTTTGTTATTTACAGAAGCTTATTCGCTTCGTGCAGCTTTTCTCAACGGATTTATACCCAGTTTGTTTATAGGATTGGTTTATGGCTTTATGATGGGAGTTTTTTACAGGGTTGATACAATGAAGATAAAGCAAGCTAAAAGTACAGACCAATTGGAAAAACTGGTGCTGGAACTTTCAAAACTTGGTTACCATCCGCATAACAAGGTTGAAAACATTATTACTTTTGCTCCCATTATGTATGCCGGCAAGGCAGCTGGAAATATATCGGCAATAATAAAGGACAATGAATTGATTCTGACCGGTCCGAAATATCACATCAGACGCATAGGTAAAAAGCTGAAATAACCGTCGTCTCTGCGCAGACAGGGACCCTGTCTTTTTAAATGAATTCCCTCTGAAGAGAATGATGATTATAAGTAAAAGATCCGTCTTTTTTTTCAGGAACGGGTCACAATTACTATATTATGTATTAATCTCTGTTTTGAGTATAATACAATCAGTACTAACACATTCTTTTCTATATCTATTTCTATTTCATTAAAACCATCTTCTTACAGGATTGGTACTTGTCAGTTTTGATGCACAGGTAATAAATTCCACTGCTGACTGGCTTCCCTGAGTCATCAGTCGCGTTCCAGGTCTCTGTTTTGAATCCAGCAGGTACCCCGGTATTTACCAGGCGCTTTACTAATCTGCCTTTCACATCACATATATATAGATTCAGATACCCAGGTTCTTTAACCGAATATCTAATTGAAGTCGTTGATTTAAATGGATTGGGATGATTACCTTGGATTTGAGTTATTAATATAGGATTATTCTGATCATCAATGCCAACTTGTGCAACAGCTACATTGGAATACCAAGATAATCCGGTGGAAGTAAAGGAATACACACGGAAATAATAGGTAACACCAGATATTAAACCCGAAACGTTAAAGCTTGTCGTATTGGCACCGAGGTTTGATAGATTCTGCCAATTACCAGTTATCACCATTTGCACCATGTACCCTGTCTCATTGCTTGCATTGTCTGTCCAGGTCAGATTAATCATAGTTGAAGATACCGCTGTTGCTATTAAATTACTTGGCGATTCCGGCACAATAGCTAAGGGGGAATAACTTGAACCACCAAGAGAGTTATATGCTCTCACCCGGTAAGAATAAGAGGTGCCCTCAACTAAATCAGTGTTAATGTAATAAGTCTGATTGGCCCCAACGGTTGAGATCTCTAACCATTCCCCGACTATGCCAATCTTGCGTTCAAGTTTGAATCCTGACTCGTTATTGGAATTGTCCGTCCAACTCAGATCGATTTGCGTTGCTGACTGCGCAACTGCAAACAGATTACTCGGTGGATCAGGTATTGATGACGGAGCAGCATTTGCTTCGTTTGTATACCATGATGCCCCGGTGGAAGTAAATGCATTCACCCGATAATAATAGGTAACACCCGATGCTAAGCCTGAATCGTTGAAGTTTGTAGAATTAGCGCTGAGTTGCGAATGATTCTGCCAACTGCCTGTTGTCTTCCTTTGTACCACAAATCCTGACTCATTGCTGGCATAGTCTACCCAGTTCAGAGCAATCATGCTTGAAGATACCACAGTTGTTGTTAAGTTGTTTGGCGACGCCGGAACGATGGCCTCATTGGAGTACCATGACGTCCCTCTGGGGCTATATGCATACACACGGTAATAATAGCTAACACCTGGTGCCAACCCAGAATCGTTAAAGTTTGTTGAATTAGAATTGAGTTGAGATAGATTCTGCCAACTGCCTGTTGTCTTCCTTTGTACAACAAATCCAGTTTCATTGCTGGCGTTGTCCGTCCAGGTCAGACTAATCATGGTCGCGGATACAGCCATGGCAAATAAATTGCTTGGCGACGCAGGCACTATTGTTTCGCTGGAATAATCTGAATCACCATATGAGTTATACGCTCTTACCCTGTAATAATAAGAAGTTCCTGCAGTCAAGCCCGTATTACTATAGGTAGTCTGATTGGTCCCAACAGTTGCGATCTGAGACCATGCCCCGCTTACACCGACTTTGCGTTCCAGCTTGAAACCGGTCTCGTTATTGGAATTATCTGTCCAATTCAGGTCAATTTGTGTCGCTGACTGAGCTGTTGCTATCAGATTGCTCGGAACAGAGGGTATTTGGGAAACTGTGATGTTTAATCGAATATTCGGTCTGTAGTCATTTACAGTACCATTTCCTGATGGTTGAGTATTATTTTGGAACCATGCCTGGTGTCTCGAAGATGAGTTAGTGTAACAAAAACTAGGGTAAGTCCCGCTACCTGCAATTCCATAATTAGTTTCGCATAATACTAAAAGATTATTGGAACTGGAATATGAAAATGGCGTCGACAATGTCACATTACACCATCCATTGGAGTTGAAGCCAAGGTATGCAACATTATACACTACTGTAGCTCCAGTTGTTATTGATGACCAGGTTGCAGGGCTTAATTGGCTGCTGGAAATACTTTTCAGGTAAATTTTTGTATTAGCCTGATTAGTATTTGTTGAACTTCTATACCAGGATAATTCAGTGATTTGACCATTAACACCGATTTCAGAGCCTAAGTAAATAGATGCGCTTCTTTCGTATCCATAGTACATACCAAACGGTTGTCGTTGCGTTGCAGTGCCAGTTCCTATAGTAATAAAATCTCTACTAGATGCAGATTGAGTGATTTTATTATTACGATTTACATTTATACAAATAATCTGAGCGTAAATCATAAAAAAAACAAGGAAAAGCAAAAATCTGTAAAGTTTCATTTCTCACTCCTTTTTTTATTGTATTCCAATTTTCCTGGAAAGTATAATCTAAGAGGAGTGCATTAACAGCGATTAACAACTTCTATGAATACCGGTGCCATGTTGACATACCAGATACAGATAAGTTTTCCCCATTGAACTGAATAGATAAATGATATTCACATCAAATATGCTGTCAAGCGATTTTTTTTGGTAAACCATTGCAAAATATATCTTGAGGTGAAGGCGTTATTATATGTCATAAAAAAAGCCCGTCTGGATAAGACGGGCTTTTATGGTTATTTATGGATTCCCAATCAGGTCGGGAATAACAAGCTGTTCACATTTAGACTAAGCTCAATGTGACAGATTATTTACGTTTAATGATGTTTATGGGTAGCCTGTTCCGTAACCTGTCCTGAGCTGGTTGAACGCTTGAAATAATAAGTGTGCAATAGCTTAAGGGCAAGAGGAGAATTGGGCGAACCAAGGAAACGGGCATAGATACCTTTCTCTCCCATAACTTCAGGATTATGATGAGACTTACGTATTTTCATTTCCTTATCTTCTTTATACAATCCTTCGCCACGGCGTGCACGCATTGCCATATCGTTTCCGTAAGGCTGTCCGCCGCCACCTACACATCCACCAGGGCAAGCCATGATTTCTATGAAATGCCAGGGGGATACGCCGTCTTTAGCAAGACCTTCTCTGACTCTATCCATCACTATACGGGCATTTCCCAAACCGTGGGCAACTGCTACGCGCAGGTCGCCAAATCCGGGAACGGGAATAGTGGCTTCCTTAACACCCTGCAGACCACGTACTGCTGTAATATCAATAGCTTCCAGTTCTTCGCCGGTAACTAATGTATAGGCAGAACGGATTGCAGCTTCCATCACACCGCCGGTTGCTCCGAATATTGTACCGGCACCGGTGTAGAAGCTCATGTTTTCGTCAGCATCTTCGTCCTTTAGATTCTTAAAGTCTATATTGCCTTCGTGAATCATGCGCAGGAATTCACGTGTAGTAAGAACATAATCTGTGTCCTGATAACCGGAATCTCTGAGTTCGGGACGGCGTGCTTCAAATTTCTTTGCTGTACAGGGCATAATTGCCACCGTAACTATCTTAGCAGGATTAAGTTTTTGTTCTTCAGCATAATAAGTCTTAGCCAATACCCCAAACATGGACATAGGAGACTTGGCTGTGCTAACGCAATCTGCTAAATCAGGATAATAAGTTTCCATAAACTTAATCCAACCAGGTGAACAGGAAGTTATCAAAGGACGTGGGTCGCCGGCTTTAAGCTTGGCAACACACTCTGTGCCTTCTTCCAGAATAGTCAGGTCTGCTGTAAAGTTTGTATCCATAACTGCATCAAAGCCAAGCTTGCGCAGTGCGGCATACATCTTTTTAACTGTAACAGTTCCAAGTTCCATGCCAAATTCTTCTGCCAGGGAAACGCGGATAGCAGGAGCTTCCTGAACAATAACATGTTTATCAGGATCAAGGATTGCTTCCCAGACTGCATCAATTTCACTCTGTTCTCTTAAAGCTCCTGTCGGGCAATAAACTGTGCATTGACCGCAATTTACGCAGGGACTGTTTGCCATTCCGCCGGCAAAAGCAGTATCGATGTGGCTTTCGAACCCGCGATCGGCAAAAGTAAGTGCGTATACAGTTTGTATTTCATTACATACATTAACGCAACGACCGCAAGCAATACATTTGTCCACATCACGGATAATTGATACGCTGCTTTCGTCATGTTTGTGCTTACGCAGGATTTGAGGTAAATGTTCAGCATCTACACCCAGATTATTTGCCAGGGTTTGTAGTTCACATTTGTTGTTTGCTGCACAGGTAGGACAAGTTACATCATGATTACTGAGAATCATTTCCACCAATGTTTTGCGATATGAACGCAGTTTCCTGGAATTGGTGGATATTTTCATACCCTCTGCTACAGGAGTGCAGCAGGCTCTTTTAGGAAGTGGATTTCCGGACACTTCAACCACACAAACGCCGCAATTGGCTGTTGGTGGAAGGTCAGGATGGTAACATAAACGGGGAATATGAATGCCATATTTATCAGCAACTTCTATGATGTTCATCGTTTCAGGAGCTTCGATATGGTTTCCATCTATCCAGACATTAACTGTTTTGACCATCAGGTTTTTCCTCCAGATATCTATCTTATTTTTTTATTATTGCAAGGAATTCATCTCTGAAGTTATCCAGAGCGCTGCGAATAGGCATAATCGGTGATTGTCCCAAAGCGCAGAAAGAAGTCTGTTGCATAGTTTCAGCAATTAACAACAGATTATCCAAATCTTCGATTGTGCCCTGGCTTTTCTTAATCTTATTGATCAAGTCATAGAGCATTTCGGATCCATTACGGCAGGGTGCACACTTTCCACATGATTCATGACGGAAAAAGCGTATTATTGACCACAGCATATCCACAATACTTGTATTTTCATTCATAACCAGTATTGCTCCTGAACCCAGAACAGCTGAATACTGACTCAAACTGTTCAGATCCATTTTAATATCCAGCAGGCGTTCACCGATAAAAACACCGGCAGCTCCACCAACCAATGCTGCTTTAAACTTGAATCCTTTTTTCATTCCACCGGCATAGTCATTTATAATAGTCCTTAGTGTAGTACCCATATCTGCTTCACAAAGTCCCGGATATGCCACATCCCCAAGTATAGTGTAGACTTTAGTTCCGCTGCAGTCAG
Organism: Cloacimonetes bacterium UBA6097; assembly: GCA_002435865.1. Classification (GTDB taxonomy): domain Bacteria; phylum Cloacimonadota; class Cloacimonadia; order Cloacimonadales; family Cloacimonadaceae; genus UBA5614. Next base: position 45,504 of record DIWV01000002.1, on the reverse strand, counting down.
CTGTTCCAAACTTTTGGAAGCCTTCAGCACCATGTTTAATTATATAAGGCAGATTTGTAAGGGTTTCCACATTATTTACAACCGTAGGACAACCCCAAAGACCTTTAACGCCAGGGAATGGTGGCTTCCAGCGTGGGTTGCCGCGATTGCCTTCAAGAGATTCTATCAAAGCTGTTTCCTCACCGCAGACATATGCTCCTGCTCCGACCTTAATTTCTATATCAAGATCAAATCCGCTTTCGAAGATGTTTTTGCCGAGTAAGCCATAGTTTTTGCATTGTTCAATGGCTTTGTTCAGGCGTTGTATGCTTAGTTTATATTCGCCGCGGACATATATAAAAGCCTTAGTAGCACCTACAGCTTTTGCGCAAATCATGATGCCTTCCAGCAACTGATGAGGGTCACCTTCCATAATCAAACGGTCTTTGAAAGTGCCGGGTTCGCCTTCGTCAGCGTTAACCACAACATATTTCTGCTCACATTCAATTGGAGCAGTAAAACTCATTTTTAAACCTGTAGGGAAACCTGCGCCACCACGACCGCGCAGACCGGATTTTTTTACTTCGTCAACGATTTCCAAGGGTTTCATTTTCAATGCTTTTTCCCAAGCTTCATAACCGCCTGTGCCAAGATATTCATCAATGTTTTCAGGATCTATGATACCGGAATTACGCAATACAATACGATTCTCATAGTTGTACTTAGGGCTGAATCCGCTGCCACTATCAAGCAAAAGACGTGCTACAGGACGACCCTTCAGAAAATGTTCATTTACAAGCTCATTTATATCAGTAATAGCTACATTTTCATAATTAACATTGTCCGGATAGACTGTCATACAGATACCTTTACCAAAGAAACCTAATGGACCAGTTTCTAAAATATTGATTTCATCTTCAAGAGATGCTGCTTTGAGCATAGCTTTTAAAGCAGATATAAAATCACTGACGCCAGCTTGTTTTGAGGTTTCATTAACTCCAACTAATACATGTGCTCTGAAATATTTCATTATTTCACCTCTCTAAGCTGTGCAAAGATTTCGTTTACTTTATCTTCTGTTAAATCACCATAAACCTCGTCATTAATCATCATAACAGGTGCATTGCCGCATACACCAAGGCAGGCGCAGAGTTCCAAAGTAAATAATCCATCCTTAGAAGTCTCACCAATTCCTACATTTAAGGTGTTCTTCATCTTACGTAAGATGTTTTCTGAACCTTTAATATAGCAATGAGGAGATTCACAAAGTCGAATGACGTACTTACCACGTGGTTTAGTACTATACATTGAGTAAAATGTTAATACACCGTAAATATGATTAGACGGTATTTTTAAATACTCAGACACTGCCTGAACCGCTTCCTCTGAAATATAGTTCTGAGGGTCGCTATCCTGAATATCATGCAGGATATAAATCAGGTTGTCTTTGGTGGGAGCGTATTTGGAAAATATTTCCTGATACATATCATTTCCTTTATTCTTCATTTTCTGATTTTAGTCTTATTGCTTCTTTGGCAGCTTTGACTTCGTTATGCATATCGGGAATTCTGCTGATTGCTTTAACAGGGCATACTTCCATACAATTGCCACATTTGATGCAATCAAGCTGATGGATAGTATATTTTTCATCTTTACTGCCACTAATGCAAGTAACAGGACATTTACGGGCACAAAGAGAACACCCGATACATTTTTCCTTATCAATCATAAAGTGCATCAAATCGAGGCAAACACCCGTTGAGCAGCTTTTATTCTTGATATGATCTTCATACTCGTTTCTAAAATAACGGATTGTACTAAGAACTGGATTGGGAGCAGTCTGTCCCAGTCCACACAGGGATAAATGATTTATGGCTTCTCCTAAACGAATGAGCTCATCTATATCTCCCTCAACCCCGTTACCAGACGTAATCCTTTCCATAATATCAAGCATCTGCTTTAGACCAATCCGGCAAGGTGAACACTTTCCACAGGATTCTTCCACAGAAAACTCGAGGAAGAATTTGGCTATACTGACCATGCAGTTGGAATCATTCATTACTATGACTCCACCAGAGCCCATCATTGCGCCTTTTTCCTTGAGTGATTCATAATCTACGGGAACATCAAGATGTTCGGTGGTTAAGCATCCTCCCGAAGGACCTCCAAGCTGAACTGCCTTGAAATTGCGGTCACCAATAATGCCACCGCCCACTTCAAATATCATATCACGTAATGTAATACCCATTGGCACTTCCACCAGACCGGTGTTTTTAACGTCTCCGGTTAAAGCAAAGACTTTGGTTCCTTTACTGGTATCGGTACCCATAGATGCAAACCAATTGGCTCCTTTGAGGATTATAGTCGGGAGATTTGCTAAAGTTTCCACATTATTTACAACAGTAGGTTTACCCCATAATCCTTTAACGGATGGATACGGAGGTTTGGGTGTGGGATGACCGCGCATTCCTTCAATGGATTGTATTAAAGCAGTTTCTTCTCCGCAAACAAAAGCTCCTGCACCGGTGCGGACTTCTGCATCAAAATTAAATTTACTGCCAAATATACCTGTTCCGATAAGTCCGGCTTCCCGAGCCTGCTCAATAGCTAGCTTAATCCTCTTTATAGCGAGGGGATATTCTGCCCTGATATAGAAGAAACCTTTGTCAGCTCCAATAGCATAGGCAGCAATCATCATACCTTCAAGCACTCGGTGTGGATCTCCTTCCAGAAGAGATCTATCCATAAAAGCACCAGGATCACCTTCATCTCCATTGCATATAATGTATTTCTGATTATCCTTGCTGGCCCTGGTATACTGCCATTTCATTCCTGTTGGAAAACCGCCGCCACCTCTGCCGCGGAGACCTGATTGCTTGACAATCTCAATAAGATCTTCAGGAGTTTTATCAGACAGGAGTGTGCCCAGAGCTTCGTATCCATTCAAAGCTATATATTCATCAAGGCTTTCCGGATCTAAATATCCACAATTAGCTAAGGCGACCTTTACCTGCTTCTGATAAAAAGGGATATCCTTTTGAGTTGAGAGAATCTGCTTTTCTTTATCCTGCAGCATCAGTCGTTTTAATGGTCTGCCTTTGATAAAATGCTCTTCAATTAGTTCTTCAACATCATCAAGGGTTACTTTCTGATAAAAGACACCTTCCGGATACACAATCATAACAGGTCCAAAATCACAGGGTCCCATGCATCCGGTCTCAATGATATTTATTTCATTGAGCAATCCCTTATCATGTAAAGTTGCCTGTATTTTGTCCTTGATTTTCAGTGCACCGGCTGAGATGCATCCTGACCCGCAACAAATCAGCAGGTCTATTCTTTTAAGAGACATTGGATTTCCCCCTTATTAACTACCTGTTGAAACAACGTAGTCGGTGACAATCCTTCCGTTTACAATATGTTCGACAACCACTTTTCTGGCTTTTTCAGGTGTCATGATGCCATAAGTTACTTTGTCTTTGCCTTCTTCAATTACATCTACTACAGGTTCCATCGAAGATAATCCCTTCTCTCCTGTTTGTGTAACCAAAACATCTGTAAGATTGCGTTGAGAAATCTCTTCCAGAAAAGTTTTCATAACTTCTCTGGCTCCCATTGCTATTCCGGATGTGCCCATACCAACAACAATCTTTATTCTAATGTTGCTGCCGCGAAGCTTCATTTCTTCCTGGGCTTTTTCGCGTATTTTCTTTAAGTCTGCCAGTGTCTTCATCAGACATCCTCCATATTTGTATTTTGTATTCCTTCTATTAAACTTTGTTCTATATATTCAATAACATCGGGATAAGTGAGGGGTATTCCCCCCAGTTCTTCTTTAATCACTTCTGTGTCAAAATGAAAAGAGTGTTCCTTGCCTTTATCTCTGCTAATCAGGTTTACATAAAAATCAACATCCTGATGCCCGATTATTGAACCTAATAACGTGTCTTTCAGATTTCCCAAGGGAAGTCTGTCAATATTGTCAGCTTCAAAATCAGCTTTTAGTACAGTTCCCAGGCAAGGTTCACTGGTAATTGTGAAACTGCCGTTACAAAGCTCTGCGTTCTGCTTAAATAATGGTATTCCCAAACCTACTTGTTTGGTCCTTTCTCCTTTCGAAGTATAAAATGGGTCCTGAGCCATCAGCAAAGTCTCGGAATCCATACCACAACCATCATCTTCGATTATAAATCTTAAAATATTCTCTTGAACATCATTGATTATTCTAACACGGATACACTTTGCTCCGGCTCTCACAGAGTTTTCAATTATATCCAATAGGTGTAGCGATATATCTTGCATTATACTTACCGTTAGTTTGCTTCTTTAAATCTTTGAACTATTTCCATAATCTGGCTTCTGGATTCGAGCCTTCCAAAAGTATCATCTCCAATTACAAATACAGGAGCAAGAGAACAAGCTCCCACACATCGGACAGCACTTAAAGTAAACAGCTTATCAGGAGTTGTTTCTCCCATTTTGATTTCTAAAATATCTTCTAACAATGCAACAATTCGTGCAGCTCCTTTGACAAAGCAAGCAGTTCCCAGACAAACATTAATTGTATACTTGCCACGGGGTTTCATCGTAAAAAAGTTGTAAAAGGTTACTACTCCATAGATCTTGCTTACAGGAATATTCATCTCCCGGGAGATAAATTCCTGCACTTCTACAGGCAAGTATCCAAAAATTTCCTGAGCCTGTCGAAGTATTTCAATAAGCGGATTTTGCAGGTTTCTTTTCTCCTCAATAACGGTACGCAGGCGTTCAAAAGGTTTTTTTTGCTTAACTTTATCTTGCGCCATTGTTCCTCCTTGATATTTTTATTTTATATTATTATTTTTCTTTCTTTTATACGTTGGGCTGCTAAGAGTAATTCGACTACAGAAGGTTTTTCCACACATATTAATGAACTGCCACAACCCAAGTCAGTCAGATAATGAGCATCAGAAACCCTTAGGAATGAGCTCTCAGACATATCTGGGTGAAGTTTAAGATAATCTTTAATTATTAAGCCGGAAGTTATACTCAGTAATGGAAAGGATAATTCTTTGGGCATGAAGCCTATTTGGTTGATAATACTGTTTGCTTCTGCATCAATGTGGGCAGGAACACAAAATCCCCCAAATGCTTCGACTTCTTGTTTAGCTTCTTCCAATGTCCATATTACAGAGTTGCTTAGAGCTTTATCTTCCAGACGGATAATATTCTCTTCAGCATCAATAACCACCTGGTCACCAAAGAACTCCGGGTCATTAAGAATGCGTGGTAAAGCACTGTACAGGACACTATTAAATTCCATTGCCAATTCAGCATCATCAAAATATGCCAAGAGGTGTATTTCTTCTGTTGTCTGAATTTCTACACCATAAGTAAAAGCAATATTGTTATCTGTTGCTACCTTAGCATATGCCGGGCAATTTGCCAGAGAATTATGGTCGGTAATGGCAATCCACTCTATTTTTAGCTCTTTCAAACGTTGAATCAGTGACTTTGGTGACATTTCCAGTCCGCCACAAGGCGATAGCACAGAATGTATATGCAAATCCGCCTTAAAACAACGCATCATTTTACCTATAAAGATCTGTAAACATTAAACGGTTAAGACTTTTTTCTATTTACCAAGCATTTTATAGAGAATGCCTGCCAGGTCAAAAGCCTGCTTATCACTTGCTGCAAGACACACATCTTCAAGGATTGCACGGTCAATTACTGCAGCATCTGGTGTAAGTCCTTTGGCAAAAATTACACAAGGTATATTCGTCATGGAAGCAACTGCCACTGTATTCATATGACGCATTATCGTAATCCAGACCTGTCCTTCCTTAGCGGTTCCCATCACATCACTCAACATGTCTGAGACATATCCGTCTACTATTGATATTTCTGATGTATTAATATCCGGGGTAAGAACCTGTGCCTGGATAGCATCCAGATAGTCTTTAAGAATTATCGCCATAGTTTATTCCTCTTCTTTCTGATGACGTCTGAGCAATACTACACAATCATCAATTGATGCTTTGTCGCTTACGATATCTTCAGCTAAAGCATAACAGGTTGGTGAGCCACAGGCACTGCAGTTTAGCCCCGGCAGCATTACGAGTATTTCATTAAGTTTTTTCATCTTCTGAATTGCTTGTTTGATATCCTGGTCTAATAGCATGATGGAGCGAGGTTCCAAAGGAACTACTGCAAATTCACCATCCTTATACAACTCTTTAAGCTCTGATGTATCTACTTTCTGGTGTTTTGATGTTTTGATTAACTTCTTAATACGTGACATGGCGACGAAAGGATTTTCTACATTCAGGCAACCGCCAACACACCCATTAGTGCAGCTTCTTAACACAATGTAATCATATTGGTCAAGATAATGGTCTTCCACTTTTGATAATATCTCAATAACATTATCTGTACCATTTACAGAAAGCGCTCTGATATCCTCACAATCAACCATTTCAGCTTCCACACCTGACAGAGCCAGAGTCAAACCTTGTTCATAAGTATTTATTTTATTCTCTTCGTTATTCATTTTCCTTAGACGGTCTCTGATTTTTCCATAAATCATACCAATAGAAAAAGCTCCATCCTGTAAATGTTTATAAGCTCCTTCAGGTTGGTGAACAGCAGTGACATGAGCTACACATGGAACTATCAGGAAAATGCCAATATCTGAGTCTTTTAATCCCTTCTCTGCCTGAATCTTTTCTCTTAAAAACCTCGTTAGAATACTCATGGGAGCTTCCTGGTGCAGAATATTAGGCAAGAGGGATGGAAACTTCACCTGAATTAATCTGACGACTGCAGGACAGTTGCTGGATAATATTGGCCTGATATCTTTATGCTGGCGTATATAGTCACGAATCAATCCAACCATAAAATCAGTTACCATGGCTTCTTCAGCAACTTCATCAAAACCCAGTTCGATGAGTGCCTGTTTTGAAACAGGATAGGCAATATCTTCAGTAAACTGACCGGCGTAGGAAGAAGATAGAATGGCTACTTTATATTGGAATTTATTGATAATATCCAATGAATCACTTTTAGGAAGAATAGCGTGGAATTTACAAATAGTGACGCAGTTTCCGCAGTCTACACAGCGGTTGGGGTCAATTTGCGCTTTACCGTTTCTGACACGGATTGCTTCTGTCGGGCAAACCTTTACACAGGATGTGCATCCTGTACAGTTTTCCGGTATAAGCTGGATGGCATGGTAGTATTTTTTCTCAGAAACAGCCATTTTTTATGAGTAATAGATTATTATTTCTAAAGTTGTTGTGCTGCCATATTCTGAAGTTATATGCAGCAAGTCTGAATTCTTTTGTATATTGGGCAGACCAAGACCTGCTCCAAATCCCATTTCACGTACCAGATCATCAGCTGTTGACCAACCGGGAACCATAGCCTGTTCAATATTTGAAATACCAGGTCCTTTATCTTCAAAGCGTATATATACTGAATCATCATATATATAGCTATACATTTTACCACCTTCGGAATGAGCTGTTACATTGATTTCAGCTTCATAAGAAGCAACAGCTATACGTCTAAGGATAGCAGGGTCAACCCCGAGCCTTTTCAAGGTATTTTTCACCTCAGCACTACCTTTTCCGGCATTGACAAAGTCTTTAACCGCGATTTCGAATTCCAGGGAAACATCGGCTTCCGGTTTATCAGCTAAAAATGACTTAGCTGATATTTCATAATCGGGATTAACATTCCAATATTCAGCCATATCAGATTTTGCAGCTCCTCAGGCCTTTGTTGTATAGAATACCACTTGAACGATACATAGTAAGTTTTGTGCTAAGCAGCATCAGATTTCTTTCTTCTGCCATTTCAATCAATTCCTGAGGTGGAACCTTACCCCTGACAAAAACAATCCCAAGCAGGTCAATCATATCGGAAAGACGGATTACCTGTGGATTTGTAAGACCTGTCAACAGCAAAGTGGGTTCTTTTGTACACATCAGGATATCGCTGATTAAATCCGATGCAAATGCGCAAGGCACTTCTTTATCCAAATCTGACGGAGCTGTAAGTAGTTCTGCTTCCAATAAGGTCAAGATGTCTTTTAAAGTCATTTCCTCTCACCGTAATAATAAATTACAGGCATAACTTTATGAAATGGTTATAACGTCAAGGGAAAAAACAAGCTAATTGCCTACCGTACAAGTAGCATTTCGGCAATGATACTCTGCATTTTTTGAACTACACTTAAAAAGCATGATTTATTAAATAATAAACTAAAAAAGAAACGGACTGTCACATCAGTAACAGTCCGCGGTTAAATGCCGGGATTTCTATTTAAGTTTAATCAATTTCTGAGTTGAAACGGTTTTCCCGTTAATTACCAATGTACAGAAATACATGCCGGAAGGACTTGGAGATCCATTACTATCAATACCTGACCAGATTAAAGTATGCTCACCCCGGGATTGATTGGAAAGAGCAGAAGAGAATATTTTTGCTCCTTTAACATTATAAATAGTCAATTCTGCAGCTTCTGATTTATCGAGATTGTACCTGATGGTTGTGTGTTCCCTGAAGGGATTGGGAGCTATATTGATAATCTGTGAGGGTATACTCACAAAGCTATCTTCTTCATTAGCTGTTGTAGTTACATTTGCTGTAACTGGAATTGTGATTGTGGGATAAGCAGGATTGTCAGTCGTAATAGTAATTGTAGCATCATTATTTCCAGCCAGGCTGGGCAGAAACAGCAGATCAAATGTCATATCTTCTCTAAAAGGAATAGTATAGGCATCGCGAACTTGCGGAAAGACAAAATAGTCCTGTCCATCAATTGAGATGTCGATATTCATATCCTGGGTCCACCAATTATGAATTGTAAATGAATTGTTATAGACGCTTTCTATGGGAATATTACCGATATTAAAACTCTGAACACTGACAGGATAAACATTTTCCAATGCAGGAACTATATATTTACAGCCTTGCAGTATTTCTTTTGTAGAGTTGTTTTGAAGGAAAAAGACAAATTCAAAATGCTCAGCATTCCATGCGGGAGAAGCTGTGAAAGTAAGATTTACTGTCTGTGTGTTTCCGGAAGTAAAGCTGATATCTGTTCCTGTTGCACCCGGTGCCATAGCCCTTACCACATACTCCAGATGGGTTTGACCCTGCCAGTTTACTTGTAAGCCTGACTCGGTCAGAACGCCATGCAGCTTAAGATTTGTATTAGTATCAGTGGCTTCTTTTGTAATAACGACAGCAACATTATAAACCAATCCCGTATGTGTTCCGGATGCAGTAATAGTGAAGTTGGAAGGGACAGCCAGTCTGTTGTTCACTTTAGTCCTGTAGCTTGGATAAAGGCTGGTTGTATTACTCCCGCCGACAGATGGATTTGCACCATCAAAATATGCAGTCGGGTAGCTGTTGATATTGTAATAAGAATTACGGGTATTGCTGTAATCGTTGGCGTAAGGGTCACCGTTATGGTTTTCCAGGATTGCTGCCCTATGATGGTTTTCCACCAAATCATCAGCTCCCATAGCTGCTCCGGGGCAATATTGGCACCATGTGCCGGTACCTATTTCAACAATAACCATATCCCTTGGGACTGCTAAGATGGATGTGCTGATTGTTAACAATAATGCTAACATTATTATGATTCTATTCATTTTATCTCCTGTATTTAAAATTTATGCTAAATTTGCTGTTGAAGCTAAAGTAACCAATGCCATTACAGCTTCAAACATAACTGCGTAGTCATCTTCCTTAAATTCGATTGTCCTGCCATCCAGTCTTTTAACTCCCGGCATAAGGCAAGCAACATCTGCCATAGATGTGGATATAAAATCTATCTTTAATTTAATTGGAGGAGTGAACGTATACAATGGATAATCAGCTTTTTCTTTGGATAGTGCTTTCTGAACGGCATCTATAGTTCTTTCCCTGACCTTGATAATGGAGTAGTTTTTAACTGCAAACTTGGCAATTGCTTCTTTTGTTATCACAAAATTTACCCATGGCATTGCTTTTTCATTTAGTATTTCTTTAGAAAGAGCCATATCGCCGGTTATTAATGTCACCGGAACTCCATGATATCCTGCATAAGCGGAATTGATAAAAGCTTCATTCATGTGAATGTCATTAAGCCAGATTTTGTGGATACGACGGTTGGCATAGCTGTGGTCCATGTTGCCATGTAAAGCTCCTGTACCGGCATGATATCCAACCAGAAAAACCTGGTCATACACATTGGAAAAGGAAGGCATCATATATTGGGGACGCGGATTGCCGGAAATGAGGTTAATTCTCTCGTCAAGCGCAGTAAAGCTATAGTCAATGTTATCACCTGCAGAATGGGAATCAGCAATGGTGATCTCATCTATCTGGCTATTATGTTTGCTTTTCCGGATTGCTTCAACAACGGTTTGAAGGTGATTATACATATGCGCTTTTACTGCCGGACGGTCTATCTTTTCCTGTTCCCAGTTAAAGGTTCCGGGAATACCTTCCATATCAAGGGAAATGAATATTTTCATAGCTTCCTCATAAATTCAGGTGGTGTTCTTTATTATTCATAGCTACTTGCGTCCTGCTTCTAGAATAAAGATTCACATTAGTAGCTACATGCGTCCCGCTTGTAGAATAAAGATTCACATTCGTAGCTACATGCGTCTCGCATGTAGGATAAAGTTTCACATTCGTAGCTACATGCGTCTCGCATGTAGGAATAAAAAAGTATAATAAGAAAAAGGGGCTATGATGTCAATGTTTTTGTATATTCTTAATTGAGTTCTTTTGCTATCAGGCATCCGACCAGAACGTTATTTTTAAGGAGTTCCAGATTTGTCTGAATGGACTTACCCCGGGTTATTTCTGCCAGTCTTTGCAACAGCCAGGGTGTTATAGCTTTACCTTTGATTCCTTGTAGATTTGCTTCTTGGATAGCCTGTTCGATAAATGGTTCTATTTGTTCAGAGGGAATACTGTATTGAGCAGGAATAGGATTCATTATCACAATTGATGATGAACTGTCTGTACCGGCATATTCTATTAAGGTATGGTAAACATCTGCTATTGTTTTTACATCATCAACTTTATCAATTGTATAAGAAGTTGTATTAGTGTAAAAAGCAGGGCACTTATCAGTTTTCCAGCCATAAACTGGTACAGAGAGAGTTTCCAGTTGTTCCAGAGTTGCAGGTATGTCAAGAATAGCCTTGCATCCGGCAGTGACAATTATAACGGGATACTTTGCCAAAGCCTGTAAATCTGCAGAAATATCCATGCTTTCCTGCCAGAAACGGTGTACACCACCAATTCCACCAGTGGCAAAAACCTTAAGACCTGCTTTGTATGCCAGAAACATTGTTGCAGAGACTGTTGTTCCGCCACTCCATTTCTGAGTAACAGCCATAGGAATATCTTTCTGCGCAATCTTCTTTAGATTACCAGGTTGAGAGGATTGATGTTTGCTTAATTCTGCCAGTTTAGCGAAATCACCTTCATCAAGCCCTATGTGTACAATGCCTTCAATTATTGCAATGATAGCAGGAGTAACATCATTATCAATGGCAAGTTGCTCAAGAGATTTTGCAGTTGCTATATTTTCCGGATAGGGAAGACCGTGGGTAATAACAGTTGATTCAAGAGCTAATAAAGGTTTTCCGGCAGATAGAGATTCCGTAACTGCATTTGAAAAGTGAAACGGAGATTTTGCCAATTTATCTTATTCTACAGCTTCAGAATTTTCTTCAGTCAGTTTGGTATTAAGGCTGTCTTCAGGAAGAATTTCGACCTGGAGTTTCATAACTCCCGCTTTAATCATTTCAATCTCTTTGGCGGCAGCATAAGATAAATCCAATTGGCGTCCTTTTTTAAACGGACCTCTGTCGTTGACTCTTACGATTACTGATTTGTTGTTTTTGGGATTGGTTACTTTAAGAAGTGTGTTAAAGGGTAGGGTTTTATGAGCGCAGGTCATGTCCATGCGGTCAAATCTTTCACCACTTGCGGTTTTGTTACCATGGAAAAACCTTGAGTAATAGGTGGCTACCATAGTATCAACCTTTGCAGGTATCCCTGGTGGTTCCTGTGTATGAAGTGAATCCAGGACCAATGCTGTCTGGTCTTGTCCTATTTCATCACTTCCGATTCCCGCAACCTGTTCTGCTATTATCAATGGTGTGTAGTATAATTGCAGACCGATTGCCAGGGTTAAAAATAATTTAGTTCTTTTTCTCATAATTTTGTGATTTCCCCCAGTCGATAATCGACTATAGACTTCTTTTTTCTCAGCAGTTGATTCCTGTCAAGCTTTAAATGGTCACAAAACACAGTAAACTTATGGAATATAATGACATGCAAGTGACTAATGTCAAACATTAATTTACAATGTTTGACATTCCTGAGAAGGCAGAAATCCGAAATAAGGCACAGCCAAAAGACTGTGCCTTTTAAGTTAATGGTATTATCCTTATTTCATCAATATCATTTTGTTAGTCAGGACTGCCTTGGGAGTAACTAGCTTATAAAAATACATCCCCGAAGAAACAGGTCTGCCCCTATCATCAGTTCCATTCCAGACAACAGAATGCTTGCCCTTTGTCTGTGTACCGTTTATCAGAGTCTTAATTTTCTGTCCTTTCAAATTATAAACGTCAAGTTTAACTTTGGTCTCTTTGGGTAGGGTAAAAGCCAAAGCAGTAGACGGATTAAATGGATTAGGATAGTTTTTATCAAGAACAGGAACCGGAGAGTCTATATAGAAGTTATATGTTTCATCAGGTTCTTGATTTCCAATATGGTATATCCCGGAAAGGATTGCATCTCTCTTTGCATTAAATTCTAATCTTGATTTTGGTTTTAACTGCGGATACATGCATGTGACAGGTGCTTTGGGAGGATTTTCCTGCATAAGAAGATAAGTATATCCCAAATCAATTACAGCCATCAGAGAATCAAGCTCAGAAGGCGGATCTGAAATTATAGCTTCAAACCAGGCAATTGCTTCTTGATAATTACCCATTTGTATGTTACAATAATTCTCCAGGTAATCTGCTAACTTATCAATTTCCCCATTCCAGTGCATATTGGGTTCATTATGGTAATAATTCTTTAGAGCCAGTTTATCTTGTTCCAATGCCAGCAGATTATTAGCACTGGCTGGTGCATATTCACTCTCCGGAAATTGACTGATAATTTGCTTGAACAGGTTTATAGCAGAGGTAGTATACTCAGTTATGGCATAATCAACTGCTGCATAATAGGCAACCTCATCATTATCAGGATTGATCTCAGGAATTGGTTCTAAGTTCCATATTGGATCAATCTTATAACCAATCTGATCTCCTTCAGGATTTAAACATGATGGGTAAAACCTTTCCGGTATCGGCATAACTGATTCTTCTGAAGAATTTATTGACCAGATGTTGTATTTAAAATATCTGCTTGCTTTCATGTCTGGGCATTGCACAAGATACTGATCAAAAGTACCTTCCACATATGAGTCATCTACTATGATATTTCGGCTATCTTCCATTTGTATATTGCAATCATCATAGAACAATAACTCCTGGTACTGGTTATTTGTTATCCTTGTATCATGAAACCAGGGTTCAGAGCTCGGTTCTTTCATTACATCAAGATTGCTGCCTCTGAATACGACAACTCCAATACCATTGCCTGAAACAAGACAACTGACCTTACCCCCAAAATATAGTCCAAAATCAAATAGACACATTTCATAGTAGTCGTATTTTTCGAGGACAAGAATTTCCCTTATTTACACTTGACGAGTGCAGGGAAATTTTGTTGTTCGAAAAATACTAAGAAATCAGGAGAACACACATGAGAGGTAAGCGTTTTGCCCCCAGTCAAATTATCAAAATATTGAAAGAGCACGAATCAGGAACAGAGGTAACTGATATAATCAGGAAATACAGCATTGCCAGAAACACCTTTTATCTTTGGAAAAGCAAGTACAGCGGCATGGAAAACAAGGATGTTCAGAAGCTCAAAGATCTGGAATCAGAAAATCTAAAACTAAAGAAGTTATTAGCTGAGAAGTGTCTTGAGGTGGAAGCGATGAAGGATGTGCTTTCAAAAAAATGGTAACGCCTCAACAGAAGCGTTCGGCTGTTGAGGTTATCAGAACACACGGGATAAGTGAAAGAAAGGCTTGTTCATTGGTTAAGATAAACCGCAATACCCACAGATACAAAGCCAGGCTTAATGAGGAGAACAGCTTAATCCTGAAATTCCTGAAAAGTTTAGCTGTTGAACAAAAATCAGTCAGTTATGGCTTACCCAGACTACAGGTAGAAGTGTCAAAGCAGTTTGGTCAGGTCAATCATAAGAGATTAGAACGTATTTACAGGTCAGCCCATTTACAGTTATCCAGCCGTCCGCGCAAACATGTCAGTTACAGAAGCACTCCCCTGGAGCAAGTAACCTCACCCGGACAGCGCTGGTCGATGGACTTTATGATGGATAATCTGGCTAACGGCAGAAAGTTCAGAGTGTTTAATCTGATCGACATCTTCTCCAAAGAACTGGTGCATCAGGTGATCGACAGTTCAATCCAAGGTGCCAGGCTGGTCAGAGAGTTTGGCATTATATCCGAACAGAGAAAACTGCCTCAGCAGATAGTCTGTGACAACGGACCTGAGTTCAGAAGCAAGGCTATGCTCAAGTGGGCAGACATTAATAACGTGGAACTTCGCTTTATTCAACCTGGCAAACCGACTCAGAATGCCTTTGTGGAAAGCTTAAACGGGAAAATGAGAAAGGAGTGCCTTGACAGACATATATTCAGCAATTTATTGGAGGCAAGGAAGATTATTGAGGATTGGCAAAGACATTACAATGAGGAAAGACCGCATAGTGCGTTGGATTATTTAACTCCAAAGGAGTTTATTGAAGTTTATGAAAAGAATGTCGTTAGCAAAAGTGTCCATTTATAACTGGTCTATAAAATGGGGTATGGTCACTGATTGACCACCTCTTTGAAAAAGTCTCACGTTTGTGTTAATTAGTGAATCTTCCGGACTTAGGTAATCATTGTCATTAAATACACCATGATTGTCGAATATTTGTGAAAACAATGGCAATGTTAGTCCTAGTATGAACAACACACATAAAATATTACGCATATATTCTCCTATTTTGATAGTAAAATTTTTACAGTTTTTGATTGTTTATCTGCTTTTACAATGCATAAATAAGTGCCATAAGATAATTTTTGCCCATTATCATCATAACCATTCCATTTGTATTTACCTGATCCCATAACTTTGGTTTTCATAACCAACTGGCCCTTAATATTATATATGGCTAAAGTTCCAAATCTATGCGGTTGGTCAAAATCATATTGTATTGTAACTTCATCTTTAAAGGGGTTAGGATAGCTAGATAAATCAATCTGACATAATGAAGGGATTTCTTCGTCCAGAATGGAAACTGTTTCTCCATAACTAATGCCATCTATTCTGCAAGCAGAACTATAAATATTCGATCCATTACATTCAAGATATGTAATTCCAAATCCTTGAGCCCAACATCGTGTTTCCCAACTCATAGGTGCATCTGGAAAATAATAATCATGGTATCTCAAATAAGTTGGAATGCCGTATGCGCTCAAAAAGTAATCACCATCAGAAAAACAATTCCACAATCCTTGATAATATATGAAATCATGATAAATCCAAGAATGTCCTATAATAGAGAAGTCTTCGTATAATAGTTCAATTGTATCTGGATTGTTATCCATATTAAATTCATCAAACACAAATACTGTATCTCCTTCATTTCTGTACCAGCGGTTACTTCCTGAGTCAAAAAATCCAACTACATTATAATAAACATGGTTGTTAATTAACATTGAATCTACAACTTCTCTTACAAGTTGATGTGAACCATCAGATAAAGTTCTCCACCATTTGTTGCCTACCTGCAGAGGATTATATGAATCCCCGGGGCGATCTCTAAGTTCCTGTTCAGGAGCAAGAGTATCCTGATTATTATGATAGACTTGCGGGATTGAGTAACATGAAATAGTTAACCCGATAGCTATCAATAGTATAAGTAAAATATTTTTCATTTTTTACCTCCAATTGACTAAACACGTGTTTTGCTTCTTTAGATCAAAGAGAAGCTAATATTGTAAACCGAATTTCTCATTAACTTGATTCACAAAATTAGTCAATTTATTTCCTGCTTTTGATTATTATTACTGCCAGACATCTTGTAGATGTTAGCAGACAATACATATTCAGACTTTATTAACCTGACGAGGCACGACATTTGCTGCAAATTGCAATAAATCATAGTCCCTCCTATCAAAAAAAAACTCATTCGCATTGAGTATTTTTAATTTCTATTTCTTGATACTCTTTATGATTTTTACTACCCTACATATAAATTTTATATTATTTTTAATGATAATGATGTCAAGTTATTTCTTATATATCTTTCTAAATTAGTATTTATGTAAAATATGATATCGCACAATAAAAAAAGTCAATAACGTTTCCGCTGTTGAATTAAAGTATTGATTAATATATTTTATTTAAGTAAGACCATCTTATTGGTCAGGACCTTGTCAGGTGTTATCAGCTTATAGAAATACATACCGGATGCAACCGGTCTGCCTTTATCATCTGTTCCATTCCAAATATAAACATTGGAATTATCTATTAGATCTTTTAGTATACGTTGCCCCTTAACGTTATATATTTCAATATGATTCACTTGACTCTTATATTTATCTTTTACAGATATATAAAGCTTATCCCTAAATGGATTTGGGTAACAAAACGTTACTATCTCTTCTTCGCTATGTACGAAATTATCGGTATTGGATACTGTGCCGTATACTAGTCCGTCAATATAAGCGCCGATAATACCCATGCTGCAAAACTCACCTTCCGAATATATTATACCATACTTTCTAGCCCACATTAAAACGCAAGTCATTGAACTGAAATACATGAATCCTTGATATTCAACAACTTCTCCAAACAAATTTATAAAGCCTGAAGCACCATACCTAATTACAGGAACTATTTCAAAAGGATTTCCATGATTTATACTCCAATACAAAGTATCAAATATTCCAGATTCTAAATTGAAGTTTTCATTAATCAGATAGTCTGTAAGTGGATTGTTATCTAAATTGTCATTATCATAGATACATACAAAATCGCTATCATTTTTTATCCAATGATTGCCATCTGTTCCTGGTCCCATCATTTTAAAATGCAGTTGACTGTTTATCAAAGTATCAGCTGCAATCCAAAAACGACCATAAGTGGTAGGTTCTCCTGGAAATGGTGGAGCGATTTCATAAACCCAATAATCATTTGGGTGCATAGGATTAAACGAGTACTCATCCGGTCTTTCCCTGACTTTTTGCTCATAAGCTGTTTTTTGCTCCGGTGTGAGAGTAACCTGGTGATCTAGTATGAATTGCGGAATTGAATAGCATGAAATAGTGAAACCGATAGCTATCAATAGTATAATTAAAATATTTTTCATTTTTACCTCCAATTGACTAAATACGTGTTTTGCTCCTTTAGACAACAGAGAAGCTAATAGTGTAAACCAAATTACTCATTAACTTGATTTACAAAATTAGTCAATTTTATTCTTGCTTTTGAAGATTATGACTGCCAGACATCTTGTAGATGCATGCAGAAAACACATATTCAGACATTATTAACCTTATGAGGCACGACATTTGCTGTAAAATTGCAATAAATCATAGTCCCTCCTATCAAAAAAACATACTCATTCGCATTGAGTATTTTTAATTTCTATTTCTTGATACTCTTTATGATTTTTACTACCCTACATATAAATTTTATATTATTTTTAATGATAATGATGTCAAGTTTTATTATTATATTTATTTATGATTGTAAAGCGAGTTTGTATAAACAGGTGTCGTCCTACCGGACACAATTCTATTGTGCGTTTTATATCCCCGCACTTACGTTCGGGGTTATATAGTTTCGCCCTTGCGGACTAAAATAGATAATCTAAGATAGACATTTTCTGGAGTTCATTTTGCCAACGATGTATGATTATTTGTAACTAGACTAAAGGCAAAACGGACTTCAGGAAATTACACATCAGGCTTGCAGGAGTACATAATTCCAACGGTTATGAAGATGGATTACCTTTCTCAAGGGAATTATGGACTTCGCCAATTTACTAACTTATGTATGTTAAGTTATTGAATTATGCCCGAAGTCTATTTTGTCCTATTGCTGAGTTAAGTGCTGATAGTATTCATTGGCAAAAAGGACTTCCGGAAGATTTGTGTAATGAACTTTATGGATAGGTCTTTAACGAAGTCCGATTTGCCATGGTGTAAGATACATATTGAATGATTGCATTGGCAAGTTGGACACCTTTAAAGCCCTTATGGACGATACGATGTAACCGGGTACGTCAGTGCCCGGGATTACGCGGAAACTGGAATTGAGTCCGTTAGGACAGTTCTGTTTAGCCCAGCAATTCATTGCTGGATACAAGTGGTACAATGTTTTGAGTCCGGCAGGACGGCACCAAGCTAATATGGTTGATGATATAACGCTACATAATAACTTGTAAAAAACATAAAGATTTCTTATTTCTATCTTAATTCTAATCCGGGTTATTCCCGGGTAGTTCCCGGGTAGTTCCCGGGTGAAACCCGAGAACAACAAGAGAAGAACCCGGCATGTACCCTATATTATAATAAGAATTAACAAAGAAGGACATAAGATCAAATAAAGTATCCTTCCCTATAAATTTGAAAGCTATGCTTATTTAGACTAACAAAAGACCTATCCCAGCATGTGGTTAATAATAAAACAGCATGGATGATGCTAACGTATGAGATAAGTTTCTGTCCCTTTCTACAACGGGAGGGATTTTCTATTCGCAGGATTGGCAAGGTATAAAAAAAAAGACTCCCGGGATTGGGAGCCTTTCTTATGTTAAATAATTAAATCAGATTAATCGTTAGGGATAACGTTGATGAATTTGCGTCCGTTAGCCTTTGTGCGGAACTGGACTTTACCCTCTATCTTACTGAAGATAGTGTGGTCTTTTCCCATACCGACATTGTCACCGGGGTGGAACTTAGTTCCTCTCTGGCGGACTATGATATTGCCTGCTATGACAGCTTCACTGCCATATTTCTTAACTCCCAGAAACTGGGGATTGCTGTTTCTTCCGTTACGACTGCTTCCAACACCTTTCTTATGTGCCATAATACACCTCGTTAACCTGTTATAATATCCGTAATTTTAATATCTGTGTATTTAGGACGGAATCCTTTTTTTACACGGTAGCCTTTCCTCTTTTTCTTGTGGAAAATGACTATCTTCTTATCTTTTCCGTTTCCAACTACTTCAGCTATCACTTTTGCGCCTTTTACGACCGGTTGTCCAACGAGAATATCTTCTTCGTTGCGAACAAGCAGGACACGGTCTATTTCAACCTTCTGTCCGGGCTCAGTCGTATTCAGCAAGGGAACGCGCAAAACCGCGTTTTTTTCAGCCCTGTACTGAAATCCTTTGTAATCAATAATGGCGTACATTTGAGCTCCTTAAGCCTTTTCAATATAGTTTGTTCAAAATCTTTTTGAGCCGTTTATCTGTCAAGTAGTATATTTGGAAGTAATGTCTTTTTCATCAGGCAAACTCAGCACTTTAAAGGTGTCCTGCCTGATGGCAGGATCTTCGGAAAACTCAATCTGGTTCTGGTAAGTTACAAAATAATCACGGTTCTTGTTAACGAAATCCATTACAACAGGATGCACAACAATGCGGAGCTTATCATTTTTAATGAAATATTCAGCCCGGTTGAGCCATCTGTATATGCGCATAACGACAGCATCGCGTGACAGAATCTTGCCTGTGCCGTTACAGTGGGGGCATGGCTCGGAATAGTTTGCCACCAGTGAAGTGCGCATTCTTTTGCGGGTAACTTCCACCAGACCGAGTTCTGTGAAAGAATAAACCTTGTTTTTTGCCCTGTCGCGGTTTAATCCAATTCTGAAAGCTTCCAGGACTTCTTGCCTGTGTCCTTCATCAGTCATATCTATAAAATCAACTACAATCACGCCACTCAAGTCACGCAGCCTGATTTGCCGGGCAATTTCACTCGCTGCTTCGATGTTAGTTTTCTTAATAGTTTCACTATAATGGGTGCTTCCGGTAAAGCTGCCGGTATTTACATCCACACTAACCAAAGCTTCAGTCTGCTCAATACGGATATTTCCACCGCTGGGGAGATATACACGGGAGTGGAAGATAGTCTCAATTTTCTTTTCAATTGCCCAGGCATCAAAGATAGGGGAATCCTCTTTATAGACTTCCACCTTGTTTACCAGTTCCGGTGCAAGGTCTTCCAATTGGGCTACAATGCTTCTGGCAAAGACTTTATCATCAATGACAAGCCTGTCTACATATTCTCCAAAAAGGTCACGTATAAGATAGTTTTCCAGGGCATTCTCTTCAAATACGCAGGTGGGAGCTTTGGCATGAGCCAGCTGCTTTTCTATCAAGCGCCAGGTCTTGGCAAGAGCTTTGTATTCATTGGCAAAATCTTCTTCGCTATTGCCTTCTGCTTCTGTACGGACAATCAAGCCAACTTCAGGCGATTTGAGTGCTGTCAGGATATTGCGGATGCGTGATTTTTCATGTGATGAATTAATTTTACGGGAGATAGCTATCTTGGATTTATTGGGGAAGAAAACCAAATATTTCCCGGGAATAGAGAGCTGACCGGTAAGCCTTGCACCTTTGCTGCCAATTGGACCTTTATGCACCTGGACAATAATTTCCTGTCCGGGCTTTAGTAACTGGGTGATTTTGGAGGAATCACCTTTGTTGATATGTTTGCGCGGTTGTTCTTTTTCAAAGATATCCAGAAAGTCCAGGACTATATCTGTATAATGCAAAAAGGCGGTTCTTTCCAGACCGATATCGATAAAAGCTGCTCCCATACCGGGAAGTACATCTTTCACGATGCCTTTGTAAATATTACCTACAAGGTTAGCTTTGTTTTGTTTTTCAATAAAAAGCTCAACCAGTTTGTTTTCCTCTAAAACAGCTACCCGCTTTTCCAAAGGATGGACATTGACGATAATTTCGGTTAAAACATGTTGTTTTTTCATTTTATGGTTCCAAAAATTTTATTTAAGGTCATTTGACCTTGATTGTTTATTCCAGATTAAAAGGCATCAGGCATAAGACCGAATACGGTTTAAAAATACTCTCCATCTGTTTTAAAAACATTACAGACAAAGTATCTATGGTTAAGTCAAATGCTTTTGCCAGTTTTCTGTTGTTTAGTTGTTCAAACAAGATTTCCCAATAAAGTTTCTTTTGGGGAAGTATAACTGTCTGATATGATTTAATATTTGCCAGTTCTGCAGCTTTCATAACAGCATTATCAAGTGTTCCAATCTGGTCAATCAGGTGGTTATTAAGAGCGTCTTCAGCAGACCAGACCCTGCCGCCGGCAATGTTTTCCAGACTGTCGTAATCAATTTTACGGTATTTGGCAACTCTGTGCTTAAATTCAGAATAGACGTTTTCAGAATTACGCTGAAAAGAATTGATAAGTTCCTGTGAAGGTGTATTCATAAAGTTCATTGCTCCGGCATATTTACCGAAGGAGATAGTCTGATTATTCAGCCCTATTTTTTTGCTTAGCCCGGAAGCATCAGGTAATAATTGAATAACACCAATTGAGCCTGTAACTGTATAGGGATCTGCTACAATATAATCAGAAACAGCGCTGATGTAATATCCGCCGGATGCTGCAACGCCACTCATGGAAACGACAATGGGTATTTTGTCTTTTAAATGTTCCAGCTTACGATAGATAAGCTCAGATTCCAAAGCACTGCCACCGGGACTGTTCACTCTTAAAACCACTGCCTTGATATTCTTGTCCTGCTCAATTTCATCTATCATTTTCTGTGCTTTATCAGCAGTTATGCCATCCTGGTATTGAGCACTGAATAATATACCGCCCTGAAGGTAACAGACAGCTATCTTTGACTTTGAATTGTTGGTTTTGGCAGGAGGATTATATTCAGATAATGACAGAAGCTGTTTCTTTGTAAGATTGAATTTTTTAAAGAAATCATCTTTGCCAAGTTCATAATCTATCAGTCCCTTATCTTTTGCATAAGCGGCTGAAACAATGAAATCAGGTCTTTGCTCAAAAACAGCTTTTACCTGTTCAGTGGTCAGGTTTCTTTGCTTAGCAATATCAGTAATCAGCAATTCATATCTGTTGCTTAAAAGTTGTTTGATATTACCATAAGTTTCAGGCGACAGAGAAGTCCTGGAATAGGTTTCACCATAACCTTTGAATTCACCTGAACGGATAATATTGATTTTAAGACCAAGTTTATCCAGCAGGTTTTTATAAAAAGTAATGTTTGCCTGCACTCCATCCAGGAATAAGCCTGCAGATGAAGCTGGCTCCATAGCTATTGTATCTGCCATAGCACAGAGCAGGTAATCTTTCTGGCTCTGCATTTCAAGATGGGCAAGAACAGGTTTCCCGGTTTGTTTAAAAAACTTAATTGCTTCGCTGATTTCATTGATACCAGCCATGCCGATTTGTGCAAAAGTGGGTTCGATGTAAATGCCTTTTATGTTTTTGTCATATGCAGCATCTCTGATTTTGGAGCAAATCTCTTCAACAGAATTAGTTTTGCCCATAAAGCCATATTCAACTTCGTCATAATCTGAAACGATTCCGGTGGGACTGATTTCCAGCCAGGAATTAGTCTTTACAGGTTTTACATAAGTAGTTTTGCTGATGGGTCTGTTTAAGCCGATAAAAAAGGCAATTACCGCTAATATCGGAAAGACAAGGCAGCCGATAAGAAAATAGTTTTTTTTCATTTGAAACTCCGGTTTCTATCAAAATTGCAGAACTTATTTATTCTATAAAAAACTGGCGGAGATGTAGGGGTTCGAACCCTAGAAGCGCTTATTAAACGCTTACACGATTTCCAATCGTGCTCCTTCAACCAGCTCGGACACATCTCCGTAATTTTCAAGCACATCCTTTTTTCCACAGTCTTCCTGTCAATCAAAAATTAATGCCTGAAATGACGCATTCCCGTCATTATCATGCTTATACCAAGCTCATTGCAGGCAGCAATTACATTTTCGTCACCTTTTGAACCGCCTGGTTGGATAACTGCTTTAATTCCGTGTTTGGAGAGAAGCTCGACAGAATCCCTGAATGGGAAAAAGCCGTCTGAAGCACAAACAGCATCTGTTAAGTTATGCCCGAAATGTATTGCTTTGTTTATGGCAATTTCAGTCGAATCAATCCTGCTGGTTTGTCCTGTTCCCAAGCCAAGAGTCTGGTCGGCAGTTGTAAGAGCAATTGCATTGGATTTAAGGATGGAAACAGCTCTCCAGGCAAAGCTCAATGCAGTGTATTCCTGGCTTGTAGGTTGTTTGTCTGTTACAATTTTCCAATCTGTTTCAGATGTAATTTCATCATCCCACTCCTGTACCAGATAACCGGAAATGATACTCTTAACTTCGTAGGTTGGTCTTTCCTTGATTAGCATATTCTTATCATAACAGACCAATCTTCTGTCTTTACGTTTTTTCAGGATATCAATCGCAACAGCATCATAATCCGGTGCAATAATGATTTCACTGAAAATCTTGTTAATTTCATTTACAGTTGCCACATCCAGTGTTTTATTAACTATTATTATTCCGCCAAAAGGAGAGAGGGGATCAGTATTAAAAGCTTTTTTGTAAGCACTCAATAAATCAAAACCACAGCCAATTCCACAAGGATTGGTATGTTTGAAAATCATGGCTGTCGGTTCTTTAAATAATAAGATAGCTTTAAGAGCAGCATCAAGGTCAAGCAGATTATTATAAGATAATGGTTTGCCGTGTAATTGCTCCCAACCTTTACTAGAATCGCTGAAGTATCCTGCCTGCTGATGAGGATTTTCTCCATAACGTGTAGTCTGCATAACAGGAACACTTATTTCAAGTTCTTTTAAAAGTAATTCGCAATCACCCGAAGTACAAGGCTCTGCATGTGATAAGGAAGCCCGGAAATAATTGGCAATTGCTTTATCATATCTCTCAACATGTTCAAAAGCCTTTTTAGCAAGCTCCTTCTTCATCTCCATACTAACTTTGTGCTTCTCTTTTAACTGTATAACTATCTCTTCATAATCGTGTTCGTCAGTTAACACCGCGACATGTTTATAATTCTTGGCTGCAGAACGGATGAGTGTGGGACCACCGATATCTATATTTTCAATAATGTCTTCTTCTGTCGATTCGGGATTTGCAACTGTTTCTTCAAAAGGATATAGATTTACAACAACAATCCCAATTGGTTTGATATCAAGTTTTAGCATAGCATCCAGGTGATCAGGTTCATCGAGGTCTGCCAGGATAGCTCCATGCACTTTTGGGTGCAAAGTTTTTACTCTTCCGTCCATTATTTCAGGAAAACCTGTCCATTCAGAAATAGGAATAACAGGAATGCCTGCTTTAGATAAAAATTTTGCTGTACCACCGGTTGAGATTATAGAAAATCCAAGTTTGACTAATTCTTCCGCCAGGACATCAACACCTGATTTGTTACTTACACTTATCAGAGCAAAACGCTTCACTCTTCAACCTCCTCCATAAGTTTATCTAAAATTTCCGGTAAAGATTCCTTACTTATGATAGCATCGATATCCTTATCCAGCTTTTTATTTGTATACATTTCCAGAGTCAGCCTGATAAAGTGTTTGTTCTTTTCACTTTTGATTGCCATTTCTTTATGCTCTAATATTGAAACAAGTATTATACCTCCCAAAACAATTATCCAGTTTACATATACCCAAAACAGAAACGCTGGTAACGACCTGAGCACACCATAAACTGCTTCAATATTGGTCAGATTATAAACATAGTAATCAAATAATCCTTTCATCAAAACCCAGATCAGGGTTGTCCAGAATGCTGCTCTGAACAAAGATTTTCTAGATATTTTGATTGATGGTAAAATCATATATAACAAAACAAGACCAACAAACTGCAATACAAATGGTAATATAAAGATTAACTGCTGCCGGAAAAGAGGGACATTCAACAGACTTGAAACAATTGGCAAAGAAGAGCTGGAGAACAGCAGAAGAATAATGATAAAACCAATTATTATTGTACCGAAAAACTTGGCTAATTGAGATATCAAATCTTTGGGAGGCTTGTATTCCAAAACCAAGATCCTGTCAAAAGTATCCCTGATAACCCTGAACAGTGAATAAGAAGTAATAATTACCATAATAAAGCTTACAACATTGAAAGTAATTTCCTGAGAAATTATTTTAGAAATGAATTCCCCAATATCTCCTGTAGACATAGGCATAAAGTTTTGATATAGTTGTGCCTGCAGTTTTGATGTGGAAGCAAGGAATGGAATCTTGGGAAGAAAGAAGACAATCAGGAACAAAAATGGCACAAATCCAAGCAGTGTAATAAAAGTCAATGCTGCTGATTCTTTCAGGATACCTTCCTGGGCTGCTTTTTTATAGAAAAGACAAACGAAGTTAACGATATTTTGCCAAAGGATTTTACGTTTTTCCTTTTCTGTTATATGAGTAAGTGCTTTGGCAAGGTCATGAAGTCCCAATCTCAGATAATAAAAAAGCAGAATTAAAATCCTTTTTGACAGAGGGATTTTTTCCATATCATCATCATGTTTAAGGTCCAGGATAATTTTTTTCATATTATTCATTCCTCAACGCGTTAACGGGATCCAGATTGCTAGCCCTGACTGCCGGCATGATTCCAAATACCAAACCAACTCCAACAGATACTGCGAGGGCAGCATATATCATACTGAGAGAGGCAACCAATTCCATACTAAGATATGTGCCGACCATGTTCAGGATTGCATAACCAAGCACGATGCCAATAACTCCACCTAAAGTTGTTATCAGAATGGTCTGAACCATAAACTGGATAAAGATATCAATCCGGCGTGCTCCAATTGCCAGTCTTACGCCTATTTCCCTGGTTCGTTCCTGTATGGAAGCCAGCATTATGTTCATAATTACAATTCCACCCACAAGAAGGGATATAACTGCAATCAGGACAAAAATAACAGTGAACATAAGAGAATTTTGTTTCATCTGGTCCATCTGTTCTTTAATAGAACTTACTTCAAAGAGTTTTTTCCCTTGTTTAAGATTAAGCAGTATGTTTTCCAGTTTGGTTTTGAGTTTTAGAGCTTTCTCCGGGCTGCTTGCTTTAATGCTTAGTTCATCAATTGTCTGGTTGGGGGATATTTTGTGTAACATCGTAGTAAGAGGAATAAAAGCTCTTCGGTTCATATATTCCAAAGCGTTTTCACCACCCCAGCCGCCTTGCATTTTAAGGTATTTTTCCTGCATTATCCCAATTACTTTAAGTGCCTGCCCCTGCATATAAACATATTCTCCTATAGGATTATGGTTGGAAAAAAGTTCTGTAGCTGCTTTGCTGCCAAGGACTATCACATTATTGCTGTTATTGATGTCAAAATAATTGATAAATCTGCCTTCGGAAATATTCCATTCATCCACTATCGTCATATCCGGGAAAACACCTGATACACTGGTCTGGAAATACAATTCACCCTTGGTAATGCCTGTACTTCTGTCACTGATTTCTGGTGTGAAAGCAGCTGCTTCCGGAATTAATGAGCGGATTAACTTTAATTCTGACAAAGAAAAAGATGCCAGGCTCCAGTCCTTTCTATCCATTTCCCAGTTTCGGTGGACATCAATCTTGTTTAACCCACCACGTTCTTCCATCCATTGCAAAGTGCTTTTGTTCATCCCGTTCACAATTGCCAGAACGACCATGATGGACATCACACCCAGTATAATGCCGACAACTGTTACGGCAGTACGGACTTTACGTGTCCAGATATCAGCTAAGCCGATTTCAACCGATTCACGCAGCGATATTGCCATCGACTATTTTCCCGTCTATGATTTTGATAATACGGTTTGCTCTGTTAGCCACTGCCATATCATGTGTTACTATTATTATCGTATGGCCTTTGGCATGAAGTTCGCTAAATATGCTCAGGATATCGCTTCCGGCTTGCGTATCCAGATTACCTGTTGGTTCGTCTGCCAAGAGTATGGCAGGATTGTTAACTATTGCCCTGGCAATTGCAACCCTTTGTCTTTGTCCACCGGAAAGCTCACTTGGCTTATGTTTTAATCTGTCACTGAGTCCGACACTATCCAAAATGTCTTTTGCCTGCTTAATCCTGGCTTTGGAAGACATCCCTGCATACATCAGCGGAAGTTCCACATTCTTTAAAACATTAAGGTGGGGCAGAAGATTAAAAGTCTGGAAAACAAAACCAACTTCTTTATTGCGGATAGCAGCCAGTTCACTTTTATGCAATTGACTAACCTTAAGGTTATCAAGGATATAGTTGCCTTCTGTAGGAGCATCCAAACAACCGATAATGTGCATTAATGTGCTTTTACCTGAGCCACTGGGACCCATTATTGCCACAAACTCACCTTTCTCAATAGATATATTGATCCCGTTGAGAGCCCTTACCTTTACTTTGCCCATGTCATAGTCTTTGATAATGTCTTTTGTTTCAATTAAAGCCATTTGGTTTGACTTCCCTTGTTTTATTTCTTACCAATAGTCATAATTTCTCTTTGCCTGCCATTGTCAATAAAAAGAGATTATTGATTCCGTGTAAAAATACAATCAAACCAATAATTATGGCCGAACTGGCAAAAAATGCATTAATCATTTTTAATAAAACACTTTTTCCTTGACATTTATAGATATGATTTATTATAAATGCAGGAAGTAATTATTAGGTGTGGTAACTAATGGATGCAACATTATCAGTTAGCTTTTATAAGAAGTATACCGCTGAATTTGATAAAGCTCTGGGCTATGCTAAACAATTCAATTCATTTACTCCAGCAAAGGACAGTTCTTCCGGTAATGTTCTGATCATAGAAAACGCTGAACTGGTTGAGAAGTATGAGGTCTTAAAAGACCTTCTGAAATTACTAGAAAGCTCCAAATCAGTTATAGTCAGGTTAGGCAACAGGGAATTTAGTCCCAAGGTATTTATATATGAATCAAAGGCAGTTATTGAATGTGGATTTGGTTATAGTACCAGTGAAGATAAAAATGCGTATTGTAATATAACAGGGAATGAATGCTGGGGCTGCAGGTTTTTATCAGAGCCTGTTCTGGATTTTACAGCCCAACCTTATTATAAATATTCCAAATACTGGTATAGTTACGGTTCTTTTAGTTCTATTGATAAATGGGATATCAATAAAAAAGCACTTTTTCGTGCTTTGCAAAGTATTATAGAGTATCAATTCCTTTATTTATGCCCATATTTCAAAGACAAATATATCAAAAAGACTTTGGATTCACTGCCAGATGCAATTGATGTTTCTGACCGTAAAAAATGGGGAATTATTTATTCTGACCAGGTTGCCGGCAACGCCAATTCTCAGGAAGCTATCAATGTTCACCACAGAGATGTTTTGTATGGTTTCTGGAAATCAGGGAATCAGCAGTATGTTAAGAAGACAGAATTATCCCAATCTGAATTAATCACACAGACAGAGATTTCCCATCGGGGAAGGTTTATTCCTGACACTACTTTTAAAGATATTGGCGGCTTAGATGATGTAGTAAAAACAATCAGGGAAGTTATCGTACTCCCTATCAAGCTGCCCTCTCTTTACAAACATCTTGGAATTGTCAGGAATAAGGGGATTTTGCTATGCGGAGAGTCCGGAAATGATAAGGAACTGTTGGCAAAGTCAGTAGCTAACGATATTGGCGCTCACTTTATTTCCGTTAAAGGTCCCGAAATCCTGGTGAACTGGTCTGATCCTGAACTTAAATTCAGGTCAATTGTTCAGGATGCTACAGAATTGCAGCCCTCAATTATTTTTCTGGATGAGTTTGACTGCATTGCCCAGGTAAAAAGCGGGTATAGCAATGAAAAGATAGAAACCCGTGTTATTAATCAGCTTCTTACTTTCATGGATAATCTGGCTGATAACTGCAGTATCACTGTAATTGCAGCAGCAGCTAAGCCGGATACATGGGATACTTTGCTGTTCAGGCAGGGACGCCTGGATTATCAGATTCAGATTAAAACACCCTCTCTGGCAGGATGTCTCCAGCTATTAAAATTAGAGACAAAAGATATGCCATTGGCTGATGATGTTGACCTAAATTATGTAGCTGAAAAACTGCTGGGTTTGTGCAGAGCAGATATCAGGGCTTTAGTAAAAGATGCTGCTATTGCAGCTCTTAGAAGGTCGATTGATATTGATACAGCTATCAGTGAAAAACGTGACCAGGGAAACTTCTCAATACTAATGGTTAACCAGTATGACTTTGTCAAAGCTATAGGTGAAAGAAAATCACGTAAACTTAGTTGTTGACTATTCAATAATTTGTTCTCTACTTGGGAGGATGATATGAAAAAGCACATTATCATTATTACATTTCTTTTTTCTTTGCTGTTATTGTATTGCCAAACACCTGAATGGTTGTGGGCTAGTCGTGCCGGTGGGACAGGGTTTGAAAGATGTAACAGTATCGCTTCAGACAACAGCGGGAACAGCTATATAACGGGCTATTTTGAGGGAACTGCTGATTTTGGTGCTACAACACTGATAAGTAATGGAGGTAATGATATCTTTATCGCCAAAATAGACAATAATGGTAACTGGCTTTGGGCTAAGCGAGCCGGGGGAAGTGGAACAAGTGATGATTATGGAAATGGTATTGCCCATGATAATAATGGCAACATCTATGTTACAGGGACTTTTAGCGGCATAGCCGATTTCGGCACAATTTCGCTCACAAGCAATTTGAACAGTTTAGATATCTATGTGGCAAAGTTAGACACAAATGGTAATTGGCTTTGGGTTGTTAGTGCTGGTGGTACCAGTAGTGACACTGGTGTTAATATCTCCCTTGATAATTATGGTAATAAATATATAACAGGAGGTTTTTCAGGAATAGCAGATTTTGGCACTACTTCTATTACAAGTAATGGTGGTTCAAATATCTATATCGCCAAGCTGGATATTAACGGTAACTGGTTATGGGCAAAACGAGCCGGAGGAACAGTAGGAATCTCAAGCTCAGGTATCTCATACGACAATATTGGTAACTGCATTATTTGCGGTTATTTTAGCGGGATAGGTGATTTTGGAACAATATCACTTACCAGTACTGGTAGCTTTGATATCTTTGTTGCTAAGTTGGATGCCAACGGTAATTGGCTCTGGGCTATTAATGCCGGAGGTTCTGAATATGACGTCGCAAATGGAGTTTGTACAGACGCTACCGGTAAAAGCTATATAACAGGTTATTTCAATAGTGTTGCTTCTTTCAGCAATATATCACTAACCAGCAGAGGGGATAAAGATATCTTTATTGCCAAGCTGGATACTAACGGTTATTGGCTGTGGGCAAAACGCGCTGGCGGAACTAGTATTGATGAAGGGCATCGAATCTGCATTGATAGTAGTGGAAACAGCTATGTTACAGGTCGTTTTACCAGTTATGCAGATTTTGGTTCTGTTTATATACCTGGCCTTTCATATGCAAATATCTTTATAACAAAAATTGAATCAGATGGCTCCTGGCAATGGGTTACATCTGCCGGAGGAATAGATATTACAATAGGTTACTCTATCTCATTAGACCCTAACGAAAATGTCTTAGTTACAGGTATTTTTTACGATACTACTGATTTTGGTAATACTTCAATCACCAGCAGCGGATTTGCTGATATTTATGTTGCCAAGTTATCACAGAACGGGGTAGGGATTGATGATGACACAACACCTGCAATATCGATATTGTCAAAACTCTACGATGCATATCCCAATCCTTTCAAATATGGGGACATTTCAACTATTAAAACTGATATTGGAAAAAACGAAACCGGTACCTTGAGTATATTCAATATACGTGGACAGTGTATTCAAAACTACAATCTCAATTCAGGTACACATGAAATGAGTTTTGAGAGTGATGGACTTGCATCCGGTATTTACTTTTACAGACTTAAAACACAAACATTGAATTCAGTCAAAAAGCTGATACTGCTTAAGTAATATAAATGGAATTGGATTCCTGTCTTCGCAGGAATGACAAGCATTGAGGATATGAGTTAATAATACATATCCCTTTTACCGGTTTGCATCTGCGCCAGTTTTTCTTTTACGCTTAACTGCATATTCTCATCTTGTATCTGGTTAAGTTCTTTTTCTATGAGGGATAAACCTGCCTTTAAAGTACGGTCTGAGGAATAGTCATACAGATATTCAGCAAAAGTTAACAGCGCATTCGGAGTGCAAAAGCGTTTAACAAAGCCGGGAATGGCAAATTCCATGAAATGTTCACCTGTCCTGCCTGCCCGATAGCAGCTGGTGCAGAAGGATGGAATGTAGCCCTGTTCTGCCAGTTCAAAGATTACTTCATCCAAAGTTCTGGTATCGCCTAAAACGAATTGCGCTTTTTTAGCAGATTCATCATTTCCTGCAGAGTAAGAACCAACTCCGATGCTGCTGCCTGCGTCAATCTGGGATACTCCGTAGGAAAGCACTTCATTGCGTATAGAGATAGGTTCGCGTGCAGTTAAAATCATACCTGTATAGGGGACGCTTAGGCGGATAGTTGCAACCAGATGCTTGAACTGATCATCACTTACCTGGTAAGGAGGTTTCTCTGTAAAATCTGTTCCCTGTGCAGGTTCAATGCGAGGGAAGGAAATTGTATGAGGTCCTACTCCGAAGAGTTCTTCCAGATGCATGGTGTGATAGAGCAAGCCCATCACTTCAAATTTATAGTCATAAAGTCCCATCAAAGCACCGATGCCAAGGTCATCAATGCCGCCCTGCATGGCTCTGTCCAATCCATACAGACGCCACAGGAAACTGCTTTTCGGTCCTGATGGGTGCATCTTTTCGTAAGACTGTTGATGATAAGTTTCCTGGAAGATTTGGTAAGTGCCGATACCAACTTGTTTTACTATTCTGTAGCCTTCAACATCAAGAGGTGCTGCATTGATATTGACACGGCGGATTTCACCCTTGCCGCTTTTTGTATTATAGACAGTTTCCACTGTTTTTGCCATATATTCCGGAGTGTATTTAGGATGTTCGCCATATACCATAATCAGGCGTTTATGCCCTTTATCAACTAAAGATTTTGTTTCTGAGACAAGCTGGTCATTGGATAAGGTTGAACGCAGGCAGTCTTTATTGGAAATGCGGAATCCGCAATAAACACAATCATTAACACATTCGTTTCCAACGTACAGAGGTGCAAAAAGCACAATGCGGTTGCCATAGATACGGTCTTTAAGCGTCTTTGCACCATCCAGGATCATTTGTCTAAGCTCAGGGTCTGTAACGTTGAGCAATGCTGCCGTTTCGTCCGGATTGAGCCTTTGTTTATCAAGGGACTTATTTATTATGTCACGAATTCTTATATTATCGGGTTTCTTTTGCTGTTCCAGGTGTGTATTGATTTCTGCATCAGGGATAAAGGATTTTAACCCTTCAATGTCTATTTTCATTTATACTCCATTTATATACGTAGGATAGACGCCTCGTCTGTCCACCTTATCCTATAGGATAGACGCCACGTCTGTCCAATTTATGTAGCTCCTTTTTGTAAAAGGAGCAATCATTTTGCCTTTAACATAAAGGCACTACATGTCATTCCTGCGCAGGCAGTAAATATTCAAATGCATTAGCATCATCTTTATCATTTTCGTTTGGTCAAGCGAGGGCGCTTAACCTACCGTGTCTCAATGTAGAGCAGCATTCCAATGCTGCTTCATTTCCGCAGGATTGGAATCCTACGCTACCGGATATCAACACATCTCTTTGACTCTGTGTCTCTGTGTCTCTAAAAAGCTGTTTTATATCTTTAACGTTATACTCTTCACTCGTAGGATAGCCGCCCCGGCTGTCCAAACGCAATTTCTGTTTCAAGCAAATTATCTATGGTCAGCTGAGGCAGCTAACCTACTTATATCTTTAACGTAATGCTCTTTACTGTTACTGATTTAAGCTGTCCCAGTTTGCCGGAAAAAGCACCCATTTCATCCAGATTCATCTCTATCACCAGGAAGATAACGGAAACGTTTTTATCCCGCATGGGGTAACCCACCCTGAGTTTGATTTTGGAGGAATAACCGTGCAGAAGCTCTGTAATAGGATGATATGATTCTTCCACATCATTGATAACGATGGTTACTACGTGCATTTTATCTTCCATTTATTCTCCCTTGGGAGCGAAGTGAGAAGCGGAAAAAAGAATGGAAAGAAGTATTAATTCTTCCCTTGATGACAGAAGCTTCCCTCATCGCAGGCTTAATTTGAATGACAAACAAATAGATACAGCACTTTTGACAAGGGATTTCTTTCATATACAGTGAGACGCGCCAATCATTGCGCCAATAATATCAGTAGTTCTCTATTGATTACTTCTATCTTATTATCAACCCGGGTTTTTCCCGGGTAGTTCCCGGGTAGTTCCCGGGTGAAACCCGGGAACTACCTGAGAATCAACCGGGTATTATCCATGTTTTAAGTAAGAGAGCAATGAGCACATTTTAAACAGAAACAGAACCTCAAGAGTTGGAGAGAGTCCAGAGGACGAAATTGTATTAGCCCGGCAATTCATTGCCGGGAAAGAAACCGGTACGTTTTAATAGAACCGATAGAGTCCAGAGGACGAAATTGTATTAGCCCGGCAATTCATTGCTGAGAATGAAATAAAAGAAACACACGAGTCCGTTAGGACGACACAAAGAGGTATTGCTTCATATTATTGTTGTGCCGTCCTCCGGACTCCATAATGTTTAGGGGCATCATTGTCCCCAGCAACGAATTGCTGGGCTAACATATTGCCATCCTACGGATTCATAAAGCTTCCTCTACACTCACAGACCCCTCCGCATCAATATTCACCCGAGCATCTCCTTGCATCTCTGTTGGATTGATTAAGGAATAAAAGACCAATGACTAAAAAAGATATATACTGTATTGAACGTTTGTAATTTGCAAACATTTGGAAAGATACTCAGTATTTATATTGATTTCCTCTCGGATTATACATGGTTACTACTAAGAAAATCCGTGGAAATAACGGCTTAATACAGAGATTCATAGAAGGTATAAATAGAAGAATATTAGAGATATTATTCGTTTATCAAGGAGTTAATTATATTGACAATTTATCTGTTCAAGTGAGTTTAACCTCGTAAAATAACTTTATTATTTAAGATCAAACGACTAACTGGAGAAATGCAAAAATCATTATAGGATAATTGATAATGCCAGAAAACAAAAAACAGCATTATGTACCGCAGTTCTTACTAAAGAACTTTCATAATTCTCAAAGCAACAAAGCTATATCAATGTATAACATACCAAACAACTTATGTGTCCAATCAACTTCAATATCAAAACAGGCATGTAGAGATTATTTTTATTCAGAAGATACTGATGTTGAAAAGATATTATCAATAGCTGAGAGCGATGCTAATGGTATAATTAAAAAAATAATTCAGAGTGTTTCAATACCAGGAGTAGAAGATAATGAGTATCCTAAACTCTTGAACTTTATTACATTACAATTGTATAGAACCAAATATATCATGGATGATGTCCAAGCATACCATGAACAAATAGCAAAAATTAAAAAAGACATGATTGAATCACATTATCCAGAAAAGCATTTAGAGCGATATCAGATTAAAGTCAATATAAACAAAGTAAAAATACTATTTAGATTTTCATTATCTTCACCCTTATTATCTGATTTAATGATGTTAATATTAGTTAATAAAACGACGAAACCATTTGTAATTTCAGACAATCCAGTAATTGTGCACAATCCTTTATTATTTGAGAAGTTCAATGGGAATACAGAGGGGATATGTCAAATTGGAACATGCATGTTTTTGCCTATTTCTCCCAAACTATGTCTCTTATTATATGATAGCTATTACTATGGAATTAGGAATGATAATAAAGTTGTAGTTCTAAATCAAGAAAAAGACGTCTTTAGTCTAAATATCTTACAATGTCTAAACGCAGATATTAATATATTTACTAATGATACGAAGTATTTACCGGAAGTTGAAAGAATTTATTTGGAACATGAAACATACAAACTTCACAAAAATCACGAAAATATTGTTATTCCTCAAACTCTAGAATCAATTGATGGAGAGACAATAAATGATACTTATGTAACAAAGAATATGAAACACACTAAATATGTGGAGTTGTCATTTATAAAAAAAAAGAGACTTTTATCTGACAAGAGGTATTCTATTGGAGATTGTATAAGAAACCCTGCTTTGGTTGACAGTGTGAAGGATGACATTAACTGGATTATGGAGAACATCAGAACAGGTGTCATTCAGTCAAAATACCATCGACTTGAGTTTTTATAATTATTTATTCTTCTATTTGTGAATAGTATTTTATGTTAATAATATCAATATCATAGCATAATCAATCTGTGCAAATTATTTATGGGAGAATGTGTGCAAATAATTTAAGAACTATATTGTACTTATATTAATCAGTATAGATAATTTATTTTCTCTCAGCGTCTCTGTGTCTCCGTGTGAAGGAATTTAAACAGCATGGATTCCTGCCTGCGCAGGAATGACAGAATGCGAAAACACTTGACACATGCTATCAGAAAAAATAATATAAAACAAAACTGTAAATTCAATATTATTCATAGTATAAGTGGAGAAATAGATGAATTCCGAATTACCAATGCAGATTAAACTACCAGATACTTTACTGGATAGGAAAGAATTTGACCCCGGCTTACGCAGAGCACCTAACAGAGGACTTCCCTTAACTAAAAAAGAAATCGGCATTGCGCTTAAAAATGCCCTGAGATATATTCCCAAACATTTACACGAAACACTAGCACCAGAGTTTCTGGAAGAGCTAAAGACTATGGGACGCATCTATGGTTACAGATTCAGACCTGAAGGGCGAATCACAGGCAAGCCGATTGATGAATACAAAGGCAGTCAATCAGGCAGGGCGTTACAGGTGATGATAGACAACAATCTGGATTTTGATATTGCTTTATATCCTTATGAACTGGTCACTTACGGTGAGACAGGACAGGTCTGTCAGAACTGGATGCAATACCTGCTGATTAAGCAGTACCTGGAAATTATCACAGATAATCAGACTCTTGTGGTTTCGTCCGGACATCCTGTTGGGCTTTTCCCATCCCGTCCTGAAGCTCCGAGAGTGATTTCTACTAATGGCTTGATGATAGGTAAATGGGATAATCCTGACGAATTCAAGCGTCTGACTGCTCTGGGTGTTGCCAATTACGGTCAGATGACAGCAGGCGGCTGGATGTATATAGGTCCGCAGGGTATTGTGCACGGCACTTATATCACGCTGCTTAATGCCGGCAGGAAATACCTGAATATTCCCGAAGATAAGGATTTGGCAGGAGTTTTATATATTTCATCCGGATTGGGTGGAATGAGCGGTGCCCAGGCAAAGGCTGTGGAAATTGCCGGAGGTATCGGTATCATTGCCGAAGTAGATAAAAGCAGGATTGATACAAGGCACAGCCAGGGCTGGGTAAGCAAAGTATCAGACAATCTGGAAGAAATCTTCCACTGGGTTGATGAATACAGGCAAAGCAAGAAAGCCGTATCCATTGCTTACTACGGTAATATTGTCGATTTATTGGAATACATCGATAAGCATAACATCAAGGCAGAATTAATCAGCGACCAGACCAGCTGCCACGTGGTTTATGAAGGCGGCTACACGCCTGCAGGGTATACCTTTGAAGAAGGCAGAGACCTCTTAAAAAATGATCCGGAATGTTTTAAAATGGAAGTGAATGCTTCACTGCTTATACATTATCAGGTGTTGGAAAACCTTACAAAGAAGGGCTCATACTTCTGGGATTATGGCAACAACTTTATGGCATCAGTCTTTGAGGCTGGTGTTGATGAGATAGCAAAGAATGGCGAGAACACTTTAGATGGCTTTATCTGGCCCAGTTACGTGGAAGATATCATGGGTCCTGTCTGCTTTGACAGAGGCTACGGTCCGTTCAGATGGGTATGCCTTTCCCGTAAGGATGATGATTTACACAAGACAGACATGGCTGCACTGGCTTTGATAGACCCCAAACGCTGCTCTTTGGACAGGGATAATCATCACTGGATAGCCACTGCAGAACAGAATAAACTGGTCGTTGGAACCAAAGCAAGGATTCTCTATTCTGATGAAGAAGGCAGGGTAAAACTCGCCCTAAAGTTTAATGAAATGGTTCGTCAGGGTGAGATTGGTCCGGTAATGCTGGGCAGAGACCATCATGATGTATCAGGAACAGACTCACCTTTCAGGGAAACTTCCAATATCTATGACGGAAGTAATGTTACTGCCGATATGGCAACTCAATGCTTTGCCGGCAATGTTGCCAGGGGGATGACTTTGGTCGTACTTTCCAATGGCGGTGGAGTTGGTATTGGCAGAGCCATCAATGGCGGGAATGGTATTTTATTGGATGGCAGCGAACGCATGGATGAAGTGGTAAAATCTGCTTTGTCATGGGATGTGATGGGAGGAGTTGCCAGACGTAACTGGGCTCGCAATGAAAATGCTGTTAATACTTCTAAAGAATGGAACGTTAAACATCAAAACGAAGGACATATTACCATTCCTATTATCGCTGATGATGAACTGATAAACCAACTGGTCAAATTAACTTTCGGGGAATAAGATGGTAAATCATTTGGAAGATTTTGCCAGGCTGATGTGGCAGGAAGGTATATCTGAAAACGTAATAAAGACCTTTGCTGCATATTACAATATGTGCGTCAAAGGTACCAGCAGTAAAATTTCAAAAGCACAGATACAACCCCCTTCTGCAGGCAATTTAGTCGATTAC
Source organism: Cloacimonetes bacterium UBA6097 (assembly GCA_002435865.1). Classification (GTDB taxonomy): domain Bacteria; phylum Cloacimonadota; class Cloacimonadia; order Cloacimonadales; family Cloacimonadaceae; genus UBA5614. The sequence goes on along the minus strand of DIWV01000002.1, from coordinate 7,501 downwards.
AATGACTTAACTGCTGCTGCCAATCAGGATATCCTGAGTAAAACTGTTGTTATCAAACTGAATGGTGGATTGGGCACAAGCATGGGTTTATCCAAAGCTAAGACTCTCCTGCCTGTGAAAGGTAATATGAATTTCCTGGATATCATTGCCAGGCAGATTCTGACTTTGAGAGCACATAACGGACTTGATATTCATCTGACCTTTATGAACAGCTATAACACCCATGATGATACAATCAGGTATCTGGGCAAATATCCGGATTTAGCAAAAGATGATATACCTCTTGATTTTATTCAGAACAAGTTCCCACGCATTAGGCAAAATGGTTTGGCACCTTATTTATCCGAAGATAAAACCAAACAATGGAATCCCCCGGGACATGGTGATATCTATACGGCGCTTTACAGTAAAGGATTGTTGGACACTCTGATTAACAAGGGTATTGTGTATGCCTTTATATCAAATTCTGATAATCTGGGTGCTACTGTAGATTCAGCTATTCCGTCTTATATGGAAAAGCAAAATGTTCCATTCCTGATAGAAGTATGCATCCGCAGTGAAGTAGACAAGAAAGGCGGACATCTGAGCGAAAGCAAAGATGGTACACTTTTCCTTAGAGAGATAGCTCAATGTCCTGATGATGAGATGGCAGAGTTTCAGAATATTGATATCTATAAATATTTCAATACAAACAACATCTGGATAAATCTGGTTAAGCTTAAAGAGGAACTGGACAAAAACGATGGGATAATGCTTCTTCCGATGATTATAAATCCCAAAGTTGTGGATGGAACTCCTGTCTATCAGATAGAAACTGCTATGGGTTCTGCAATCAGTTCATTTGAAGGTTCGAAAGCACTGGTGGTTCCCCGGACACGTTTTGCTCCTGTTAAGAAAACTAATGATCTGTTAGCAATCTGGTCTGATGCCTATGAACTTAATGACCAGTACCAGATTGTATTAAAACGTTCACGCAAGGAACCGCCGGTTATTACTTTGGATGAACGGTATTATAATAAGATTGACCAGTTGCTGGAAAGATTTAAAAATGTTCCATCGTTACAAAACTGTGATTCTCTCAATGTAGTTGGAAATATCTTCTTTGATGAAGGAGTGATTTGCAGAGGGAATGTCTGCATAATGGCAGATAACCAAACCCAAATAAAAGACCGCATTTGCGAAGGTGTAATAACACTTTGAGGTATTATTAATGTCTTATCCTGTTTATTTTGTTAACGCATTTACCGAAAACTTTTACAAAGGAAACCAGGCAGGAGTTGTTCTGGTTGATGAGTTTCCTCAGGATTCTTCCATGCAGTCCCTGGCAAAGGAATTTGGTTTTTCCGAGACTACATTTGTCAAAAGGATGGGTTTTGGAAAATACCATATCAGGTGGTTTACTCCTGAAACGGAAGTTAAACTCTGCGGACACGCTACTCTTGCAGCAGCTAAAACACTGTTTCATGACGTTATCCCACATGAAAAGCTGATTCTGTTTCAGAGCCTGTCAGGAGATTTGCTTGCCCGACGGGTTGGTGAAGATATTCAGCTTGACTTTCCCATTGATGAACCAGTGAAGTTTGACTCAGATAAAAGGATTGTAGCTGCACTCAGCCAGGCAAATGTGGAAGAAGTTTTATATGCTCCGAATACCAAAAATCTGCTGGTTGTATATAAAGATGCAGATACAATCTTATCTCTCAAACCGGATTTCGATGAATTGAACAAATTAAAATCAGCCAACATTTTTGGAATTATCGTAACTGCAAGCTTTACAGGCAACTATGATTATATCTGCCGGTACTTTGCACCCTGGGAAGGCATCTGTGAAGATCCGGTCACAGGCTCTGCGCAAACAGCTTTAGCTCCGTATTGGTGCAGGAAACTTAGTAAAGATGTTTTAAGGGGTTTTCAGGCATCAAGCAGGGGTGGAGATTTTACAGTTCAAATTTCAACTAATCGGGTTCTGATTTCAGGAAAAGCTTATATCTATCTCAAAGGTGAGTTAAAAAGAGGTTATTGATGGTTACTAAAGCACAAAAGATTAGATTAGGGATATTCATTGCTATCGGCTCTACTTTGATATTGATTTTTGCCGGAGTAGTTGCAGGAAGCCAGCTTTTTCAAAAAAGAGATATCTACTATGTTCAGTATGAAGATGTTTCTGTAAATGGATTACAAGAAGGCGGGACAGTCAATTATCATGGAATTAAGGTTGGCAGAGTCGATGCAATAAAGATTAATCCCCATGATGTGAGTAAGGTTATTTTAACTATTAGCCTGGAATCCGGAACTCCTATCAAAGCAGATGTCGAAGCAACCTTAGTCCCTGTCGGTATCACTGGTTTGAAATCTGTAGAACTGAGAGGTGGTTCTAACCAGGCAAAACTTGTAAAACCGGGTTCTTATCTTAAAACCGGTACTTCTACTTTTGATGATATAACAGGCAGAGCAGTGTCAATTGCTGAAAAGATAGACCTGATTGCTTCCAATATTTCTAATATGACAAATGCTGATAACCAAAAGAACATCGCAGGTATTCTGGAGCAGGCAAATCTGTTGTTAACCGAAACCAGGCAAAACATGTCTGAAACACTTGCCAGCCTTACCTTAATAGCCAAAAGTGCATCTGATATAGCAAGTTCTACTTCTGATAATATAGATCAGATTACAGAAAGTACCAATCTGTTACTCCTTGATACTCGAACCCAAATTAACACTATCGGTGGTCATTCAGACCAGTTAGTACTGCAGGCTACAAAAGACCTGGCTACGATTACTGCTAATATAAATACTTCCTTATACAGAATAAATCAGATTGTCAGCACACCTCAGTTTGATTCTTTAATAGTCAATGTAAACACAATCTCAAGCAAACTTGCAGCTTCTGACATTAAACAGTTGGTTACAGATTTAAACAGCACAGTCGTGCGGACTAACAGCTTAGTCGGTAACCTGGACAGAACAGTAACAAGAGGAAGGACTGATTTACTTGAAACCCTTGAATCATTAAGAGAAGCTGCCGACAACCTGAATGAATTTACAAAACAGATTTCTGAGAATCCATCAACACTTTTTATTGGTAAATAACCGGGAGTAAAAGATGAAAAGAGTTTTACGATTAACCCTGATAATAACAATTCTTGTTCCAATCATATTTTCACTTGGCTGCAGTTTTTGGAATAGAAGGGAGTATATTACGCCTAACTATTATGTACTGGATTATCTGGCTCCAACTGAGAATCCCGATTTAGTGCAAACTACTCATTTTAACAAAACTCTTGAAGTAATGGAAACAAGGCTCCCCAGAACATACGATAGGAATCAGATTGTTCAGAAGAAATCTTTTACCCAAATATCTTACTTTGCCAATGAATTGTGGGCAAACAAGCTGTATGATGCTGTTCCAAACCTGTTAGTTCGCAGGCTTAACGCATATAATATATTTAAAAGTGTAAGCAGGGATTTAGGTGAATCAGTTCCTGATTATTATTTGGAGACATTTATACAAAACATTGAATACGTTTCCAGCGAAAAACCCTATGCTTTTTTAAGAATGGATTTTGTTTTAAAAGATGCAAAAACTCAGGCGGTTGTTTTTTCTAACAAAAGTGAACGGGCTGAAACTCTATATGATACCAGTGTACAGTACTTTGTCCAGACTTTTAATGAGATGATAATGGGTGAAACTGATAAGTTCGCCCAAAAAAGCATAGATTTCCTCAAAGGTCTTTCAGTAAAAGACTCTTTCAAAGTGCTTCAAACTTCTCAAAAAGAAACAATCAGTTATAGGGAAGAACCTGTTAGCACTGATGAAAACATTGATTCTAACAGAGGAGAGTTGATGATTCCTTTGTATTTGGAATCTGAAAATCCAATACCTTACATAGCTGAATATCGTGATACGGTTGATATTTCTCAAGACGTTGTCACGGGTACTATGAACGAAGTATTGTCTCTGCATAAGGGTAAATGGAAGATTACAATGGGAAGCGAGCTTGATATTAAAACCACTGTAGAAATAAATCCACATATGAGGGCAGTTGTTGCTCCGTTTTGGAGTGAATTAATAGTAAAAATAATTGATGAAAGCCAGACCAGGGTCAGGATGCGATATGATATATATTCCAAAACTGAAGGTCAGAATGGATTTGATGCCAAAGTCAATTCAATATACAGTCCCAGTGACGAAATCGGTGAAACAGATTATCTATGGGTCATTAATCCCGGTAACTATTTGATTACATTAAATGGTGCATCGCCAAATGCATATAAGGATTTTACAACAGTTTCAATTGATGCAGGCAAGTCTTATGTATTAACAATTGTTGTAGATCCTTCCGGGGAACGCTCTGTGTTAATTGGCGCAGGTATTTTGGAATCATCGGAATTCGTAGAAAAGTCCGGATTCCATAAGGGAGCTGTACATACAAACCTCAGTCTTGCATCAAGCAATTCTGTTGATAAGAATAATCCAACCCAGAGTATTAGCCTTTCAGGTCAGTTCGATAACAAAATTGATTATGATGTCTGGCCCTTTCACTTTACACTGAAAAGTTTATATGATTTGGGTTTTGATAAAACTACCGGCACAGAATTCAGGGTTAACGTAGATGATTACTCGGCAAAAAATGCTCTGGTCTTATATCCCTGGAAGCTAAATAAACTGCTTAAGAATTTTGGATTTTATGGACGTGGAGATATTAATACTCACTTTTTTGATGAATATTCTTTCTTTGAAACTGAAAAGAACTATATGAAAATCTCACAGGACTCTGATACACTTCTTTTCGTAAATGCTAAAAAACTAAAAGTTAAAGAGCCGTATTATCCATTGCGGTTAAAAGAGGGATGTGGATTGACCTATAGGGTAAATTTGTCCCCCAACATCTATTTTAATTTAAGGTCAGGTTACGGCTGGCAGCAGGATTATGAAAAATCCGTCTATTCATATGCCGGTACAACAACTATTGATACTCTCACTTACGAAGTTTATAAAGAAAACCAACCAATTGACACTCAAGGGCTTGAAGCTTCATTTCTCTTGTCCGCTACAAACCTGTTTAAGTTTATCAGCATCACCTCTAACCTTGATGTTTTATTCCCTATTAATGAAAAAGAAAAAAGCACTATATTTGATAATGAAAACCTGATTAATATTAAGCTTTATAGAAACATCTCAATGGATATTAAGGCTAATATCAAATACAACAAAGCTGTTCAGGATTATGTCCTGACGGACTACAGCGCGTTTCTGAGGTTATCTCTCTATTATTGATATGAAGGATACAGTAAAATACCTGGATAATTCTATTTTTCTCTCCGGAGAAATAAACATAAAATCTGTGCCGGATATATCTGAAGCCATCGACGCAATATTCAAAAAAGAAAAGCCAATAACGGTTGATATATCTGATGTTACTTATCTTGATAGTGCCGGTGTAGCTTTTCTTGAAAGTCTGCTGGATAAGATTAAAACTTATAGTAAAGCTGCATTCCTCCAGGGAGTTCCCGAAGCTCTGAAACCTATCCTGAAGACTTTTTCATCACAGGATATCCCTCTTAAAGAATCAATTCCCAAAGTTGGATTATTTGAATATATAGGCAGCAAAGTAGTAGATACAGCAGAAGCTTTTCACCAACTGCTGATCATGGCTGCTGATGTTTTTTATTGGGCTTTTGTTGGGTTATTCAATAGAAAAGGTCAAAGAAAAGGTTCTTTTGCGCAGCAGGGCGTTAATTTGGGTGTAGATGCTTTGCCGGTTGTTGGATTGCTTTCATTAATCATTGGATTTATTTTGTCACTACAATCTGCTGCTCAGCTTCGTAATTTTGGAGCTAATGTATTTATCGCAGACTTGCTCTCAATTTCTTTGGTTAGGGAAATGGGACCAATGATGACTGCCATCATTGTAGCGGGTAGAAGCGGCAGCTCAATTGCTTCCGAGATAGCATCTATGCAGGTTTCAGAAGAGATTGATGCTTTAAGAATGATGGCAATTAATCCCATTAGATATGTTGTTATTCCCAAGTTTCATGCCATTAGTGTCGTGATGCCGATGTTGGTTGCTTTTTCAATTTTGATTGGTATGATCGGCGGTTTAATCATTGCTGTAGGGTATTTAGGACTTAGCGTACAGACTTTTGTCAGCAGGTCAATTGATATTCTTATCATGAAGGACATTATTGTCAGTTTTACCAAAAGTATCTTCTTTGCCTGGATTATTGTTATAATCGGCAGTTATTATGGTTTTTCGGTCAAAGGTGGAGCAGAAGGCGTTGGTAAAGCAACCACAAATTCAGTTGTAGCATCTATCTTTGCAGTGATTTTCTTTGATGCAGTGTTTAGTTTGTTATATTTATGAAAATTGAATGAGAGAGATGAAATCAATAAATAATAATCCCATTATTAAAGTCGATAATCTGGTTGCCAAATATGGTCCTAAGATTATCCTGCAGGACATCACCGTTGATATCTATCCCAATGAAGTCACGGTTATCTTAGGTGGCAGCGGTTGTGGCAAAACTACTTTACTTAAAAATATCCTCAGACTAATCGAACCCTATTCCGGCAGTATTAAGTTCTGGAACGAAGAAGTCACTACAATGGACGAATACCAGTTCAATGAGAAAGTTCTGAACCGCATAGGGATGCTGTTTCAGGCTGGAGCACTCCTCAATTCAATTTCCGTTAAGGAAAACATTTCTGTTCCTTTAGAGCAGCATACAAAACTTCCGGAAGACATTATGGAAAGAATTATCAGGACTAAACTTCACCTGGTAAATCTCGACCATGCTCTTGAATTATTGCCTTCAGAACTTTCAGGTGGCATGAAAAAAAGAGCTGCTCTTGCCAGAGCCCTTGTGCTTGACCCCGATATTCTCTTTTGTGACGAACCATCGGCCGGACTTGATCCGCTCACATCCCTTGCTCTGGATGAACTTATCCTCAATTTGAAACATCAGCTCAATATGACTATTATTGTAGTAACTCATGAACTCGCTTCCATAAATCGCATCGCTGATAAAATCATCTTCCTTGATAATGGCAGGATGCTGTTTGCAGGAACTCTTGAAGCTGCCAAAGCAAGTGGAATTAAAGCAATAGATACTTTCTTCAATGCTGAAAATCATTAAGTAATACCTGCAAAATATAATTCCAAGTAAAAATTCAAGTAATAATTCATCTTCTTTCTCTTTTTATCCTCTCTTGACGAAGGGAGTCATCAGGGAGTCATCAGGGACTTTGTCTCTGATGACTCCCTGATGACTCTCCGGAAAATCCCTGTGCGAGAAGGGGAAAAATAGACTGTCATTTAAGAAAAACCGCTGAAGCAGCAGAAGACCAAAAATCCAGTTTGGATTTTCCATTTGATACCATCCTGAAAGTGTCTTTGGAATAAAAAATAAATATAATTTTCATTTGTACTTGACATAAAGCAGGTGGTATAGAATTTGACATAACCAGTTGTTGCAAAGCGTGAAATTTGCGTTTTACAGG